>CALXSL010000001.1 GCA_944391135.1 uncultured Opitutales bacterium
CTTGAATTGTTTTTGCCGCAATTTGAAGCACTTTAGCCCGAAGGGTTGCCGAAGTTCCGAGGAGCGCTTTGCGCGAAGGAGGAACGGCAATGCTTCTAATTGCGGCAAAATCACACCAGACTATAGGCAGGCAGGGAACAACCATCATCCATAGCGATGCGAAGCATCAGGAATGGAAGCTGCGCTTCCTAGGCGGGGAGCGGGGCGGCTATGAGCCCCGCTTTTAAAAGGCTTCCCTTCAAAATGAAAAATGCGCTCTATATGTAAGAGCATAAAAAAAGCGCCGAAGAAAACCTCGGCGCTTTTTTAAGTCTATGCGCTTACGCGTTCGCAGTTTTCTGCGGGGCTTTTCTGCCGCGCGAGATTTTCTTGGCGAACTCGAAAGAAATGCTGCCCTTGGGGTCGAGCACGAGGGCGGCGGAGAATTTTTTGTTGGTGCGCTTCGAGACGAAGTCGTCGATGACGGGCGTTTTGCCGGTGGCGATGAGGCTTTCGATTTCGGCGGGGGTAATCGCGTGGGAAAGCATCATTTTGCCGAGGCGGAATCCGCATTTCTTGCCGTTTTTGGGGCGGCAGACATAGGCGGTGTCCGTGAGTACGAGATCGCCCTCGCAGTCGCACAGGCCCATGGCCGATTTCGGGCATTTGCCGACAACTTCGGCTTCCTCGAGGTTTTCGGGCTTGCGCTCCGTGCCGTCGGGGTTGTCTCCGAACTGGAATTTCACCGCGTGGTTTTCGTCGAGCTTGAGGGTGGCGGTATAGGGCTTGCCCAGCTTGCTTCTGAAGCCTTCGAGGGGGCCTATTTTGCCCTTGGTTACGAGTTCGCGGATTTCCTCCTCCGACATCTTGCGGTTGCCGATGGTCTTGTAGACGGCGAACTTGCCGTCCTTGGACTTGTAGGCCCTGAAGGTTTCGAGCAGCGGGGTGCCGTCGACCGGGCAGGGGATGTCGGTTTCGCGCATTTCGACCTCGTCCTCGACAAAGTTTTTGGCCTTGTCGACGATGCTGGTCGTCATGGTTTCGATGCCGGCCATGAAATCCTTTCTTGAAAGCTTGTTCTTTTCGATTTCGCGCAGCTTGTATTCCCATTCGCCGGTCATTGCGGGGCTCGTGAGGGTGTCGATGCTGAGCACGTCGAGGAACTTTATGAGGCTTTCGGCGCGGGCTGTGGGGATGAGGTCGCGCTTTTTGCGCTCGATGAACTTGTGGGCTATGAGCGTTTCGATTATCTGCGCGCGTGTCGCGGGGGTGCCGAGGCCTTTTTCCTTCATCGCGTCGGCGAGGTCTTCGTCCTCGACGAGCTTGCCTGCGCCTTCCATAGCGGAAAGTAGCGTGGCTTCCGTGAATCGCGCCGGGGGCTTTGTGGCCTCTTCCTTCAGGCGGGCTTCGTTGAGCTTCGCGCGCTCGTTGTCGGCGGGCGAAAGCTGGGGAAGGGTTTCGTTCGTAGCCTCCTTTTCATAGACGTCGAGCCATCCCGGAACGCGGAGCACCTTGCCTTCGGTCTTGAAAACGTTGGAGCCGACCACCGAGAAGCGCGTGGTAACGTCGAACTGCGCTTCGGGGTAGAACGCGGCGACAAACCTGCGGGCTATCATGTCGTAAATCTTGAACTCGTCGTCGGAGAGCTTCCTGTCGGAAATTTCGGTGGGGATGATGGCGAAGTGGTCGCTGACCTGCTTGCTGTCGAAAATCCTCTTGCCGGCCTTTTTCACGTAGTCTTCGCCGAGGGCCTTCTGCGCGTGCTTTTCGTAGCCGCCGCCCATCGAGCCGAGCGTCCTCGCCACGACGCCCCTGTAGTCGTCTGGAAGCGCGCGCGAGTCGGTTCGCGGGTAGGTTATCATCTTGTGCTTTTCGTAGAGTGCCTGCGCTATGCTCAGCGTCCTGCCCGCGGGGAACGAGAACCTGTTGTTGGCCTCGCGCTGGAGGGTTGTGAGGTCGTAAAGGCGCGGGGCGCTCTGCTTTGAAAGCGTCTTCTTTTCGTTGACCTTGGCCGAACCTATTTCGCGGACTTCGTGCAGGACTTTTTCGGCGTCGGCGTGCAGCCAAATCCTGTCGGCCTTGTCGTTGGCCTCCTTGTTTTTGTCGCTGAAGTCGGGGCGCTGGTAAACGCCCTCGTAAATGCCGTTTTCAATTTCGAACTTTGCCACTATCCTCCAGAAGGGGCGCGACTTGAAGTTCTGTATTTCGCGCTCGCGCTCGACAATCATGGCGAGCGTGGGGGTCTGGACGCGGCCGACGCTTGCGAGGTTCTTGCCGCGCGAGCCGTACATGCGGCTGGTTATGGCGCGGGTGCCGTTTATGCCCACTAGCCAGTCGGATTCGCTCCTGCACCTGGCGGCGTCCTGCAGCGACTGCATTTCGTCCTGGCTTTTGAGGTTGTTGAAGGCCTCGGTTATTGCAGAGGGGGTCATGGACGACACCCATAGGCGCTGGCGGGGCAGCTTCGACTTGTTGATTTCGTAAATGTAGGTGAAAATGAGTTCGCCCTCGCGTCCGGCGTCGCACGCGTTTATCAGGCCGTCTACGTCCTTGCGGTTCATCAGCTTTTTGAGGCCGGCGAGTTTGGCCTTGTTCTTTTCGATGGCCTTGAGGTCGAATTTTTCGGGTATTATCGGCAGGTTTGAAAGCGACCACCTCGCGAATTTCTTGTCGATGTCCGCGGGCATGTAAAGCTCCACGAGATGCCCCAGCGCGGAGGCCACGATATACTGGTCGTTTTCAAAATAGTCGTCTGTTTTTTTTGCCTTTAGGATTCTTGCGATGTCGGAGGCCACCGACGGCTTTTCTGCGATGATGAGTTTTTTCATGTATGAACTGGCGTGTTTGTTTTGTATAGCAATCGTTTGCAGCCGTTGACGGAAAGGGGTCTGGCGTGGAGAGTCGGGTTGAAAGCCGCAGTCCGGGCGCGGGATAGACCGCGTCCGGACTGCCGTGCGCAAGATTACTTGAGGTACGCGGGAAGGATCTGGTCGAGGTTCCCGAGCAGTTCGCGCATTGTTTCGGGCGTTTCGTCGCCCATGTTCGAAATGCGGAATGTGTTGCCCTTGAGCTTGCCGTAGCCGCCGTCGAACACCATGTTGAAGCGCTTTTTGAGGTCTGCGATAACGGCCGGAAGGTCGACATTGCGGGTGTTCTTGAAGCAGTTGAGCGACTTCGAGCCGAACTTTTCCTCGGGGAGGAGTTCGAAGCCGTAGCCGTACGCCCATTCGCGGACGATGTTGTTGTTTTCAACGTGGCGAGCGAAACGCTTGTCGAAGCCTTCGGCGAAGATGTCGTCGAGCTTGCTGTCGAGCGCGTAGATTAGCGAAATGACGGGCGTTGAGGGCGTCATGTTCTTTTCGGCGTTCTTTTCGAATTCGAGGAAGTCGAAATAGTATCCGCGGCCTTCGACTGTGGCGGCCCTTTCGAGCGCCTTCTTGGAGGGGCTTAAGAAAGCGAGTCCCGGGGGAATTGCGAGCGCCTTCTGGCAGCCTGTGACAACCACGTCGATGCCGAGTTCATCCTTCTTGATCGGGACGGCAGTGAAAGAGCTTACCGTGTCGACGACGGAAACCACGTCGGGGAACTTCTTGAGGACCTTCGAGATTTCGCCGAGGTCGCTCATCGTGCCCGTCGAAGTTTCGTTGTGGACGATTGTCACGACGTCGTACTTGTTCGTGGCGAGCTCCTTTTCGAGGGCTTCGGGATCCACGGGCTTGCCCCATTCGAAGGACAGGAAGCCGGCTTCCTTGCCGCAGCGCTTGGAAACGTCGAACCATTTGTCGGAGAACGCGCCGTTGCCGCAGTTGAGCACGGCCTTGTTGGTCAGGTTGCGCACGGAGCCTTCCATGACGCCCCACGACGAGCTTGTGCTCAGGTAGACGGGGTCCTTTGTGTAAAGGAGCTCCTTGAGGCGCGGCTCCACGGAAGCGACCAGATTCTGGAAATCCTTGCTTCTGTGCCCGACGATCGGAGTCGCCATGGCTTTGTACGTTTTTTCAGAGACCGCAATCGGGCCCGGAATGAAGAGTTTGTACGACATGTTTTGTTTGTTTTTAGGGTGAACTTTGTTGTGCAAAAAAGGAATCCAGTTTTGCCCGAATTCCCAATGTGCTTAAATCTTAACTCAAAAGGTTTTGCTGCTTCACGATTTTGGTGTTGCGCTCGGCGAGCGTCATTGTGCTCGCCGTGAAAGCTTTTGCCTCTTCGGGGGTCATCCGGGCGAAGGACATGATAACGAGCAGGTCGCCCGCCTTGCCCAAATGCGCCGCCGCGCCCCTTACGGAGAACGTCTTGCTGCCCCTGGGGGCGGCAATGGCGTATGTTTCAAAGCGTTCGCCGTTGTTTATGTTGCCCACGAGAATCTTCTCGCCGGTAATCAGGCCCACTTTGTCCATGAGGTCCTGGTCTATCGCCAAAGACCCCTCGTAGTCTATTCTTGAGTCGGTGGTTTCCGCCCTCAGGATTTTTGACTTTAAAACTTCTAATAACATTGGGTTTTCGCCTTTAAGTTTTTTGTAAAAGCCGCCAGAAATATTCAAAAAACCGCAAAGGTCAACACATTTTTGCCCATTGAAGCTTTTATGGCGGCCCATCCGTCTGATATATCGACCTTTCCGCTGCGGAAACAAAGGCTTGACAGCGCGCCCCGTGAATTTGCAATATAGGCCGAAACTAACCAGCCATTTTTGTATGACGCATCCCGGAAAACCGCTTTCAGGCGCTTTGGGCCGCAGAAAGTAAGCTTGTTTTCTTAATATAGTGTGGTCGCTTTGATTTTCAAAGCACCCTTTCTTTTGTTCTTCGCCAAAAAAGCGGCCCAAAAACAGGGGCCGCCGGATATGTATTGCGAGTTTAATGCGTATCTCTTTACCCAAATGCTTTTTTTCTGCCGCGCAAGGCCAGGGCCAGCGAAATAAACCCCGCCATTGCGGCCATAACCGCAGGCTCTGGCACCTGAACAAATCCTATCGTTCCGTTTGCCAGACCCTCCAAGTCGAGCTCGTAGCCGTCAGGCCCTTCGAAGAGAACGTTGTCGCTGAAATCGGCGTCCGTGAAAATCCAGTATTTCAATGCGAGGCTGGAATCGGCCATTTCAAAAAATATCACCGCGCCGTCTTCAAATTTCGCGCTTCCCTCGACCGTGCCGCCGGTCACGTCGTTCTGCTGCTTGGAGAAGCTTTCGCCTTCGTTAACGGTCTTGTCGAAGTTTGCTCCGAAAAGCGGCGCGCTTCCTAAAATGCCCGCGCCTATGAGTGCGGCGCATATTTTTCTGGAAACATTTGTTGTTTTCATGCGCCCATTCTTGCACGTCAATGTTGGGATTTCGTCAGCGGGCAGTTAGACTTGCGATAATCTTTTTGCCGCGTGCGGCACGAATTGGTTGACTCTTTCCGGCAGCTAAACTCTACTCGTCCGTTTTAAAGGCGAGTTTATGCTTCAAAAATACGAGTTGACCGGCCATTTGGTCGCGTTCCTGACAGTCCTCATATGGGGTGTCACCTTTGTGTCCACAAAGGTTCTGCTTGAGGCTTTCACGCCGGTGGAAATCCTGTTCATAAGGTTTTCGATGGGCTATCTTGCGCTCGCCGCCGCGTTCCCGAAATTCATGAAGTTCACGGACCTCAGGCTGGAGCTGCTTTTCGCCGGGGCGGGGCTGTGCGGCGTGACGCTCTATTTCCTTTTCGAGAACATCGCCCTGACGTACACGATGGCCTCGAACGTGGGCGTGCTCGTGTCAATCGCGCCTTTCCTTACCGCGATGCTCGCGTGGAAGTTCCTGCACACCGAGAGGCCGGGTTGCGTGTTTTTTGTCGGTTTCGCGTGCGCGATCGCCGGCATATCCATGATATATTTCAACGGGGCGGGGGTGCTTAAACTCAATCCGCTGGGCGACGCCCTCGCGCTCCTCGCGGCATTCGTATGGGCGATTTATTCGGTGCTCATAAGGAAGATAGGCGGCTACCGCCTCAACACGATACTGGTTACGCGCCGCGCATTTTTCTACGGCCTCGTTTTCATGCTTCCCGTGATTTCCGCCATGGGTTTTTCGTCCGAATTGGAGGCGCTCGCCAAGCCGCGATACTTTTTGAACCTGTTGTTCCTCGGGATCGGGGCGTCAGCCATGTGCTTTGCCACGTGGAATTTTGCCGTAAAGCGCCTCGGGGCGGTCAAGACCAGCGTGTATATATACATGGTTCCCGTGGTGTCCGTGGTCAGCGCCGCAATTGTGCTGCGCGAACATATCACGGCGCTCGCCATATGCGGCACAATGCTTACGCTCGGCGGCCTCGCGATTTCCGAATTCGGCACCCACATGCTTAAGCGCAAAAAAAGCGCGCCGATAAAGGTTTCTACCCGCTCCCGCGCCGTTTTTTTTCTTTTTCTCTCCGCCTGTCCGCGCTTTGCGGAACTTTTCGTTTCGGGCAATGTCGCTTAACTGTTAACGATTTTTATCGTAAAACATGTAAGAGATATTTTATTGGTTGCATCTATTACGCACTGGGTATGACGAAAGCGGAAGAAAATACGGACGGCGGAAAGCCCGGCAACAAGGGGGGCTGGCTTGAGGCGTTCGCGTGGATATGTTCCGTCGTCGCCTTTTCGCCTGCGCTCGTGTGGCTCTATAAGAACCTTATGCAAAGCCAGCAGTTGCGCGACGCCATGATAATCCTTGTGTGTGCAGGGATGGTTATGGCGATAGAGTCCGACATACGCCCGCACCGCCCGGTTTTCACGAAAGCCTCGTTTCTATGGCTGGCAATCGCGTACGTTTTGCTTGTGCTCGGCGGCTTTTTGGGCATGTGGGGCGTATTCCTTACGCTTTTCGGCCTTTCGGCGGTGCTGGTTTCGGCGGGGCTCGCGTTTTTCGACAGGCCAAGATACGTCTACGCCGTGGGCGGCGCGTTCTACTCTTTCACGTTGCTTTCGCTTTTCATGCCGCTTTTCGACTTCCCCCTGCGCGTTTTTGCGGGGAAGCTCTCGCAGTACATCCTCGGTTTTTTCAACGACACGGTGCTTTTGCTTCTCATGAAGGGCGAGGCTCCGCAGATCGCGCTGAAAGTAAACGACTCCACCTTCCTGGTCGCCACGGAATGCAACGGCTTCGGGATAATATCCTCCTGCGTGGTGCTTTCGATAATCACCGTGCTTTTCAGGAAAATCTCGTGGCTCAAGCGTCTGGCCCTCGTTGTTGCATCGGTCATTCTTGCATATCTTGCCAACACCCTGCGCATAGTTTCCATTGTGACGCTCGCGCCGCATGTGGGCGAGGGCAACTACAACTTCATGCACGAGTCCCTCGGGTACTTTTTCTTTGCCCTTGGCCTCATAGCGGTCTGGAAGCTTTGCAGGAAACTTTAGGCTTTATTCCTTGTTTTTTTTGGAAAATCGTGTTTATTATAATGCGAATAAATCGATAATCCAAAAAAGCTAAACATGAAAAAGGCAATTTTACCCATATTCATTTCCGCGGCCGCTTGTTCTTCCGCCGCAGATCTGACAAACATATATTATAACGGCTCTACATGGGAGGTCGCGCGGCCCCTGCCGAATTCCCCGTTTTGGACGCAGCCCGGCAATCAGGGGACTCAGGTTTCCATTTTCTCTGGCGACGCTTCGCAATACAATATCGTAACCGACAATATCGTAAACATGGACGGCTCCCGCCTGCAGTTCAAGTTTGGCGACGCGGGCGACCTCACCGGTTCCCCCTCCGAGTACACCGTGGGCGGCATGGAGTTCAAAAATTACACGGGTACTGACAACAGGCACAACATTTACGCCGACAATAGGGGGCTGAATGTCAAGGTTACCGTACTGAATGATATCACTTTCTCAAATAACACCAGATCTGACGGCAACCAGTGCACGTTCTTCATGGGCGACAACATGCAGGAGTTCAACGTCAACGGCAATATAAACATCGGCGACAGCAATGTGATTTGGGGCACCGACAACATGCAGCAGGCCATACGCAAGTCGGCGATCGGCGGCAATGTGAATTTGACCGGCGACAAGGCTACGTTCCAAACGACTGTGGGCGACGCTTCCGCCGGGGATTTCAGCAATCCCGATTTGAAAATAGGCGGCAAGGTGAACATGAACGCCGCCAATTCCACATGGATTTACAACAACGATGCGTACGAAGCCAGCACCCCGCTGAACTCATACATAACCGTGGGAGGCCTGAACGGCTCCGGAAACCTTGTGAATTCCTGGCACAGCAACGGCTCGATTAAAAAGACGACGACAATCGCCTTCACCAACACCGACAAAAGCGATTTCACGGGCGTCATATCCTCCAGCGCCATCGACTGGAACTCCGGCGACAGCGCAAGGGTTATGAACATCGAGATGCGCGGCGGCGAAAACGGCGTCCAGATCTTGAGGACGTCCAGAAAGGACAACGCGTACCTCACAAGCAACATTACGGTATACAGCGGCACGCTGCTGCTCGGAAACACCTCCGACCGCCGCGCCAACAACGGTTCCGACAAATACAACCAGCTTGTCATGGAGGGCGGCAAATTCGGCGCGGCTGCGCAGTCCGCGGGCGGAGACCAGAGGGAGGCCTATTTCAACGACATCCTGTGGAACGACGGCGTAATACTTGTCGACATCATCGACATCGAAAGCGGACTGGTATCGGTCATAAACTCGTACACGCTCACGCTGGGTTCCGCAAACGAGTTTGTTTTTGAATTTGTAAATGAAGACGGCGGCGACCTTTCCGGCCTTGTGGTAGACGTGTCAGACTTCCTTAAAATCTCCGGAGGCATCACGCAGGAACAGCTTTCCAAGTTTAGCGGAAAGACGTCCGACGGATTGTGGGAGGCGGTATTTGACGCTTCGACTGGAACCGTGTCCTTTGCGGCCGTTCCGGAGCCCGCAACGCTGGCCGCAGTATTGGGCGCGTTTGCCCTCGCGTTTGCGGCATACCGCAAAAATAAGCGCTAATACGACATTTTGGAGTTATAATAGGCGCCCGAATTCCGGGCGCCTTTTTTTTGTTTAGGCACAATGTTTTTTGAAAATTCCGATTGAATGAGAGTGTACAAAAATGTATTAAAACCCCGCAATTGAACGAAAAACTGTAAAAAAGGTCATAATTATAGGCATTTCCTCAAAAAAAGGTTTGCCACATTCTTTTGCGCCCCTAAAAACAAGGGGAATTTTTATTTGGGGGAATTTTCGACAGACACTTTTAAACAACTAAGGAGAATAAATATAATGATAGATCCTAAAAACGTAAAGAACAAAGCCCTGGTAGACTGGGTCGCAAAGGTTGCGGAACTGACTACTCCGGACAACATATACTGGTGCGACGGATCTCAGGAAGAAGCCGACAAGCTCTTCAATGAGATGATCGCCAAGGACGCCTGCGTGAAGCTCAATCAGGAGAAGCGCCCCGGCTGCTACTATTTCCGTTCCGACCCGCGCGACGTCGCCCGCGTTGAATCGCGCACTTTCATCTGCTCGAAGACGAAGAACGACGCAGGCCCGACCAACAACTGGATGGACCCCAAGGAAATGAAGGAAAAGCTCAACGGGCTTTTCAAGGGCTGCATGAAGGGCCGCACGATGTACGTGATTCCCTTCAGCATGGGCCCCATCGGCGGGCCCATCTCTCAGGTCGGCGTTGAGCTTACAGACTCCGCATATGTTGTCGTAAGCATGCGCATAATGGCGCGCGTTTCGCCCAAGGTTCTCGACGTTCTCGGCGAAAACGGCAAGTTCATCCCCTGCCTGCACTCAGTCGGCGTTCCGATCAACAAGCCCGAAGACGACGTGAAGTGGCCCTGCAACCCGGAAAACACCTACGTGGTGCACTTCCCGGAAGAACGCCTCATCATGAGCTTCGGCTCCGGATACGGCGGCAACGCCCTGCTCGGCAAAAAGTGCCTGTCTTTGCGCATTGCGTCCGTCATGGGCCGCGACGAAGGCTGGCTGGCCGAACACATGCTCATACTCGGCGTAAAGGACCCGAAGGGCAACAAGGCGTATGTCACGGGCGCTTTCCCGAGCGCATGCGGCAAGACCAACTTTGCGATGCTCATTCCCCCGGCTGCCATGCAGAAAAAGGGCTGGAAGGTCACGACTGTCGGCGACGACATCGCGTGGATCAAGCCCGCCGCGGACGGCAAGCTCTATGCCATCAACCCTGAAAACGGCTTCTTCGGCGTCGCTCCGGGCACCAGCATGGACACGAACCCCAATGCGATGCTCTCCTGCGCCAAGAACACCATCTTCACGAACGTGGCCCTTACAGACGACGGCGACGTATGGTGGGAAGGCATGACCAAGGAAAAGCCCGCGCACCTCATCGACTGGCACGGCAAGGATTGGACGCCCGCCAGCGAAACGCCCGCGGCGCACCCGAACAGCCGTTTCGCCGCTCCGATTGAAAACTGCCCCAGCCTCGACGAAAACTGGGAAAAGCTTGACGGCGTTCCGATTTCCGCGATCGTCATCGGCGGCCGCCGCCCGAAGGGCATCCCGCTCGTGTACGAATCCTTCAACTGGACGCACGGCGTATACCTCGGCGCCATGATGGGCTCCGAAGTGACCGCCGCCGCGACAGACGTCAAGGCCGGCACGCTCCGCTCCGACCCGATGGCCATGCTTCCCTTCGCCGGCTACAACATGGCGCAGTACCTCGGCCACCTCGTCAAGATGGGCAAGAATCTGAGCATGACTCCCCGCTTCTACCACGTAAACTGGTTCCGCAAGAGCGCGGAAGGAAAGTTCATGTGGCCCGGATTCGGCGACAACGCCCGCGTTCTCGCATGGATCATGCAGCGCCAGAACGGCGAAGCCAAGGGCAGGGAAACCGCAATCGGCTTTGTTCCGAACTATGAAGACATCGACTTTGACGGCCTTGAATACTCGAAGGACACTTTCGAAGAGCTCATGAGCTACGACGCCGAAACGGTGTCCGCCCAGCCGCTCAAGGAAGAGCTCTACGAGCAGCTCCCGAACGCCCTCAAGATCGAACGCGAAGCGCTCCTCGAACGCCTCTCGTAATATCTTCGGCACAATAGATTTCAAAGGCGCGTACCTGGTACGCGCCTTTCTTTTTGCTTGCGTCCGGGCCTTTAAAGGGCATTTTTGCCCGTCCACCCAACGAATTTTGCCTAATGCGAAAGGCCCCGGCTTATGAACGAACACATACTTGAAACCGCCCTGAAAAACCAGCGCAGGGCGTGGGATATAATAGAAGACTTAAATGTTGCCGGAGTTTGGCATTCGGTCGGCGCCGAGGCGCGTCTTGTTGGCTCTCTAAAAACCGGGCTGCTCATGAAGCACAGGGATATTGACTTCCACGTCTATTCCCCGAGCCTTGAGATTTCCGAAACTTTCGCCGCCGCGAAAAAGTTCGCCGAACACAAATCGGTTCGTGGCATGCTTTTCAAAAACGGCGCGGACACCGAGGAAGCCTGCTTCGAGTGGCATCTCACCTATGAGGACAGGCTGGGCGAGCTTTGGCAGATTGACATGATCCACATTCTGAAGGGGTCGCGCTATGACGGATATTTTGAAAATGTCGCCGAGCGCATAAGCGCTGTTCTGACCGATGAGACGCGCATGGCGGTTCTCGAAATAAAGAACGACATTCCCGATGGCGAGGGCGTAATGGGCGTGGAAATATACCGCGCGGTCTTGAGTTTCGGCATAAGGGACTATCGCTCTTTCGTCGAATGGCGAAGGAGTAACCCCGCCGACAACATCGTCCATTGGCTCCCTTGGGGGGACGCGTGAAATTGCGCCTGATGCTTCGTTTCGAAATGGACTTGCACTAGTCACGTACTTAAGTACGTTGATGCGCACTCGCTGGCGCGAGCCTTCGCACCCTTCGGGCAAGCGCTATGCGCTTGTCTATTGACTCGTTGCTCTCGCCCTTCGGGTGCGGCATCGGCCGCATCTAAACGCCCTTCGGTTGTTTTCGCGGCTTAGCCTTGAATTCCTACCGCAAGTCCATTTCAAAGCCTCGCCTGAGGCGCAACCTGGCGCGCCCCGGGGAAGTGAGCACATGCATGGCATGTGCATGTCTTGTAAAATTATGTGCAGCCAAAAAAAAGCCCCGGCGGTTTGGCCGAGTCTTTTTGTTTTTTGATTTTTGCCAAGTCTGCAAATTATCGGGCAATAGTTCCGTATTGTTCTTCCGTTTATTTGCGTCTGCGGCGCAGAGTCAAGCCTATGGCTGCAAGGCCTGCAAGAACCGCGAAGTGCGCCGCTTCCGGAACCGAGGTCACCGAGATGCTTCCGGTTGTTAAGAACGCGGAGGTGTCCCAGAACAGGCCTTCTGCGAGTATGGCCCTCGAAAGGTTGAACAGCACGCTGCCGATTATGGAGTCCGCGTCGACAAGCTTGAGCACGTAGCCGTCCTCGAGTCCGAGGGCGTCCATCACGACGCATATCGTGCCGCCCGCGCCTACAAACGACACTGCTGAAACGAGCGACAATGTCCCGTTTGCGTCGTTGTTAAACTCGATTTCCGAGCCCGAGCCGAGGGTAACTTCGCCGGCGAAGTCGAGCAGTGCTTCCTCAAGCGCGAGGCTGGAATTTTCAGTTACGTTGAACGAGTTGTCCCCGTCGCCGACAAAGTGAGTTTTGCCTTTCATCGCGATTCTCGCGCCGCCGCTTACGTTTACGGTGTCGTCTCCGCCGCCGAGGTCTATCGTCAGTTCCTGCCCGGCTTCATTGACGGACGCCGCACCCTTGAAGTTCAGGATGTCGTTGCCGCCGCCGAGGCTTATGAATGTCGTTTGGTCGGGCGCGGAAATTGACGTGCCGTTGAATGTTACAATGTCGGTTCCAGAGCCTGTATCGACGAATTTCCCCGCGCCGGTGTTCGTAATGAGCGCGTTGTTGAAGGTTACTGTGTTGTCGCCGTCGCCCATCGCCAAAAAGTTGTGGTCTGTGGACTTGACAATGGTCGTGCCGTTGAACACCGCGGTGTCGTTGTCGGAATCGACCGCTTCGGCGATTTTCGAATTTATCGCCTCGCGCGCGCCCATGTCGATATCCGCGGCAATCGCGAGCGTCGCGGTGCTGCTTATCGAGGTGTAGCTCCTTTCGTCCATGACGATTGTCGCCGCGCCGAATGTCAGAGAGTCGTCGCCCCTGTTCATGCGTATCACCGCGTTTTCCAAGGTCGCGCCGTCCTCGACTATTACCGTGTCGTTGTTCGTGCCGAACAGAAAATTGATGCCTGCCGCTTCGGCGCCGCCCTTGACGTGCAGAGTGTCCCTGCCGCCGTAGCCGCTTTCGTCGCGTTCAGCCGCGGCCGAGTCGTAGCCGTAGTTGTGGCCGGTGTTGTAAAAGAGCACCCAGCTGTTCTGCCTCGCAGCGTCGGTCAGCGATGTCATTTTAACGCCGCTTTCTATGATGAACTGGTCGTTTCCGTTGTCCATGTCCACGCGGCCTATCGCCTGGTCCCTGTTCATGCGGATTATGTCGTGGCCGATGTCGGTGCAAAGCGTGCCGCCGTTGAATATGTAGTTGGAAAGCTCCACGCTAGGGTCGTTGGCGAAGCCGCCCGAAAGGCCCGCGTTGCCGTTGTTGTCGGCGTTGCACAGCGAGAAGTAGCCGCTGGTAAGCTTGATTTTCGCGCCCGTTCCCCAGACGATGTTAGTGCCGACATAGTCGGCGCCGTAGGCCTTGTTCGAAAAGCGCACCTTGTAGTTTCGGTTGTTCCCGCCGAGGTTGATTTCAAGCGCGCTGTTTTCGCCCAGCACCATCCTTCCCGCGTCGGGGTTGAACGGGTTCGTCCAGAAGCGCATCTGCACGTCGAGGATGCTCGTGCCGGAAGTTATCGCCGCGTGCACGTTGTCGTTCACGACGATTCCCGAGGTCATTCGCGGCTGGCGCCCGGTGAAGTTAAGCGTGCCGCCGTCTTCGTCGAAAATGTAGGTGTCTTCGAACACCTTGTTGCCCGAATATGCGGGGGCGGCGATGGTCACGGTGTCGGTGCCGATAAAAACATCCGCAGCGTGTGCGCTAAGACACGGCGCGGCAAAGGCCGCAGCCAAAAGTAATTTTCCTGTATTCATTTAGTTAGATAGTTGAAGTATGTGAATGGGAACAAATTGCGGCCTAATGTCAACCAATTTATGCCCGCTTTGAAGGCGCGGGCATAAAACTTGTTGCCATGGCGCGCATATGTGTTAGCAATGTGAAAATGTTTTTCAGAATCATAGTGTTGTTTGCATTGCTGGCGCAGTCGTCTTTCGCGTACGACTACGGCAGGCTTCTCGACGCCGAAACCTACAAGAACGTCGACACAACCTACTATTCTCCATGGAACGCCAAGGCTGTTGCTCGCATAGTGTTCGATTCTATGTCGTTTGAAAACCGGGGCGGTACGACTTTCGGGCTCAACATTCCCCAGACCCTTGTAATAAAAAACCTCAAGCTTACGGTTTTTCCGCGCAACATTGCCAACGAGGAGCTCGACAACCTGAAAATGCGGCCGCCCTTCGGTATTGCCGCCGACAAAATTTCGATACGCATAATGGGCAAAAACTCGGTGCTCGTTCTCAGTGCGGACAGCGCGAAGCTCAACCCCGACATGTCGATAACCCTTTCCGGAAACGTCAGCGCGTCGCTCGACGGCAAGCGCGCCGACTATCCGCAGGGCGCGGAGCTGTCCATTACCGGGCGCACCCTTTATATAAGGGGATCGGGCAAAAGCTTCGGCGTGAAGTTTTAAGCAGGCGCAATTTATTGTTTGCGCACCCGGCGTTTTTTGCCGACAATCGCGGACATGAAAAGCGCAAGATACCTATTGGCGGCTTCGGCCATGTTTTTATCTTTGATCGCTCCGGCGCAGGAGGTGGGCAAGGCCGTCCCCGTCGTGTTCGACACCGTTGCGAAGGCCCCTGACGGCGAGTTCACCCTCAGCGCGCCGACTTCAGACGGCTGGGTGACTTTTGAATACAAGACTTCCCGCAATCTGCCCGAGGGCGAGAAAGGCAGCATACTCGTGGTCGTGCGCAAGGGGAGCGACACTCCGAAAACGAGCCATATAACGCCCGAAAAGTACGGCAAGTTTTTCGAGACGCTGAAAAAATACCGCATAAAGGAAGGCGCCCTCATGGAGCTTTTCAGGATTCTCGGCGAGAACCAGTCTCACAGGCCCACTTTCGACCTGCTCGTGCGAACTCTTGCGGCGTTTACCGACAAGGACGGCCATTTTGTAGAAATGCTCGGCTACGCGCCCCCCGCCAAGCGCGACGAAATCATTTACAACTGGGAAAAGGAAACCCCGTCTTTAAAATCCAAGCTCAAGCGCGTCGTCTGGAATTGAGGGAGATTTTTGCGAAATATCCGCATTGCGGCCGCGTTTTTTTTGACAGGCCGCCCTTATTGTGGTTTACTTTGAATGTTTAACGAAAACATTGACGGAATATATATGATGAAAAAACTTGCACTGACTATTACCCTTTCGTTCGTAGTGTGCGGCGCGTGCCTTGCGGGACTCCCCAAGCCTTCGACGCCCAACCCCGGGCTTAAATATTATTATCCCGTGCCGAAGTCGGAGATCCCGCAAGTTCGCGAATACGACGTAGTCGTGTACGGGGGCACTCCCGGCGGCGTGGCTGCCGCCATACAGGCTAAGCGCATGGGCAAGTCTTCCGCGCTTTACGTGTTCAGGAGGCACGTCGGCGGCCTGACATCTGCGGGGCTGACCGAGAGCGACTTCGGCAGGGACAACCAGCTTGGCGGCATATCCGTGGAGTTCTACAAAAAACTCGGCAAGTGGTCGGGCTTCCGTCCTAGCGACGCCGAGAGGACTTTCTTGGAAATGCTGGATGCCGAAGGCGTGCCGGTTTATTTTGAAAGCCGCCTCGAAAGCGTCGATGTGCGGGACGGCAAAATAACTGAAATTAAATTTGAAAACGGCGACGGCGCGAAGGGCAAAATGTTCGTGGACGCCACCTACGAGGGCGACCTTTACGCGATGGCGGGCTGCTCGTACATGGTCGGCCGCGAAGACAATTCCGAATTCGGCGAAGACTACAACGGAACGTATTTTTCAAAGGGCAGCCACCCTTACCGCCACCAGTTCGACCCCTATAAAACCCCCGGCGACCCGGATAGCGGCCTTATTGAGGGAATATCGGATACAAAAGTCGAAGAACTGGGGAAGGGCGACAAAAAGCTGCAGTCGTACTGCTTCAGAATGTGGGCTACGAAGGTCAATGAAAAGACCCCGTGGCCAAAGCCCGACAATTACAGGCCCGAGCGTTTCGAAATGCTCAAGCGCTATGTTAACGCCGCGCCCGAAGGCTTTTTCTGGGATTTGCGCTACGGCCACGGCCCCGTCAAGATAAACGAGGGCGACTGCAACAACGCCGGCCCCGTTTCCATAGACTATGTGGGCGGCAACTATGGCTGGGCCGAAGGCTCGTACGAGGAGCGTGAAAAGATTTTTCAGGACCACGTGGACTACCAGAAGGGTTTCATGTATTTTCTCGCCAACGACGAGTCAATCCCGGGGGAGCTCAGAACGCGCGTAAGCGAGTACGGCCTAGACGCCAAAGAATTTCCCGAGACAGGCAACTGGCCGCACGAGCTTTATGTGCGCGAGGCGCGCCGCCTGCTTTCCGACTACGTTATGACGCAGGCCAACTGCCAGGGCAAGGCCGTCGCGGAAGACTCCGTGGGGCGCGCCGGATACACGATGGACTCCCACCACGTGGAGCGCGTGATCCATGAAGGCAAAATCGCCAACGAGGGCGGCTTTGAAAAGGGCGTGGACAAGTCGTATCCCGTAAGCTATCGCAGCATCGTGCCCAAGAGGTCGGAATGTTCCAACTTGTTTGTTCCCGTTACATTGTCGTCGTCGCATGTTGCCTTCGGTTCGATACGCATGGAGCCCGTGTTCATGGTGCTGGGCCAGAGCGCGGCGACCGCCGCTTCGATGGCGATAGACGAAAATGTCGCAGTGCAGGATGTCAATTACCCGAAACTGCGCGAAAAACTTTTGGCCGACGGCCAGAAACTTTGATTCTTTTGGGATGTGGAATATGAAAGCCGCCATGCAAAAAATCTTGTTGATTGCTTTGACGGCTTTTATTGTCGCACTGCCAAGTGCGGACAAGGTTGACAACGCTGCTGTAATGGATTCAAAGGCCCTCGCCGACGCGTTCCCACGATAATGTACACAGACTTTATTTGGAACGGCGGCTCAAGGGCATTCTGGTTCCCTAACGAGGACGGCACATATACTTTTGTCTATCTGGACACGCGGACAAAGATAAATGTGCCCAAGGTAAAGTATGTTGACGTGCGCCGGCAAAAGGGTCTTTTAAGCGAAGGCAATGTCAAGCCTCTGCAAAGATTCGGGCCGGGAGAATATGAGAAAATTGTTCCGGTAAGGATATTTATATCGTCGACATCGCGCTTGAACAGCTGTTCGACATCCTTGTCGCACCGGACGATTTCGGCGCCGACCGTACTGCGATGGCTGCATGGGTTATAAGCAATTATTCGCCGAAAGGCGCGGGTTTCATAAATCGCCTTTCTGCAGCCCCGCCGGAAGAGTCTAAGCGCATGGCGCGGCAATGGAAGGACGAAACCTTTGCCAAAAAAGGCGATTTTTCCGGAAAAATAATCTGGGGCTGGGACAAACAGATGCTTGCCGAATATTTTATAAAAACATTGGAATCCATACGTAGTAAAAATTAGGCTTCGCTCATATTTTGCGCCGCTGCTTTTCTTCAAGAGCTTAGCATTTGTAAAATCTTGAAAGTATTGCCTAAGATGGCTTGTAAAAAGCTTGAAAATTCTCCCTGTATTGCGCATAACTCCTATTATGAAGGTATTTCTGAGGGCTGTTTTTCTGGCTTTTGCTCTGTCTGTTTCGGTTATTTGCATTTACGGATATACGCTAATTCCGAGTGTGGCTGCCTTTTTTCTGCATTATGAAAAAAAGGAGGGAACTTTCCCTATTTTGGGCACCGGGGCGCTCGACCAGACCAGTATCGGCGAATTTATTTTTTATGGAACCGTCTTGTTTGCGGCGGTTTTGGCATTCACGTTTTTGGTTAGGGTTTTCGGGAAAAGCAGCAGCAGAGTGCTGATTGCGCTGTATCTTGCTCCTGCGCTTTTCGTGTCCTTTGCCGGGCTGTCGTTTTTTGCGGTATCTCTTCCTCTTTTGGCTGCGTATATCGACGCAATGGGCGTGACGGCTTACAGATTAGCCGGTCTTGTTTATTGTGCCGCATTTACCGCAGGGCAAATATGGCTTATAAAAAGCATGTTCGCGAATGAGTTTTTCTCTTTGTTTGGCAATTCCAATATCTGATTGTTAAGCAAATGTTAATTTTTGAATTTTCTGAAGATTTGCTCTTTACAGAAAATAACATTATAGTAATAGTTATTGTTATATGAATAATAAGGCAGTGTACAACATAGGCTACGGCCTCTACATCATCAGCGCGAAATGCGGCGAAAAAGACAACGCATGCGTCTCCAACACCGTCATTCAGGTAACCAGTTCCCCCGACAGGATTGCGGTGACATTGAACAATGCCAACCGCACCACCGAAATGATAAAGGAGTCCGGCAAGTTTAACGTGTCGATACTTTCGCAGTCCGCGCCCTTTGAAATTTTCAAGCGCTTCGGCTTTCAGAGCGGCAGGGACGCCGACAAGTTCTCCGGCTGCGAATACTCGCGCCGCACGGGCAACGGCCTGCTTTGCATAGCGAAGCATTCCAACGCGTACATATCGGCAGACGTGATAAGCTCCGTCGACTTGGGCTCGCACACGATGTTTGTTGCCGACATCGTCGACTGCGACGTCCTCTCGGAAGAGCCCACCGTAACCTACGCGTTTTACCACAGCAACATAAAACCCAAGCCGAAGGCTGAAAAGAAGTCGGGCTACCGCTGCAAGATATGCGGATTTTTCCACGAGGGCGAGCTGCCTGAAGGCTTCACATGCCCCGTTTGCGGGCACGGCGTTTCCGACTTTGAAAAGGTTGACGCCGCACAGAACGCCACGGCTTCCGAAAAGGATCTCAAGGGCACGAAGACCGAGGCCAACCTGCAGTCCGCCTTTGCGGGAGAATCGCAGGCCAGAAACAAGTATACTTTCTTCGCTCAGGCGGCCAGGGCCGAGGGCTACGAGTATATAGCTTCCATTTTTGAAGAAACCGCCGCGAACGAGAAGGCGCACGCCAACATGTGGTTTAACCTTCTGCACGGCGGAAGCGTTCCGTCGACCGCCGAAAACCTCAAGGCGGCCGCAGCCGGTGAAAACTACGAGTGGACCGACATGTACGCGCAGTTCGCGAGGGAGGCCCGCGAGGAGGGTTTCGACAAAATCGCACGCCTGTTCGAGCTCGTCGGCGACATTGAAAACCGCCATGAGAAGAGGTATCTGGACATGCTCGACAAGGTGAAGAAGGAAAAGGTTTTTGCGGGCGCGGAAAGCGCGAAATGGGAATGCATTAACTGCGGTTTTGTGCACGAGGGCGGCGACTCGCCCGACAGGTGTCCTGTCTGCGGCTATGGCAAGGCCTTCTTCAAACCACATTTGGGCGCGTAAAAATACGCCTGATGCTTCGTTTCGAAATGGAGCGCCACTGGTCATGTACTAATGTACACTCCCACCGTCGCTCCATTTCAAAGCCTCGCCTGAGGCGCATTTTGACGCGCCCGGGGAAGAGTGGATTTTTATATTTATAAAAAGCAAGGTGTTTTGCTTTAAGCGCATTGCATGTAAAAAGGCCTCCCGGTTGGTGAGGCCTTTTTTTTGGCTGTTGAAAGCGTTGTCCTATTTGGCGGATATTATTTTAAGTATGGCGTCGTATGTTCTGTCGGCTGCGCCGATGTTCGACTGGTGCCATTTTTTCGCCGCCTGCGCCAGCGTGTCGCGCAATTCGGGCGACTGCGCAAGCCTCGTAAGTTCAGCGATCGCAGCCGGCGCGTCGGGCACCTTTATCGCCGCGTTTTCGCGTTCGAGCGTTTCGCATACCCTGCGGAAATTCGTCATGTAGGGGCCGTATATCATGGGCACCCCGAGAGCCGCGCAGTCTATGGGCGTCTGTCCGCCGATGTTCGGCGAAAGGCTCTTGCCGATAAACGCCATGTCGGCGACTTGCGCGAGCGTCTTCATTTCGCCCGTGGTGTCGGCCAGGTATATCAGCGTTCCCGGGGCGGCCTGTCTCTGCACGCTGCGCTGGGCGTGCGGGAAATCCTTTATCAGCGGCAGAATCTCGTTCCTGCGTTCTGCGTGCCTAGGCACTATCAGCAGGTGGCAGTAGAAGCCCTCGCCGCGCAGCCTGTTCATCGCGTCTATGAGCATTTTCTCCTCGCCGGGCCATGTGGAAGAGCCGAGTATCACAAGCGACTCCTTGTCGAAGCCCATTTCGCGGCGCAGCGCGAGTTTTTCCTCCTTGCTCAGAATCGCAGAGGGCAGGGTGTCGAACTTCAGGTTGCCGGAAACGAAAATCCTGCTAGGCGAAACACCGAGTGCGATGAACCGCGACATGTCGAGCTCGCTGGACGCGCCGATTTTTGCGAACTTGTCCAGAAGTCTGCGCGCAAAGAATTTTATGCGCAAGTAGCGCGCGAAGCTTTTGTCCGACATCCTCGCGTTGATGAGCATGAGCGGCACCTTGCGCGCCTTCGCCTGGTGCATGTGCTCGGGCCAAAGCTCCCCCTCCATCAGCACCGCCATTGTCGGCTTTATCTTGTTCCACGCGCGCCGGCTGAACAGCCAGAAATCCATGGGGAACACGCCTACGTACAGGCATTTGGGCGCGTATTTGTCGCGGAGAATCTTGTAGCCCGTGCTTGTTGTCGTGGTTATGACAAGTTCTATGTCCGGGGTTGCCGAGAGCTTTTCGACGAGCGGTGCGAGCGCTTCGACTTCGCCGACGCTCACCGCCTGTATCCATATTCTGGACTTGCCGTTCGCGGGGGCTGGCAGATTTTTCTGTCCGCCGAACCTGTGCGAGAAGTCCTTGGCGTATCCGCCGCGCCGTATCATGCGCATGGCGTAGTACGGCATTGCTATAATCAGCGCGGGGATGAATAGAATTCTGTAAAGCCAGATCATTATTTATGTGAAATCCGGCGCTCGGCGTTTTTGCCTGCGCGCTTTTAGGCCTTTTCGAAAACCAGCGCGACGTTTGCGCCGCCGAAGCCGCTGCTTAGCGACATAGCGATTTTCGGTGCTTCCATCTTGGTCTTGGTTATGATGTTCACGCCCTCGGCTTCGGGGTCGAGTTCCGTGATGTGCGCGGAGCCGGGCGTGAAGCCTTCCCTCATCCCGAGCGCCGTAAAGCCCGCCTCCATCACGCCGGCGAGCGAAAGCCCGTGCCCCGTGATTCCCTTGGTGCTGCTTATTTCCGTGCGCGCGTTCGGGCCGAATACCGCCTTGATCGCTTTGAGCTCCGCAGTGTCTCCCATCGGGGTGGATGTCGCGTGGGCGTTGATGTAGTCAACGTCCTCGGGTTTTACATCCGAGCTTTCGAGCGCCATTTTTACCGCGTTTATCACGCCGTCGCCGTCGGGGTGCGGTATGGCCACGTTGTAGCCGTCGCTTGCCTGGCCCCAGCCTTTGATGCGGCAGTAAATTTTCGCGCCGCGCGCGCGGGCGACGTCCTCGTCTTCAAGCACCGCGACAACGCCGCCGCCCGTGCCCACAAAGCCGTTCCTGTGTTTGTCGAAGGGGCGCGAGGCCGTTTCGGGGTCCGCGCTGGTGCTGAGCGCGCGCATGCTCGCGAAGGGCAGCAGCGTGCGGTAGTCGCCGTCCTCCCCGCCGACCACGAACATGCGTTCCTGCCTGCCGTTTGCGATTTCGTCGTAGGCGAAGCCCATCGCGTGCGAGCTGCTCGCGCAGGCCGAGGCGAAGCCGCAGCTTGCGCCCTTTATCTTGAAAATCGAAACGAGGTTGTACGAGAGCGTGCCGACTATGGAGCATACTATGGCGAAGGGGAAGGCCCGCGCGACGCCCGAGTTGTCGAGCTTCTGCATGTGGTGGTATAGCATCCCGGTCGAACCCGCCGACGCGGTATACATGCCCGTTTTAACGTTTGAAATGTCGCCCTCCGAAAGCCCGGCGTCCTCTATCGCCTGCTTCATCGAGCAGAACGCGTAAAGGCAGTGCGGCGCAAATGCGCGAAGCTGGTCGCGGCGCAGGCTGTACCTTTCGGGGTAGGTCCAGTCTTCCGGATCGTAGCTGGACGTGTCGAAATTCTTTACCGTGCCCACGCACTTGACCGGAATTTTCGGGTCTGCGAACGGCGCGTAAAGCTCAATGCCGTTCTTGAGGTTTATGAGGCTGTCGGCCACGCTTTTGCTGTCGTTGCCGATGCTGGTTACGAAGCCGAGGCCCGTTATCACTACGTTTTTTTTGCTCATGATTTGTAATCGAATGTAAGCGCGATTTTTTCGGCGTAGGCCGCCTTTTCGCCGTTTGCGGTCATTGACGCTTCAAAATTTGAAATCGGGTGGCGCAGGCGCGTAACCCTGGCCTTGATTTCCAGAGTGTCGCCTGGGCGGCATATGCGGCTGCACCGCGCGCCGTCGGCCGATATGAAAAATATTTTCGAAGCGTCCACTTCGCCCTTAAGCGCGGGATTTCCGCTCTTCAAAAGGTAGAAAACGCCTAATTGCCCGAGGGCCTCAAGCATGATTGTTCCCGGAAAAACGGGATTGCCCTTGAAGTGCCCTTCGAGGATGTGTTCTTTCTCGCTTATAGTGTATCTGCCGACGGCTTCGTCGCCGCAGATTTCAACCTCGTCCAGAAAAAGGAAAGGCGGCTGCTGCGGCATGACGTCCAGAATGTCCTGCTTTGTGAAAACTTTTTTTTCTTCGCTCATTATTTCAAAACCACAAAAGTGGCATACCCCCCAATTTTCTCAACAAAAAAATAAGGGCAGGGGGCGCGTGAACACCGAGCGAAGGCGAGGGGAAGTATTGAGGCGAAGCCGAAACCCGAAGGGCGAGACATTTTCGGCTGAAAATGCGAGTACAAAATACGCCTGATGCTTCGTTTCGAAATGGAGCGCCACTGGTCATGTACTAATGTACACTCCCGCCGTCGCTCCATTTCAAAGCCTCGCCTGAGGCGCATTTTGACGCATCCTGTGGAAGTGTGTGTATGGGCGGTAAATGAGAAAAAGCTTTACAAGTACTTTGTGCCGTTTGGCGGGGTGGGCATAATGCGCTTCAAAAAGATTGCAAAACTTCCCCAAATATGAATTTTGTTCGGCAATGAAAATCAAAGCTTTTAAAGGACTGAGACCCACCAAGGACAAGGCTGCCGATATCGCGAGCCTCCCCTACGACGTTGTCAACTACAAACAGGCCGTGGAGCATGCCAAAGGCAGACCGCTGAGCTTCATGCGCGTCGTCCGCTCTGAAATAGAACTTCCCGAGGGCACCGACCCCTATTCGCCCGCGGTTTACGCGCACGCGAAGGAAAACTTCCAGAAGCTCGTCGACGCCGGGCACCTCGTCCGCGAGGACGGCCCCGCCATGTACCTCTACCGCCAGCAGATGGGCGGCCACTCCCAGACGGGGCTCGTGGCCACTTTCAGCGCGGAAGACTACGACAACGACGTCATCAAGAAGCACGAAAAGACCCGCGAGGCCAAGGAGAACGACCGCTATACGCTCACCCGCACGCTCCGCGTCAACACCGGCCCCGTGTTTCTCACCGTCAAGGACGGCACCGAGCTCGACAAAATCGTCGAAGACAAGAAGGACGAGGACGCCCTTTTCGACTTCACCGCGGCGGACGGCATACGCCACACCGTATGGAAAATTTCCGACCCCGCCAAGATTGAAAAAATCGTCAAGATTTTCGGCGGCATACCCTGCGCTTATGTTGCCGACGGCCACCACCGCAGCGCCAGCAACGCCCGCTGCGCGCGCCTGCTGAAATCTGAAAACCCGAACCATACCGGAAACGAAGACTACAACTGGTTCCTGTCCGTCGTGTTCCCGGCCGGGCAGCTCAACATTTTGCCCTACAACCGCGTGGTAAAAGATCTCGCCGGCAACAGCCCCGAAGAATTCCTTAAAAAGCTTTCCGGCGTCTGCAAGGTTTCCGAAGGCGGCGACAAGGCCCCGAAAGAATCGAAGAAGGTCGCCATGTATCTCGGCGGCAAATGGTACACGCTCGAATTTGAAAACACCGACGGCCTCGACGCGGTTTCGTCGCTCGACGTCGCGCTACTTCAGGACAGGGTTTTGGCACCGCTGCTTAAAATCGGAGACCCGCGCACCGACGAGCGCATAGACTTTGTCGGCGGCATCAAGGGTACGGACGAGCTCGAAAAGCTCGTAAACGGCGGCAAGTTCGCCGTGGCGTTCTCTATGCACCCGACCACCACCGATCAGCTCATGGCTATAGCCGACGCAGGACAGATAATGCCGCCCAAGAGCACATGGTTTGAGCCCAAGCTGCGCTCCGGCCTCTTCATACATACATTCTAAATAAAAGGATGGACGGCCTCAGAATTCCGAAGCTTTTGCCCGCCCCGAAGTCTGCCCTTTGGGGCGACGGCTTCCTGCCGTGGCAAAAGGCGGAGTTCGAGATGGACGCCGAGGGCTTTCCTCGCGGCGCGTTTCTTAAGCTGTCTTTCGGCGACGGGATAAGGCACCCGCAGGGCTATTCCATAAAGGTGAGTCCCGACGGCATTTCCGTCGAGTGCCGCTCCCCCGAGGGTGCGCGCAACGCCGCGCAGACTTTGAAGCAGATTGGCATGCAGTCGGACGACCGCGGCTTCAGGTTCGTCGAAATTTCCGACTGGCCCGATTTGGAAACGCGCGGCTTCATGCTCGACATCAGCCGCTGCAAGGTGCCGACGATGGAGGAGCTCGTGCTTCTCGTCGACAGGCTCGCGCTTTTCAAATACAACAGGCTCGAACTCTACACCGAGCACACCTACGCGTTCGAGGGGCACGAGCTCGTCTGGGCGGACGCGAGCCCCATGACGCCGAGGCAGTACGAGCACCTAAACGGCCTCTGCGCGGCGGTCGGCATAGAGCTTGTGGCGAACATGAACGGCCTCGGGCACATGGAGCGCTGGCTGCGCTACCCGGAATATCAGCATCTTGCCGAGAGCGAGGCCCCCTTTGTCGATCCGCTTGGCACGGTGCGCGTATTTCCGACAACGCTGTATCCCGACGAAAACGCGCTGGCGTTTATGGACTCCCTTTACGGGCAGTTCCTGCCGAATTTCGCTTCCGACAAAATCAACATAGGCGGCGACGAGCCTTGGGAGCTAGGCATGGGCCGCAGCAGGGAGCGCGCGGAAAAAGTCGGCAAGTATCAAATATACTTGGAGCATATTCTGGGCCTCAACGAGCTTTGCAAAAAACGCGGCAAGAAGGTTTTCTTCTGGGCCGACGTGCTGATGCAGAAGCCCGAATATTCCGAAAAGCTGCCCGAAGACATGACGCCCATTTTGTGGGGCTACTACCTCGACCACCCGTACGAGGAGCAGTGCTCGTCCATGAAAAAACTCGGGCGCAAATTTTTGGTCGCTCCCGGCACCAGCACGTGGAACTCTTTCGGCTCGCGCTGGGACTGCGCCCGCCAGAATATCATCACCGCGTGCGAATGCGCGAAAAAATACGGCGCGCTAGGCTCGATGCTCACGCAGTGGGGCGACAACGGCAACCACCAGCCGTGGTGTGCCATGTATCCCGCGATAGCTCACCACGCCGCGTGCGCGTGGGGCGAAGTCCCGACGGAAGAGCAGGTGTGCAACGCGCTCGACAGGCTGGTATTTTTCGACAGCACAGGCGAGTTCTCGAGGTCTCTCGTGGCCCTCGGCAGGACGGACCCCGTTCAGAAGCTTTTCAGCTTCCACCACAAGATGTTTTTTGCAACGCCCGCGGGCGCGGAAAAGCTAGTGCGCGAAAATCCCGGCTACGACTTGGGCGCGATGGAAAGCGCAGTCGATTTTGCGCTGGCCCTCGCCGCGACGTCGAAGCCCGAAAGCCGCGACGGCCGCATAAGCATGGAAGAGGTGGCGCTTGCCGGCATGATGACTCGCTGGGCGCTGAAGCGCGCGCGCGGAGACTTCGACACTGAGACGACCGGACAGAAGGCCGACCTGAAATTTATCGCCTCTGAATACGGGCGCGTATGGCTTTCCCGCGCGCGCGTCGGCGGCCTTGCGGAATCGCTGGGGCTGATACGCGGCGTGAAGCCCGAACTTTTCAAAAGCCAATGGATCCCTCAATCTTAGCGGCTTACGCGGTAGCCTGCATCGCGCTGGTTTTCGCCCCGGGGCCGGACATAGTTTTCGTGCTCACCGAAAGCTTGTCGAAAGGCTGGCGGCGCGGCGTGCTTATAACATGCGGGCTTGTGGCGGGCATTCCCGTGCACACTTTCCTTTGCGCCGCCGGAATTTCAATAATAATTTCGGAGAGCGAAATACTTTTCAATTTGGTTCGTCTCGCGGGGGCGGCATATCTTTTGTGGCTCGCGTGGGGCGCGTACCGCGAGGACGTTTCCGGGGCGGGCGAAACCGCGCTTGAAAACGGAAGCTCCCTCAAGGGCGTCCCGCGAAAAAAGATAGTGGCGCGCGGCTTCATAATGAATATTTCCAACCCGAAGGTCATTTTGTTCTTCCTGTCTTTTGTGCCGCAGTTTCTCACGCCCAACGGCATGCCCGTGTGGATTCAGATATGCGTGCTCGGCGCGATATTCATGGCGGCGGGCTTTGTCGGCTTAAGCACGGTGGCGGTGCTCGCGGGCAGGTTTGCAGAACTCATAAGGGCGCGCGCGTTCTGGGTCGCCATGAAATGGGCGCGCGTGGCGGTGTTCGGCGGAATAGGCCTGCTCATGGTTGGCGAGGCCGCGATGGCCGGGCTCTCGCATCTCTAGAGCATATTCCAATCAAATGTCCGCATTTGGCATGTGATTTTGGCGCTAAACTTCGTTAAAAAATGCGTTCCAGGCAGTCATGCAATTTATTGCACCCCCGCCTGGAACGCATTTTTAATGCTTGTTTATCATCCAAAATTATTGCGCCAAAAATAGAAAAGCTTTTTATTGTTTGTCGTTTTCCTCTTTGCGGACATATGATTGAAATATGCTTACTGCTCCATCGGCGGGTTCTGCGTGCATTCCTCTATGAGGTTCGCGTTCCATTTGCCGGGGGAAAGCTTGCTGAATATTTCGATGAGGTTGCCCTCGGGGTCGCGCAGATGCACCGCGCGTATGCCCCAGCTTTTCATGTCCCTGGGCTCGTCCAGAAATTTCACGCCCTTGTTTTTGAGCTTGCCGAAGCTTCGGTCGACGTCATCCACGCGGATTGTTATCATCATTTTTTCGCGCGCGTTTTCGGGCTGGCTTAAGGAGGAGTTGCCAAGCACCTCGGCCATGAGGTCGGACTTGTAGAGCGTTATGGCCGAGAGCTTGCCGGCGTCGAAGCTCGCGTAGTCGCTGTTTTCGTCGCCCCACGTCGGCAGGAAGTCGAGGTCTTTGCGGTAAAAGTTGAAGCACTTTTTTAAGTCTTTTACCAGTATGCGCACGCCGTCTATTTCCATTGTCAGCCTTTCATGTGCTTTATGGCGAGCTTCACGAGTTTTGTGCGAGCGTCGTTCAGTTCGCCGTAGCAGCTTTTAAGTTCTTTTGTGATCTCCCCGGCGCGTTCGACGGCCGTGCCTTCCTTGAACGCGTTCTTAAGCGCGGAAAGCCCGGCCTCTTTGCTCGCAAAGTTTTCCTTGTCGGGCATTTTCTCAGCCGTCTGGTAGAGCTTGTCGGCCGACTTCGTAACTTCCGCATAGGCCTCTTTCAGGTCGGTCGGGAATTTTGATGTGTCGACCGTTTTCAAATCGTCCGACATCTCCTTGATTTTGTCCGCCGACATGTATTTCTGAGAGAAATCGGCCCACGTTTTGGGCATGGCGTTTACCTTGTCGAGCGCCTCTTTCAGGTCGGCGGCATAGGGAACCTTTTCGTTCACCTTTGCGGTGATTGAATCCTTTACAGCGCTTTTTAGCAGGCTGCCGAACTCCTGCGCCTGTGAAATCTGGGCGGATGCCGCGAATATGGCGGCGCCCGCAGTCATAACGGTTGTTAGTGTCAAGCTTCTCATTGTCATTGCCATGCCCGATACTCCGAAATTTTGTGAAGAAACACAATTAAAAACTGGGCAAAAAAAAGCGGGGAAAAATCATTCCCCGCCTTGCCATGAAAACAGTTTTACTTGGAAATGTAATTCTTGGCCGAATCGTAAAGCTCCTTGGAGGAACTCTTGAATTCGTCGAAGGCCGCCTTGATGTCGTCGCCCCACTTCTTCAGCTCGTCGCCGGACGATTCCGAGAGGTTTTTGAGCGAATCGGTTATCGACTTGCCGTCGGTCTTGGGCATGTTCTTAGCCTTTTCGGCGAGTTTTTCGACCGAGCTTATGGTCTTGTCGTACGCCTTTTTAAAGTCTTCCGGCGCGGCGCTTAGGTCTATGTTCTTAGCGTCGTCGATCTTCTTTTTGATTTCGTCGTAGTTTATGTTTTTGTCCACGAACGCGCGGTAGTCGGCGGGCAGGGCCTCTATTTTCTTGATGGCGTTCTGCATCTGCGTTTTCGCCGCTTCCGATATTTTGGCCAGGTCGATTTTCGCGCTTTGCACTTCGGCTTCCGCCTTGGTTTCAGCCTTTTTGTCGCAGCCCGACATTAGCGCCGCCGCGGCGACCGTAACGAGTATTATGTATTTCTTCATATGTTTAAAAGGAGTTTCCAACAGCTTATGACAGCCGCCGCGCGAAAAAGTTTCGCAAGTTAAATCTTGCAAGCGGGGGCGCCCGCATTTTTTATTTTTTCCTGATGGCCGATACCCACGCTTTTGTAATGCTTCAGGACATAACCGTCACCGTTGTGGCGGCGACCGTCGCGATGCGCATATTTTCAATGCTCAAACTGCCGCTGCTGCTGGGCTTCATAGTGGCGGGCATACTGCTTTCGCCCGTGTTCGGGCTGATTCAAAACGCCGACACCATAGTGGAGCTGGGAGAGCTCGGCGTGATGTTCATGATGTTTTTCGTGGGCATGGAGTTCAACATGGAGCGCCTTAAAAAGGTTTTCGCCCCGAGTTTTCTGGGCATAAGCTTCCAGATTATCGGCATGGGGGTTTTGGGCATGCTGTCCGCGCGCGCCATGGGCCTTTCGAACCTCGACGGCATATTTTTGGGCGGCGTGCTCGCAATGAGCTCCACCATAGTGATCGTGGAAATCCTCGCGCAGCGCAAAGACCTCGGCAAGCGCTATGCGCAGATCGCCATCGGCGTTCTTATTATAGAAGACCTTTTCGCGGTGTTCCTGCTCGTCATACTTTCCGGCCTCGCGCTCGGCGGCGGCCCGGATATGGGCGAAATCGGCAGGTCGACGCTGATGCTCTTTACTTTCGTCATAGTGATATTCATCGTGGGCAAGCTTACGATACCCATGTTTCTGCGGCGTTTTGCGGCTTCCAAGAATCCGCAGGAACTCATCATGTTCACCTTTTGCATCATCATGGGCCTAAGCGGGCTTGCGGTGTTTGCCAAGCTCTCGCTGCCGCTAGGCGCGTTCCTCGCCGGTTCGATAATTTCCGGCACCGCCGTTTCGACAAAAATTGAGCACCTCACGAATCCTTTCCGCAACCTGTTTGTCGCGCTGTTTTTCGTCTCGGTGGGTACGATGATAAACCCCTCCGACGTCGTGACGCTGTGGCTGCCGATCGTGATTATATCCGTCCTCGTCGTGGTGTTCCAGACAATGGCCTGCTTCACCGGCATAGTGCTCGGCGGCGCGCGCGCGAAAGACGCCTACCTCGCCGCCATCAACAAGGCGCAGATTGGCGAGTTCAGCTTCGTCATCGCGAGCCTCGGCATAATGCTGAAAGTCATGGATCCCTCAATTATGACCATCGCCATGGGCGTGTCTTTCCTCACCGTTTTTGTAAACCCCTTCCTTTCGTCGCAGTCCGACAAGGTTTTCGCCTTCACGAACAAGTACGTGCCCGGAAAGCTAAAGTTTGTTTTCGACGTCTATTACAACGCTATATCCTCGATGTCCACCGCCGCGAAAAAAAGCGAGTACCTCGGCGCGATTGCGGGACCCCTCGTGCGCATAGGCATATACACGCTGCTGTTCAACGGCCTGCTGATAGTCGCAATTTTCTTCCGCGGCGTTTTCGATTCCGAGGCCGTGCCGATTGTCCCCAACGAGTGGTTCGACATCGTCTACTGGCTGCTTGTGGCCGCGCTTTCGCTTCCCATCGTCATGGGCGTTATTATGAACGTAGGCCGCGCCACGCGCACCATAATATCCATGACGCCGCTTGTGAAAGAGGGCAGTTCCGGCATGGTTGCCGCGCTTCTCCGTGTTGTGTTCTCGTTTTTCATCGCCATTTTGTTCGCCTTCTTCTACTTCGCGTTCGTCTGGCACTACCTGCCCAGTTCGAAAATCACGATAGTGTTTTTCGCCGCCGTGGTACTGCTAGCGCTGGTGTTCTGGAAGATTTTCGCCGGCATGAACTCGTCGCTTGAAAGCAAGTTCACCGAGGTGTTCCAGCGGCACCTGGCCAACGCCGAACACCACAGGCACGACGCCATGATGGAAAGCATAAAAAAGAGCTACAAATGGGCGATTGAAACCGGCGAGGCCGAAATCACCGAGCTTTCCCTCGCGTCCGGAAAGACAGTCGGAGAGCTCGCCGTGCGCGCGCAGACAGGCGCCGAAATCGCCGCCATAAAGCGCGGCCGCTTCGTAATATACAACATCATGCCCGACACCCAGGTTTTCCCCGACGATATCGTCGTGCTCAGTGGCCAGCCCGAGGACGTAGCCAAGGCCGAAAAGCTTTTGGCAAAACAGCTTGACGACATCGAGCGTTCAACCGAGCTTCTCGTTCCGCGCCGCATGATAGTGGTAAGCACCGATATCCTCGAAAACTCTCCGCTCGTCGGCCTCTCCATCGCCCAGGCCGCCCTCACTAAACGCTACGGCGTGAAAATACTCGGCATGACGCGCGTATGGAGCGACACCCCCGTTCGCCCCGCCGCCGACGAAATCTTCCACTCTGCAGACCGCCTCCTCCTCATGGGCCTCCCCGAAAGCATCGAACGCCTCAAAAAAGACAAGCGCCTCGACCAATGCGAAATCCTAGGCTCGCTTTAAAATGTTCGTTCCATTTTAGGCTTAGGAGGCTCATAGCCGCCTCCTAAAACCTCCGCCTAGGAAGCAAAGCTTCCATTCATAGTGACGTTGTTTCGTTTGAATCTTCCGCATTGTGCAAAACGCAATGGCTGAATGCTTCATTGCTGTTGGTTTTGCTTGTTTGCATACACACAGAAACGCGAACTGCTTACGGCAGCTTCACCGTTTATCGATGTGCAATGCACATACGATAAACGGCGTATCGTATTCGGAGCGCTGTGCGCTCCTCGAAAGGGGCTTGCTTTTTTATATTGCGGATTATGGCACGCGGGGAATATGTGCAAAAAAAATGGCGGCCCTTTGGCCGCCTTTTGTTATTGTATGTAAAGCTTGTTTTCAATCTTCGGTTTGTCTTTGAGCGCGCCCCAGTTGGAAACAAAGTCTTCTTCGTTTGTTGCGAAGAGCGGCGATATTTCCATGTCGAAGCCGGGAACCCCACCGGGGTTGGTTTCTACTTTCTCGCCCGCTCTTTTCAGCCAGCGCGCCGCCTGTTTCTTCTGGTCGTTCTTGCATGTCAGCGGGGAGTCCACGCCTTCCGCGTTCTTGACCGGCGAGAATTCGTCGCCGCGCGCGCCCTCTATTATCACGGGGTTGGCCGCCACCGGCAGCGCGTCGAAAACGAACATTTCAAACTTTATGCCGTTGGGCTTTTCCGGCTTTACGACGCTGCCGTCCGCGCCCACGTAGGGAATCTTTTTATCTGCGCGGTGGAATGGAAGCGCGCTTTCGCTTCCGCCGCCCAGTCTTTCTACAAAATTCCTGTCGATGACGTGTATGGCAACGCTTCCGGCTATGAATTCAAGTCTTCCGTTCGCGCCGATTTTTTCCTGGTACTCTTTGGGCAGGTCGGAATATTCCACGACTGTAAGCTTGCCGTCGTACATGCAGAAGTGTCCGACTTTTTCAAGCGGGTAGGCCTTGGGTATCATCTTCGACGACATCTCGGAGCCTCCCTTTATGTGGAAGCCGATGAAGTAGGGGTCGATGATGTTGATGAGCGGGTTGTCCACCTGGAAATAGCTTATGCAGTCTATGCCGCGCCTTTTAAGCTCCGCCGCCGCGCCGCTGCGCACCATGCCGCGCAGGCAGCCTCCGTGCCCGTCTGGCGTCATCGCGATTTTCCCCTTGTTTTCGAGGATTATTTTCCCGTTTGTATCGACGGCGGGCATTAGGCCCTGCTTGAAGAAAATCACGTCCTCCTTTTTCAGCCCGAAGAAATTGTTTTCCTCGAAAAACGCGCGTGTGGCGGCGTCGTTTATGTGGCTTGTCATTATGACCCACGGGATGGACACGCCGTATTTGCGCGAGGCCGAGAGTATCTTTTCCGCGAAGACTTGGAACAGGCTCTTGTGCTTTACCGGGGTGACTTTGAAAAGCCCTTTCGGAGCGTCGAAGCCGAGGCGCGTTCCCTGTCCGCCCGCGACTACAAACGCCGCGACGCGTCCGGCCCTTATGGCTTCCTCGCCGATTTTTTTCGCTTCGGCCCATTCGGGGGCCTTGGTTTTGTCGGAGGGAAGGGGGATGTACGGCGCGGGCTTGAGCTTGGAAAAGTCCATCGCCGCGCCTTTGTCCCCGCCGAAAACGAGTTCCCTGTTCAGGCGTTCAAGCTCGTTTAAGTCAACCTGTTCAAGCTGGCTTTCGAGCGCGCGCTTCTGCTCTCCGTCGAGGGATTCGAAGAATTCAAAAACTTGGCCCTGTCCGGCCGCTTCAAATTTTTCCTTGAGGCTCATGGGCGTTATTCCGCAAAACCGTCGGGGTTGTTCTTGTGCCAGCGCCACGCGGTTTCGATGATGCCGCGCACGTCCATAAATTTGATTTTCCAGTCGAGCTCCTTAAGGGCCTTCGACGAGTCGGCATAAAGCGCGTCCGGGTCGCCCTCGCGGCGCGGGCCGTATTCGACGGGAACTTTCAGCCCGGTGACTTCTTCGACGCCGCTGATGATTTCCCTCACCGAGTTGGGCTTGCCGGTGCCGAGGTTATAGAAGTTTCCGCTTCCGGGCGTTTCAAGCTTCGAGAACGCCGAGATGTGCGCGCGGCAGAGGTCGTCCACGTGCACGTAGTCGCGCAGGCAGGTGCCGTCGGGTGTGTTGTAGTCTGTCCCGAAAACGCTTATCGACGGTCGCTTGCCCATTGCGGCGAAAATCGTCAGCGGTATGATGTGAGTTTCGGGCTTGTGGTCTTCGCCAATAGAGCCGTCCTCGGCGGCGCCCGACGCGTTGAAATAGCGCAAGGCCACGAAGCTCAGGCCGTACGCGCGCGCGCAGGCTTTCAGGAAGTTTTCCACGTCGAGCTTGGTCTGCCCGTAGGGGTTGATGGGAAGCTGCGGATGGTCTTCCGTCAGCGGCAGCTTCTGCGGCATGCCGTATGTGGCGCAAGTGGAAGAGAACACGAACTTCTTTACGCCGTGCTCGAGCATCGCCTCTATTAGCGTTATTACGCCCGAGAGGTTGTTGTAATAGTATTTGATGGGGTTTGTTACCGACTCGCCCACGTTAATGAACGCGGCGAAGTGCATTACTATGTCGATTTTTTCGTTGTCGAGAATTTCCCCGACCAGCTTTTTGTCCTCGAGGTTGCCCTTGTAGAATTTCACGGACGGCAGCAGCGCTCCCTTGTGCCCGTAAACGAGGTTGTCCAGTACAACCGGCCTGTGGCCGGCCTCTATTAGCTGTCTTACGCAGTGGCTGCCTATGTAGCCCGCGCCTCCTATGACCAATACATTCATTTCTGTTTTCCTTTTCTTCCGCCGCCTTTGCTTTCGGGCGTAAAAACTGACGCCCCATTTGCGGAACGGCGGACAAGTTTTCTAACGATTGTCTTTTACTGAAATTGCCTATGCCAGCTTCGCGCCGTCGCCCGCCGCGCAGCTGAACATCGTGGGCGCCTTGCCGAACCTGTTTTCGTAGGCGCGCGCGATCTGTTCTGCCTGGCGCTTGTCGAACGTTTCGTCGGTGAGCGCCATTACCGCCCCGCCAAAGCCGCCGCCGCTTAGGCGCGCGCCGTATATGGACGGATAATTCTTCGATTCGGCCACGAGGAAGTCGAGTTCTTCTGCCGAATTTTCGAAAAGCGTGCGCGAGCTTTCGTGCGAAGCGTAGAGCATGTCGCCCACGCCTTTTATGTCGCCCTTTTCGAGAAGCTCCTTGGTTTTGAGCACCCGGTCGTTTTCGCAAATCACATGCTTGGCGCGCCTGTACACTACATCGCTCATTTTCATTTTAGCAGCCTCTAGGTCTGTCATCGAGAAAGCCCTTAGCAGCCTCGGTTCGCCGTCTTCGGAAAGTATCCGCGCGGCTTCCGCGCACTCATTGTGGCGTTCGGCGTAGAGGCCGTCCACGAGCGCGTGCTTTTTGGTTGAATTGAATATCCAGAACCTGCATTTGTCGGGCAGGGGCAGGGTGGAAAACTCTTCCGTGAGGCAGTCGATGAACACGATGGAGTTCGCCTTGCCGAAGCCGGATGTGCCTTGGTCGAGAATGCCCGATGGCATGCCGAGGAATTCGTTTTCGCTCCTCCTGCTGACGCGGATGAGCGTTTTCAAATCGGTGTCGAAATTGTAGAGTTTGGAAACCCCCATCGCTGTGCACAGTTCTATGGCGGCCGACGAGCTGAGCCCCGCGCCCGCTGGCAGCGAGCTTATGTCGAGCATGTTGAAACCGCAATCGGGCTTCATTCCCGCCTCTGTTAGAAACTTGACTACCCCGAGCGGATAGTTGACCCAGTTGTGCGAGCGCGGCTGGTGGACAATCCTGTCCAAATCTACGAAAACCTTTTCGCCCTTTTTGATGCTGCCGAAGCACAGCTTGCGGTCGTCGCGCCTGGAAAGCGCGCACATGATGGTCTTGTCTATGGCGACCCCCATCACGTATCCGCCGTTGTAGTCGGTGTGGTTGCCGATGAATTCTATCCTGCCGGGGGCCTGCGCAAAAATTTGCGCGGGCTCGCCGAACAGCTTCTCAAACTCCGAAGCCAGCGTTTCTTTCATAAAGCGGCCTTTCATTTAGAACCAGAGTCCCGAGAACGTGAAGTAGAGTATGCCGGTCACGATGAGAACCGCGATGCCGGCAACCCTCGCCTGCATCGACGAAGACACGTCCATCTTTTCGTTGACGGGCATGACCACGTCCTGCCTGAGGGGCTTGAAGAGCGTCAGGAACAGCATAACGAGCAGGGAGCACCCGAAGGTTATCGCCATGCGGTTGAGGAATGCGATGTCGCTGAAGAAAAGGTAGAGAAATCCGTAGACTATCGGGCTTGTTACGATGCCCAGCACGCCGGCGAATTTCGGCGCGCGCTTCGAGAACAGTCCGAAGAGGAACACCGCCAGAATGCCCGGCGACAGGAAGCCCTGGAATTCCTGGATGAAGTTGAACACGCCGCCGAGGTTGGGGTTCGAAAGCATGGGCGCCACAAAGCAGCCTATGAGCGCGAACACCAGCACGGATATACGGCCCACAAGCACCTGCTGTTTGTCGCTGGCGTGCGGAACGATGAACTTCTTGTAGATGTCGATGGTAAATATTGTCGAAGCCGCGTTGAGCATGGCGGCCAGCGAGCTTACCACGGCTCCGAGGAGCGCGGCGAATATGAACCCGCGCAGGCCGAAGCCTTCCGGCAGAACCTTGCTTATTAGGAGGCCGAAAGCCGAGTCGAAGTGGTAGCCGTAGAGGGTTTTGGTCTGCTTCGCGTCGGTGACTTTTGCGTTCCACGCGTCTATGAGCTTCTTTTCTTCGGGGTGCGATTTTGCCCAGCCGTTGTCGTACGAATACTTTGTCTTTTCGACGAGCCCCTTGGCCTTGTCGGCGTTGTAGGCGGCGTACAGCTCGTTGGCCTTTTTCTCGTTTATTACGGCCACCATCGCATTTTTCGCGCCGATGGGGTATGTGCACATCTGCACCATGTCCGCGGCCGAGAAGGGCTTGCCCTCGTTTTCGAGTGCGTTGAAGTAAATGGTCGAATAGCTTTCCGCGTTGGTCTTGAGCACGTTGCCGTTGCTCATTGCCGCCTCGCGCTGGTTTTCCGAGAACAGGTTGAACGCGATGATTCCGGGGATGACTATTATAAAGGGTATTATCAGCTTGAGGCTGGCGGCGAACATCACGCCCTTCTGGCCTTCCGCTAGGCTCTTGGCGCCGAGCGTGCGCTGGATTATGTACTGGTTGAGGCCCCAGTAGTAGAAATTGGGAATCCACAGGCCGATGATGAGCGCCGTCCACGGAACAACGGGGTCGGAGGCCGAGCGGAACATCGTAAGCTTGTCGGTATTGAGCGTGAAGAATTTTTCAACCGCGCCCGCGTCGGAAAGGCGCGCAAGCGCTTCCGGAGAGAACGCCTTGGTTGTCGCGATAGCTTCGGCGGGTGTCGCCGCAAACAGCTTCCATGTGAAGTACGCGATTATCGCGCCGCCTATGATTAGCGCGGTGCCCTGCAAAAGGTCTGCCCACGCCGCGGCTTTCAGGCCGCCCGCGCATACGTAAACCGCGGCTATAGCGCCTATGCACCAGCACGCCACTGTGAGGTCTATGTCAAACGGGAGGTCTGCGGAGTGCCCGAACACCGTGTCGGCGACCGTCGCGCCGGAGTATATGACCGCCGTTATGTTCACGCATACGAGTGTGACAACCATCAGCACCGACATGACCGTGCGCGACGCCGCGTCGAAGCGGAACTCAAGGAACTGCGGGATTGTATATATGCCGCTTTTAAGGAATTTCGGCAGGAAGAACCATCCGACGAACACGAGGGCTATCGCCGCCATCCATTCGTAGCTGGCTATCGCCATGCCCGTGGGGCCCGCCGCCGAGCCGCTCATGCCCACGAACTGCTCCGTGGAAATGTTGGCCGCGATGAGCGAAATGCCTATCAGCCACCAAGAGAGGCCGCGCCCAGCGAGGAAGTAGTCTTCGCTGCAGTTGTTGCAGCCTTTCCCGCCGCTTTTTATAAGGCCGACCGAAACGACGGCGATTATGAATGCCACGAAAACCGTGATGTCCAAAATAACGTTTGTAGTTAAAGCTGCAATTGTTGTCATACTTCAAAATAGAATGTCATTTGTGCGCTGAAAGTCGATATTTTATTTTGGACAGCGGCAAATTTGGGAAAATTTGCGAAAAGGTGAATATATGTTAAAACCTTGCATTGATAATAATTAAAGCGTTGTTGCATTTATCTGGACGGAGGTCTTTTTATCTGGACGGTTTGTGATTATTGGCCTTGTATTTTGAGACTCTCAAATCGTATAATTCTTCCCAATGAGCAACCAAATCCGCGCAAGGCTTAATTTCACATATCCGCGCTCGCTTGTCGGGCGCTCCATACTTGCGCTGTTTGCCGCGCCTTTCATATCCTCCGTGCTTTTTTACCTGCTTTTCATGGTTTTGCGTCTGGCGGACGGACTGTTGAGGCTGGTTAAAAACATGTACATGTATTTCACGCGCCCTGAATGGAAGAGGAGCGCGACGGACGAGCTTATGCCGAATTTCCATGACTCGTTTTTCGGCGATTACGTCGTTTCGTTGGGGCATTCGCTTTCGGCAAGGATTGCCGATTATTTTGCCGAAGTCCTCGTTGTCGGCTTCTTTACCATGTTTGTATATATAGTATACCGCTTCCTGCGCAGCAGGCAGTTCGGCAAGGCCGAATACTGCAGGATATGGACGCTTTCCCTTGCCATTCTTTTCGCAATCCCGCCGCTGGGATCGCTTTATTATTACGTTTATCCGATGGAAATCGGCGGCGAACCCATGTTGATTACCCTGTTTGACGTTTTGCGCCAAATCCTGTTTTACGGGATAGTAATATTGGCGCTGGTCTGGTTTGTGAGGTTCATATTCCTGAAGCGCCCATATCATACCGACGGCCTTTGGCAGAGCGAGATGAGCGCTAAGGAGTTTTTCGGCAACAACTACGAGTTCTTCAAGACAAAGCTGATGCTGTGGGGCTGGAGAAAAATCGCGTTTGTAATAATGTGCCTCGTCATCTTGGACATGCTCGCTTTCACCGCCTCCCGCCTACGGGGATAGGGCTCGTGAAATCGGGCCTGATGCTTCGTTTCGAAATCTGTTCTCACTAGTCACGTACTAATGTACGCTCCTATCGCGAACAGATTTCAAAGCCTCGCCTGAGGCCCAATTTGACGAGCCCTGGGAAAGTCAGCACATTGCATGTGCGGTGGATTTTATACGTGTGTTGTTGCATTCTTTGCCAAATCATGACGTGTTCCTCATTTGTTATGGCGCAAAAAAAACAAAGTGTTTTTAAGCAAAACACTTTGTCTATGGTCTGCGGAAGGTTGTTGTTTCCGCTCTTTGATGTTCCGAGGCGTACGGGCTAGTTGCCGAAGATCCCCTTGAGGGCTTCGCCGACGCCTTTCTGAACTTCGTCCGCGCCTTTGCCCGCCGCGTCCGTGCCGAGGTTTATGCCGTCCTTGGCGAGGGCCGTCACGACGTCGAGCGTGGCCTTTTTGGCGAGCACTTCGGTTATTTTCATCGCAAGCTCCGTTCCCGTAAGGCCGTTTTCCCTCACGCCTATATTCTCGATGTTGAACGAGGGCAGGGCGATTTCGACGCTCTTTTCATTGAGGCCGCCGCGCGCCTTGCCGTCGGCGAACACGATTTTCTTCACGATGAACTTCATCGGCTCTGATTCGTCCTTTTCCGCGGGCGCCGCGGTTTCGGCGGCCTGGTCGTCCTTGGCCTTGTCCATGCCCGCCTTCTTTTTCAGAATGTCGGCTATTTCCGTGAGGTTCGATTTCGGCGCGCTAAGCAGGGCGGAAAGGCCCGTGCCCGTCTTTAGCTCCACGCTCATGTCCAGGCCGATAATCCTGATTTCATTTATGGTGATGAGCTTTTCTCCGAGAAGTTTCGAGGGGCTCAAATCGGTGCTTATATAAGCCTCCTTGAACGCGAAGGCGTTGTTTGGCGAGTATCCGGGGGGATTGGTTATGTAGAAGCCGCCAACGGAAATTTCCTGCGAGAAGGGGCTTACCATGAGCGAGCTTACGCCCGCGTCTATGCCGGTGCCCTTTGTTACCTTGCCCAGCGCGTAGTCGGCTATGTAGCCCATCGTAAAATAGACTATTACTGCGAGCAGTATCACCAGCACGATGCCCAGCTTTACCAGCGACCATATGCAGCCGCCCCTGCGCGATTTGCATTCAAAGTGTTTTTTCATGATTAATATGATGCTTAAACCGCCAGAAGGTTGCAAGTTTTTTGAGCCCCTCCGGCGGTTTTTTTGAAAGGGCAAATCTTTGTTGCCAAATCCGCCCCGGCTGTTTTAATCGCGTTTTTTTAAGAAAATGGAAATACGCGACTTATTTTTGGACAATCCGCTGCGCAAACGCATATACGTTGACGGCAAAGCCGTCAAAGTCGGGCTTACAGAGGTTATTCTCACGCCTACGCACAACGCCGAAACGCACACATGCACCCCGAACGAGCCCGTGCGCATTTACGACACAGCGGGCGCGTGGGCCGATCCGTCCTTCCATTTCGACACCTCCAAGGGCCTGCCGCTTATCCGCGAAAGATGGATTGAGGAACGCGGCGACACCGAGGCCGCAGCGCCGTCCTACACGTCCGACACCCCATTTAAAAACAGGCCGATACGCAAGGCGAAGCCGGGCGCGCGCCCAACGCAGATGCATTACGCGAAAAAAGGCATAATAACGCCCGAAATGGAATATGTGGCGATTCGCGAGAACCTTGCGCTGCTCAACGGCGTTGAGGGCAAAATGTCTCCCGACGCCCCGCGCAGTTCGCTTTTCATACAGCATCCCGGCGGCATTCCGGGAGTCGAGTCAGGCAAAATCGAGATAACGCCCGAATTTGTACGCGACGAGGTCGCGCGCGGCAGGGCGATAATTCCCGCGAACATAAACCACCCCGAGCTCGAGCCCATGGCTATCGGCAGGAATTTTCTCTGCAAGATAAACACAAACATCGGCAACAGCTCGATGGCGTCGTCCATAGACGAGGAGATCGAGAAAATGCTATGGGCCGTGAAGTGGGGCTCCGACACGCTCATGGACCTCTCCACGGGCGCGGACATCACCGCGACCCGCGAGTGGATTATCCGCAACTGCCCCACGCCCGTGGGCACCGTGCCGCTCTACCAGGCTCTAGAAAAGGTCGGCGGCATTGTTGAAGACCTCAACTGGGAGGTTTACCGCGACGTGCTCATCGAGCAGGCGCAGCAGGGCGTGGACTATTTCACCATACACGCGGGCGTCCTGCAAAGGTTTATACCGATGGCGGCAAACCGCATGGCGGGCATCGCTTCGCGCGGCGGGGCGATCATGGCCAAGTGGTGCCTTTCTCATAAGAAAGAGAACTTCCTGCACGAGCACTGGGACGACATCTGCGAAATCATGGCGGCATACGACATCGCATTTTCCATCGGCGACGGCCTGCGCCCCGGCGCGATAGCCGACGCCAACGACGCCGCGCAGCTGGGCGAGCTCGAAGTGCAGGGCATGCTCTGCCGCCGCGCATGGAAACACGACGTTCAGGTGATGTGCGAGGGCCCCGGCCACGTGCCCATGCAGATGATAGCCGAAAACATGGAAAAGCAGCTCGACTGGTGCGACGAGGCCCCTTTCTACACCCTCGGGCCCCTCGTGTCCGATATCGGCGCGGGCTACGACCATATCACCGCCGCGATAGGCGCGTCCATCATCGGCTGGCGCGGCACCGCGATGCTATGCTACGTGACGCCCAAAGAGCACCTCGGCCTGCCAGAGCGCAACGACGTCCGCGAGGGCGTTGTGACATTCAAGCTGGCCGCCCACGCTGCAGACCTCGCCAAGGGGCACCCCGCGGCGCAGTACCGAGACAACGCCATGAGCCTGGCGCGCGCCGAGTTCAGGTGGAACGACCAGATAAACCTTTCGCTCGACCCCGAGCGCGCCCGCGAGTTCCGCAGCCGCGGCGACAAGGAGTTCTCGCGCGACAACGCAGCAATGCACCACTGCTCGATGTGCGGCCCCAAGTTCTGCTCAATGAGGGCTTCTTTGGAAATAAAAAACCTCGCAAAAGGGGAGTAGGCCGCGATGTTTCCGCAACGGGCAGTTAAAAAAATCCATGGGCTTATTTTGTCCTTGCGGGAATTTCTTTTGGGAAGGCGGCTGCTGGGCGCAGGGCAGTCCGCTGCCGTTTGGTGCGTGGTTTTTCTCTTGTGCTCGCCTTTTCTGGCGGTGTTTTTGTCGGCGGACGGCTTCAGGCATGCGGCGGATTGGTTTACAGATTTTAACCTTCAATGGAATCCGCACGGGGGCTGGACGCCGTCATCGGCCATAGTTTCCAACGTGGGGCGCGCGACGATAATGTTCGTTCCGGTTTATTTTTTCATAGTGGCGCTGCATGGCATGTCGCGCCAAGAAACGGCCGCCCAAAAACTTTTATATAAAATTCCGGCGCTTTTCATATCGCTGCTGTTTTGCACCCTTTATTTTCCAAACCGCGCCATAGGCTATATTGCCACATTCGGAAGCACGCCGAAACGCGAGATTGCACTCTTTTGGACATTTTCCATATGGGCGATGTTTTTGGCGCTTTTTGCCATGCTGATGATTGGGAAAACAAGGCCGGCGCTTTTATGGGCGCTTTATTCGGCGATAATACTGTCCGCTTTGGCCGGATATGCGGCGGCATAAGAAAGACAACCCGGTAGAGCTTTCGAATATGGATAGTAGTTTTCAGACAGACAGGGCTTCAAGGTTTTTCAGGAAGGGCTACAACTGCGCGCAGTCGGTTTTCGCCGCGCACGCCGAAAAGCTCGGGCTGGATTTGGACACCGCCCTGAAAATATCCGCCCCTCTCGGCGGCGGGGTGGGGCGCATGAGGGAGATATGCGGGGCGTTCAGCGCGTGCGCGATGCTCGCCGGGCTCAAGTTCGCGTCGGCCGAGGCCTCGAAAGAGGAAAAGGCGCGCATCTACGAAATTACCCAAAAGCTTGCCGAAAAATTCAAAGCGCAGAACGGCTCGATTATTTGCCGCGAGCTTCTCGGGCTTATGGAAAGCGAAAAAAGCGCGCCCGTTCCCGACGAACGCACCGCGCATTATTATGCGTCGCGTCCCTGCGAAAAAATCGTGGAAAACGCCTCAAAATTGGCCTCAAAAGAGATTTTCGGGGAATAGGGCATTGCGTTTTCCGCTTTCGGGGCGCGCTGTCGATTTTTGCCCGCATTATTGGTTTTTTTGACGGCGAAAGCGTCTTTTGGTTGCCATTTTCTTTTTTTCCGTTCATAATTGATATAAATTTGAACAAGGGGCACTAATGAAACGCGCAATTATTGTTTTGGGCTTGGCTGTTTTTAATTTTTTCGCGCACGCGCAGGACGCCATAGGCGTTTTCGATTTGCGCTATACGCTCGAGACAAACCTGAAGACCAAATCCGGCCTCAATACGGCGTGGGACGACGCCCATGCCGTGGCCGCGCTTCAGGGCATCGTAAACAGGGGCGCTCCCCGCCTTTACGTACATTTTGTAATGCTCGACGACACCGACGTCGACGCCTACTGGTGGGACAAATATTCGCGGGAAGGGCAGTGGCTTCACGGCAAAAAGACGAAAGAGTTCAAGACTATCGAAGAGCTCGTTTCGGCCTATGCGAAATTCCTCAAGGGCGTCGTGGTGTACGACGGCAATGTGGCCTCGACAAGCGCTGTCGCGTCGGCGGTCGCGGGCATCGAAGACCTCCTTCCGCTGCGCTACGACGAGGATCCCGACAGCCTCTATTTCCGGCTTGTAAAAAGCAAAAACGGCCCGCAGCTCAAGCCGAAAGTCTGGCTCGTAAACAAGGACGGCTCGCCGCTCTTTACGGGCGAGGGCAAGGTGCCGCAGACGCTGCGCGAGTCGAGCGGTTCCGTAAAGACAGATCCCTACGTATGGTTTGTCGAAAACTACATGAAAAAGGGCAAATGCAACACGCAGTTCGGCGCGTATTATATAGACCAGGTGTGGAAGAAAAACCCGTCCGCCGCCGTGCGCAACCACCATACCCTTTCCAATCACGACTTTTTTATCAGCCGCCGCGCTTTCTTTTTCGACCTTTCCCCGTGGGGCGACGAGCCGCCGCCCGACGACCTCACGCAGAAAACGGGAACGGATTTGGAAATGCTAAAAGAGCTTCTGCTTATAGCATACCGGCAGAATGGCGGCAAAAAGATGTGCTACATAGGCGGCTTTCCCCCGTGGGCTTTCAAGTACACGAAGCATGTGGGCGGCTCTCACGACGACGTTCCCACAGAATGGGAGTTCTCGCGCATAATAAGCGCGTACAACGCGTTCAAGGACGCCGACGCCATAGGGTACGGTGCGCTCGCAAACGCCTCGTTCTGGCAGCATTTCCCTCTTAAAAAAAGCTATCCGCAGAAGTGGGTTTCGCATGACGATTTGAAGGCGCGCGGCCTGCTTAGGGCCGACGGCAAAGTGAATTTCGGCGACAAAAATTTTGTCGTGCTTTACGTGGGCGACTACGACGCCTCGTCATGGCTTTCGCAGCGCGCGTTCAATATTTGGGACGACCCCGACAGGGGCAAAGTCCCGCTGATGTGGGCGGTCAGCCCCGTGCTTCAGGAAAGGGTTCCGCATGTCATGCACTATATGCGTTCCACGGCGACGCCCAACGACTTTTTCGTTGCGGCCGACAACGGCGCTGGCTACCTGATGCCCGGCATGCTGCAGGAACCGAGGGAGTCTGGCCTGCCGTCGGGGCTCAACGCGTGGGCTGCGCACTGCAAAAAATATTACGGCAAATGGGGTCTGACGGTTTCGGGATTCATAATTGACGGCGAAGCGCCCGGGCTGGACGACGACGGCATGCGCTGCTACGCGTCTTTCAGCCCGAACGGGATTGTGGCGCAGAAAGTCCCGCCGATAAGCCTTTTCGGAAACATGCCGGTCCTAAGGAGCGATGTCGACCTTGTGGGCGACCCCAAGCGGGAGGCCGCGAATATAATGGAGCGCATAAAAAGCCGCCAGCCGCTGCGCTTCCATTGGTTCAGGAGCATACTGAAAACGCCCGCATGGTATGCACAGCTTCAAGACGAATTGAACTCTCTCGATGAAAACGTCGTGATACTAGACGCGCCATCTTTCTTTGAACTCATGCGAATTGCGTTGAAAGACGGCACGTATTAATTTTCTACCCGCGCACAAAAAAATGCGGCCCAAAAAAGACCGCATTATAAAACAAGTGACTAACGGGGGGGTATGCGGTAAATATTTGCAGCGCAAATGCCGCACCTGGGGGCGAAGCCCCCTCCATGCCCGGCGGGGCTCCCGCCTACTCGCCGTCGTCGCCGATTGCCTGAACGGGGCAGGATTCCAGCGCCTCCTTGCAGAGGGCGTTTTCGGCATCGTTCGTGGGCTGCTTTTTAACATAGGCCATGCCCGTGTCGCTCATGTCGAAAAGACCTTCGGCGGTCGACGAGCAAAGCGCGCATCCGATGCATTGGGAATCTACATAGTATTTTCCCGGTACGTTGAATTCGTTTTTTTCTGATTTGTCTGCCATAATGGGAAACAAAGTAAGCCGGTAGCTTTTGCGGTCAAGTTTTTTTCCTTTTTCGCGGCCTATTTTCGCCATTTTTTGGAGGCTTTGGACGGGACGGTTTTCATTGTCGGGCCGCCGGCCGTTTGCGCAACGCGGGCGCAAAAAAATCCCCACGCGTCAATTCGGGGGGATTTCGGCCGCATAAAACACGGTTATATGTTTTTCAGATTCTGAAACAGCATTTCCCCGAGGGCCTGTATTTCGCCGGCGTATTTGAGCCGCCCGACAAGGTCCTGCGGCAGACCGGAAAAACCTGTTTGCGCGCCTATGAGCATCCCTATCATCGCGCCGCGTCCGGTGGACTCTCCGCCGATATTGGCGTTGCCAAACAGCGCCTTTTTGATGTCGCCGCCGTATTTTACGGCCATGTACATCGTAAGGGGCATCGACTCTTCAAGCGGGGACAGCTTTCCCGTCTGCGACAGCGCGTGCGAATCGTCCTTTGCTGCCCAGCGCCTCAGCGGGAAGGCCAGACTGAAATGCCTGTCGGGCGTCATTTTCACATAAAGCGTGTCTTCTATGCTGCTTCCCCTGATGATGTTCGCCAGCACTTCGGCGAGGAAGAATGCGGATGTGGACGCGCTTTCGCCGAGCGTGAATTTTTTCAGCGCCCTGTACAGGTCCATCTGCGATTTGTCCGGATTGGCCACTGCGGCGAACATAAGGGGCATGAACATGGCCACGTCGCCCATGTGGGCGTCGGGGCATCCGTTCTGCTCGGGCTTTTTGCCCGCCGCGCGGTTTTCGAAGTAGCGCCTGTGGATTGACGGTATGAATGTGTCAGTATGCGCGTCCGGGGTTGTCATTATCGCTTCATAGCGCCCCATCCAGTTCTCGATGTCAAACTTGCCCGCGTCGGCTATCGACGCCGCTAGGTGCAGCGCAAGATACAGCGGAAGCGTGTTTTCGCCGGCCTCCAGCCCGTAATGGAAGTGGGTTCCGCGCCTGCTCCAAAGCTCGCGGCGTTTCGGCCCCAGATAGTCGAACTCCGGCGGGAGCTCCGGCTGGGGAAGGGTGTACAGGACGCTTTCCGGATGCGGGTTTTTGGCCGGGGCGAAATCGGACAGCGTTCCGTAGTCTGCCTGCAAAAGCTTTTGCGAGAGGTAGCCGTGCGCGGGCATGCCTATTGCGTCTCCCAGAAATGCGCCCCACCATGCGCCGTAAAACCTGTCGGTAGTATCTTTGCTCATATCTATAGCGTCCTTCCTGAATCTGATTTCAAGAATAGGCCTGAAAACGATTTAGTCAAGGAAATGATGCAATTATGATGCATGCAGTAAAACTATCAACAAGCGGCTTCCGAAAAAAAAGATTTCCATTTCTTCAAAAATATGAAAGATTTGCGGCTTTGATATGAAGGTAAATTTCAACAGGATTTCGGTTTCGGGAAACGAGCTTCCCAACATTCAAAAGGCCATCGAAAGCGGGCACCTTCAGGGGGACGGCGCGTTCACGAAAATTTGCGAGAAAGCGCTCCGTGAAATCACAAAAGCCCCCGCGGCGCTCCTGACAACCTCGGGAACCTCGTCTCTCGATATGGCCGCACTCCTTTTGGACTTGAAGGAGGGCGACGAATTCATCGTGCCCACCTACACTTTCGTTTCCAGCGTCAACTCTTTCGTGCTTCGCGGGGCAAAGCCCGTGTTCTGCGACATAAACCCCGACACGCTCAACATCGACGAAACGAAAATCGAAAGCCTTGTCACCGACAGGACAAAGCTGATTGTACCCGTGCACTACGCGGGCGTCGGCTGCGAGATGGATTCAATCAACTCTGTGGCTAAGAAACACGGCCTGCGGGTTGTGGAAGACGCCGCGCAGGGCATTGAGGCCTACTACAGGGGAAGGCATTTGGGCACGATTGGCGACCTCGGCGCGTTAAGCTTCCACGGTACGAAAAATGTTACGGCGGGCGAATGCGGCGCGGTGCTGGTCAACGACGAATCCCTCATAGAGAGGGCAAATTTTATAAGGGAGAAGGGCACGAACCGCATCCAGTTCATTGAGGGCAAGATAGACAAGTACACATGGGTGGACTACGGCAGCAGCTACATCCCCTCGGAGCTTGTCTCGGCGTTTCTCGCCGCGCAGCTTGAAATTTCCAAAGAACTCACCCGGGCCCGCGTGGCCGCGTGGGACAAATATTACGCGAGACTCTCCGCTCTGGAGAAGCGCGGCGTTATAAAGCTCGCCAAGGTTCCGGAACACTGCGAACACAACGCCCACATCTTTTTCCTCACGACCGAAAGCTCCGAAACGACGAAGGCGCTTGCGGCGCACCTGAAGGGCAGGGATATCGCTGCGCTTTCGCACTATGCGCCGCTGCACGCGTGCCCGATGGCCAAAAAGCTGGGCGTGGGAAACGTTTCACTGCCCGTGGCCGAAAAGCTGTCGCAGACGATGCTCAGGCTCCCCATATATTCCTCGATAACGCTGGACGAGCTGGATTACGTTTGCGAAGGCGTGGAATCCTTCTTCAAGTCCTAATCGGCTTTTATGGAAAAAACGCCGCATGGGGTCCTAGAGCGTTTCCAGTTCAAGTGTTCGCATTTTGGCAGGCGCTTTTGAGTATAAACTCCGCTTTAAAAGACCTGGCGACCAGTCACGCATGTCAATGCGCTCCTGTCCGCAAGACCTTTTAAATACTCGTTTCTTTCTCAAAATAACTGTCCCAAAATATGGCTTATGTAAAATCGTTTGTCGGCGCACTATCTGCAAACACTTAAACTGGAAACGCTCAATGCGGGCGCTTTTTTTGTCGCTTGCGGCTTGACTCGCGGCCTTTATGGACGAAGATATGGGTTAAGGAAACTCGGAGAGCGGACATTCGCTTGGCGCTTTGCGCCGAGAGGAAAGTCCGGACACCGCAGAGCGGAATTCCGTCTGAAAAGGCGGGGCGTCGTCCGCAAGGGCGCCGTACGGAAAGTGCAACAGAAAACAAACCGCCGCGCGAGCGGCAAGGGTGAAAAGGCGGGGTAAGAGCCCACCGCCGCGGGAGCAATCTTCGCGGGCACGGTAAACCCAGTTCGGTGCAAGACAACGTAGGAGGCGGGGCTGCTCGTCCATAACGTCTCGGGTATGTCGCACCCCCGCAAGGGGGGCGCGGTTTAAAAGCCGCGCAGATAAATGAATGTCGGTTCTTTCGGGAACTACAGAATCCGGCTTACAGCTCTCCGGGTTTCCCCTGTTTTTTTTAAAAAACCTTAAATTTTTAAAGGCGCGTTCCGATTTCAATTTTAAGGCCGTATATGCGCGGCGCCGTCTGGCTCTATGCGGCGCGTCATTGTGCAATTCGGCTTGATTGCGCGCAGATTTCGCAATATCCATATTGTTTTGGAACAATTGCGGAATTTGTTTTTCTAATTGAGAACAAAACAAGCTGAAGATATGAAAAAAGGAAAATTGTCAAAAATTTTGGGCGTCGCCGCATTTGCCGCATTTTCGGCAGTTGCGGCTTACGCCGACCACGACGAATTCACCACCGACGCCTCCAGACTTCCGGCTCCGGCCCTTGAAACTATCAAGAAGGCCTATCCCGACGCCAAAGTTGTCGGCATTGAAATCGACAAGGGCTTTTCCACGGAATACGAGGTAAGGCTCTCCGACGGGACCAAGCTCGACTTCAATTCAGGCGGGGACTGGGAGAGCGTCGAAAACAAGGCGGCGGGCGCCGCCGACATGTTCGTGCCGGATTTCGCCAAGAAGTATGTCGCGGAAAAGTTCTCGGGCCAGAAAATTACAAAAGTTTCTAAGAAGGCGTACGGCTTCGAGGTTGACATAAGCAACGGCCTTGAAATCAAGTTCGACAAAGAGGGCAAGGTTATCGGCATAGACGACTGATTTTTGTCCGCATGCGAATAATTTGCGCCGGGTGAAAGCCCGGCGCTTTTTTTGGGCCGTTTGGGCGGAATGGCTTTTATGCTTATATTAAGGCGCTTAAAATGACTTAGTTGCAAAATCGGCCTTGGCCCCGCGAAAATGCTTGCGCGCCGGATTTCCGCTGCCGGCTTATTTTTGCCCGGGGCTTGCAAGGGAAATTTGAACTTGCAATATGGCCCCCGCAAAAGCACTGTTGCTCTTTTACCGTTAAAGATTCGAAAAACCTGCCAAATGCTGTCACTGCGCAAAAAGATATTCGCGAGCTTCGCATTCTGGGCGGCGATGGGCGCCATCCTGTCGCTCGTGCAGTCGCAGCTGCTTTTGGAAGTTCAGGATTTCTCGGGATGGTTTTCGAAAAGCTTTTTTGTGGCAGCGTTTTTTACGCATTACTACATACTGGCCATCCCTTCGGCGCTCACCTTTTTGCTGTTCTCTTTTTTCATAAAAAACGGGCACCTTATGTCCCTTATCGCCTGCCTGCTGGCTGGCTTTTCAATACTTTTCGCATGGATAGACATATACGTCTACAGCCTCTACGGCTACCACATGGACGGCATGTTTCTGACCCTTTTGCTTAATCCCGCCACTTCCGACAGCGTTGAGATAACGCTCGGCACGAGGCTGGCCATAGGCATAAGGGTGGGCATACTCGCGGCGTCGATGCCATTCATATATTTTGCGATGTTCAGGCTTCTGCGCTGGCTGAGGTCTCGCGATTCCATGCCGCGCGGCGTCACGAGGTTCCAGGCGGCGTTCATACTGGCCTTCGCGGCGGTGTTCCTCTTTGAAAAGTCGTCCTTCGCATACGCATGGGTTGAAAGGGATTTGGAGATAACCAACGTGCGCTCCATCATGGGGCCTTTTTACCTTGCAATAGCCCCCGACGCCCTAATGCGCGACCTCGGCTTCGAGATCGACGACCGCAGCGGCGACCCCGTCATGCTGCCGCGCGGAAACGTGGACAACTACCCGCTTAACAAAATCGAGGTTGATGAGTCCGCGCCTAGGCCCAATATCGTCATTTTGATAATCGAGAGCGCGCACACGAACATTCCGGCGGAACTCATCCCGAATATAACCGAACTGGGCGCGGAAAACATATCGTCCGAAAACCATTTTAGCGGCGGCAACTGCACGCGCTTCGGCTTCGCTACGGTCTTTTACGGCCTGCACCCAACCTACTGGCACGATCTTCACGCCGCACACAAGGCGCCAGTTCTTTTCGACCTGCTAAGGGAGCGCGGCTACAGGCTCAACGTGTTTGCGTCGAACAATCTCAACTTCCCCGAGTTCAGGAACACCGTTTTTGTCAACCTCCAGGAAAACGAGATAAAAGACGCCTTTCCCGAAACGATGGATATTGTGGACCGCGACAGGATAACCGCCGACAGGGTTTTGGAAAGCATCAGGGAAAGCGACGGCGCTCCCTTTTGCACGGTCGCGTTCTGGGCGGCCTCGCACTATCCGTACAGATATCCGAAAGAGTTCGAGCGGGCTTTGCCCGTAATGCCCATAGACGAGGTCGACATGATAACGCAGGGGCTTGTTGGCGACAGGAAGACGATGGACAAGATCCGCAACCGTTCGAACAATTCGATATCCTACATAGACTCCCTCGTGGGCGAGACCGTCGCGGAGCTGAAGAAAAAGGGCCTGTGGGAAAACACCATACTTTTTGTAGTGGGCGACCACGGGCAGGAATTCTGCGACCTTGGTATCGGCAAGGGCCACATGGGCCATAACGGCGCGTTCGACGGCCCGCAGACGCGTACGCTCTTCGCCGGCCACGTTCCGGGCGCGGGCAAACGCAGGCTTGAGCGCATAACATCGCATTACGACATCGTCCCCACGATCCTCCCGCAGCTAGGCGTGAAGAACCCCGCGGGCGACTATTCCGACGGCGTGTCGCTTCTGGAGGACTCCGGCCGCAAGTATGTCCTCATGGCGGCGTGGACCGAGGCCGCCCTCACAGACGGGCAACATGTGATAAAGTACGGATACGGCTCGCACAACATGGGCTGCCTGAACGTGTACGACGAAAACTACCGCGAGTGCAGGGACCCAAACGCGGTGTCGGAAATGCTCAAGGACATCTTCGCGGACTATATGCAGGACCGCTGCCGCTTCCTCAAACGCTAGGCGCGTGAAATTGCGCCTGATGCTTCGTTTCGAAAATTTTACACACCAGTCACGTACTTAAGTACGCTCCTGCCGTGTAAAATTTTCAAAGCCTCGCCTGAGGCGCAATTCAACCGAAGGGCGAATGAGATTTTGCGAAGCAAAAGACCCGAAGGGCGAGACGGGGCGTAGCCCGCGAGTCAATTTGACGCGCCTATGGGGGGCCGGTGTGTTTTTGGAATTTGGGATAGAAATGGCTGGGCAAGTTGTATTTGCATACTATTTTGCCGCTTGGATGTGTTGGACTGATTCCTGACGCTTTGTTTCAATATGGTTTGCCTGAGGCGCAATTCAACCGAAGGGCGAATGGCTGCGAAGCAGGAAGCTTTGCGCAGCAAAGACCCGGAGGGCGAGAACAGCGAAGCGAGCGAGTTCAAATTTTGCGAAGCAAAAAAACCGAAGGGCGTTCACGGAGCGAAGGCGACGTGAGTGAATTTGCCAAAGGCAAATAGCCGAGCAGAGCGAGTGCCGAGACGAGCACTACCGTGCGAGCGAACACAAACGGGGCGTAGCCCGCGAGTCAATTTGACGCTCCTATGGGATTTGGACATTAGATTTTCCTCCTCTTATTTTTAAATGCGTATATTCTTTATGGCTTGTAATGGGAGGCGCGGTGTATAAATTTGCCGCCTATGAAAAAGAGTCAGAAAAAGAGTCAGGCCAGCTGGGGCGGAAGGTTTTCCGAAGGGCCCAGCGATTTGATGCTCAGGTTCAGCGAGTCGGTTTCTTTCGACAAACTTTTGGCGCGCTTCGACATCGAAGGCTCTACCGCGCACGCAAAGATGCTTGCCGAAGTCGGCATCCTCACGAAGGCCGAATGCAGGCAGATTGTCGCGGGTCTCGCAAAGATTTTAAAGCGCATAGAGGCGGGCGAATTCGAATGGAGCGAATCTCTCGAAGACGTCCACATGAACATCGAGCAGGCGCTGACCAAAGAGGTTCCTGCCGCGGCAAAGCTGCACACCGCGCGCAGCCGCAACGACCAGGTCGCCACCGACATGCGTCTTTTCTTCAAGTTTGCGTGTTCGCAGATAATTGAAAAGCTCGAGAAGCTTCTGGCCGTCCTCGTCGATCTGGCCGACGCCAACAAGGACGTTTTCATCCCCGGCTACACGCATTTGCAGCGCGCCCAGCCCGTAAGCGTCGCGCACCACGTTCTCGCGTGGGTCGAGATGTTCGCGCGCGACTTGGAGCGTTTTAAGTTTGTGCGCGAGGGCGCGAACGCCTCGCCGCTTGGCAGCGGCGCGATTGCGGGTACGACGCTCCCCATAGACCGCACGGTCACGGCGCAGCTTCTCAGTTTCACCGACGAGGAGTCGGGCGATCCCGTCGTCACCGGCAACAGCATGGACGCCGTCGCCGACCGCGATGTGTTTCTCGAGTTCGCGTTCGCATGTGCAACGCTTGGCGTGCACTTCTCGCGCGTCTCCGAGGACGTGATAATATGGAACACTTCCGAATTCGCGTTCGTGTCGCTCCCCGATGCTTTCACGACGGGCTCTTCGCTCATGCCGCAGAAAAAAAACCCCGACGCGTTCGAGCTTATGCGCGGAAAATCCGCGCGCCTTATAGCCAATCTCAATTCGCTTTTCGTGCTCGTCAAGGGCCTGCCGCTTACCTACAACCGCGACCTGCAGGAAGACAAGCCCCCGGTGTTCGACTCATTCTCGCAGTCGGCCATATGCGCGGATGTTCTCGCGGCCTGCGCGGCGAAAATGAAGTTCAACAGGGAAAAGTGCGCGGCGGCAGTGGCCGACCCGCTCCTGCTCGCAACCGACCTCGCCGACTATTTCGTGATGCGCGGCGTGCCGTTCAGACAGGCGCACCACATGGTGGGCGAGCTTGTCGCGCTTTCCGAAAAAACGAAAACGCCGATTGACAAACTTTCCGACGCCGACGTGTTCGCGGTTTGCCCGAAGGCCGACAAAACTTGGCGCGGCGTGTTCGACCTCAAGCGTGCTTTCGCGATGCGCGAGAACATCGGCATGCCGGGGCCCAGGCAGATAGCCGCGCAGATAGCCGCGTGGCGCGAGCTGCTTTAAGGCGCATGTTTAACGGCCTTGTTTGGAATTGCAAAAAAAGCCCGCAAAATTTGCGGGCTTTTTTTGTCGCGGTTTCCCCCGGAAATCAGCGTCTCCTTGCGGCGGCCGCCGCAAGCGCGAAAACCCCGAACAGGGCCGCGAACATGGAGGGCTCCGGAACGGCCACGATGTCGGTTATGCCCGTGATGTGGCCTTCGGAATCGGTCGACACCTTGAATTCCTCGACCCTGTTTCCTGACGAGTCCTTAACCGTTATGCTGTCGGCGGTTAGGGTGCTCAGCGCCACGGAGTCTCCGAAAATTTCGCCGAAGTCCACGTTGTCGCCCTGCTGGAAGCCGTCTGCGAGAACCACCTCCAGCCTGTTGAACGCAAGCTCCTGCGCGGCGCGCGCGAGCGTTTCGGCAAAGCCGATTTTTGCGTCGGAATATACGGAGAGCACGTCGACCGAAACGGACTGCGACAGAAGCACGTCGCTGCCCTGGCCGACGCTGAGCACGTCGAAGCCGTCCAGCGCGCCGCCAAACCTGCCGGTGAAGTTTTCTTCGCCGTTGCCGAACGCGACGGTCTTCGTTCCGTTTACCTTCGAACCGTCCAGTCCCGCGCCGTAAACTGTCCCCGCGAAGTCGAGGTTTTCGCCTTTGCCCACGAACGCGACTGTGGCGCCGCCTTCAACCGTGGTGGCCGAATCCATGCCGCCGGCGAGTATGTTGCCGCCGATTTTGACGGTGTTGGCGGACGAGCCCACCGTTATCAGCACATTGCCCTTTACGGCCGAATAGTTGCGCTCGCCTTCCGTTGCTTCAAAGCCGCCGACAACGTCGCCCGCAATTTCTCCGCCGGAAATCCTGATGCCGTAGTTGCCGCCTATTATACCGCCTATGCTGCCGATAATCGTTCCGACTTTGCCGCCGCTTACGTTTATCTGCGAGTTCCCCGCGTAAGAGCCGCCCGTGACGGGCATTATTGTTCCCACATAGCCGTTTTTCATGTTTATCACGGTGTTTTTTATCGCCGTGGAGGCCAGCGCGGCCGTGTCATTATAGCCGTTGTAGGCGTTGCTGCCGCGCACCGCGCGCGCGATGTTCGTGTCTGCGCCGTCGATATTTATCGTCAGGTTTTCCACGCCCCGGGGCAGCCTTGAATAGTCGGCCTCTTTCACGACGCTCGATATCATGTTGCCGCCGAACACATTATACGCCTGCACGTTGTTCAAATTCATTGTGATATCGCCGGAAATCCCGCCGACGATGCCCTCTATTCCGTCTCCCCAGTTGGGATACGAATAGTTGCCGCCAACTATGCAGCCGTTTGCGCCGAGGTTGACGTTGCTCAGCGTCATGTTTATGGAGCCGTTTACCGCCCCGGTATAGCCGTTTGTCGTGGCATTTCCGCCCACAAGATAATTGTATGGCACGGAGTTTTGGCTGAGGTCGAGGTCGCTGAAAAGCGCTTCGATGTCTCCGTTGAAGTCCGTTCCGTCCGTCTTTCCCCCGGCGCGTATGTCGTCGGCCGCGGCGATATTTGCCGCCGAAACATAGGCGATTGCACAGGAAATCCCCATTAATCTATATATTGTCTTCATGGTTTGTGTATGTAGTTTCAATGTAGTTGTAAAGTAGTATTATTTCGATATAACTGCCTAAACAATGCAATATTATATTAATATCTTAACAATATCTTAATTATATTTTGATGTATTATTGTGAAATATTAACTATTTTCGTCCAAAAGCCTTAATTTAACTACAGTGAACCTTTCTTTTTGCCTGTATTTTTGCTGTAAATTCCGCAATATTGCGCAATGCGGCGGCGGCCAAAACCGGATTCACCGCGCGAAAACAGAATTTATACGATGTTTTGTGGCGAGGAAGCTTTACACTTTAAAACCTTCCGACTTGTAGCTGCTGTAATGGCCCCCTTTGCTGCCGTGAATTTCAGCATGCAGTAGTCGGGGGCTGCGACGTCGGCAGGGTAATATTTTTCGTCTCCGTTGCGCCATATGCGCTTTTTAGCTTCGGATGTTTTCAAGCGCTTCGGCAGTTCCGGAAGGGCACACGCCTCTGAAAAATCTTCTGTCCGCAAAATAAAGGCAGGCCTTGGGGGGCCTTTTAAAGCGCTTCACCTTTTGAGACGACGCATTGGTCGTCAGCCAGAATTCCCTTATTCCGTCCCTTTTCCGTGTGGCGGGCATCGTCCTCGTCTTGGGAAACCCGTCCGCGTCTATGCAGCTTATTATGCTATCTTCGCATTGTCCGCCATGCCGCCTGCCTTTTGTTAGGGGTTTCTCGTATGAGTGCAAGGCTACCTGTGGCGCACCTTTGCGGCAGGCATAATGTTGCGCGGCCAAACCTTTCCCAACGCGGATTAGGCCGCGATGAGCGGTCTGCGTTTCAAAGCCTCCCTTTTGAGAAGCATTGCTGCTATCGCTGCGGTGAGCAGTTCCGCGATGGGAACCGTCATGAATATGCCGGCAACGCCGAAAAATTCCGGCAGCACCGCGATGCCCGCCGCGATGAACGCGAAGCCGCGCAAAAACGCGATTATCAGCGAGAGCTTCGCATTGTCTATGGCGGTGAACAGGCTTGAACTGAGTATGTTGAAGCCGTTGAGCAGGAACGCGAAGCCCATTATCTTCGCCCCCATGACCGCGATTTCGGCGACTTTGCCTTCCGAGCCGTCGAGGAACAGCGATATTATTGCGTCGCCGCCGAACCACAGAACCGCGAGAAATACGCATCCTATTATGAAATTGCTCTTTATCGCGATTTTCGCTGCGAGGCAAACCCTGTCCCACAGCCCCGCGCCGTGATTGAAGCTTATTACGGGTATCACGCCGTCGGACACCCCGAGGATTATGCTCGTGCCAAGAAATATGACATAGTTGATTACCGCGAAGGCCGCAACGCCGTCGTCGCCCGCGTATTTGAGCAGGGTTATATTGAACAGGAAAAGGGTTATGCCCATCGCCATTTCAGAAACCCCTTCTGAGGAGCCGTTGTAAAGTATGCGGCCAAGCAGCCTGAAACTGAAGCGCCCGGTCTTGCCTTGAAACTTTTTCGCGCGCCTTGTCCTTCGCAGCACGGCGAAGCCCGCCGCCGCGCCTCCGGCCAAAAGCGAGATGCCCGTGGCCGCGCCCACGCCGAAAGTGCCCATGCCGAATTCCGCCACGAAAAGCACGCTCAGAGCGGCGTTCATCAAAACGGAGCCCACCATTATGCCCATCGCCAGCCGAGGCCGTCCGAGGGCCTTGAGGGCGTAGTCGAAAAAGTAGAAGCACGCGGCGGGCACAACGAACGGCGTCATTCCTTCGATATACGAGGCGCAGTAAGGCTCCAGCGCGCCGTCCGCCCCGAGCATTTTTGCCGTCGCCGACGGGAAGGCCAGTATTATTGCGCAGAAAAGCGCGGAGAATGCGGCCACGGCCATAAGCCCCGTTTTCAGTGCGCTTTTGGTCTTGGCGTAGTCGCGCCGCCCGAGGCTTATGCCCATTTGGGCCTGCGTGCCTATGCTCACCACTATCGCCGCGGAGGTCAAAACGGCGTATGCGGGGGCAGCAATGCTCACTCCCGCGAGCGCGTCAGTGCCAATGAGCCTGCCAACTATTATGCCGTCGATTACCGACTGCAGGCTGAAGAAAACCAGGCCGACGGCCCCCGGAACCGCGTATTTTGCGATAAGCGGCCCCATCTCTCCCGTTTTAAGAAGTTTTTCGGTTTTCATTGTCGGTTGAAAGAAGCGAACCGCCCGTGCGGGCGGTTCTTGCTGTTTGAAAGTTGCTTGCGCGAAATTTTTGCGCGCGTTTCATATAAAGCGGCATAAATCCTGAAAATATAAGGCGCCGCCCATGTTTGCGGCGTGCGGAATATGTCGTACGCCCCGCATGAAAAGCGGCCTCCGCCGTGCGTGGAAATAATGGACAGTTAAAGCGCTATTGTTGTTTCATTTCCCCCTCAAAATCCTTCGCCGAAATTGCGCATTTGCGCATGACTCTTGACTTTGCGGATAATTTTGCGATATTCCGTGTCTTATTAAACAAAGGGGAATGCATCCCCATGGAAAGACGGGAATATCAATGTTTGTAGACGAGGCCACAGTTAATTTAAAGGCGGGGGACGGCGGCAAGGGAAGCGCCGGTTTCAGGCGCGAAAAGTTCATCCCGCTTGGCGGCCCGGACGGCGGCGATGGCGGCAAGGGCGGCGACATTTGGGCCGTCGGCGACGAAAACCTCTCTGACCTCGAAAAGTACAGCTTCACCCCGAATCTCTTTGCCGGCGCCGGCGCAAACGGCTCCGGCAGGCAGAAAACCGGGGAATCCGGCAAGGACGCCGAGCTGCGCGTCCCCCCGGGAACCATAATTTTCAACGCCGAAAACGGCTCGGAGGTCGCCGAAGTCCTCAGGCACGGCGAGCGTGTGCTTCTTCTGCGCGGCGGCAAGGGCGGGCTGGGCAACATCCATTTCAAAAGCTCCACAAACCGCGCCCCGCGCCAGTTCACCTACGGCGGAGAGGGTGAGGCCGGAGAATTCAGGCTCGTCCTTAAAACAATAGCCGACGCGGGCATGGTTGGCTTCCCAAACGCGGGGAAGTCGTCGCTTGTGCGCCTTCTTACGAACGCCCGTCCCAAGGTGGGGTCGTATCCTTTCACGACTCTGCATGTCAACGTGGGAACCATCGAATATCCCGAGCAGTACGCCAAGCTTACTTTGGCCGACATACCCGGCCTCATTGACGGGGCGAGCGAAAACAAGGGGTTGGGGCACCGGTTTTTGAGGCATATAGAGCGATGCAAGGTGCTTGTTCTGCTGATTGACATGGCCGGAACTGACGGCCGCAAGCCGGCGGACGACTACAAGAATCTCCTCAAAGAGCTCGAATTGTACTCCGGGGACCTGCTTAAAAAGCCCATGTTGGTGGCCGCCAACAAGATGGACGAACCGGCGGCCGTCAAAAACCTCAAGGCTTTTGAGAAAAAATACCCCGATTTGGAAATAATCCCGATTTCGTGCCTCACGGAGGAGGGAATCGACGATTTAAAGGCGGCAATATACTCCGAGTGCAAAAAAAATATGTGATTTGCGCTTAAAAACTTTTGACAACTGCCAATATGTCGGCTATGCAGTTTTTTAGATGAAAAAGTACTTGTTTACCCCCATAAAATCAACAGGTCACAGAAAAGCTTTTACCCTAATTGAAATTTTGATAGTCATAGCGCTTCTTACGCTGCTTATGGCTACATTGACGCAAATGATTGGCGGTGTCGGCGATTCTCAGGGCCGCGCGCGCGCCAAGACGGACATGGCTCTCATTGCGGCCGGGCTCGAAGCTTTCAACGGCCAGTACGGAGGCTATCCGCGCATAAGCTCCGCCGGCGGCGAAGTTTACGCCGGCGGCGAGCTTTACAAATGCATGGCCGGCAAAATGATGCTCACAATAAAGGACGACCAGATCATAATGGCGGAACTCGGCATACCGAGAAAGCCCTTCATCGACACCACGAAAATCATGCTGGCCGACCCCAACGACCCATATCTTCGCGATGTAGACCCCGAAAAGAACGGCGTTTACTTTGTGGATCCGTGGCTTGAGCCATACCTGTATTTTTACGACACATCAACCTTTGTGGGCGACGGCATGTCTTCCTCGTGGAAGTCTCCCTCGTACATTCTTCTTTCAAAGGGGCCCGACCAGAAAGAGACTGACTCCATGTCAATGTACACGACCGGCATAATACCGGACACGCCCGACTATATGTCAAACGACGAAAATGTCGATAACATCATCCAGGGCCGCGACGAATAAATTTAAAAAAGGAAAGAATCATGAAACAGAAAAAGGCTTTTACCCTTGTTGAACTTCTAATCGTAATATCCATCATCGGCATTCTCGCCGCGCTTCTCATGCCGGCCATAAGCGCCGCGCAGCGAAACGCTGTAAGGAGCACGTCGAAGGCCTTCCTCACCGGCATGGTCACCGCGCTTGAAAGATACAAGGACGAATACGGATATTTCCCGCAGTTTCTGACGCAGCGCGAACGCACGAACCTCGACGACGGCAGCTATTCGGAAAACTTCGTGAAGGCCGTAACGGGCAAAGACCCCGAAGGCAGGATGCTTTCGGCTTCGGACCGCCGCGAGTACAACCGCAAGGCCCGCGAATTCATGACATTCAACAGCGGAAACCTTATACAGAACAAGGCCGGCGGACAGTGGAAAGTCATCGACGGTTTCGGCAACCCCAACATTTACGTGTGTGTTGACGACGACAACGACGGCTTCATCAAGCAGGGTTTTCCGAACGCCGCCGACGGTCTGAGCACGAGAGAGCTAAGAGATATCGTTCCGAACCCGCAGGCCGGGCTTCGCGCCAAGGCCGTTGTGTTCACTCTTGAAAAGGACGGCAAAAAGCCGACGGCTAATTATACCGCCGAAAATATCTTCACATGGGAAAATTAAAAATGAGCATGGCTAGAAAAGGCTTTACGCTTGTCGAAATGCTCGTGGTCATATCGCTTATCGCGATTTTGGCCATGGGCATTTCGATGCTTAACATGAACGACGCGTCGCAGGGCATATACTCGGCTAACCGGTCTATGATGATCGCATTCCACGAGGCCCGCACCACCGCGCTTCAGAAGCAGACTGAAACCCGCGTGATAATATACAAGGGCAACAAAGACCCGGAGCGCAGGCTGCGCCAGGTCGGCGTAATCTACAAGGTCAAGGACACCGAAGACAAGGAGCTTGGCTGGGTGGCGCTCAACAACGGCTTTGTAATGCCTAAAAACGTGTTTTTCGTCCCGCCCGAAAGCGAATTTGCCAGCTATGTAAAAACATCCGGCAATATAAGCTCCAGTGCGCTGTTTAAAAGCTCCTTCAATAACACCTATTCGGGATCTTTCCACATAGTCGGCATCCAGAATTTTCCAAGCACGGAGCCTCTGACGCTGACTGAAGGCACCGGCGACTGGTATTCGTACCATTTTTCCTCCGAAGGCCTTTCCATGAATCCCGGCGGGACTGTTATGCTGGCCTTGGGCAACCGCGACGCCGACGACTATTACGTCGTGGACAACCCGTATTCGCAAATGGGTTTCGCCATCAGGAGAATCGGGAATACCATCCCGTTTAACGACTACTATGAAATGGAAGACGCCTTCGGCGGCAGATAACTTTTAACATGAAAAGAACTTTCGCAAAAAAACAGAAAAAGGCGTTCACGCTTATTGAAGTAATGCTTGCGGTGGGCGTTATAGCGGTTTCGATCGCCGCCATGATAGGCCTTCTTGGCGCCATCACCAACAGCATCTCGATGATAAGGTACCAGAGCAAGGCAATCTCGCTGCTTGCCGACATTGAGACCACCGTTAAAATGCAGAGCTTCAATACTGTGTTCAACTGGGTTAACGATCCGGCGAACCCGCATGTAATTTATTATTGGGACGAATACCAGAATTACGACGATGTCGACAATTCCAGCCTGATAACGAAGTCGTCTGAGATTTCCGGCAGAAGCGGCCAGCCGCCGACGGCCGAGCAGATAGCGCGTTCGGAAGGCGAAATATACCGCGTGCTCCTTTCGCTTTACCAGAGCGGATTGAAAGGCGAACGCATAAGGATAGACGACCCCAACGAATATTCCGGCGGCAGCCTCGGCTCTCCCGAGTCTTACGCGCTGGCGTATATTCCCATAAAGGTCGAAATAATGGTTGACCCGAGGGAAAGCGTAATTTCCGGGACCGGCGACGAGGCTACCAACCAGGAACGCAGGATTTACGAAGATATAATAGTTAAAATGCGCTGATAATGAAAACGCAAAGAAAAGCTTTTACCTTGGTCGAAATAATGGCGGCGAGCGTCATTATGACGCTTATCGTGCTGTCGGTGCTCACCGTCACATCGAGCATTTTGAACACGTGGAACCGCGCCAGCGGCCAGTTGCAAACCTATTTTGACGCTGGAGTTGTCACCTCCATTATCAAGGAGGACTTGGAAAGCGCCAAGGTGAAACTCGACGGCAGGGCGTGGATGGAAGTAAACTATCCCAGAAACGTCGGTTTTCTCACGGGGGAAAATTACGAGTCGGCGGTGCCCCTTAGGCCGCCGGAAATCATGTTTTATTCGCCGACCCTCCTTCGCCCACGCTATACGCGCGAAAACCTTTCTGGCGCGATCGCCGAGGACCAAGCCAACGTTATCCAGATTCCGGGCAGTGTCTGCGCGATAAAATACAGGCTGGCATTGAAGAGTCCGTTTATGGAGGCTTCAGCCGACGGCGCTGACGGCGAGTCGCAAAACAATGCATTTTACGGTTTTTACAGGGCCGTAATCGACCCGAGATCCACCGCGTTGGAGGCAATGGGCAACACCATACAGGGCTATACGACAAGCCCGGACTCCGACGTGTACAGGTATGCGCTTTCCGAAAATCTTTGGAACAAGACTTGCACCGTTATAAACGAAGAGGGCATCGAAGTGCAGGGGACGGATCTGGGAAGCTGGGCGATAGCGCCGGAAAACCTTCTGGTCATGAATGTCGTCGACTTCAGGGTTACATTTGCCGTTTTGTATCCGAACCCGGAGGCAGGCTACGATCAGCCGAAGTACAAAATGGGTTTTATCCCGCCGGGCGAACACATAACTGTGGGCAAATATATTTTGGCCGACAGGGCGTACCGCTATAATGATACGGGCGACAAGGAGGAAATGGACTCGACCCTGCTCAGGGACGGAATTCTTTCGCACGTCGACATTTCGATGACAATGCTCTCCGACCAGGGCGCAAAGGAAATGCGCGCCCTTATGAAAATGGGCACCCTGACTGAAGAGGCCTTTGTCAGGCTGGTTCTGGCGCACGGCAACACCATTACGCGCAGGATCCAGTTCCTCGCCGAACCCGGCGAATAACGCATATATATGAAACTTTCAAGCGACCAGGCGGAGGCCGTGAAATCTTGGGTGTCGGAAGGCGCCGGGGTTTCGCAGGTTCAGAAAAAACTTGAATCCGAATTCGGCATAAGCATGACGTATATGGACGTCAGGTTTTTGCTCGACGACATTGACGCGCAGCTGAAAGAGCCCGTGCGCGATGTTGCTCCCGAAGACGCTCTTACCGCGCCGCTGCCCGGCAGGGACAGTGAGGAAAACGCGGAGAATGGCGGCGCTTCCGCAGGCGCGGGCGCCGGCGAAGGCGAAGTAGTTGTCACCAAAAGCCCTATACAGCGCCCGGGAGCCGTCGTTGGCGGAGAAATAACTTTTTCCGACGGAGGCAAGGCTGAATGGGTGCTCGACCAGTCCGGGCAGCTAGGCCTTATTCCGGCAGTCCAAGGATACAACCCGCCGCAGAAGGACATGCCTGCTGTACAGAACAAGATACGCGAGATACTCGGCATGGAAGCCGCCCCCGATTCTTCTGCCGAAGATGCCGATGACGGCGTTTCTTCTAACGTGGAGGTTACAGTGAGCCCGATACAGCGACCCGACTCCCTAGCTTTCGGCGAAGTGACATTTTCCGACGGACAGAAGGCCGAATGGCGCCTCGACAGGGAAGGGCAGCTTGCCCTCATCTCCGAAACCAAAGGCTATAAGCCGTCGCATGGCGATACCGTCGCTTTCCAGAAAAAGCTGCAGAAGCTTTTAAGCGAGATGTATTGACGGCCAAAAGCCGCTTTGCGCTCTTTTTTATAAAAAATACGTTGACAATTGGCGGGCTTCCTTAAGAATACGCCGCTTTGAAAATTTAGGAATACGAGACTTTTTAATATGGCCAATAACAAATCATCGAAGAAAGACATCCGCAGAACAGCTACGCGCACCGCCAACAACCGCACAGTACGCAGCCGTATCAAGACTTTGGCAAAGAGCGCTTCCGCTAGCACGGATGCTGAATCTCTCAAGGCGTCTTCAAGCGCCTTGACATCGGCCCTCGACAAGGCCGTGAAGAAGGGCATCGTGCATCCCAACAAGGTTGCACGCACCAAGAGCAGGCTTGCCAAGGCCGCCGCCAAGCTGGCGAAATAACGCCGCACAGGATTTTATGCTTGAAACTTTCGGTTTGCATCTGCGGACCGAAAGTTTTTTTTGGGGGAATTGCCCAAGCTTAATTCTTGACGGGCAATATTTTGTGTAGCAAAATTTTTTCCGTTGTTTTCAACGTCATGGAGCCCCCCGCTTTATGCGAAAAATAGTAAAGAAAAACTAACCGCCAATGGAAAATCTTGTTGAAGCAGAAATATTGGACGTGTGCCCCACACCCTACGGATACGCGGCCTTTGTAAGGGCTGCCGGAAAAATTTTTGTAATACACATAAACCGCATGCGCGGCATGAGTCTGCAGTATGCGAAGGAAAACCGCAAGGGCGAACGCCCCTTTACGCATGAATTTATTCTGCAGCTTCTCGACGGGCTTGACTGCTCCGTCAGCAAGGTCGTAATCTACCATGTCGATGACGGAACATTCTACACGAAGATGATAGTGGAGATGGACAACGAGGTCTCGCAGAAAATTGTCGAGATAGACGCGCGCCCCAGCGACACGATATCCGTGGCGCTCAGGAGCGGCGCGCCCGTGTTCGTAACGCATGACGTCCTTGGAAAGGTCGAGGACATCACCGAAACCTACCGAAAGATAAAGGGCGAGTAGGCTTATGCCTTACGTTTACGCATGAGCGCGCCTTTCGCCAAAGATTCCCGGACGACTTTTCTTGCGCCCATGCAGGACATCACCGACGCCGGCTTCATTAGCATAGTCAGCGGATACGGCGCGCCAGATTTTGCAATCGCGGAATATTTCCGCATTCACGAGTTTTACGAGTTCGAGCCCGACGTGCTCAAGGCCGCCCTCGACAATCCCGAAAGGGTGTGCGTCCAGTTCATCGGCGAGGACGAAACGCACATCGCGCGCGCCGTTGCGGAGCTTAGGATGTATCCTCAGATAAAAATGCTCGACCTGAACCTCGGGTGCCCCGCTCCGAAAGTGTACAAAAAAAATGTGGGCGGCGGACTGCTGCGCCATCCCGGCAAGATAAGGTCGATAATGCGCGTGATGCGCGGCGAGTGGGGCGGGTGCTTCAGCGTGAAAATGCGCACGGGCTTTGAGGAAGACGAAAATTTCAAGGAGCTTCTCGAATGCGTTCTGGAAGGAAGGCCCGACTTCATTACCGTCCACGCGCGCACGGTCAAACAGCTTTACAGGGGCGCGCCGGATTATTCCAAGATAAGGCAGGCGGCGAAAATTTCGCCCGTTCCCATTATCGCCAACGGCGACATATCGTCGGCCGACAAGGCGCTTAAGGTTATCGAAGAGACGAAATGCGCGGGCGTGATGTCGGGCAGGCACGCCGTCAGAAACCCGTGGATATTCAGGCAGATGCGCGAGAAGTTTGACGGCCGACCGGTTTTCGAGCCTACGCTCGCCGACGTCAGGGGCTATATAGAAAAGCTCCACGATCACGCCGCAAGCGGAAAGCGCCGCATGAAATACGTCGATTCGCGTCTTAAAAAATACATCAATTTCATAGGGGCGTCTGTGGACGAAAAGGGCGAGTTCCTCTACCATATGAGGCGCGCGCGCGGAATTGCCGACCTCATGAAAGTGTGCGACGCGTATCTGGTGGAAAACGGAAACGCGGACAAAAAGTTTTCCCCCGAGCCCTATCCCGACGTGTGTTCCAGGCCCAACCACGAAGGGGGCTTGTGAAAATACGCCTGATGCTTCGTTTCGAAATGTAACGCCACTGGTCACGTACTCAAGTACGTTGATGCGCGTTTGCTTGCGCAAACCGTCGCACCCTTCGGGCAAGCGCTCTGCGCTTGTCTATTCGCGGCTTCGCCTTGAATCCCCACCGTCGTTACATTTCAAAGCCTCGCCTGAGGCGCATTTTGACAAGCCCCGAAAAGTGAGCACATGCTTTGCATGTGCGGTGGACTATAAATAGCGTGGCTTTTGTTGTTGCTTTTTGAAAATGTCTTGTCAGCTGAATGGGGTATTGTGTCGCTATGATTTTCCTCGCTTTTGTTTTGCGTTGAAGTGCTATAAAAAAGTCGGCACATGCATTGCATGTGCCGAAGCGAAGATATTTTGTCGGAGATTTGGTTTGCGGACTTTGGCTTTTTACCGTTTGCGTCGGTGCCAGGTGAGGGTTGCCGCGGCCAGCCCGATTGCCGCCGCGATTGCGGCGGGCTCGGGAATGGATGTCACCGATATCGTGCCGTTCTCAAAGAAATCGTCAATGTCCCAGAAGAGGCCGTCGGCAAGTTCCGCTTCGGAAAAGTCAAACACGATGTTCTTGGATATGTCGTACAAGTCCGACGATACTAAGTTGAAGGTGTCGCCGTCAACGGGGTTGTAGTCGCCCAGCACTATTTTCATAATAGCGCCGTCGTCCAGCGAAAAACTTTCGCTTTTGGAAATCCTAGTGAAATCCGCCGCGCCGTTTATGGTAAATATGAGCGAAGAGCCCGCGTCGGCGTCGAGCGTTGAAAGGGAGGAGCTTCCCACGAGCGTCCATTCCGAGGCGTCTTCCAGCGACAGGTTTATTTTGGCTGTCGTGCCGGAAATCACCGTCTGCCCCTTGTATATGGAGCCGTTCTGCATCTTTAGGTCTATTTTGCCGTTGGTTCCCGCGGATGTCATGCGCCCTTCGAAAGTATATCTGCCAACGCCCTCGATAGTGCCGCCTTGCGTGCGCATCGCGTCGGCCGTAGTCGTCGATTTGGGCACGAGCAGCTTGATGCCGTTGAGCGTGATTTTGCCGCCGGTACCGGCATAAATTGCGTAGTTTGCCGACGACTTCAGGTCGAGGTCTCCCGATTCGAACGCTATGTTCGAGCCCGCGCCGGTAGCGTAAATAGCATAGGCCGAGCCTCCGGCTGTGTGGATTTTAGCCGCCTACTTGAACACGAGGTTCGAGCCGCCCGAAGCCGCGTAAACGCCGTGCGCCCCGCTGCCGGCGGTCGAAATGTCGAGCGCCCCGTCGAGTGTTATTGCCGCGCCGCCGTTGGCGTGTATGCCGTAGGAGTGGTAAAGATATCCCGAGGCCGCCGTGGCCGTCGTCTTGATTGTCAAATTCCCGTTGTGCGTTATCGTGCCGCCCATTGCGCGAATGCCGTACGAGCCGCTGCCCCTTGTGAGGAATTCCGTATCGCCGTTTACGGTTATGCTGCCCGCGCTGATAAAATAGCCGTAGCCGCGCTCCGTCAGCGTCTCGACGTATGTTTCGCCCTTTACCGAGACATGGCCGCCGTAAACTTGGAAGCCCGCGGTCTCCCAGACTTTTTTGTCTTCCGAGGCGATGTTGGGGTTGTTTAAAAGGAAGCGTATGCCCGCGCCCTCGCCCGTGTACGCGCTCGCGTCGATGTACACGTAGCCCGCGTCGGCGCGCACCGCGCTGCCGCCGAGGCCGCTAACCGTCACATTCAGCATGTCGGCGGGGGCGTTCGTGTTCAGTGTTATGCTTGAGGCCGCGTTCGCGGTCCTGATGGCGTGTCCGTAGGTCAGCGAAGAAGACGTGGCTTTCGATTCGTCGGTCTTGACGGTGATGTCGCCTTCAAGCACTGTGTGTATGTTGGCGATTGTCGCATCCACCGCGCCGCCCGACAGAGGGTCGGCCGTAACCTTGATGACGCCTTCGTAGGTTCCGTCATAGTTTGCAATGCGGCCGCCGTCATAGTCGGCGACAGCCGTTCCCGACGCGCACAAAAACAATAACGGCATTCTAAGATTAGTATAGTTGAGCATGACTGCAATATAGTTTCACATGAAGCCCGGTCAATAATTTTATTCGGGTTTTCAAAAAAAATGCCGGACGCAAAAAAGAAGGGCTTGCGGAACGTCTTGGTCGTGTGCACGATAGTCCCAAACCATGGAAAACGAGATACGCGAGCTTGCCGGAAAGATTACGCCCACGCGCTATGCGCGCATGCTGCACGCCCTCGCGCACAGGACGCGCCGCATGACGGTGGTCCTCGAGGATGTGTTCCAGCCGCACAACGCCGCCGCGCTGCTGCGCAGCTGCGACGCTTTCGGAATCCAGGAGGCCCACCTGATTGAAAACAAGTACAAAACGCGCCTGAGCAAAAATGTGGACATGGGCACGTCCAAATGGATGGACGTGTTCCACCACACTTCCCCCGAGGCCCGCCTGTGCCGCGTCGGCGAGCCCAAAGACCAGAAAGTAAGCGAAACCGCCAACGCCAATACGCGCAAGGTTCTGCGGTCGCTGAAGGAAAAGGGGTATTCGCTAGTCGCGTCCACCCTGCGCGATGGCGCAATGGGCATCGACGACATTCCCGTGGACAGGCCCATAGCCCTGCTCGTGGGAACCGAATTCATGGGCCTAAGCGACGCCGCCCACGAAATGTCCGACTTCCAGTTCTCAATGCCCATGCTCGGCTTCGCCCAAAGCTTCAACCTGTCCGTGTTCGGCGCCCTGTGCATCGCCAACCTCAGCGCCCGCATGCGCGCCCTCGGCGACGACTGGAAAATGACCGAACCCGAAAAACAGGCGCTCCTCCTATCCTGGCTCAAACGCAAAGACTATTCGCAATAACGGATAGGAGGCTCATAGCCGCCTCTTGAAACCTCCGCCTAGGCGCGCCAAGCATAGCTTGGATATGACTCGCGTTTGCCAACGCAAACCGTCTCGCCCTTCGGGTCTGCTCGCAAGCTCGCATCTCATTCGCGCCTCCGGCTTGAATTCGGAACTGACGTTCCTCCTTGACCTTGTTTCTTTTTGAATATTCCGCTATTGCTAAAGCAATGGCTGAATACTTTATTGCTGTTGATTTTGCTGTTTTGCATACAGAATGAAACGCGAACTTACTACGGTAGCTTCACCGTTTATCGGTGCGCAATGCGCACGCGATAAACGGCGCATCATGTGGCGACACGCCAGCGCGATCGCCATGGAGCCTAAAGCGAGACATTGGCTGAGCGAACTGACTTTGTTTGTTCTGCGAAACTTTCCGGAGGCGTTTTTTTTCGCCCGCAATTCTTTGTTCCCAATATAATTGACTTTTTGGAACTCGCAAATCATATTATTGTCTTATAAAACATAACTGCAAAACAGACAAAATTTAACAGATAGGTAATAATGAAAAAAATAGCAGCAATACTTACGGCCTGCCTCCTTTTGGCGGCCTGCAACTCAAGCGAACCGGCTTCCCCCGAACAGATGTCCATCGAGGCGGTTTACTCGGTAGACCAGAGCATCACCTCGAAGTCGAAGACGGCGGCGGAAATCGTCGCCAAGCTCCAGTCGGTGCGCCTCGTCGGCTGCCCCGCGGACTTTGTCGACGCGTACAAGGCGTACATCAAGGCGTGGGAAAAGTTCACCGACATCGAGAAGAGCCTGTATGCGCAGAACATGCAGAAGGGCCAGAGCGACGTGGCCGACTTCATATCGACTTTCGTCTCGAACCCGACGGCCGCCGTCGTGAAGCTTAAAAAGGAATGGCCCGCCGAAGCCGACAGCATCGACAAGGCCGCCGAAGGCATCACAAAGGCTTTCACGAACGTGACGAACATCGGCACCAAGTACAACGCGGTGTACACCAGAAGCTCGGGCTTGTTCTAAGATAAATTGGGTTCGAAAGAACCGTCAAATTGCAAAACTCCGGGCGAAATGTCCGGAGTTTTTTTATATTCAAAATAGCTTGAGGTTTCTTTAAAAAAGAGAGAAAGATTTTTACATGGGCCAAAAACACGGCGAGCATCTGGGCAAATACAGCCCGCGTTCCCTAAAGGTTCTCATCCCGAGAAACCCGCTCGCCATATTGGGCATTTTCAAGTCGCTAAAGCACCGCAACTTCGCCATATATTTCGCGGGCATGGGCGTGTCTCTCATCGGTGCGTGGATTCAGCAGGTTGCGATGGGCTGGCTTGTGTACAACATGACCGATTCCGTGTTCATGCTTTCCGTTGCGGTGTTCCTTTCGCAGATTCCGTCGCTGCTTTTCACTCCGTTTACCGGGGTTGTCTCAGACAGGTTCGACAGGCGCACGATTCTCATGTGCACGCAGGGCACCATGATGTGCATAAGCTTCATTCTGGGAACGATCGTGATTACCGGCGTGGTCACAATACCAATGATTTTTGCCCTGAGCTTCATATTGGGTACGGTCGTCAGCTTCGACGCCCCCGCGAGGCAGTCGTTCTACTCCAAGCTCGTTCCCGCCCAGGACTTGAGCAACGCTATCGCCCTCAATTCCACCGCCATGAACGGTTCGCGCTTCATAGGCCCCGCCATAGGCGGCGTGCTTATCGCAAATTTCGGCGAGGCCGTCTGCTTTTACATAAACGGGCTTTCGTTTCTGGCCATTCTCACGTCGCTGTTTTTCATCAGGATACCGCATACGCCGACGAAAAAGAGCACCGGCACCCTGCATGAGATTCACGAGGGCTTTTCGTACGTCCTACATTCAGCTCCGATCAGGGGGATAATCGCGCTGCTTATGGTTTTCAGCTTTTTCGGCGTGCCTTTTCCGCTTCTCATGCCCGCGTTTGCCAAGGGCGTGCTGGGCGGCAACAGCGAAATTCTCGGCACCCTCACGAGCTGCATAGGCATAGGCGCGCTTGCGGCCGCGCTTTATCTCGCCGCCAGAAAGAGCGTGATAGGGTTGGGCAGGGTTATTGTAATAGCGTGTTCCATGCTCGGCTGCGGGCTTGTGGTGATATCTTTCGTAAAGTCGATTCCCGTGGCCTATGTGCTTTGCGTCCCGATAGGCTTCGGTATGATCGCGGTGGCCGCGACATGCAACACGATGCTTCAGGCGCTCGTCGACGACGAGAAGCGCGGGCGCGTGATGAGCATTTTCACCATGTCGTTTTTCGGCGTGCCGCCCGTCGGGAGCATCGTGCAGGGATACCTTGCCAAGCTGATATCGCTTGAGGCCATGGTGATGACAAGCGGCATTGTATGCATAATCGCCGCGCTGGTGTTCGAATATTTCCGGCCGATGGTGCGCGCGCAGGTAAGGGACATCTACGCCCGCAAGGGGCTTATCATGCCCGAAATCGCGAAGGGCCTGCAGGCCGCCACGCGCAAGAACGGCTGACGCTCGGGGATATGCCCCGTTAATATGTGTGCATTTCCACTGAAAAAGCTCAGGCCATCAAATTTCTTGACTGCGGCGCGCGGCTGACGCTATTATCCGTGACAATTGATGGGCGGCCCGCATGTCCGCGCGGCCCGCGCTCGGGGAAAACATATGCGTTTTATAGCAACCTTTTTCACGTCGCTTGTGCGTATGCTTGCAGGGCTGGCTGTGCTGGCCTTTGCGGCGGGCGTGCCCGCGTACTTTGTCGACGTTGACAAGTCCGCCGTTGCGCACGCGGGCAAGGGAACCGCTTCCATTGAGACGCTCGAAAAAGTCTATCTGGACGGCTCCAAGGTTTCCGCGGCACTTATGATTGCCGATGCGGCCGGGGATGTCGAAAACGCCTCTGCGCAGGCAGACGCGGTCTATGCCAGAAATCCGTCTTGGCGCGCCGCGGGCGGAGACGAGCCGTTCTTCATCGCCTACCTTTCCACGCTGCCTCAGGGCAAAAGCTACGGGAGCGTCTACGAGGTCCTTGCTACCGCGGAAAACCGCAAAAAACTCTCCGACTTCCTTTCGCAGACCAACATGCTGCTCGTGGACAGATTGGTAAAACTGCGCTCTTTGAACACCTCCATACTTCCGCCCGCATACACTTCCGCCGGGGCGCCGATGGAGGCCGCAATTCTTACGAGCGCCATGCTCGCGCAGTCGGGAGACTTCAACCCGAAATTCATGCGCGACCTCTTCCAGACGCTCGACGGCATAGACGGCGACGCCGCCAAGACGGAGGCTTTCGAAAAATACTGTCTCGGGCTTCTTACACTCGCGCGCAGCATGGACTGGACATCACTGCGCTCGGTGTTCGCGCATTTCGACTCCCTAGGGCAGGTCTACGAGTTTTCGCGCCGCTATTCCGCCGCCGAGGGCACGCAGCGCAAGAACCTTCTGGCGTCCGCCCTGCTTCTGTCCGGCGACTGCGATTCATGCATAAACTATGTTTCCCCCAATGACGAGCGCAGGTGGGACGACTTCCTTTTCGCGTTCAGAAACGGCGAAGGATCGCTGGATTTCCTGCTGGAGTCGGGCAGGCAGATTTACAAGGACTCATGGGCGGCGGGGTATGCCGCGTTTTATGCCGACCACTTGAAAAAGTTTTTAGCCCCTGCCGCTTTGCGCTTCCCCACGGGGCTTCTTGCGCTAAAGGTCCTGCTGTCGATTTTTGGCGGCTACCTGTTTATACGCGGCTTTGTAAGGATGTTCCAACGCCGACGCGACACACCCGCGTGGTATTCGCCGCTCGCGCTGCTGCGCGGCCTGCTGGAAGGCGCGGTCGTGGGGCTGACATTTTTCGCCCTTTTCGAGCCGGACGCCTTCAAGCTGAAATTCGAAACGGCGGAGCCGCCGCCCGAAATAACATTTACTTTTGACAAAATTATCAACACATTGGGAGAAGACACAATGAAATTTGCCACGGATTCAACAACGCTTGCCGTAATAGCGACATTCATCGTAGTGCAGACCACTATTTACATGTTCTGCCTGATAAGGCTTGCCAATGTAAAGCGGCTGAAGCTTCCGCCCGCGCTCAAGCTCAAGCTGCTTGAAAACGACGAGAACCTTTTCGACCTGTGCCTGTACACCGGGCTGGCGGGAACGGCGTCGTCGCTGATAATGCTCACGCTTCACCTCATAAGCGCGAGCCTCATGGCGGCATACACTTCCACGCTTTTGGGCATTCTCTATACCGCGCTCATTAAAATCGTGCATGTTCGCAGGTACAGGAGCAGGCTGCTTCTTGAGGCTGCGAAAGAAAATTCCGGCGCCCTGACGGCGCAATCAGAAAAATAAAATGAAAATACACCCCACAGCAGTAATTGCGGAAACCGCCAAGATAGGCGAAAACGTTGAAATAGGCCCCTACGCGATAGTCGAGGACGGCGTTATAATCGGTGACGGAAGCAAAATAGAGCCGCACGCCCGCCTTTGCAGGGGGGCGCGCATAGGCAAAAACTGCCGCATATGCTCGTTCACGACAATTTCCGGAGACCCGCAGGACTTGGTTTTCGACACTTCCGTCGAAAGCTATGCCGAAATCGGAGACGGTACCGTCATTCGCGAGAACTCCACGATACACCGCGCGAGCTTCCCGGGCAAGGCCACGGTTGTGGGCAAAAACTGCTTTCTGATGTCCGGCGCGCACATCGGCCACGACTGCGTTTTGGCCGACAACATCATAATGGCGAACTATGCGGCGGCGGCGGGCCACGTGCATATTGACAGCAACGTGTTTGTAAGCGGCGGCGTGATGCTGCACCAGTTTGTGCGCGTCGGCGAGGGCGCCATGCTCAGCGGCAATTCCGCAATTTCCAAGGACGTTCCGCCTTTCGTGAACACTTTCGACCGCAACAATATGGCTGGAATCAATGTTATAGGCATGACTAGGAGGAAATTTTCGCGCGGTGAAATTTCGGAAGTCAAGGCGCTTTACGCGAAGGTTTACGCAACGCCCTCCGCGCGCAAAAACGCGCTTGAGCTCATTCAGAATGGCGAGGCCAAAACGGAGGCCGGCGCGCGGTTTTTAAAGTTTTTCGAGCTTGAAGGCAGGCATTACCTAATCCCCAAAGACTGCGAGCAATAACATGGGCGCGTCAGACAAAATAGCGGTGACGATAGGCGACCCCTCCGGAGTCGGCCCCGAGATAATACGCGCGTGGGCGCTCGGCAATCCCGACATGCATTCGCGCGCGGCGGTAATCGCCCACAAGACTTTTCTGGACTCGCTTCCCGACACGATTGAAAAGGTCTGCGTGGATTCCTCCGCGTTTGCGGCCGTTCCCGGCAAGCCTTCAAACGAGGGGTGCAAAATCGCTTTCGACGCCCTTCTTGAAGCCGCCAAAGGATGCCTTGAAGGCCGCTACCGCGCTGTTGCGACGGCCCCGATTTCGAAATCGGAAATGCGCAAGGTTGGCTTCGACTATCCGGGGCAGACCGAGTTTTTTGCCGACAAATGGCATGGCACGCCCGTTATGGCGTTCGCGGGAGAGAAGTTCTTGATGTCGCTTGTAACGTGGCACGAGCCGCTTCGCAGCGTGTATTCTTTTGTGGATGAAAAACGAATCAAGCGCGCGGTCGCCGCCGCCGACACCTTGGCCAGAAAAATCCGCGGCATAGAAAAGCCGAGAATCGCCGTCTGCGGTCTGAACCCCCACGCGGGCGAAGAGGGGCTTTTGGGCGCGGAGGAAAAGTACATCATAGACCCGATATTGGACTCCCTGCGCGGCAAATATCCGAACCTTTCGCGCTCGCTTCCGCCCGACACCGTGTTCGCGCGCACCCTGCGCGGCGAATTCGACTGCATCGTTGCCATGTATCACGACCAGGGGCTGGCCCCGCTCAAGGCGGTTGAATTTGACGAAGCCGTGAATGTTTCCATGAACCTCAAGTTCATCCGCACGAGCCCCGACCACGGCACGGGCTTTTCAATCGCGGGCAAGGGAATCGCATCGCACAAAAGCTTTGAAAACGCCGTCAAACTGGCCGTAAGGCTTTCGGAATGACGAATACAAAATAGAGCCGCGGCGCGAATGCCATGCCGAGGGCGTGGTTGAAGTTTTCAACCATTGTGTGGAAAACAGCTTTGCGGCGTATTTGTACAGCCCCGTGCCGGCGCAGTTTTTTGGAAAGCTCATGGAAATGTCGCGGGATTTTCCCGCGCTGGCCGTCTGCGCGACCAATTGGGAAGTCGCGGGCTTCGCGTGCCATTCCGCGCCGTCTTTCAACAGGACTGCGAAAATCACTTATTTCATAGGCACGAAGCATGCGAAAAGGGCCCCGTTCCGCTCATGCCGGGTGCGTTCGTTGGCGAAGCGAAAAAGCAAGAGCGCCTTCGGTTTAAACGCGGATATTTGACAGCCATTTTCGGCGCCTTTCTTCGTTTGTTTCGCCTAGGGCCTGGCGCCATTAGGCAACCAATTTTAGCGCGTACCCGCGTTTGCTTTGCCTCAAAAACAGGGGACGCACTATCCAGTGCTATCTCTGCCTTTGAGGTTTCGCAAGCCTTGCTATGCGCGTAAACTTGCCATGCCAAATGGAGTTTTATGTGAGTTGAAAGTTTCATCTAATTTGTCGCCATTTAAACAGAAAAGGCTCTTAAAAACCGTAGCGTAACTTCCAGTGCGGCTTCCGTCTTTTAAGGTTTCACAAGCGTTGAAATGCATCCGAAACTGTCATCCCAAATGCGGAGCAAACAGTCTTATTGACTAGCAAGTTTTGCCGGCATTTAAATCGAACGCGCTCCCGGCATCGGCAAATTTTGGCGAGCGTTTCGTCTCTTAACCCCGACATCCTGAGTTTTCACGCCAAAAACGGCTTTGAGGAATGCGGCAGGCTGCCGCGCCGTCGGCCAAGAATCCGGCAGGGATTTCGACGTCGTGTATATGCAGCGCAAAATCGGGTAGGGCTTAAAAACTGCTGGAATGGTGCGGATGCCATGTGTGTCCTAGAAAATATCAACGCCGGGGTCGGGGTATTTTTCGAGAAGCTTTTCCAGCCCTTGCTCATAGCCTTCCCCCGGAAAGTTTTCCGCAAGCTTTTTAAGCCAGAATTTTGCGGCGTCCGACTGTACGGTCGGCATGGGGTATTTTGACTGTGTGCCGGTTTCGGCGGACGTTATTTTTGCGGCCTCCCTCATCGCTGGGCGGTAGCATTGGAACGCGCTGTCGTACAGGCATTTCAGCGCGAGAACATTCATCAGTTCCATAAGGGGCGGGCTTGTGTTTTCTATGGCGCATTCATCGCGTCCGAATACATACACTTTGAATTGTGCGGCGGCGTCTCCGCCATCCGCCTTTTTTAGCGTTTCTTCAAGTTCGTCTTCCGTTATGGCCCCGGTAGTCTCTTTGGCATCCTTGCCGCCGAAAGTCATTTTTTCTTCGGCAAGGCGCTTTGTGATGTAAAAATCCTGGTCCCAAGCTCCTTGCTTTTTTATGCATACATTGCGTATTTCCTCGTCCGTGAGCGGTTCGTTTTTGTCGCGTGGAAAGTTTTTGTATTCTTCCGACTTTTTCAAGATTTCATAGAATTCGCGCGCCTTTTGGTAATCGGGGATCAGGGTGTTCGGATTTCTTGGGTTGAAAACGACATCGGAGCCCATACCCGCCTCGCCGCCCAAAAATGTCGCCGCGGCAAGCGGACCTTTGGAGCTTTCGACAAGCCTTTTTTCGGCCTCGTCGGCCTTTGCTTCGTCGCGGAGCATATATTCATATATGTAAAAAATCCGCGCGTCGATTTGCGCCTTGATGTATGGCAGGTAAAAATCGTCCGACTTGAGCTTGGCGTTTTCTAGCGCGTTTGCGGCCTTTGCCGGATCTTTTTCACAGCCGTAGCCGGTCATCAGATGCTGTGCGTATGGCAGAACGTAAAAATCGTCCATGGAATCCAGATTTTTTTCCAGAAGCTTGAAGGCCTTTTGCGGGCTGAAATAATCCGTGAGGGCGGCCTCGTAATTGTTCAAGGGCGATGGCGGGGTCGTATAAATGTGGTACAAGAAGGCCATGGCGTTGGCGTTGCCGCGTTCCGCCGACATTTTTGTGTATTTGAAGCCTTCCGCGCGCTCTTCGGGCGTTATATTTCTGTTGTACATGTGGCGCTCTGAGCCGCCGCCGGACATGTCGCCCGCCCACATGCCCATGCCGTAGTCGGCCATTGCGGGTATGTATCCCTCGTCTGCTGCGTTTTTAAGCAGCTTTTTCGCCTCCTCCCTGTCCAGCGCGTTGGGACTGTCCGCGTTCAGAAGGTAAAACGCGAGGCTTTTCATATTTTCATGCCTTTCCACGCCCTGGCTTTTTTCAATCGCCGCGCGCATTTCCGCGATGATTTCGATTTTCTCGCGGGGCTTTTTTGGCGCGTCCTGTGCGGAAGCGGCAAAAGACGCGCCTATCAGCGCGAACATACATATTAAAACCGGGTTTTTCATGGAAATTTCGATTGGAAAAATGCTAATCTTTATTTGGCTTATTACAAGATATTTCGCGCGTTTTAACGCATAGAGACTTTACAAAGAAAAAACTCTTTGAAATTATCTGCCGTTAAATTTTTCCCATGAACGAAGACCATTTAATTTCAACGGCAAAGACACTAAACATCGGCGTCACCCAGGTGGCGGCGACCGCAAAGCTGCTCGGGGAGGGCGCGACGATTCCCTTTATCGCGCGCTACCGAAAAGAGGCCACGGGCACCCTGGACGAAGTGCAGATAGCCAAAATCCGCGACGAGCTCGAACGCCTCAAGGCCATGGACGACCGTCGCGCCGCCATCAAGAAATCGCTTGAAGAGCGCAAGCTCGACACTCCCGAGCTTCTTGCGAGCCTCGACGCCGCAGACTCCCTCGCGCGCCTTGAGGATATCTACCAGCCCTTCAAGCCCAAGCGCCGCACTCGCGCTACAATCGCGAAGGAGAAGGGGCTGGAGCCCCTTGCCAATTTCATTTTCGAAAACCAGAACGCCGACTTCGCCGAAGAGGCCGCCAAGTATGTCGATGCCGAAAAGGAGGTCGCCGACGTCGAGGCCGCGCTCGCGGGCGCGCGCGACATCATCGCCGAGGCGGTGAACGACGATGCCGGGGCGCGCGGAGCCATGCGCGAGTATTTTGAGAACAATTCGGTGATGTCGTCGAAGCTCATAACGGGCAAGGAGGCCGAGGCCGCCAAGTACCGCGACTATTTCGAGTGGAGCGAGCCCGCCAAAACCGCCCCCTCGCACAGGATTCTCGCGGTGCGCCGCGGGGAGTCGGAGGGCTTCCTAATCATGCGCGTCGTTCCCGAAGAGGAGGGCGCTATCGCCATACTCAAAAAAATGTTCGTCAGGGGAAATTCCCCCTGCGCCAAGCAGGTCGCGCTTGCCGTCGAAGACTGCTACAGGCGCCTGCTCGCGTCGTCGAGCGAAACCCACATGCGCCTCGAAATCAAGAAGCGCGCCGACGAGGAGGCCGTGAAGATTTTCGCAAGCAACCTGCGCGAGCTTCTCATGGCGTCGCCTCTAGGCAACAGAAACGTGCTCGCCATCGACCCCGGCTTCAGGACGGGCTGCAAGGTCGTGTGCCTCAACAGGCAGGGGGACCTTCTGCACAACGACGTGGTGTATCCCGAGCAGGGTTCCTTCAAGGAGAGGGAGGCCGCCGAAAAGATTCTGAAGTTCTGCAAACAGTTTGAAATTGAGGCAATCGCGATCGGCAACGGCACCGCCGGCCGCGAGACCGAGGCGTTCGTGCGCAAGCTCGGCCTGCCCGCGTCGCTTCCCGTCATAATGGTAAACGAAAGCGGCGCGTCCATCTATTCCGCCTCGGAAGTGGCGCGCGAGGAATTTCCCGACCAGGACATCACCGTGCGCGGTGCGGTTTCCATCGGCCGCCGCCTCATGGATCCTCTTGCGGAGCTCGTGAAGATAGACCCGCAGTCCATCGGCGTGGGGCAGTACCAGCACGACGTGAACCAGACCATGCTCAAGCGCTCGCTCGACGACGTCGTCATGAGCTGCGTCAACAGCGTGGGCGTGGAGGTCAACACGGCCAGCAAGCAGCTTTTGTCCTACGTTTCCGGCCTGAACGCCACGACCGCCGCGAACATCGTGGCGCACCGCAACGAGAACGGCCCCTTCAAGTCGCGCAAGGAGCTTTTGAAGGTCAAGGGGCTTGGCGCGAAGGGCTTTGAACAGGCGGCAGGCTTCCTGCGCATACGCGACGGCAAGAACCCGCTCGACGCTTCCGCTGTCCACCCTGAGCGTTACGAGACTGTCGAGCGCATGGCGGCCGACTTGGGCGCCGATGTTGCCACCCTCATGCGCGAGCCCGCTTTGCGTTCGAAGATAGACCTGAAAAAATACGTGGACGGCGAACTCGGCCTGCCGACGCTCAAGGACATCATGGAGGAGCTAAGCAAGCCCGGCCGCGACCCGCGCGAAAAATTTGAAATCTTCGAGTTTGCCGAAGGCGTGCACAAGATTGAAGACCTGCACGAGGGCATGCGCCTGCCCGGAATCGTGACGAACGTCACGGCTTTCGGCGCATTTGTCGACATCGGCGTGCACCAGGACGGCCTCGTGCATGTCAGCGAGCTTTCGGACACTTTCGTCAAGGACGCCGCCGAGGTTGTCAAGCCCCAGCAGAAAGTCAGCGTTTATGTGCTCGAAGTGGACGTGCCCAGAAAGCGCATATCGCTTTCCATGAAAAGCAACCCGCAGAAGCGTGTACGCTCGGCGGGAGACATGGCAACGCAAGGCAGGCGTCCGCAGCAGGGCGGGGGCTTCAAGCCGAGGCGCGAAAGCGGCGGAGGTTTCAACTCCCCTTTCGGGAACTCTTTTGGAGACGCGTTCGACAAGTTCTCCAAGAAATGAGACGCGTCAAATCACGCCTGATGCTTCGTTTTGAAAATTATCCGCACCAGTCACGTACTTAAGTACGTTGATGCGCACTCGCTGGCGCTAGCCGTCGCACCCTTCGGGCTTGTCTATTGACTCGTTGCTCTCGCCCTTCGGGTGCGGCATCGGCCGCATCTAAACGCCCTTCGGTTGTTTTCGCGGCTTCGCCTTGAATTCCCGCCGCCGCCCTGCTTCAAAGCCTAGCCTGAGGCGCAACTTGACGCGTATCGGGGAAGTGTGCACATGCGGGGCATGTGCGAGTGGAATAAAAATGGCAGTGCTTTTTAATTAAAAAATTGTTGCGAGGGGGGTAAAAAAAAGCGGGCTTTTGTTTGTTATTGTAATTGTCTTTCAATTTGGTAATACAAAAGGATTATGAAAAAATTTATTTCCGTCATGCTTTTGGGGGCGCTTTCGCCGCTCTCATTCGCGCAGTCCAACGGCCAAGAGGCGGTCGCGTGCATCGGCAGGGTCGTGCCCGGCGCCAGAATAGCCAAGCTCGCCGCGCCCGCGCCCAACGGCCAGGCGGTCATTGAGGCCGTTGCCGTGAAAAAGGGCGAGTATGTCGAGGCCGGTTCCGTTGTCGCCACAGTGCAGGGTATTGAAAAGGCCAAGGCCTCCCTCGACCGCGCTGAAAAGACGCTTGCCGCCGCAAAAACCGCGAGCGCCATAAGGCTTCAGCAGCAGAAAAACCTCATCGCCGACATGGAGGGCTCTTTCGCCCAGACCCGCAAGGTGCTCGACGAAAAGGATCCGCCGCGCCGCGAGCGCGAGGAAATGGAATTCGAGCAGGAGTCTCTCGCACGCAAAATTTCGCAGGCAAAGGGAATGCTTCCCTTGGTCGAGGCCAATGAAAAGGCCGTGATTGCCGCCGACGAGGCCGGCGTGGAAGAGGCCAGAAAGCATTACGAAGAATTTTTCGTGCGCACGCCCATTTCCGGCGAAGTGGTGGAAATAAACGTCAATCCCGGCGAGGCCGTCGGCATGGAGGGCGTATGCGAAATAGCCGACACACGCACGATGTTCGTCGAGGCCGAGGTTTATGTGAGCGACATCGCGAAAGTAAAGGTGGGCGACACCGCCGAAATTTTCTCCGACGCCATCGGCGGCGGAAAGCACATGGGCAAGGTCGAGCAGATTTCCGGCTACGTCAAGACCAACCGCATGTTCAGCACCGACCCAAGCGACTATTCCAACCTCAAGGTGGTTATCGCGAAAATCCGCCTCGACAAGCCTGAGCAGTTCAAAAACTACATAGGCTCGCAAGTAAACGTGCGCATTCTGGTTAAATAGCAAGGTGGCCGCCCGCAAAAAAAGTCTTTACGAAAAGCTCGTGCCCTTGGGCATCCCGCTGGCGTGGATGCAGCTTACGAGCGAGGGCAAGCGATTCGGCGTGGCCATTGCGGGCATAACGTTCGCGGTCGCCATGATGCTCTTCCAGATGGGACTGCAGAATGCGCTTTTCAAGCAGGTTGTCGGCCCCCTTCTTCTCCTTGACGGCGAAGTCGTCATGGTGGGCGACAACTACGAATATTTCGGTGTGGGCCGCGGCTTCCCGCAGGTACGCCTGCACCAGGCTAGGGCCGTCGAGGATGTCATCGACACCAACATAATAAAGCTCGGCACGTCGTCGTTTAAGAACGTCGATACGGGGCAGGAGCGCGACATCTTCATTATCGCCTTCGACCCCTCAAAGGACGTGTTCCTTCCCGAGGACATCAAAAGCCAGCAAAACCTTTTAAAGCGCGACGGCGACGTTTTGTTCGACGACCTTTCGCGCTCGCAGTACGGCAATGTGGCCAAGGCTTTCGGGCGTTCGGACGGCGATGTACGCACCGAAATAGGCGGCAAGCGCGCCGACATCGTGGGGCTCATAGAAATAGGCCCCACTTTCGCCGCCGACGGAAACGTCATGATGAGCCTGCAGACCTTTGCGGAGGTCTGGCCGCAGTCTTCCGCGGGCGTGGCCGACGTGGGAGTCATAAAATTGCGCGAGGGCGCCGACGCCGACGCGGTCGTGGCGCGGCTAAAAAAAATCTGCCCGACCGACGTGAAGGTCATGACCAAGAATAATTTCATCCAGGCCGAGAAGGACTATTGGTCGGTGCGCACGCCCATCGGCTTTGTTATCGGCGCGTCCATGGCGGTCGCCATATTCGTGGGCGCGGTTATAGTCTACCAGATTCTCTATACCGACGTTTCCGATCACATTCCGGAATACGCCACGCTGAAAGCCATAGGCTTCAGCGACAAGTTTTTCATCTGGATAATAGTGCAGGAGTCTTTCATCCTTTCCATTCTTGGGTTCATACCCGGCATGCTTTTGGCGGAGCTTTTGTATTACCTTACGAGGACGGTGGCCAACATGCCCACCGAAATGAGCGTTTCCAGTCTCGTGATTGTTTTCGTTCTCTCTGTTTCGATGTGCACGGTGGCCGGACTTCTCGCCACGAGGAAGCTGCGCAACGCGAACCCCGCCGACATATTCTGACGCCCATTGCTGCCGTGCGGCGGATTTGCCCAAAAAAAACGGCCGTTCCGATTTCTAGGACGGCCGTTTTGCATGTGCGCAATATTTTTATTTCCAGCGGGTCTTCAAAAGTCTCGCCGAATTTGTGACCACAAGCACCGACGACGCGTTGTGCACCAGCGCGCCGAGCACAGGGTCGAGGTACCCGTAGGCCGAAAGCGCAATCGCTGCGAAGCTTATTGCGAGCGACAGCAGCATGTTCGACTTTATAGTGAAGATTATCTGCTTGGCAAAGCGCAGCAGCGAGGGAATCTTGCGCAGATCGTCCGTCATCATGGCGACGTCCGCGGTTTCTATCGCAACGTCGTTGCCGAGGGCGGCCATCGCTATCGAGCAGTTCGCGCTCGCGAGGGCGGGGGCGTCGTTTACGCCGTCGCCGACCATGCAGACCGTCTTGCCTTCTCCTTCAAGCTCCGCTATTTTCGCGAGCTTGCCTTCGGGCATCAGCGAGTGGTACACCTTGTCGAGCCCTACCTTTTCGGCCACGCCCGCCGCCGCGCCGCCGTTGTCGCCGGTGAGCATGGCGGTGAAATATCCCTTTTCCTTCAGGGCGGAAATGGCGGGTTTCGCCTCTTCGCGGATGGTGTCGGAAAGCGAAATAAGCCCAGAAAGTTTGCCGTCAATTTCCACGCCGACAACGGTTTTCGACTTCTCGCCGTCGTAGTATTTTTTCAGCTTTTCGGAATAGGCTATTTCAGCCTCGAAAACGCTCGCCCGCGCGACTTTTACCTTATGCGCGCCGACATCGCATTCGACGCCCGTCCCCACCAGCGACTTGACGTTTTCGGCTTTTGCCGCTTCAAGGTTTTTCCTTTGCGCGAAACCCGTAACGGCTTTCGCTATCGGGTGCTCCGAGAACGCCTCGGCGGAAGCCGCGAGCGAGAGCATCTCGTCGCCGTCCATGCCGTCCGTCTCAAAGGAGCTTACAGCGATTTCGCCGGTCGTCAGCGTTCCGGTTTTGTCGAACACCACCGCGTCGACTTTCGCCAGCTCTTCCAGCGCGCCGCCGCTTTTTACCAGTATGCCGCGCTTCGACACGTTGCCCAGCCCCGCCGCGATTGCGGTAGGCGTTGCCAGCACGAAGGCGCAGGGGCAGAACACGACGAGTATGGTTACGGCGCGCACGAAGCTGTCGGTCGTAGTCGTATCCAGCACAAATCGCGCGAAGAAGAACACGACTATCGAAAGCGTTATAGCCGCGGGAACTATATAAGAAGCCCACCTGTTGGCTATGCGTGCTATCGGGGCCTTTTTGCCTTCGGCCTCCTCTACGAGCTCGATGAGTTTCGCCAGCGCGCTCTGCGATTCGGGGCGCAGGGCCTCGACTTCTATAGCGCCCGACTCGTTCATGGTGCCGCCCAGAACCTCGTCGCCAACGGCCTTGTCTATCGGCACGGATTCGCCCGTCATGTTGGCCTGGTTGACGGATGTAGCGCCAGAGACTATCCTGCCGTCGGTGGGGATAATCGTGTTGGGGCGCACCAGCAGTGTGTCGCCGACCTTGATGTCTTTGGCGTCAATCTCTTCAAATGCTCCGTCCGGTGCCTTGCGTTCGGCGCGTTTTGGCGCTAGGCTCACAAGCCGCTCAATGCCCGCGCGCGACTTCGCCACAGTGCGCTCTTCGAGGAATTCCCCGAGGGCCATAAGGAAGGCTATTTCGCCCGCCGCGAAAAGGTAGGAATGCCCGTGGCCGCCTTCGTGCGACCCCGTGAAAACGAAAACCGCTTCGAGGCATATTGTCGCTATCATCGCGACCGTTATAAGCATGGGCGAGTTCACCTTGCGCTCGTCGCGCAGGGCTTTCCACGCGCTTTGGGCTATCGGCAGGCCGCACAGGATTATGGCAATCCATGCGAAATCCAGAAGCCTCAATACGCCCGCAGGCTGTACGAATTCCCCTATGAGAAAACTCGCCACAAGCGCGAAGAAGGAAATCCAGAGGATTTTTCCCTCGCTCAAAAGTTTTTTTCCGCCTCCGCAGCATGTCTCAACCTTTTTGTTGTGCCCTCCCGAACAGCAGCATGATTTTGCCTCTTTCTTTTCGAGGGAGCATCCGCATGAGTGCGCCGCTTCCTCATGCCCGTGTTTCTTGTTGCCGCAGCAGTTGTGTTCTTCTCCGTGGTGCATGTCGCGCCTCACTTTACATTTTTAAGGTGTTCGACGAGCTCGTCGACCAGCGTTTCGTCCTTGTGCTTTATGGCGTCGGTTATGCACCCCTTGAGGTGATCGCCGACAACCTGCACCCACACGCCATGGAGCGCTCCCGATATCGACGATATCTGGCGGAGCACCTCGATGCACTCGCGGTCGTTTTCAATCATGTTCGTCACGCCGCGAACCTGTCCCTCAATACGCTTGAGGCGCGCCGTGATTTTCGCTTTTTCTTTTTCGTCTCTGCACATGGCTATTTAATAAATATAGATTATACCCCTATGCCCTATATCGCAATATGCAAGTTTTATTTTAAAAGATTTCTTAGACGCATTTTTTTATAGCAGCTCGACCGCCACGGAATCGGCCACCAGCCGGCCTTCTTTTGTGAGTCGCACAATGTTTCCGCGAAACTCCAGCAGCCCCTGCGTTCTCAGAAATTCGAGGGTGTCGGCGTATTTTGCCGCGTCGGCCTTTGGGAAGCGCGCGGAGATTTCTGCCATGTCCACGCCCGCGTTCATTCTCAATCCGAAAATCAGGGCGGAGGAAAACATCTCTTCGTCGTCGAGTTCCACGATGTCCTCGTATGCGGGGGAGCCGTTCAAAACGCCTTTTTGCCATTCCTCGAATGAGGGCGCGCTGCGGCGGCGCAGGCCGCGCCATTGCGACGCGGCCGAAGGCCCCAGCCCAATCCATTCGGCCATGTTCCAAGTGGAAAGGTTGTGCAGGCACTCCCCGCCGGGCTTTGAGTAGTTCGAAATTTCGTACTGTTTGAAGCCGAGGCTCGGCAGTAGTTCCATCGCGGTTTCGAGGAAGTCGCCTTCGCGCTCGCGCTTGGCATATTCGGATTCCGCCGCGCGCCCCGCGCAGCAGGACGTGCCGCTTTCAAATTCGAGGCAGTATGCGCTTATGTGGTTTACGGGCATTGACGCGGCCTTTTTAATGTCGAATTCCCATTCGTCCATGGTCTGCCCGGGGGATCCGAATATCAGGTCTATGGAGAAGTTTTCGAAGGCCGCCGCGTCGATTTTTTCAATCGCGTCCATCGTGGCCTTTAGCGAATGCGCGCGCCCGAGAGTGTTAAGCGTCTTTTCGCTGAAGCTTTGCACGCCCATCGATATGCGCGTCACGCCGACATCATTCAATAGCGAAAGCTTGGCCGCCGAAAGCCCGGTCGGGGATACCTCCACCGTCCATTCCTTTTTCGGCAAAACGGGCTCCAAAATTTTCGCGAGCCTTTCTATATGCCTTTCGGAAAGGCTCGACGGAGTGCCGCCGCCCCAGAACATCGTGTCGGGCCTTGGAACATTTCCGCCGTTTTCGCGTCTTAATAACTCGAGCTCATTTTCAACGGCAAGCGCGTATGCGTCCATGTCGCCCGCGGCGGGCGCGCGCTTGTAAAAACGACAGTAGCCGCACGATTTCGCGCAAAACGGAACGTGCACATAAATGCCGAAATTCTGGAAAATGGCTTGCATGGACTATCACATTCTTTAAAGTGTACAGCAATAATTCACTCAAATGAATAAAGCAAAGAAAATAATCTCCGTCATCGCGCTTGTCGCAGGCATCGCGCTCAGCGGCTGCTCAAGCCTCACAAACCTCACGCCCGAACGCGTGCCGGAAAACCCGTCGCGCACATACACGCTCAGCATGAGCGCGTACATAAACGACGGCGCCGTCGTCAAGGGCTCCATAAAGCCCTACATCGTGATAGACGAGCAGGAAATCCCCATGACCGAGGTAAGGAACGTCGAGGGCGACCGCCTTTACGAGTACGACTACGTGATGCCCAAGGGCCGCACGGAAGCCAAATATTACTTTGTAATCAGGTATCAGGTTAACAACACCGTAAACGACACTTCGCGCGACCGCGAAATCACCAGCCGCACGGTTTATACCCTCGCCCCGGTTTCGCGCTACATCGTGAGCATGCAAAACGAACGCGGGCCCGTGGGTTCCGTCGTTCCGGTGCTTGGCAGGGGCTTCGACAAGGAGGACAAGATCGTCATAGGCGGCGTGGAGGCCGATACCGAATACCTTTCGCGCACAACCCTCAACTTCATCGTCCCCCCGCTTGAAGGCGGCAAAAACTACGACGTCGAAGTGGTCGGCAGGAACGGCACCATATGGGTCGGCTCGTTCCGCGTCGACACGGCCGACATGAACGTTTCGCCGTCGTCGATAGAGCTCGCCGGCGGCGAAATCACCACGATGATTTTCAGCATCAGCTTCTCCGCCCCCGAAGGCGGCTTCCCGATAGACGTGAAGACGAACATCCCCAGCTCCATCGTAATGGACGAAGTTGTCGTTCCCGCGGGCCAGAATTCCGTCAGCGTGACGGTGAAGGGCGCCGCCGAAGGCAAGGGCAGCATCTATGTGAACGCCCCCGGCTTTAGGGAGCTCGTAATCCCCGCTACGGTCCTTCCGGCCGACTCGAATTCGGAAGTCCTCAACGACCTTTCCGAGGCCGCCAAGGACATCAATGCCGCCGGAGTCGAAGTTGAAAGCGCCGAAGTGATAATCAAGGAATAATTTAAAGCAGCATCAGCATGGCCAGAAAGAAGATCGAAGAAGTACCGCAGAAGCCTCCGCGCGAGGAAGTAGAAATCAGCTACGACCAGCCAATCGAATGCGCTTTTGCGGACGTCTCCGAGCGCCTCATGCGCATCCAGAGGGATCTTCTAATGCCGGCCCTGATTTTCGAGCGCGAGAAAATCCAGAACACCATCACCTTTTTCGGCTCGGCCCGCGTAAGGCCCGAGGCCGAAACCAAGGCGGAGTACGCGGAGCTCAAAAAGAAGAAGCTCAAGACCAAGGAGCATCTGGAAAAGCTCGAGGCGGCCAAGATGGCCGTTGAAATGTCCAAGTACTATACGGCCTCGCAGGAGCTTGCGCGCAGGCTTCAGGAATGGACAAACATGCTCAACCTCCCCGCAGAGGAAAAGTATTATATTATGACCGGCGGCGGCCCCGGCCTCATGGAGTCGGCCAACAAGGGCGCGTATCAGGCGGGCGGCAAAACCGTGGGCGCTACCATTTTCATCGCCGACGAACAGCGCAGGAACGAATATGTCGACCGCGGCGTGTGGATAAATTTCAACTACTTCCTGATGCGCAAATTCTGGCTGCTGTTCTTCGCCAAGGCGGTAATAGTATTTCCCGGCGGAACCGGCACTTTCGACGAATTTTTCGAAGTTCTCACGCTTGTGAAAACCAGAAAAGCCCAGCACGACCTGCCGATGATTCTGTTCGGCAAGAAATTCTGGAACAGGGTTGTGGACTTTGAATATCTCGTCAAGGCGGACGTAATTACCCGCAACGACCTGAAGCTTTTCAGGATTGTGGATACGGTTGAAGAGGCTTTTGAATTCATCACTTCGGAGCTCAACCGCACCCGCAAGGCGGCCATGAAAACTTGTGCGGCGCGCGCCAAGAAATAGCTTTGGCGCGTGAACACCGAGCGAAGGCGAGGGGGAGTATGGCGGCGAAGCCGCCACCCGGAGGGCGAGACATTTTCGTGAGAAAATGCGAGTACAACACAAGCCAGAAAGGCGAGGGGAAGTATTGAGGCGAAGCCGAAACCCATGGGGGCGTTCATGGAGCGAAGGCGACATGAGTAGCTTTGCCAAAGGCAAAGAGCCTTTAGGCCGAGACATTTTCTACTGAAAATGCGAGTACAAACGAGCACTACTGTGCGAGCGAGCACAAAATACGCCTGATGCTTCGTTTCGAAATGTAACGCCACTGGTCGCGTACTCAAGTATGCTTCTGTCGCGGATAGTTTTCAAAGCCTCTCCTGAGGCGCATTTTGACGCGCCGCCGAAGAAGTGAGCACATGCAGGGCATGTGCGATATGTGTAAGGCGCGCGAGTGCGTGCTTTGCATATATGTTTTCATTATTTCCGCAACGTATCCTTTCATTTGCGTCCGGCGAAGCTCAAAAGGGCTTGATATTTTCGCGCAAAGGCCGAGAATGCGCCTCTTGAATTTTTTTAGAGCCTTTTTCTGTTTAAATGGCGACAAATTAGATGAAACATTCAATTTACATAAAACTCCATTTGGCCTGGCAAGTTTGCGCGCATAACAAGGCTTGCGAGGCTTCAAAAGCAGGGATAGCACTTGATAGCGCGTTCCCCGTTTTTGGGGCAAAGCAAACGCAGGCAGGTGCCAAAATTGTTTGCCAAATGGCTCCATTTAAACAGAAAAGGCTCTAATGATAGAAATTAGGGACATAAGGCTTGCATACGGCGTGCGCAAACTGCTCGACGGGATAGATGTCGTCATAAACAAGGGCGACAGGATAGGCCTTGTCGGATCCAACGGCGCGGGCAAGAGCACCCTGCTCAAAATTCTCGCCGGGCTCGAGCACGCCGACTCCGGCGACATCATCAAGCCGCGCTATTCCACAATAGGCTACCTGCCGCAGGACGCCCTCGTTGTCGGTTCGCGCCCGCTCTTCGACGAGGTGGAATCGGCCTTTGAGAACGTCATAAGGCTGCGCGAAGATTTGAAGGAGGTTGACGCCGTTTTGAACTCCGCGCCCGTCGGCTCGCAGGAATACGCCGACGCCCTCGAATCCATGGGTGAAATTACTCACAAGCTTGAGGACGCCGAGGAGAGCAAACTTCGCTCGCGCGTCGAAACCGTCCTTCAGGGGCTCGGCTTCAAAATGTCCGACATGCGCCGCCCGTGCTCCGAATTTTCCGGCGGCTGGCAGATGCGTATCGCGCTCGCAAAGCTTCTCCTGAAAGAGCCGTCACTTTTGATGCTCGACGAACCCACGAACCACCTGGATATCGAGTCCATCGCGTGGCTTGAGGACTACCTCGGCGGCTACGGGGGCGCGGTTATGATTGTCAGCCACGACAGGGCTTTTTTGGACCTGCTCACGAACCGAACCTTCCACATCACCCGGGGCAGGCTCGACTCATACGCCGGCAATTACGGCTTCTTTCTCGAGGAATCGGAGGCGCGCCGCCACCAGCTTGAGCGCGCCGCCGCCAACCAGCAGAAGAAAATCGACAAGACCGAGCGTTTCATCGAGCGCTTCAGGTACAAGAGCTCAAAGGCCGCGCAGGTGCAGAGCCGCATAAAGGCCCTAGACAAGGTCGACCGCATAGAGCTGGAGCAGGGCGAGAGCGAGATAAGCTTCCGTTTCCCCGAACCCGCACGCAGCGGCCAGGTCGTCCTCGATGTCGAAAACGTCTCCAAGGCTTTCGGCGACCACAAGGTTTTGCAAAACGTATCCTTCCAGATTGAGCGCGGCGAGCGCGTCGCGCTTGTCGGCGTGAACGGCGCGGGCAAGAGCACGCTCGTGAAAATCATAGCGGGCGAGCTTGCGAAGGACTCCGGCCAAATCTCCCTGGGCTTCAACGTGTCGATGTCCTATTTTGCCCAGCACCAGACCGAGGAGCTCAACGTGGAAAACGACGTCCTCACCGAAGCCGTAGAGGTTGCGCCCATGGAAAGGAAATCCGAAGTGCGCGGCCTTCTCGGTTCGTTCCTGTTTACGGGCGACGATGTTAAAAAGCGCGTGGGCGTGCTTTCCGGCGGCGAGAAAAACCGCCTCGCCCTCGCCAAAATGCTCCTCAAGGATTTCAATTTTCTTATCCTCGACGAACCTACCAACCACCTCGACATGAACTCAAAGGCCGTCCTGCAGGCCGCCCTTGCGGCGTACGGCGGCACATACCTCATCGTCAGCCACGACCGCTCCTTCCTCGACCCCATTGTCGACAAGGTTATAGAGCTGAGCCCCGACGGCCTCAGGATTTTCCCCGGCAACCTCAGCGAATATGTCGAGCGCATAAAGGGGGAGGGCAAAATAAAACTGCGCTCGTCCTCCTCCGCGTTGCAGAAAAACTCCAACGACCCTAGGCAGCGCCGCGCCGAGGCCGCGAAAAAGCGCGAAGAGCTTTCGAAAATTAAAAAGGCCATTTCAAAAATCGAAAAGGACATAGCCGACTCCGAAAACGCCGTAGCGCAAATCGAAGCCGAAATGTCCTCCCCGGACTTCTTCAAACGCGGCGCCGAATGCGCCTCGACCACCGAAGACTACAACAACCTCAAAGCCAAAATCGACTCCCTCTATAAAGAATGGGAAGAACAAACCGCCCTGTTGGAGGAATAAGGGGCTGATAATCTTAGGGGGCGCATTGACTCGCACCTGCTAACGGGGGCCGTTTGTGCTCGCTCGCACGGTAGTGCTCGTCTCGGCATTCGTTTTGCTCGGCTATTTGCCTTTGGCAAATCCACTCACGGCGCCTTCGCACCGTGAACGCCCTCCGGGTGGCGGCTCTGCCGCCATACTTCCCCTTCGCCTTCGCTCGGTGTTCGCGCCTAGGCGGAGGTTTTAGGAGGCGGCTATGAGCCTCCTATCCTAAAACGGGTTCTTCAAATATGCGATTCTTCAGCGCTATTCCCAAAGCCTTCAAGCTTTTCCTCTTCGCGGGCGCGTTCCCATAGGGCGGTGGTGTTGGGGAATGCGGGGTAGATGTAGGGCTCTACGCGCGTCGCGCGCTTGGTTTTTTCGTCGATTTCTATCAGGCAGCCGCAGAGGCGGTTGTCGCCTTCGGCCATTGAAAATGCGCGGGGGCGGCCGTCTATGAATCTTTGAAGGATGGGCTCCCACTTTCTGCCGAGGCAGGAGTTCCAGGGGCCTGTCATGCCGGCGTCGCTGAGGAATGCGCAGCCCTTGGGGAAAATGCGCGCGTCGTTTGTGGGGATGTGCGTGTGGGTGCCTACAATCGCGTGCACGCGCCCGTCAAGGTGCCAGCCCATCGAAATTTTTTCGGAGGAAGTCTCGGCGTGAAAGTCGAGGAAAATGAGGTCGCATTTGGGGGAGAGCTCTTCGAGCACCCTGTCCGCGCCGACAAAGGGGCAGTCTGACTTTATCTTAACGAGCGTTTGACCCAGCAGGTTGAATACGCCCAGCTTCACGCCGTTTTTTTCGACTATAACATATTCGCGGCCGGGGTTGCTAGGGTGGATATTGGCGGGGCGGCAGAGCTTTTCTATCGACCCGATTTCGTTTTCGAAACAGCGCTGGTCCCAGACGTGGTCGCCCATGGTTATGGCGTCTATGCCGGCGCGAAATAGCTCGTCGGCCATGTTCTTGGTAAGCCCGTTGCCGCCCGCGGCGTTCTCGCCGTTGGCTATGGCCACATCAAAACGGAACCTTTCGCGTATAAGCGGAAGCTGCTCAGCAAGAAGTTTGCGTCCGGGTTTTCCTACTACGTCCCCTACAAAAAATATTCTCATCGCCCTTATATAAGATTCAGTTTGCGGGCGAGCTCTCTCATGTCGGCTACAGCGCCGGCTTTGGAAAGTTCCGGCGGTATCGTTACCAGCAGGTGTTTGTCCTCGTAATACTTTACGAGCGGGAAAGTGGTGCTCTTGAAAACCTCGAGGCGCTTTTTGACGGTCTCGGGTTTGTCGTCGTCGCGGATTACGAGTTCGGAGTCGCACTTGTCGCAGCGCCCCTCGTGCATGGGCGGGGTGAACGACACGTGGTAGGAGGCCTGGCAGCTTTTGCAGATGCGCCTGCCGGATATGCGCCTGATAATTTCCTCGTCCGGAACGTCCAGATAAATGACTGCGGTGATTTTTTCGCCGAGGTCGGAAAGCATTTTGTCGAGCATTTCCGCCTGCCTGATGGTGCGCGGGAAGCCGTCGAGGATGAAGCCCTTTTTTGTGTCGGGCTGTTTGAGCCTGTCTTCGAGCATCGCGGCGGTTACGTCGTCGGGCACGAGTTCGCCCTTGTCCATGTACGACTTCGCCAGCTTGCCGAGTTCCGTGCCTTCGCTTATATTGTGCCTGAAAAGGTCGCCCGTGGAAATCTGTTCTACGCCGAGCACTTCGCAAAGCGCCGCGGCCCTTGTGCCCTTGCCGCTGCCGGGGGCGCCGAGCATTATCAAATTGGCTTTCTTCATCATTTTTTCTCTTAAGATAGAATAAGTTTGAAAATATCAAGCCGATGGGCAAGCATTTTCGCATGGTTGACAGCGTAAAAGATTCCATATGCGGCCTCTGGGCCGATGCCGACGGCAACATGCACATCTGCCACGCCGGCGCGGACGGCGCGCGCTACTGCGCGTCTACGCGGTTCGAGCCTTTTTTGTGGACGAACCGCGCCGCCGCCGACACCCCAGCGGAGTTCATCGCCGAAAACCTCAACCTGCCTTCAGACTCGAAGCCGCGCACGCCGCTGGACACCATCCTGCGCTTCCATTCGCCCAGGGACATGGAAAAGTATTTCAAGAACCGCGAGAAGCGCCTGCCCATACAGCGCATTACGAGCGTCGAAAACCAGTTCCTGCTGGCCAACGGCCTGCGCATGTTCAAAGAGATGAATTTTGACCAGGTACGCAGGCTGCAGCTCGACATAGAAGTCCATTCCGAAGAGGGCTTTCCCGTGGCTTCAAGAAAGGGCGACAGAATAATCGCGGTGGGCCTTTCCGGGCACGGCGGCAGGAAAATCCTCGAGCTTGAGGATTTCACCGACGAGGCTGAAAAAAAGCTGCTCAACTCACTCGAGCAGGAAATACTTAAGCTGGATCCAGATCTGATAGAAGGCCACAATATTTTCAAGTTCGACCTTCCGTACATTGCCGAGCGCTGCAAGCAGGTGGGGTCGCAGATGAAATGGGGGCGCTTCGGCGCGGGCGCGAGCTTCAGGAAAAGCCGCATAAGCATAGCCGAAAGGACTTTCGCCTACACGCGCTGCGACATTCCCGGCAGGACGGTTGTCGATACGCTCATACTCGTCCAGCTTTACGACGTCAGCGCGCGCGAAATGCCCTCGTACTCGCTCAAGGAGTCCGCCATTCATTTCGGCATCAGCAAGCCCGAAAAGCGCACCTACATAAAAGGAGACGAAATCAAGGATATGTTCGTTTCCGACCGCAAGGTGTTCCGCGCCTACCTCTCCGACGACCTCCGCGAGACCGCCGCGCTTTCCGCGCACCTCCTGCCGACATACGTTGCGCAGGTGCAGAACTTTCCGCTTACCCTGCAGGAGTGCCTTTTGCGCGGCTCCGGCTCGAAAGTCGAAAGCGTGTTTTTGGAAAAATACTACGCCGCGCGCGCGGCCCTTCCGCTGTCTCAGGAGGGCGACTATTTCGAGGGCGCACTTTCCGAAAGCTATGCGAGCGGCGTTTTCAAGGATGTCCTGCACTACGACGTCGCCTCCCTGTACCCCAGCATCATGCTCGTTTTGGGCAAGTGCCCGCGCAACGACTACCTGAAAACTTTCCTCAAGGAACTGCGCCATCTGCGCGAGTACCGCCTGAAGTACAAAAAGATGGCGCGCGAGGCCGAGCCCGGATCACCCGAGCGCAAAGAGTACAACGCCCGCCAGAACAGCTTTAAGATTCTCATAAATTCCTTCTACGGCTACCTCGGCCTCGGCACCGCGATATTCGGCGACACCGCTCTTGCCGCCGAAGTCACCAAGACGGGGAGGGAGCTGCTCGTAAAGCTCATGGAAGCCTTCAAGGCAGAGGGGTGTGAAATCCTAGAGGCCGACACCGACGGCATCTACCTTTCCAGCGAAGAGTATTTTTCAAAGCCCGAAGACCTTCTCCAGAAAGTCCTGCACGCCCTCCCCGAGGGCATAGACCTAGACTATGACGGCTCATACTCCGCGATGCTTTGCTACAAGGCCAAGAATTACGCGCTCCTCGACGGCGACCACGTAATCCTTAAAGGCTCCGCTTTCCGCAACCGCGCCACCGAGCCCTTCCTGCGCAAGCTCACCCAGACGCTCATTTACGACAAGCTCCTAGGACGCGACGACGAAGTCCCCGCCGCCATAGAATCCATGCGCGGAGAAATATCCTCCGGCAAGGCCGACATCTACGACCTTGCCAAAGGCGAGTACATAAGCAAGTCCCCCGCCCAGTACCAGAGCGACGTAATGTCCACCGGCAAGGGCCGCCGCGCCGCAATGGAGGCCGCCCTCCTTATGCGCCCCCTACCCGAAGTCGGCGAAAAAGTCTCCTACTACATAACCCGCGGCGACGGCAAAAAAGCCCCCGACTGGAAACGCGCCCGCCCCCTCTCACTCTACGACCCCGAAAGCGACCCCTACGACGCCGCCTACTACCTCAAAAAAATCGACGACTGGCAGGAACGCTTCGCCGAACTCATCGGCGGAGAATCCATCCCCCAACCCGAACAAGGCGAACTGTTTTAAGCGCGCTAATAGGATAGGAGGCTCATAGCCGCCTCCTAAAACCTCCGCCTAGGCGCTAGCAGCGCCGCGGCATAGTGACGTTGGTTGTTGCTTAATCTTCCGCATTGAACTCGCTCGCTTGGTTGCACCTTTAATAGTCAGTTCTTTGCTGCGCAAATTCATTCTCGCCCTCCGGGTAATTTTGCTACGCAAAATTATTCTTCCCGCAAGCTGCGCAATAAATAAAGCGCACTTGCGTTTTGCCTTGCGCAATGGCTGAATTATTCGTAGCTGTTGTTTTTGCTTGTTTGCATACAGAAAGAAACGCGAACTTACTACGGTAGCTTCACCGTTTATCGGAGTGCAATGCACACGCGATAAACGGCGCATCATGTGGCGACCGCTATTGCGATCGCCAGTCTAAAGCGATATATAGCGTAAGCGAACTGACTGTATTTTTTGTTATGCAACAAGCTTGTGTTGTGCAAAATGAGTTAGTTGCAGCTCTTCCAAACAGCAATGCGAAAGAACGCCAGTGAATGAGCAGGTGAATAAAACCGCTTAACAGGCAAAGTGATTAGGGAATACACTTCGTAGAATCGGCAAAAGACCGCTCCGAGGCTTTATTGTAAAACTATATGCATGCATATAGTTTTAGCCTGCCCAATTACAGGGGGCAGGCGGCAATAAAGACTTGTGACCGCGAGATAGGTCGTTTATTGCCATATTTTTCTTATAAGAGAAACGTGAGAGATAAATAATTCAGCCATTGCGAATGCAATAGCGGAAGATTCAACAGCACGCAACGCCACTATGCCATGGCGCAGCTTGCGCCTAGCGGGGAGTTTGAGGGGCAGCAATGCGCCCCTCATTTCTAAGCAGGTTATGAGCCCCATTATAAAAAAAGGCGGGAACAATGTTCCCGTCTTTAGCTTAAACAGCGAAGTAGCTTAGGATTATGTCGGCACCGGCGCGTTTTATGGCGAGGAGGGATTCCTGTTTGGCGCGTTCGAGGTCAATCCAGCCGTTTTGGGCGGCGGCAAGAATCATGGAGTACTCGCCGGAGACCTGGTAGGCGGCTATGGGGAGGTTTGAGGCGGACTTGAGCTTTGAGATTATGTCGAGATAGAAGCTGGCGGGTTTGACCATCAGGATGTCGGCGCCTTCCTCCTCGTCGAGGGCGGCCTCACGGAGTGCCTCGCGGGCGTTGGCGGGGTTTAGCTGGTAGCCGCGCTTGTCGAGGTACTTTTTGGGGCCGCCTTTGGGGGCGGAGCCGATGGCGTCGCGGAAGGGGCCGTAGAGGGCGGAGGCGTATTTTGCGCTGTAGGCCATGATGCCGGTTTCTTCGAGGCCGTTGGCGTCTAGGTGCGAGCGTATCGCGCCGATGCGGCCGTCCATCATGTCGGATGGGGCGACGAAATCGGCGCCGGCTTCGGCGGCGGAAAGGGCCATCTTGCAGAGAATTTCGACAGTCTCGTCGTTGATTAGCCATGTGCCGGTGTTGTCGAGGACGCCGTCGTGGCCGTGCGATGTGTAGGGGTCCAGGGCTATGTCGGCGAAAACAGTGATTTCGGGAAAGCGTTTTTTTACCGATTTAATGGCCATGTTGGCCGTTGATTTCGGGTTGAAAGATTCGTCGGCGCGTTCGTTTTTGAGGGAAGCGTCGACGAGCGGGAAGGGGGCGATTGCGCGCACGCCCTTGGATAGCGCCTTTTCGCAGAGCTTTAAAAGGGAGTCCTCGGAGTGGCGGAACACGCCGGGCATGGATTCTATTTCGTCGGCGCCGGAGCCTTCCTTGACGAACACGGGGAGGATCAGATCGGAGGGGCTGACATGCGTTTCCTGGCACAGGCCGAGCACGGATTCGCCTTTGCGCAGGCGGCGGGGCCTCTTTTTCATATCTAGCTTGAATTTTGCACTCATTGTGCTTTGATATTTGCTTCTTCAGACAAAATCGCAACAAAAATGAATCCCGCAATATACAACACGCTTACGAGGAAAAAGGAGGAACTTGCGCCCTCGACGGACACCTTCAGGATGTACTGCTGCGGACCCACGGTTTACGGGCCGGCGCACATAGGCAACTTCAGGACTTTCATCGTCCAGGACGCGCTCAGAAGGACCCTCGAATGCGCGGGATTGAAGGTAAAGCATGTGCGCAACATCACCGACGTGGACGACAAGACCATACGCGAAAGCCGCAAGCTTGGCGTCACGCTGAAAGAGTTCACTGCGAAATGGGAGAAGAAGTTCCACGAGGACTGCAAGGAGCTCAACATGCTTGCCCCGACCGCCGAGCCCCGCGCCACCGAGCACATAAGGCAGCAGATAGAGATGATAGGCAAACTCATTGAAAACGGCCACGCCTATGTTGCCAAGGACGGCAGCGTCTACTTTAAAATCGCCAGTTTCGACGACTACGGGAAACTTTCGGGCATCGACAGGGAGCACATGTCAACGCAGTCTGTTAATTCGGCGGGCGAGGCCAACAACGCCGACGAATACGAGCGCGAGAGCGTCTCCGACTTCGCGCTTTGGAAGGCCAGGCGGCCGGAAGACGGCGACAACTTCTGGCAGGCTCCGTGGGGCGAGGGCCGCCCGGGCTGGCATATAGAGTGCTCGGCGATGTCGAAGGAATACTTGGGCGACACTTTCGACCTGCACGGCGGCGGCATAGACTTGTGCTTTCCGCACCACGAGAACGAAATAGCCCAGAGCCAGTGCTCGACTGGCCACGCGCCCTATGTGCGCTACTGGTTCCACAGCGCGCACCTGATGGTTGAGGGCGCTAAAATGTCTAAGAGCCTTGGCAACCTCTACACGCTCGACGACCTTCTGGCGAAAGGCTACACGCCCGCGCAGATAAGGTATGCGCTGCTTTCCGGGCATTACAGGCAGCAGCTTAACTTTACTTTCAAAGGTCTGGACGACGCCGGAAGCGCGCTTGCGAAGCTGCGCAAGGCGATAGACGGCGCGCTCGAAAGGGCAAAGATGGGCGAGGAAGACTTCAAAAAGCTGATTGCGCCCAAAAAAGATTTTGAAGGCACCGCTTTCGAGCCCGCATGGAACGCCATGTGCGACGACCTCAACATACCCCGTGCGCTGGGCGAGATATTCTCGGCCCTCGGCAAGCTGGGCGAAGGCAGCGTGAAGGATTTGAAAGCCTTGGGTTCCATCCTGTTCGCGCTCGGCATTGACGTGTTCGAGGCGCAAACGGAAAAGCAGGCCGACATTCCCGCGGAAATCGCGGAAATGGCGCAGGCCCGCTGGGACGCCAAGAAAAGCAGAAATTTCGCGCTCGCCGACGAACTGAGGCAGAAATTGACGGCTTTGGGCTGGTCGGTGCTTGACGGCAAGGACGGCTTTGAAGTCAAGAAAATTTGAGGCATGTCCATGCGTGTCTGAATTTTAGGTGAAGCGAACGCGTAAAAATCATAAATATAAAACAATTTGGCCTCATAAATAAGTGTTGCCAAGCAGATTAAGGCCCTTTTTTATTAGAGAAAAGAAGGCGCATATTGGAAAAAATGAAAGTAATAAGAGCAAAGAGTGCGGGATTCTGCTTCGGAGTGGAACGCGCTATAGACATAGCCACAACCTGCACCGAAGGCGGAAAATGCAGGGTTTACACTGACGGCCCCCTTATCCACAACAGGCAGATGATGGAAAAGCTGACCGCCAGCGGCATTTTGGAAATAGGCGACTACAAGAGCGAAAAGTCGATTGAAGACGACATCGACGGGGCGCAGGACGACAGTGTCCTCGTTTTCCGCGCGCACGGCGTTTCCCCCGAGAGGCGCGAATACCTCAAGAGTTTGGGCATGCGCTGCAAAGACGCCACATGCCCGGACGTGGGCAAAATAGCCGGCGTAATCAAGATGCACTCCAACAAGGGCTTTACCGCCGTTATTTTCGGCGATCCCGACCATCCGGAGGTCATAGGGCTGCTCGGATATGCCGGCAAGAAGGGCTTCGTCGTTAAGAACAAGGAAGATGTGGACAAGCTTCCGAATATAGCCGGCGAAATCTGCCTGGTGTCGCAGTCAACCATGTTCACCGACGACTACAGGGAGCTTGCCGAATATTTCAAAAGGCGCTTTCCCGACGCCAAGGTTATCGACACCATATGCGGCGCCACGAAGGAGCGCCAGAAAGACGTCGGCGTTCTGGCCGAGAAAGGCGCGCAGGCGATAATCGTAATCGGCGGCAAACATTCCGCCAACACCGTCAAGCTCGCCATCATGGCGCGCCGCACGGGCCTTCCGTGTTTCCATATCGAAACCGTCAAGGAACTCGACATCGAGGCCGTCAAAAAATTCGACACAGTCGGCGTTACCGCCGGGGCTTCTACGCCCGATTTCCTCATCGACGAGGTTTGCAGGAAGCTTGAAGAGCTTTAATCCCCCAATTTTCCCATCCCCCAAAATATTTTATTACCCCCATGAAATCCAAAAAATTATTTATAACGGCGTTATGCGCGGCTTCGCTGGCAATGCTTTTCGGTTGCGGCAAACAGGACAAAAAACAGAAGACCCCCGCCAGGCAGCAGGTCGTCGAAGTTGTTGAGCCCGTCAAAGAGGAGCCCCAGGCCGAGGCCCCCGTCGAACGGGTTTATGAGGAACCGGCGCCCAAGGACGACGACGCCATTTTGTCTGTCGCGCTCAATGACGAGAATTTGAAGACGGGGCAGTATCTCGAGGCTGAAATCGCCGTTTCCGCGCCTTTCGCCAATCCGTTCGACCGCAAGGACATAAATGTGGTGATGTCCGTGAACGGTGAAAGAAATGGCGTAAGCGAGAACTGCAGGATGTATTATGCGGGCGGAAATGCGGAAAAGTCCGTGTGGCGCGCGCGCCTTCCGCTTGAAAAAGGCGGCTCCTACAAGTGCAGTTTCAGCGTGATGGCCGGAGGCAAAAGCCACCTTTCATACGAGCGTTCCTTCAAGGTTGAAAAAGGCGCCCAGCCCAAGGCGTTCATTTTGGGCAAGAAGGATTTTTCGCATTTCAAAAATGCGTCTGGCCAGACAATGAGGGGTATAGGCGGCGTGATGCGTCTGGATATGGACCTGGAAAAGCAGAAGGAAATCCTCAAAAAGCTTTCAGAGGCTGGCGGCAATGTCGTACGCATTTCGTTTGAGGCCCCCCTCGACCTTTTTGTCGCGGAGGATACGGAATCTGCCAAGGCCGGTTGGATAAACATGGACACCGTAAACAAGCTTGAGGCCGTGATGGACGAGGCCGCAAAGCTCGGCATTTATACTGTCATAGATTTTGCGAGCCCGGCATCGTTTACCGACGAAGCCTACAAGAATTCGTATTTTTACAAGTCGGGCATCGCTAAAACTCCGCAGGATTTCTTTGCCCAGTTTCCCGTCCAGCAGATATACAACGAAGGCATAGGTTATGCCGTCGCGCGATTTGGAAACCGCGACGATCTCCTTATGTGGCTGCCTTTCTCAAGGATAGACTCTTTCGACTTCGGAAACATTGCCTCCCGCGCAATGTGGCTCAACAATATAGTGTCGTTCCTTCGCAATGCGAGCGACGTTTCTCATCCGGTCATGCTTACGGCGGGAACTTCCAGTGACCTGGACTTCTTATGGGCCGACTCGTGCGACTTCTTGGGCTTTGACCTGGAAAGTTCCAGGGATTATGCCCAGTCCGTCAACTTCCATAACAGGATTTTCCTGCAGAAATACAAAAAGCCCGTGGGCGTTTCCGCCTTCGGCTTCCGCGACGGCGCTTTCGACTTTGCCGACCCGAGCTTCATTCGCATGCACAATGCCGTATGGGCTGGGCTTGTCAGCAATTCTCCGCTCCTTCCGCTCGTCGATTTGAACAACGCGGACTCGCTTGAGGCGGCTCTCGCCGCCGTAAGGAATGCGGCCGCCTTCGAAAAGGAGTTCAAACTTGCCGCAACGGACATTTCGCTGCGTCGCAAGCAGCCGGACGTCGTCCTGCAGCCTGCCCCGCGAGCGGCGGACAACGCGGTTGCGGTCCAGCCGGCCTTTTCAAGGACCAACCCCGAACGGGAGCCCTCCAGCGAAGAGGCTGTGATCGTGTTTGACGGCGACTCGACTCTTTTGACCAATTCCATGCCGCAAATATGGAGCAAGGGCGGCACAACGAGGGTAACCGTTAAGGACGTTCCCAACGACAAATGCTCGCTTTATGTCGACACGATCGCCATGCCCAAGGACGAGGAATTTGAGCTTGTAATTAAGAACCCCGAAGAGGAGGTCCTTTTGAGCGAAAAATTTTCAGGGAAGGCGGCCAAAACGTCGGTCGACGACGGCGGCGTCAACAAAATCGCGCTCGACAAGACGATCAAAATACCGCTCGCGCAGGGCGACCAGACCGTTCTTTTCGAACTGAAATCCGAAGGCCCCGCGCACCTTGAAATAGGAACGATAAAACTTGAGGGAATTGGCTCGAACAACGGCCTTTCCAACCTGACAACGTATTCGGTTGTCGATTCCTCCAAGAGGAGGCTCCTGTGGCTCAAGCGCGGAGGCACGGACACTTATACGGTGGGCCGCTACAAGCTTTACAACCGCGGCCTTCTCGAGCAGAGGTCCTTCGACTATTCGGTTCCGGGGCTCAAGGAAAACTCCCCTTACAAAGTCACGTGGTGGAACACCCGCACGGGCGAGAAAATCGGATCGGGAAATGTGAAAAGCGACGCAGAAGGCACGGTTAAACTGAAAACGCCCTCATTTAAAAACGACGTCGCCTGCGTCATTGAAGAAATTTGAAACTTTTGACGGAATGACCCGTTTAAGAAATACGGAAAGCAAGGCTATGAATATTTCAAATAAAACAAGGGCGCGCCGCGGCGCGTTTACACTCATGGAAGTTCTGCTGGCAATCGCAATGATTTCCATGCTTGCGTTCATCGTCGTCATCAATATCGACACGACTATGACGAGCGGTCAGACGAAAATCGCGGAAACTTTTGTAAAAAGCGCGGTCAATTCGCCTTTCATGAGCTTCAAGCTCAATGTAGGCAGGTATCCGACAACCGAAGAGGGCGTAAAAGCCCTTCTTGAGGCGCCGGAAAGCATTTCCGACCGCTGGAAGGGACCCTATATAACGCAGGTTCCGCTCGATCCCTGGAACAACCCGTACCAGTACCGCTATCCCGCCACAAAGAGCAAAAACGGATACGATATTTGGTCGATGGGCCCGGACGGACAAAGCGACACCGCCGACGACATAGGCAACTGGTAGCATTATGACGCAGACGCGCCGCGAGATTGGCTCTGACCCGGTCGCCGGCACAAAAAAACGGCGGGGGTTTACGCTCATAGAAGCGATTCTCGTGATTGCGCTCGCGGTTGTTTCGACGGGGCTTGTGGTCGGCGCCGGGCTTTTCAGCGAAAGCTCCCTCAGAAGCCGCCCGCCGGAGAAGGTTTTGTTTTCCGCTTTGAAATCCGCCCGGTCTTTCGCTTCGGAGCGCGGGCGCGATATGACCATCAAATTCGACAGCCGCGGTTTTTTTGAAATTACCGACACCGAAACCGCCGAGCTTGTCGCGCGCACTTTTCTTACGCCCCAAATGGCGGAAGCCGCAAGGCTTGCCGTGGAAAGCGGAACGCAGCCCGACTGGGATTCTTTCCGCAACGAGGTCGTAGTTGTATTCAAGCCGGTTTATCCGGAGCTTATAGGCAAGTCGCGCGTGGATTTTCCCGACAAGCCGCTGGACGGCGTGAGAATTTCTCCCGATTCCACTATGACGCCCGTCAATGTTGAAGTTCGGCGCGGATATGAAACCATATCGGCAATCAGGCTGGATCCTTTCAGCGGAATGCCCCTGGAAAAATGACGGCTGACGCGCACAGTTTATGTATTGTAAAACACGGCCGACGCTTAGGCGGCCTGCGCCGTGCGTTTACGCTTGTCGAGGCAATCCTTGCGCTCGCAATTTTCGCGACAGCCGCGGTCGTCATCGGGCAGGTGTGCTATAACTGCATCTATCCGCTCGACATAGAGGATAAAAACGCTCTGGAGGAGGCGGTCATAGACCAGGCTGTGCAAACTATTCTCGCCGTGACTGACTACGACTCTCTGGAGGACACCAACGACTTGGAGGGCGTTGACGGCGAAAAGTACAGGGTTACCGCAAAGGCAACCCCCACAGAAGTTCTCGACCTGTTCCTGTTGGAGGTGAGCATAACCGGCGGCAAGCTTAAAGGCGAGCATGTCGAGCAAATGCTTGTCGTCCGGCCTGCTGCCTGGTATGAAACATCCAATGCGCGCGATAACCTTCTCAGCGACAGGACGCGCGACTTGGACAATTTGCGCCAGAAATGGAAGGCGGAAAAATGAGGGTTTGCGCAAAAAAGGCATTCACGCTAATTGAGGCGGTTTTGGCCATTGCCATTTCCGCAACGGTAATGCTTGGCTGCGCGGCGCTTATGTTCGACATGGTAAATGTCCTTGAGTATTTCGAACGCGGATGGAGCCTTAAAAAGCACGCCGACGGCGTTGAGAATTTTCTGCGCACGAGCATTCTCAATTCCGAGATATCCGACACCAGCGCCATAGGCGAAACTTACGCATTCAGTTCGGCCAAAAACATATTTATTGCACCCATGCCCGAAAACATGAACTCCAGCGAATATTACCTGTGCTTCGGCGAGGCTAAGGACAAGCCGCTGTACCTGTCGCATACGGGCTTTTCCCCCGCAAAAGTCTGCTGGATCGAGTTCAAGGACAACGCCCTGTGGCTCGTATGGCGCTTTGTTGTCAGCGAAAGCAGGCATTCCGACCCCGCGGTTTATAAGACGCTGATATCGCCGTATGTAAAGGAAGTCGGATACTTCTACAAAGACTCCACCAAGTGGGTGGAGGAAAATAAAATCCGTACCAACACGACGAACACGAAGATGCCGTCCTACATGAAAATAGTGTTTGACGACGGTTCGGGAAAAACCGAGCGCGTCATCTACTTCAATTCCCATCTGGACTCGCAAGTTTCCGCCCAATGAACTCTTTACGCCGCAGACGTTCGAACGCCCTCGCATTTGTGCTGGGGCTTGTGTTTATGGCGTCCGTGCTTTCCGTGTACCTTGTCGAATATTCCATGGCGGAGCTTAAGCCGCGCGCGTCGGCAACCTATGAAAGGACTTTGCGCACCGACGCCCTCAGCGCGCTTAACGCAAGCATCGCCGTTCTGCAGGAATACCTTGAAATCGACAAGGGCCTTTATTCCGAAGCGCAGGGATGGGGCGCGCCTTTCGCCGACGGCAGGATTAAGCTGCCCAACGGAAGCGAAGCTGTCGTGAAAATAACCGACGAAAGCGGAAAACTCCCGCTGCGCATAAAGACGGCCGCCGACCTTGCGAAAATCTTCGAGGAGATGGGCGCTTCGTCCATCGATTCCCAGAAAATCGCCGCGTGCATTATAGACTGGTGCGACGCCGACGACGCCAAAAGCCTCGACGGAGCCGAGTACGATGACTACGACTATGACGAGGCTTTCCCCCCGAACCGCTTTTTCGAATCATTTACTGAGCTCAAATTCATAAAGGAGGCGCGCGACTTCTTCTTCGACCAGAACGGAGAGCCCAACAACTATTACAAAACTTTCACGCAGATTTTTTCGCTGGAAAAATTCACCAAGACAAACTACAACTCCGCCTCGCCGGAAGTCCTCAGGCTTGTAATGGAAACCGACGATCGCAGGTACAACGAAACCCTTTACGACGCCATTCAGGGCAGGACCGGCTCCGTCTCGAATGGAAAAGTATGGCTCGAAAGCATTTCCGAATTGGAATCGCGCAGCGGCATTTCCGTCCCCACCGCAAATATGGTCGTCAAGGCCGAGCTGCTTAAAATCGAAATTACCGTAAAACGCGGCGCCGGCGAATACTTCCTGTGCGCCTACGTAACCCCCGACACCACCGCATCCGCCTCAGGCGGCGTCGCCAACCGCGAACAAAACAACAACGCAAACTCCCAGCCCAGCACCTCCGGCGCCAAGCTGAAAGTCTCAAAACTCAAAGAACGCGGCGCTTAGCCGCTAATAGATTAGGAGGCTCATAGCCGCCTCCTAAGACCACCGCCTAGGCGCGAGCCGCGCCGTGGCATATTGACGTTGGTTGTTTTTGAATCTTCCGCTATTGCTAACGCAATGGCTGAATTATTCGTAGCTGTTGTTTTTGCTTGTTTGCATACAGAAAGAAACGCGAACTTACTACGGTAGCTTCACCGTTTATCGATGTGCAATGCACATACGATAAACGGCGCATCATGTGGCGACACGCTTGCGCGATCGCCATGTTTGCTAAAGCGATATGTGGTTTGAACGAACTGACAGTGTTCTTTGTTTCGCAGTGGGCTTGAGTTGTGCAAAGTGAGTTCGTTGTAGCTCCTCCCAACAGCAGTGCGAATGAACGCCAGTGAATGAGCAGGTGAATAAAACCGCTTAACAAGCAAAGTGATTAGTGAATAAGCTTCGTAGACTTGGGAAAAGACCGCCCCGAGGCTTTATTGTAAAACTATATGCATTGCATATAGTTTTAGCCTGTCCGGGTTAGATGGGGGAAGGCGGAAGAATTTGCGCAGCAAATCCGCCTGTTGGGGCTTTAGCCCCACAATGCCCGGCGAGGCTCTCGCCCGGCAATTCAAGCCGGAGGCGCGAATGAGATGCGAGCTTGCGAGCAGACCCCGTAGGGGCGAGACGGTGCGAAGCACGCGAGTCAATGAGCCCCGCATTAAAAAACGGCACAAAAAAAGGGGCGTTTGCCCCTTTTTCTAGAATGTGATTTCGTTGGCGTCTTTCCAGAGGGATTCGATGCCGTACATGCCGCGCTGTTGGGGGAGGAAGATGTGGGCCATGAAGTCGAATGCGTCCACGACCATCCATCCGCTGCCGTGGCTGTATTCGCGGCCGACGGATTTGACGTTTAGGTCTTTTAGGGTCTTTTCGAGCTCTCCGGCGAGGGCGCGCATGTGCGGTTCGGATGTCGCTGTGGCGATGACGAAATAGTTTGTGATGGGGGAGCGGCCTTGGACGTCGAGGATCTTGAGGTTTTCGGCCTTTTTGTCGTCTAGGGCCTGCCAGCAGGCTTTTACGGCCTGTAGGGTTTCATCCAAAGGTTTTGCGGACTTTTTTGCGGGCGCTTTTTTCGTCGCCGTTTTCTTGGCGGCCGCCTTTTTTGCGGGGGCCTTCTTTACGGCGGTCTTTTTTACCGCGGTTTTCTTTGCGGGGGCGGCTTTGGCCGTGGTTTTCTTGGTTGCCGCTTTTTTTACTGCAGGTTTCTTCGCTTTGGATTCCATATTTTAAGTATTATATAATTTGTTTTTGATAATATGTTCGAGCACCGCCCCGTCGAGCATGAATTTTGCGTCGCCGCCGTTTTTGAGGTTTTCGCGTATTTGCGTGGAACTGTGGGGCATCGGTGGGATGCTTATGTATGAAATTCTGACGTTTTGGGGGATGTCGGCGGGGTTTGCCTCATAGCCGGGGCGTGCGGCGCAGACGAAAGACACGATTTGGGCCAGTTCGCCGATGTCCTTCCAGTGCTTTAGCTTTTCGAGGTGGTCGGAGCCTATTATCCAGAAAAAGTCCCTGTGCGGGTATTTTTCGGCGAGATGCCGGGCGGTGTCGATGGAATAGCTTATTCCCTCGCGGTTCATTTCGAAAAGAGATATTTTGTGCGGGGCGTGGAATTTTTTGAGTGCGAGCCGCAGCATTGCGAGCCTGTCGGCGTCGGGGGCGCTCACGGGAGAGTCGCGCAGAGGGGCCTGCTTGGCGGGAATGAAGAAGATTTCTTCGAGCCCCGCGCCTTCCAGGGCGGCTTTGGCCAGCTCCAGATGGGCGTTGTGGACGGGATCGAAGCTGCCTCCCAGTATTCCTGTGCGGATTTTTGACATTTTTCTAATAATTTTCTTTCAAAATGGGAAAAATTTTGTGATCCTGCGTTTTTTATGTCTGTTAAGTCGCTGAAATAAAGTCTCTTGTGTGAAAAATGAAAACTTTTAAAAAACTTTTACAATTTTTTGAACGAAAGCGCATGTGAGGTCGTCTTAAACAGTACACAAAAGAAATGGTTTTGTAGTTTGTATAGTACGGTGCGCCGAGCGAAATATCCCCCCAAAGGCTCGGCGCACTTTTTTTGTACCCAGGGGCATTTTCTGTTTAAATGGCGACATTTGGCAAACAATTTTGGCGCCTATCTGCGTTTGCTTTGCCCCGAAACCAAAGAATGCACTATCCAGTGCTATCTCCGCTTTTGAGGCTTCGCAAGCCTTGTTATGCGCGCAAACCTGCCAGGCCAAATGGAGTTTTATGTGAATTGAAAGTTTCATCTAATTTGTCGCCATTTAAACAGAAAAGGCCCTATAAAAAACGTCGTCATTCTATTTAAATTGAAAAAGCTCTAGCGCTTTTTCTTGGCGAAAACCAGATGCGAGTAGATGTTGTAGGCTATCGCAAGCGGAACGCCCGTGAGGGCCACGCCAAGCATTATTTTGAGGGTCAGCGGGCTTGAAGCCGCGTCGGAAATAAGGAGGCCCTGCGTGGATCCCGTCGGGGGGATTATGTAGGGGAATGCTGCGAGGCAGTGTACTGCAACGATGAGCGCCGCAAATACGGTTGTGCATATGAAGGCCGAGCCGAAGCGCGCGCGCCTTACCATGCGGCTGCCTATGCTAAGCGGTATGTAGCAGACTATGAGCCCCGCGAATATCCAAGTCGTGGGGAAATACATGGCTTTTACGCAATAGACGAAAACAAACATGTAGACAATGTAGACTGCCATGAGAGCTATCAGGGCAGTGCGGGCAATTTTCGCGAATGTGAATTCGTCCTGCGAGCCGTTGGCCTTTATCGCCATGAAAATGCCGCCGTGGGCCGAGAAAAACATGACGGTCAGCAGGCCCGCCGCTATTGTGAGGGGCGTAAAGAGCCTGAGAAAGTCGGAAACAAAGCTTCCCGAGTATTCCAAGAGGACCCCGCTGAATATCGCCCCTAGCGCCACGCCGAAAAGGAGCACCGAAAGAAAACTCGATACGAAAAGGGTTTTCCGCCAGAAGCTGCGCCACCTTTCGCCGTCTTCGGTGCCGTAGAATTCTATCGCAACAACCCTTATAATCAGCAGCAGGAGCAGGAGGATCACCGGCGTGTACATCATCGAAAGGACGTCGGCGTAGGCCTTGGGGAATGCCGCGAACAGCGCGCCGCCCGCGGTTATCAGCCACACCTGGTTGCCGTCCCAGAAGGGGGCTATGGTGTTTATGGTGAATTCCCTCTGCCGCCTTTCCTTGAGGAAGCCGAAAGTGATGCCCGCGCCGAAGTCGAAGCCGCCCGTCACGCAGAACGCGGCCAGAAGCACGCCTATAAGCGAAAACCAAACAATTTGCAGAATGTCCATGAGTTGCTCCCTATCAGTATGCGTCGTTGGTTGATTCGGAAATTATAGCCGGCCCCTTTTTGATTTTCTTAAAGAAAACGTATAGGAATACCAGCGTTATCAGCGAGAATATCGCTGTGAACATCAGTATCGACGCGAGGATTTCGCCCGCGTGCGCCGTAGTGGTGCACGCATCCTGCGTTTTCAAAATATGCCACACTATCCACGGCTGGCGTCCGACTTCCGCAGTAGCCCAGCCGACCTGGCTCGCCATGAGGGGCAGGAGAACAGACGGAATCGTGGACAGCCAGAACAGCCTCGTTAGCGTCAGGTTCGTGTCGAAAAGCTTTTTCGTGACCCACAGCAGGAGGCCGAGCGCAATCAACAGCCCCATTGCCCCGCCTAGGTAGACCATGCCGCGGAAGGTTTGGAACACGAAGTTTATGGGCGCCCAATACTGCGGGCGCATGTCGGCCATTTCCCGCTCCGTGGCTCCGGGCTGTATCTTTTGCAGAAATTCATCCGAGGGAAGTTCGTTAAGCCCCGTGATTGTCGCGCTGAAAGAGCCGCTGGCGAGCAGGCTGAACAGCCCGTTGGCTTTCACCCCGTATACCTCTCGCTCTTCCTCGTCAACCCAGCCGAACAGGTATAGCGGGGCGTCGCTCATGGTTTCGTAATGCCCCTCCATTGCCGCCATTTTTTCGGGCTGTGTGTTCATCAGGCCCTTCATGCTGTCGTGACCGGTAAGCGTTACCGCAAGCCCGGCGACCGCCGCGTATATCAGCGCGACCTTCGCGCTCTGTTTCGCGAACGGCACGTCCTTTCTCTTTTTGAGGATGTAATAGCCGCATATGCCGAGCGCGAGGAACGCGCCCGCCAGCCACGAAGCCGCGACAGTGTGCGTGAGCCTGTGCAGTGTGGAATGGTTTATCGCCATTTCCCAGAAATTCGTGATGCGCGCCTTTGTGTGGGGTATCTGCTCGGCCGTCGGCACCGTGCCCTCGGGCAGGACAATCACCTGCGCCGTGGCGGGGTCGGTGTATTCAAGCTGGAAGCCGTCGGGCGTCTGCATGAACGAGTTCGCCGCGATGATCCATATGGCGCTCAAATGGCTGCCCACCATGACCATGAAGGTCGCGAAGAAGTGGGCCTTTTTGCCTATCCTGTTCCAGCCGAACAGTGCGATGCCGAGGAACGTCGATTCCATGAAGAACGCGAACACCGCCTCTATCGCCAGCGGGCTGCCGAACACGTCGCCCACGAAGCCCGAGTATATCGGCCAGTTTGTGCCGAACTGGAACACCATGACAATTCCTGTCACAACGCCAACGGCAAATATCATTCCAAACAGCTTTAAAAAGAATTTTGCCGCGTTCTGATATTTTATATCTCCTGTTTTGAGCCATAGCGCCTCTATTATGACAATAAAGACCGCGAAGCCTATGGAAATTGGGGGGAATAAAAAGTGGAAACCCGCCGTCATGGCGAACTGGATTCTGCTTAGCATTTCGACGTCCATAGCTTTAAGGAAACTTCTAAAAATTAGTTATTGAAATCTTCTTTATAAAAACAGTCGGTCTTTTAAATTTGTTTTGGCGCATTTTTCACCTTTTTTTCGTCAGATAATCAATTGTCATCCTCGCAGAATGCAAAAACTTCGCTCAAAACAAATTAAAAATACCTAACTGCTAATATTCAGAAGCTCCTTTAAAATTGCAGTTTGCCCAAAATCTGCAACTTTTAATTTGAGATTTTTTTAAAACGCCCCACACTCCTACTGATATTTTTTAATCTTTATTCCAAATGATGAAATACGCGATAGGCATAGACATAGGCGGCACGAACACAAAACTCGGCGTCGTCGACGAAAAGGGGAGCGTCGTAAAGCGCCACGAATTCAAGACGACCGACTACGGCAGTTTCTCCACGTATGTCGAGGGGCTTCTGCGCGCCATAGAATTTGTGACCGCCGCGACCGACGGCCAGTGCCAGGGCATAGGCATAGGCGCGCCCAACAGCAACTACTACACGGGCACCATAGACTGCGCCCCCAATCTGCCTTTCGGCGACTCCGCGCCAATGGTTGAAACGCTGCGCACCGCCCTCGGCTACAAGCATATTTACATCACCAACGACGCCAACGCGGCCGCCATGGGCGAAAAGATTTACGGCGGCGGCAGGAACCTCGACCACTTCATAGTCATAACTCTCGGCACCGGGCTCGGCGCCGGCATCATTGTGGACGGCAAGCTGCTCTACGGCGCGGACGGCCTCGCCGGCGAGCTTGGCCATGTCAAAATCAACGCCAACGGGCGCGTCTGCGGATGCGGCGGCCGCGGATGCCTCGAAACATACTGCTCGGCCACGGGTATCAAGCGCACTTTCCTCGAGATGGTCTCGAAGTACAACGGGCAGTCAACAATCGCAAACGTGCCGTGGGACGAACTCGACGCGCGCGTGATCGAAGACGCCGCCAAGGAAGGCGACATTCCCGCCCTCGAAACCTACAAGGTTACCGGCAACCTGCTCGGCCGCGCGCTTTCCGACTTCGTCCACTTCTCGCGCCCCTCCGCGATTTTCCTTTTCGGCGGCCCCGTGAAAAGCGGCGACCTCCTGCTGGAACCCACACGCGCCTCCCTTGAGCACAACCTTATGCCCATTTTCAAGGGCAAGATCAAGGTTCTGCCCTCCGAACTCCCGCAGGCCGACGCCGCCATATTGGGAGCTTCAGCAATGGTGTGGCACGCATTGTAAAAGCGGAACTTATGAGATTTGATTTTAACGCGGTGTGTGTTATTGCATGCCGCGTTTATTTATATACTATGCGCGAATGCGCGTTTTTGCTTTAGATATGCGGGGCTCATGGCCGCCCCGCGCCCGCCTAGGCGCAAGCTGCGCCGTGGCATAGTGACGTTGTATTCGGCGTATCTTCCGCATTGCGCAAAGCGCAATGGCTGATTTGCGGATATCCTAGGGTTGCGAACTGAAAGTAATAACGAACAAGCCAAGTCTCGTTAGAAAGGTTTATACGCCGGGCAAGCCCGCTGATGCGCGGACATGCCCTAAAAATGCCCGTAGGGCATTTTTACGAATAAACCTTTCTCTCTCTTCATAATCGCTGTCGCGCTTATGGTTGCAGTGTGTAAGCGCGATGCCGCTAAAGTGAATACTTTCGGTTTACACTATGCTCTTTGTTTTCGTAGGCTTCGCAACGGTATTAAAACGAACCTTTGTTAGCTTATATTCTAAAGATACCGCGCGCCCGATGGCGCGCTCTGTTAATCAGATCCTAGGTACAAACAGTGTTCGTGTTTAAAACGATGCCCTGTTTGTTTTTGCCGCAATTTGAAGCACTTTAGCCCGGAGGGTTGCCGAAGTTCTGAGGAGCGCTTTGCGCGAAGGAATTCAAGCCGGAGGCGCGAATACGACAATTTTGCTTCGCAAAATTGCCCGGAGGGCGTTCACGGCGCGAAGGCGCCGTGAGTGGATTTGCCGCAGGCAAATAGCCGAGCAAAGCGAGTGCCGAGACGAGCACTACCGTGCGAGCGAGCACAAACGGCCCCCGCTAGGGGGTGCGAGTCAAGAACGGCAATGCTTCTAATTGCGGAAAAACCACACCAGACCATAGGCTGGCAGGCAGGGGAAGAACTATCATCCATAGCGATGCGTAGCATCAGGAATGGAAGCTGCACTTCCTAGGCGGGGTGCGGGGCGGCTATGAGCCCCGCTTTTAAAGGAGCGGATAATGGACGCAATGCGCTTGTTGTTTTTTTACCGTTCATTCTAAAGAAAGCGTCCTTCCGGCATTATTCCATTTCGGCGAGTTTGCGGTGGAGGGTGCGGCGGCTGATTCCGAGGAGTTCTGCGGCTTTGCTTTTGTTGCCGCCGCTGGCTTCGAGGGCTTTGCGGATTAGGTCGGTCTCGTTTTCCTTTTTGTCGAGGGAAGGGGGGGGGAGCTTTTTCTGCTCGCCACCGATTAGCGCGACTGGCGCGGGGGCTTCTGAAAATTTGGGATCGAGGTCGGCGGCGGAGAGGGTGCGTGTTTTGTGCATCACTACGATGTTTTCGCAGAAGTTGCGAAGCTCCCTGATGTTGCCGGGCCACCTGTATTCCTTTAGGATTTTCATGGCGGCGGGCTCGATTGCGACGGGCTCTACGCCGTTTTCTTCGGCGTAGAAATTTACGTAGTGGTCGAGGAGGGGGACGATGTCCTCGCTGTGCTCGCGCAGCGGCGGAACCTTTATTTCCACGACATTGAGGCGGTAGAAAAGGTCCTCGCGGAACTCGCCCTTGTCGGCCATCTCCCTGAGGTTTTTGTTTGTGGCGCATACCACGCGTACGTCGACGGAAATGTTCTGCTGGCCGCCGAGGCGCTCGAAGCTGTGGGTCTCGAGGAAGCGCAGTAGCTTTACTTGCGTGGGGGCGTCGATTTCGCCGATTTCGTCGAGGAAAATTGTGCCCTTGTCGGCGGCTTCGAAACGTCCTATGCGGCGGCTTACGGCGCCCGTGAAGGCTCCGCGCTCGTATCCGAAAAGCTCGCTTTCGAGAAGGTTTGCGGGTATTGCCGCGCAGTGCACGGGCAGAAAGGGGTTGTCCTTGCGAGGCGAGGCGTCGTGGATGAGGCGCGCGATAAGCTCTTTGCCCGTGCCGGTTTCGCCCGTGAGCATGACGGTTGCTTTCGACGCTGCCACCTGTTCGGCCTGCTCGATTACTTCGCGCATTTTCGGGCTTTTGGCGATTATCCCGGGCGCGGAGTTTTCGGCGCGTTTTTTTTGTTTCTGCATTGGCGCGGCATCCTGCTTTGCGCTTTCGGAACTTTCCGCCGCCGCCGTTCTTTTTTCGAGCGCGCCCTTTAAAATCTTTTCAAGCTTGTCCACGTCTATCGGCTTCGAGATGAAGTCGGTCGCGCCGCGCTTCATGGCTTCCACCGCCATTTCGACATTGCCGTAGGCCGTTAGCATTATGCACACGGGGCGCGAGGGCAGGGATATTGCCTTATCTATGACGCTCATGCCGGATTTTCCCGACATGCGAAGGTCGGTGATTACGGCGTCGAAGTGCTCGGCGTCGAGCATGCGTATGGCGTCGTCGGCGTTGGCTGCCGCGAACACGTCGAAGGAGTCGCCGAGGACCTTGGAGAGCCCCTCGCGCGTGTTCCTTTCGTCGTCAACTATCAGTACGCTCTGCATTTTTAATCTTCCGATATTAGAATGAGCGAACCGTCGCTGACAATATCAAAAAGCCGGGCGACATCGCCGTTACGCAATAATAGACACCCGTGGCTGTTCGGGGTTCCTATTTTGTCTTCCTGATTCGTGCCGTGTATGTACACGTAGCGGTTGAAAGTGTCGCGGCCGTGGCCCGCGTTTTTGCCTTCCTCGAGCCCGCGCAGGCGCATAATCCGCGTGGTTATCAGGTTTTTCTTCTGCTCTTCCGCAGTCTGCTCCGAAACCAGCCCCTGCGCGGCACGTCCCCGGAACACCGTGTTTATGGGGGCGTCCGCGCCGATTTTCCCGTCTATCATGTGCAGGCCCGTAGGGGTGCCCTCCGAGTTTTCGACGCAGCTTGGGGGCTTGCGCGAGGTCGAGATTTCGAAAACCTCCAAAAGCGCGTTTTCTTCAAAAAGGTAAAGTTTTTGCTCGCAAATTGACGCAAATAAAAGATATTTCGTGGGCTTTGTTTTTAAATCACCACAGGCTTGCAGAATTTTTCTCAGAATAATATCCATGAATAAGAAGTACAAAGTAGGCATAGTAGGCGCCACCGGCGCGGTCGGTCAAGAACTCATCGACCTTCTCTTCGCGAGGAGCTTCCCGATGGAATCTTTGACCCTTTTGGCATCTTCCCGTTCCGCGGGCAAGAAAATTTCCGCAAACGGCAAAACATTTACCGTTGAGGAGGCCACGCCCGAAAGCTTTGAGAAGCTGGATATCGCCATTTTCTCGGCCGGCGGCAGCGTCTCGCAGGCCCTCGTGCCCGAAGCCGCAAAGCGCGGCTGCATAGCCATCGACAACAGTTCGGCGTTCCGCATGGACCCCGAAGTGCCCCTCGTCGTGCCGGAAGTCAACCCCGACGCAGTCAAGGGCCACAAGAACATCATCGCGAACCCGAACTGCACCACCGCGATTTCGCTGATGGCGCTTTGCCCGCTTCATAAGGCTTTCGGCCTGAAGCGCTTCTTCGCGTCCACCTATCAGGCCGTGTCAGGCACCGGCGTCGCCGCCATGCAGGAGCTCAGCGACCAGATAGGCATGATAGCCAAGGGCGAAGACGCAAATATCCAGCCCAAGGTCTATCCGTACCAGATCGCTTACAACGTTATTCCCCATGTAGACGTGTTCCTCGACAACGGCTACACCAAGGAAGAGATGAAGATGCTCAACGAAACCCGCAAGATAATGAGCCTGCCCAACCTGCAGAACGCCACCACCTGCGTGCGCGTCCCCGTCATGCGCGCCCACAGCGTCTCCATCAACGCGGAATTCGAAAAGCCCGTATCCGTAGAAAAGGCCCGCGAAGCAATCGCGTCCTTCCCCGGCGCCGAGCTCAACGACGACGTTGCCAACAAGAAGTACCCCATGCCACTCTTCTATCAGGGCAAGGAAAAGTGCGGCGTTGGCAGAATCAGAATCGACTCCGTCTTCGACAACGGCCTCGCGTTCTGGGTGTCCGGCGACCAGCTCTGGAAGGGCGCCGCCCTCAACGCCGTCCAAATCGCCGAGCTCATCGCGGCACAGGACAAGTAACCCGCGTCCAGCTTTTACAAAAAGCGCTTCGTAAGAAGCGCTTTTTTTTGTACCGCTATTTAAAAGCGGGGCTCATTGACTCGCGTGCTTCGCACCGTCTCGCCCCTACGGGGTCTGCTCGCAAGCTCACATCTCATTCGCGCCTCCGGCTTGAATTGCCGCCCCATACCGTTTTTTTAATAAAGGGGGCGCATTGCTGCCCCCTTAAACCCCCGCTAGGCGCAAGCTGCGCCATGGCATAGTAACGTTGTGTGTTTCTGAATCTTTCGCCTATTGCTTACAGCAATGGGCTGATTTGTTTGTATTTCATATTTTCTTTTATAAGAAAAAACGATGAAATGCGGCCTGTCTCGCAGCTACAAGTCTTTATTGCCGGACGAGAGCCTCGCCGGGCATAGTGGGGCTACGCCCCAACAGGCGGATTTGCTACGCAAATTCTTCCGCCTTCCCCCATTATACCCGGGCAGGCTAAAACTATATGCATGCATATAGTTTTACAATAAAGCCTCGGGGCGGTCTTTACGCGAGTCTATGAAGTGGATTTCCTAATCACTTTGCTTGTTAAGCGGTTTAATCACCTGCTCATTCACTGGCGTTCTTTCGCATGGCTATTGAGGGAGGCATAATCAAATTCAGTTCGTATAAGCCCAAACACTTTGCCAAACCAAAAACACAATAAGTTCGTTTAAGCAATGGCAACCATGGTGGAACCGGCGCTTCGCCCGCCAACTTAAGACAGCCAGCAAATCCCACTAAGGAGCGCACCCGCGCTCCGAACATGATGCGCCGTTTATCGTGTGTGCATTGCACACCGATAAACGGTGAAGCTACCGTAGTAAGTTCGCGTTTCTCGCTGTATGCAAATAAACAGACGCCCCAGCTGCAAATAATTCAGCCATTGCGTTAGCAATAGCGGAAGATTCAAAACAAACGACGTCAAGGAGGAACGATAGTTCCGAGGTGCAGGCGTGCCTGCTAGGCGGGGCGCGGGGCGGCTATGAGCCCCGCATACATAACAAAAAAAGAGAGATGAAGATCATCTCTCTTTTTTTAATTATATGAAACCCTGTTATTCTTGCAGGGCGGCGGCTTCCTGGTTGGCGCGATCTTTGATAAGGACTTCCTGGTAGGGGTTGGCTTGGTCCTCGGCGTTTTGCTGCTCCTGTTTTTCTGCTTTCATCTGCTGCATGCGGGAGGGGTTCTTTTCCGGGGGGAATTTTTCGAGGCACCAGCGGACCTGTTCGCGGATGACGCTGTCTGTGGTGTTCTTGGCGGTCATTTCTATGGGGGAGAAGCCGCGCCACGCCCAGATGTAGTCGCTGTTTGGGAGGATTGCCTGTATTTCGAGGGTTGCGTAATATTCGCCGGAGTCCACCCTGATTTTGGCGTCGCTGATGTAGTCGTTGAGCGGATTTTCTTTCATTGAAACGCTCCAGAGGGGGCGGAAAATTATTTGGGCCGCGGCGCGGCTGTCTACTTCTTCATAGCCTTCGGCCTTAAGGAAGTCCGCGATCGAAGTTCTGAGGGTTTCGTCAATCGCGCCTGCCGTTCCGTAGGTGTTGAGCAGTCTTGAGCCGCCTTCGGGGGTTTCGACGTAGAAGGTTTTGAGCCCTTCGAAAGTTACGCCGTCTTGGACCTCCTGTGTGAACGAACATCCGCCGAGCACGAAGGGAAGAGCCAAAATTAAGAGGGAAAACATCTTTTTCATGTTTGGCACTATCGCACCGATTGTTGGGATATTCAACCAAATAATAATGGGGCGGTTTTGTTGTTGAAAACCTTGCCTGTTTGGGTTGTATTATGGGGAACTTCTAAAAATTGGTTTTTGAAATCTTTTTTCAATGCCCATCTGCCAATTTTTTAAAGTTCCCTTGGAAAAGCATATGGAAAACTTCGAAAAATGCGTTGACGTCATGTGGATGTCTATAAGGCAAACGGCGGCGGAGACCGCCAAGTCTGAGCCGGTCCTGGCGGGGCTGCTCGACGAAGTGATATTGTCGCGCAAAAGCCTTTTTGACAGCATTTGCATGCGCGTGGCTCGCAAACTGAGCAGGCACGCGCTTGGCACGGTCGAGATTTACGAAGTTTTCATGGAGGCTTTCGAAGACAGGGAAATCCGGCAGAAGGCGTTTGACGACCTCATGGCCATCAAATCGCGCGACCCGGCTTGCTCGAGCTATATGCACCCGATAATGTATTTCAAGGGCTTCCACGCTATAACAGTCCACCGCGTGGCGCATTGGCTGTGGAACAACGACAGGCGGCACTTGGCGTATTACCTCCAGAGCCTGTGCAGCGAGATTTTCGCCGTGGACATCCATCCGGCGGCCCGATTCGGATCGGGCATACTGCTCGACCATGCGACGTCCTTCGTGGCGGGCGAAACGAGCGTAGTGGAAGACAACGTTTCGATTCTGCACGAGGTGACCCTCGGCGGAACTGGCAACGAGACGGGCGACAGGCACCCGAAGGTGCGTTCCGGCGTTCTTATCGGCGCGGGCGCAAAGCTTATCGGCAACATAACGATAGGCACGTGCGCGAAAATCGGCGCGGGCAGCGTGGTTTTGGACGACGTTGAGCCGCATACGACGGTGGTCGGCGTACCGGCGCGCCCGACAAACGTCATTCCCGAAGACAACCCCGCGTGCTGCATGAACCAGAAGTGCGAATAGGGCGGGGCCGACGCCTTTTTCAATTTCCGTTAATGCTTTTCTCAATGGGGAAGCATTAGTCTTGGGCGATTTTCCCGTTTTATGGGGAAAACAAGTCCTACCAAGCTGACTGCGCAGTCGCGCATTTGTTGTAAAACAAAGCGCTCCAAACCAAAAAAAACGCAAAGCCTGAAGCTTTGCGTTTTTTTAATCCTTAAGTTTCTATTACTTGGCATCTGCCTGAGAATAGAACTTTGTGATCACCTTCATGAGGTATGAATGCTCTTCGGGGGTGATTTTGCCGTCTTTCCTGAGCTGGTCGGCCTGAAGGATGTTGGCGGCCATGTCGTTGAAAGCGTTGATGCCGGGATAGGCGGGGAGGAAGTCGGGAAGCATTTCGCCGTCAACTTCTGCGGGAAGTTCCTTGTAGTAGCCCATGTCAACAAGGGGGCCGAACTTCACGAAGGCGTTCTTGTTGGTCGGCGTGAGGGCCATTGTCTGATCCTTATAGCCTTCTTTCTTGAAAGTCACTTCATAGGAGCCGTCCCTGACAAGCTCTACCGTGGTGGGTGTCTTGCCGACAAGCTCGCTGTTTATATAGACGTCGGCGCCCGACGGAAAAGAATCGATGGCGACGTCTTCCTTAAACGTTGTGTTGCATGCTGAAAGCAGTGCTGCTGCGATGGGGAGAAAGAGTAATTTTTTCATAGAAACTTTATGGAGTGTTGTTTGCCTTAGTTGAGAGCACATTGGCAATATTAATCGCGCTCGTCAAGTCTTTTAGGAGTTTTTTGAAATTTTTTTTGAATCAAAGCTTGGAGAGTTCTATGGAGCGGTTTTTAGCCGCGAAAAGCGCGCTTTCGACCATGTGCCTGAAGCCGCTTTTTTCAAAGACTTCGAGCGCGGCGAGAGTGGTTCCCCCGGGGCTTGAAACGGCGATTCTGAGCTCTTCGGCGCTCAAGTTCGAGGCGTTAAGAAGCATCGCGGAGCCGAGCATGGTTTTGTACACGAGCTTTTTGGCCTCTTCGTCGCTGAAGCCGAGTTTTTTTGCGCCGGATATCATCGCGGCGGCGAACTCGAAAACATAGCCGGGGCCGCTGCCCGAAACCGCCGTTATTGCGTCGAGCTGCGCTTCCGAAACTTTAAGGTATTCGCCCATGGCCGACAGAACGGAATCGACGACCGCGTTTTCTTCCTTGGAAAGTTCCGCTTCGGGGGCGTAGGCCGAGATTCCCTGCGATATCTGGGCGGGCATGTTGGGCATTACCCTGACGATTTTGCCGACATTCGGAAATTTTTCCCTGAGACGGGCGATGGTGGTGCCCGCGAGTATCGAAATCAAGACGGGGCATTTTGCCTCTTCGCCCGCCGCGCCCAACTGCGCGAGCTGCTGTGGTTTGCAGGCAAGGACGAGCGTTTCAGCCTGTCCGACAACGTCTTCCAGGGAGGCGGAAAGGCATATGCCGGTTTTGCCGGAGAGGATTTTGCCCGTGTCGTCGTCGCCGCACGTGCAGACTATTTCCTCCGGGGCCGCGGACTTGCTCGCGAGAATTCCGTGAACTATTGCCGACGCCATTTTGCCCGCGCCGATGAATCCGAATTTTTTCATGGTTTGTCCTTTTTATACGCAGCCGGTCATGCCGCCGTCCGCAGTTATGGTTTGTCCTGTAATATAAGAAGATGAATCCGACGCGAGGAATGCCGCGACTTCCGCGATTTCTTCGGGCCTACCGAATCGCTTCATTGCGATGCGCTCCTTTTGCGCCCTTACGATGTCGCGCGGCATTTTTGAAACCATGCCGGTCTCTATGAAGCCGGGGCAGATGGCGTTCGAGCGTATGCCTTTTGCGGCGAGCTCGGCGGCGGCCGAGCGCGCCAGCGCGCATATGGCCCCCTTGCTTGCGGAATAGTTGGTCTGGCCGCCGACGCCCACGAGCCCCGACACCGACGATATGAATATTATCGAGCCGCTTTTCTTCGCGTACATTTTGCGCGACACTGCCTTTGTCCAGCGCCACGCCCCGTTAAGGTTTGTGTCGAGCACTTCGTCCCAGTCCTTTTGGGGCATTAGCATCATGAAGCCGTCGCGCGCCACGCCTGCGTTGTTTACGAGAATGTCGATTTTGCCGCATTCGGCAAAGACCCTGTCGGCGAGGGCCTCTATGCCCGCAACGTCGTCCTGCGCGCATTTAACGGCTTCGGCGCCCGTCTTTGCTGCGAGCTCTTTTGCAGCATCTTCGCTGCTTTTATAGGTGAAAAAGACTTTCGCGCCGTTCCGGGTGAAATTTTCCACTATCGCCGCGCCTATTCCGCGCGACGCCCCCGTTACTATTGCGACTTTGCCTTCAAGCTTCATTTTATTTTGGAGTAGTGCGCCCAGAGCTCGTTATTCCAGTCGCGCAGAAGTTTGCCCGTTTTCGTATCGATTATAGTGCACGTGCACGTTCCGGCGGCGTGGACCGCCTTTGTGGCATTGTTGACGAGTTCGTGCGTGAATTCAAGCTTTCCCGCATATTTGTCGTCTACCCTGTGCTTTGTGATGAGCGTGAGCCTGTCGCCGAGGCGCACGGGGATTTCGTAGGAGCATTCGCTTTTGCGCACGGGGATGGCTATGCCGAGTTCGCCGGCTTTCTCAAATGTCACTATGTCGTCCATGACCTGCAGCCTGCCGCGCTCGAACCATGTGAAATAAACGCAGTTGTGGACGACGCCCATCATGTCGATGTCCCGGAACTCCGGGGCGATGTCCAGCGTGCGTTTAATCCACCTTGCCATGGGCTATTCCTGTTCCATGCCTTTCACGAGGCTCTGCGCGAGAATGGGCGGCCTCGAAATGGTTTTGACGTCGTCGCCGCCGCCGGGCGCCGTGGAAAAGCCGAAGCCAGCGTATGCGAAGTTTTTGTCGAACAGCGCCAGTGCAAGGGTTTTGCCGAGGGTGGGCGAGCGCATCGCGGCGCAGATTTCGCCGACTTTTTCTTCGCCGTTGTAAATGTTGTCGCCGCACGCGATGGGCAGGCCGCTTTCGAGGGCCACGACTTTTTTTGAAACGCCCGCGCTGCGGTTTGCGAAAATTGCCTCCGAGCCCGCGAAAGACTCCTTGTCAACGTCTATCATCCACTGAAGGCCGAGCTCCAGCGGATTGCCGACTTTCGCGCCTTCTTCGTAGATATTAAAGAAATTGCCCTCCATGCGCGCTATTGCATGCGCCTTCATGCCGCAGGGTCTGCCGCCGACGGCTTCGATTTCCTTCAATAGCGCGTCTAAAAGCTTTTCGGCCACGGAGTTGGGTGCCATAAACTGGTAGCCGAACTCGCCCGTCTTGCCGTTGCGCATTAGGTAGACCTTTTCGCCCTCAAAGCCGTATTTTTCTATCGAAAGGTAGGGCAGGTTGAAAATGTCGCTGCCGAAAATACCCTTGGCGGCCTTCCATGCGAGAGGGCCGTCCACCGACAGGAACACGTGCGAAAGGCTCAAATCTTCAAAGCCCGCGCCCGCGTTTTCGAGCGGCGCGCAGAGGCCGTCGCCGAGCGCTTCGGCCGTGAGGATAAGCTTGTCGTCGATGTCACCCGCGAAAACCTCCGCGGCGATTTTTCCGTTTTCTTCGGCCAGAAAGGTGTCTATTATGCGGCCGTAGCGGAGCTTGAGAATATTGGCGGCGAGCACAGCGTCGAGCGCGTCGAGGCCTTCGGATTCGTCGTAGGAGTACTTTTTTGCGAAGGAAAAGTCGCAAAGCGCGGCCGTGTTCCTTATGGCGGCCACTTCCGCGTCGGCGTCGCCGAGGCTTTCCACGCACTGCGCGCCGCCGAGTTCGCCGAATTTCGCGCCGAGCGCGGCCCATCTGCTTTCGAGTGCAAGCTTTCTCATTTTTTGTCCTGCTCCTCTATTATAAAGTCCACAAGGGTGTTGAACGAGCGCAGAACGTGCGCGCTCGCCTCGGGCATCTTTATGCCGAAATTGTTTTCAACGCAGAGTACTATTTCAAGGATGTCCAAAGAGTCGAGCCCCAGTCCTGCGCCGATGAGGGATATGTCCTCGTGGATGTCGTCGGCGGTGTAGGGAATGTCCAAAGCTTCTATGAGCTTTTCTTTCAGTAGGGCGCATATGTCGCGCCGGCGGGTCAGTTTGTCAATGTCTGCGGGCATGTCTTGCTGTGTCAAAAATTAAAATAAGGCTTGAAAGATAGCGCAAAGCCCTTTCTTTTCAAGCGTAAATAGCAGCTCCCGCGCCCCTTCATGAAATTTTGCGTCATCATACCATGCTACAACCACGCCGATACGGTAAACGGCGTGGCCGCGTCGATAGGCGAAGGCCTTGGCGTCATTGTGGTCGACGACGGCTCAAGCCCGCCCGTGAGGCTCGAAAACGACAGGTGCGTTCTGGTGAGGCTCGAGAAAAACGGCGGCAAGGCGGGGGCCCTCAAGCGCGGTTTCGAGGAGGCCAAAAAGCTGGGCTATACCCACGCCGTTACGATGGATGCCGACAGGCAGCATCCGCCCGCGTATCTGGACGAATTCGTGCGGGCCGCGAAAACCTTCCAGCACGAAATAATACTGGGCACGCGCGACTTCGACAACCCTGCGGTGCCGCGCGGGCGCAGGTTTTTAAACAAATTTTCCAACTTCTGGTTTTGGGTTGAGACCGGCGTCAGGCTCGGCGACACCCAGTGCGGATACAGGTGCTATCCGCTGGCCGCGGTCGATTCGCTCAACGTGAAATTCCGAGGCTTCGTGTTCGAGGTCGAGCTGCTCGTGAAGGCGGCTTGGGCGGGCTGCAGGTTCCGCGAGGTGGAAATCCCCGCGATATACGACGAGCAAACTCTGGCGGGCTCGCACTACAAGCCCTTTTCTGACACCCTTAAATTTTCCCTGATGAACACGCGGCTGTGTTTTTGCAGGTTTTTCTTAGGCAAAGCATGGTGCAGGGATATCGCCCTTAAAAAGAAATGAAATTCGTTGCAAAAGTGGTGGCGGCCGTCTATTCGGTTCGGATCGCGTTTGGTGTTTTGCTGCTTGCGGCGGTCGCGGCGGCCGCGTTTGTCATTTCGCGCGCAGATTTCCGCGAAAACATTTTCGACCTCCTGCCCGTGCATGACGGCGTGGTTGACGCGCACGTCTATGCAGGCACGCATTTCGGGCAGTCGAACACGCTGTATTTCAACGTGTCGGTTTCGGACGGCGCGGAGCTTTCGGACGCCGCCGACGCGCTCCATGCCGAGCTGAAGTCGCTCGGCGTGTTTTCCGGCATTATATACACTTCGGGCATGGAGGATTTTTTCAGCGGCTACGGCGCGATGCTCCGGGCGTATCCGTACATGTTTACGGAGGATGACGCGGGGGAGCTCGACAAGCTTTTGTCGTCCGAGTCTATGGAAAAGCGCTTGGAATATTTCAAGCGCAAGCTGGGCGGTTTCGAGGGGGCGGTGTATAAAAAGATTCTGACGGAAGACCCCCTTGGCGTTGCGGCGCTTTTTTACGGGAAACTGCGCGGGTCGATGGGCGGCATTGGGCTTTCGAACATGTCCAGCGGCCGCATTCTGGACGGAAGCGGCAAAAACTGCATGATTCTCGCCGAGGGTGTTTTCGATTCCTCCGATTCCGCCAAAAGCGCGGAGATTGTCGAACAGGTGGAGGCCGCCATAGCGCGCGCCAAGGAAAAGGTTCCGGGGCTTCAGGTTGCCTACGCGGGCGGCTACCGGATAAGCGCCGACAACGCCGCGATGGCGCGTTCCGACTCGACAAAATGCCTTATGGCTACGATGGCGATAATGGTTTTTCTGTGCCTCACGGCCTTTCGCAACAGATGGTATTCGCTCGCGGCGATACTCCCTTCGGCGTTCGGAACGGCGGCGGCCTTCTGCATTTTGACGCTTGTCCAGGCGCATGTTTCGACTATTGCCATAGCATTTGCAAGCATTGCGATCGGGGTGAGCATAGACTACGCCATACACGTTCTTTACAGGCTGGATTCCAAGCAAAAGTGTTCGCTCGCCGATGCGCAGCATACGGCGTCGTCGCTGGCCAAGCCCATAAGCGTCGTGGCCGGCACCACGATGATAGCGTTCGTAATCATGTTTTTTTCGGGCAGCGCGGGCTTCCGGCAGCTCGGGATGTTCGGCGCGGCTGGCGTGCTCTTTTCCGCACTGGCTAGCGTGTTTCTTCTGCCTGCGTTTGCCGTCGGATTTTCCACTAAGCGCAAATCGGCGCGGCTGTTCGACATAGTGTCGGACAAAATAGAGTCTTTTTCATTGGGCAGGGAAAAGCTTCTTGCTATTGTCGCCCTTGTGATAGCCTTTGCCGCCGTACCGTTTGCCGCAAAGCTTCGGTTTGACGGAAGCATATCGTCGTTCAACGGGCTAGCTGAACAGACAAAGGCCGACGACGCCCTTCTGCGTTCGGTCTGGGGAGACGCTCTTTCGAGGAAGATTGTAATAGTGCGCGGTGCGGATTTCAAAGAGGTCAGGGAAAGGTCGCAGAAGCTGCGCGAATACCTGGATTCGCGCGGCGTGCAGGCCTCCGGACTTTGGACGATGCTCCCGTCAAAGGCCGTTGCCGAAGAAAACCTCGCCCGCTGGAATTCTTATTGGAGCGGCGAAAAAATTTCCGATGTTGGAAATCGTGCGGCGGAGTCGGCCGCCAAAATAGGATTTTCAAAAAAAATGTTTTCCAACGCTCTGGAAGATATAAAAAACGCGGCCGAAATCACCGCGAACGACATGGAAAGGCCGCCCTTTTCGGTCATGTTCAAAGGGCGGGTTTCCATCGAAAAGGACGGCGCGGCGATGGCGGCTTTCGTAAAGCTTCCGCCCGAAATATCTCCTGCCGATTTTTCAAGGGATATTTTTGAAAACGTTCCCGGGGCGGCCTATATCGACATGAACTTTTTCGGCGAGCACATAGCCGACGTTGCGCTCGGGTGGATGTTCAGATACGCGGCGGCGGCGTTTGCGCTCGTTGCCCTGTATTTGCTTGTAACTCTGAGGCGTGTTTCTTTTGTGCTTGCGGTGCTCGCGCCCGTGGCAATGGGGCTTTTGTTCTGCTTTGCCGTGATGGGGGCGTGCGGCATACCCATCAATATAATAAACTCGGTGTTTGTGGTTTTTGCCGTGTGCCTCGCGCAGGATTACGCCGTTTTCATGCTCTACGAGCGCACCGACAAAGATTTAAAAGACTGCGCGCTTGCGGCCGTCCTGCTTTCGGCGTTCACCACGGGCGCGGCGTTCGGCGTGCTCGCCTTCGCCCAGCACCCCGTGATAAGGAGCCTCGGGCTGGCTGCTGCGATATCGATAGTTTCAATCCTCGCGGCGGCGCTGCTTACCGTGCCTTTCTCCGCGGAAATCATTCTTAAAAGCGATGCAAAAAGGTGAAGGACATCCGCAGTGGACGGGGAAATCGCACGGAGGCTATTGGGGGCACAAGTCCTTCGCGGTGCTTTTGCGCCTTGGCATGTTTCCGGCCTATTTTCTGCTCGTGTTCGTGGCGGCGTTTTTTGTCATTTTCCGGAAAAAATATACGTCCGGCGGCGCGGAATATTTGGGCAGGCTCTTCGGGAAAAAAGCGGGCGCCGTCTCGTGGAAAATGTACAGGCTGGTTTTCTCTTTCGGAATGTCGATAATCGACAGGGTTGCGTTTTTTTGCGGCAACGGAAAGATAAAATGCGCCGACGGCTGCGAAGAAACCATTGAAAAGCTCATATCGGACGGCAGGGGGCTGATAGTGCTCACGGCCCATGTCGGCGGATGGCAGATTGCGGGCTCGCAGCTTTACAAATACGGCAGGGGCGTGGGCATAATCGGCGCGGACAACGAGGACGAAAAAATATCGGAGCTTCTAGACGGCGGCCGCGTCGTGGACACCCCTAAAGTATTGGGCGACGCCGCCGACACGTTCAGCATGCTGCCCGCCTTCTCTCTGCTGAGGCGCGGAGGTATTGTAGCCATGCACGGCGACAGGTATGCCGGCGGCAGGTTTGCCGAAACAGAATTTTTGGGAGGCAAAGTGCGCGCGCCGCTGGCCGCGTATGTGCTTGCGGCCAAGGCGGGAGTGCCGGTCGCGCAGATATCCTGCGTGCGCGAAAGCCTGTTCAATTACCGCATGGAAGTTTTGGATGTTTTTGATTTTTCGCCAGTTCCGCCGTCAGAACTGATAGGCGCGGCGGAGAAATGCGCAAAAAAGTTTTTCGGCAATCTCGAAAAAGCGCTGCGCGAAAGCCCGTACCAGTGGTACAACTTTTACAATTTCTGGGAATAGGCTAACATTTGTCCATTCCAATTTTTACTTGCTTAGGGGGCTTTCGCGCTTAGGCTGTTTCAGCTTAAAAAGACTACCCTTACTTTATAAAAAAATGGACAAACAATCGCTGATTTTGGATTTGAAGGAAAGGCTGGTTCAGACCCTGAACCTGCAGGATTTGGAGCCCGGCACGCTAGAAGCCGATACGCCCCTTTTTGCGGACGACGGCCTCGGGCTGGATTCCGTGGACGCCCTGGAGCTCGTCGTGATGGTCGAGCGCGACTACGGCATAACGATTGACGGCAAGGACGAGGCCAAGACGATATTCGCCTCGCTGGACGCCCTCGCGGACTATATCATCGCCCGCAAGTGATGGATCTGACGCCGACAGCGGTTTCTTACGGATTATGTTCGTGCGCCGGCGGTTCCGCCGCCGCCGCGTGGAGTCTGGCTGCCGGCAAAGCGCCCGATGCGTTCGATTTTCTCAACCTTTTTGAAAGCCCGCGCCATGCGTCCAAAAAAATCGGCATGGCGCGCGGCGCGAAATTCCCGCGTGCGGCTCGCAAAATTTCCCGATGCGCGGACATCATGCTTTCGGCGGTATCCGACGCGATGGCGGGTTTCGATTTCAACGCGGAAGAGCTTTCCGGATTCGGCGTGTTTTTCGGCACAAGCATAGGCGGGGTTTTTGAGACTGAAAACGCGCTTCTGGAAAACATGAAAAGCGGCGGCCGCGACCTGCGCGCGCTGAAGTTTTACGAATGCTCGACAATCGCGGAATTGGTTGCCAAGCGGATAGGCGCGAAAGGGCCTTGTATGACTTTTTCAACCGCGTGCTCAAGCTCCGGGCTGGCCTTTGCCGCAGCGTGCGACGCGATATCGCAGGGAGGGCTCAAGGCCGCGCTGGTCTGCGGGGCCGACGCGATTTCCCGCATAACGGTGAACGGCTTCGGCTCTCTCATGCTCCTTTCAAAGGACAGGGCGAAGCCTTTTGACAAAAACCGCGACGGCATAAATCTGGGCGAGGCCGGCGGCGCGGTGCTGCTGGTTTCAAAAGATTTTGCGAAGCAGCGAAACTTTGAGATTCTGGCCGAAATTTCAGGCTGGGCCTGTACGTCCGACGCGCACCATGCAACCGCGCCGCACCCGGACGGCGAAGGCGCGGCGCGCGCGATGTCGGACGCCGTAAGCATGGCGCGACTTGCGCCATCAGACATATCGTGCGTCAATTCGCACGGTACGGGCACGCAGGGCAACGACCTGTCGGAGGGCAGGGCCTTAAAAGCGGTTTTCGGCGAAAATGTCCCGCCGTTTTTTTCCGTCAAGCGCGCCTTCGGCCATACGCTCGGCGCCAGCGGCGTGGTCAACGCGATAATCGCGATTGAGGCGTTGAAAAGAAACGAAATTGCGCCGAGTCTCGGTTTCGAAAATTTCGACGAGGAAATCGGTCTCGCTCCGCAGTCGGTGCCTGAAAAGCGGGAGGTTAAAAATATTTTGAGCAGTTCGCTCGGCTTCGGCGGCAACAACGCGAGCATGGTTTTGTCGAAAAATTCTTCAGGGAAAGTCGCGCCTGTCCGCCAAAAGGATTTGTTCGTGTTCGGTGCGGGAAGCGTCGAAACGAAAGGCGGCGCGTGCGAGGCGGCCGCGCTTCTTTCTGGCGTTCCCGCGCTAAAAAAACGCAAGTGGGCCAAGCTGCAGCAGATGGCGCTCGACGCCTCGCTAAAAGCGGCGGCGGGGCTTGGAATTTCCGCGCTGGAAGAAAAAACCGGCGTCGTGTTCGGCACAGGGCTTGGCATGACCGCAGAGACGTCGCGCTTCATAATAAACACGCTCGAAAAAAACGAAGCCGAGCCGCTGCCGACCGCGTTTACCAATTCGGTGCACAACGCGGCCCCGTCGCTCGTCAGCCTTAACTGTAAATACAGGGGGCTTAACAGCGCGGTTACGGCCAAGGAAATTTCATTCGAATGCGCCTTGTGGCAGGCTTGGCTTGCGGTAAATTCGGGCGCGCTCGACGCCTCTATAGTCGGCGCGTGCGACGAGCGTTCCGGCTATGCCGAAAGCTATATGAAAAGCTTCGCGCGTTTCTCTAAAGTCAGGGAAAATTTTTCGGATTTCGCCGCGGCGTATTTTGTGGGCGCGGAAAGTTCCTGCTCAAACAGGCCGCTTGCGAAAATCGTGCTCGTGGACATTGCGCGGCGCATGCCCGATGCGTCCGCCGAAGCCGGACGCCTGAAGCGCCTCTCCGAAAATTGCGGCGCGGATGTCTCGAGAATTAAAAAGCTTTACGTCCCGTGCGTATGCAACGCGTGGCAGGAAAATTTTTTGGAGGGAATTGAACGGAATTTGGGTTTGGGAGGCGTCGAGGATTTGTCTCAAAAATACGGCGCAAACTATTCGGTCTCCGCGGCGGCAATGATTGAATCTCTTGGCGAGCCCGGCATCTATGCGCAGTATTCGCCTGCAAGCGCGGGCTCATGCGCCTTCACGGTATTTGAAATATTATGAAATATTTAAACGCGGCATTCATTTTTATTTTGTTCTCCATCGCGTCGTTCGGCGGGGGAATTGTGCAAAAGCTCGCGAAGGCGGCCGGGGAAAACTCGAACATCGAGATCGCATTCAGCCAGCGCAAGACCATGAGCCTTTTCGACGAAGTCATGGAATCGAAGATGGTCTTTGTGACTGATTCCAAGGGGCGCATGCGCTGGCAGGTGCTGGAGCCATACCAGTCTGTTACCATATTCGACGGCAGGCAGGTTCACCAGTTCGAGCTAGAGGCGGGCGGCTGGAAGAAGCTGGATTTCGCCGGAGCCGATAATTTCAAAAAAATCTTCACCGAAATACGCAACGTCATCGGCGGCAAATATTCGGAAACCGCCTACGACATTTCCGAAGCCGAAGGGAAGCTCGTGATAACGCCGAAAGACTCGAACGTGCGCAGGGTTGTCGCCAAGATAACCATAACGCCGCGCGCCGACTTTATGGGGCCCGAACAGATTGAGATACTGTCGGGCGACGGCGACAAGACCATCCTGACGGTCGAGCGCGCGACCGCCAATCCCGCGAACATCGATGACGCATTCGATGCGTCGGACATCCTGAAATTCAACCCGCAGAATTGAAAATTTCAAGCACATTGATTTTTATGTTGACGCTGTCCGCGATGGCTTTCGCGGGCCCTTCGGTTTCCGCGCTCGAAGGCTTAAGCTACATACAGCGCGGAATACTGCGCTACGACGGCAGCGAGGTGGCCCTCACCGCCTATGTGAAAAATTCTCCCGAAAAGTCAGTGCTTGTCCTGGACTCCCCGGTGGGTGCGCTTGCCAAAATTTCAATGGACGCCGACGGCGGCGAAATTTCATGCGAGGGCGGCGCATTTTTCCCCGAGAGGCTCGCGCGCAAATTCATACTGCGCGATTTCCGCGCCGCGCTCGGCCTGCTTGACGCTGCGGGGCTGGAGGGCGCCGTTTTGTACCTCGACGGCTCGGGCAATGTTGCGTCAATAAAGACTCCGTCTTACGAAATAGGGTTTTCCGATTACAGGCTGTTTGAAGGCTGCGCAAAGCCGCTTCCGCAGACGGTGCGCATAAACGCCAGGCAGTATTCGCTGACCCTTACGCTTGCAAAGATTCTGCCAGCCAAATGAAAGTAACCTTCATATATCCGCGCTTCGAGAAATTTCTCGAATCCGTAGCGAAGCTCAACGACGAAAAGAAGTTTTTCACCGTGGGCGACTTCACGTGCCCGCCGTCCTTGGGCATACCGATCCTCGCGAGCGTTACCCCGCCCGACGTGGAAATAAACTTCGTCGACGACAACGCCGGCGAGAAAATCGACTGGGACGACGGCACCGGCCTTTACGCCATAAACTGCTTCACGCCGCAGGGCACGCGCGCGCTGGAAATCGCGGCCGAGTGCAGGGCGCGCGGCAAAACGGTCGTCATGGGCGGGATGTTTGCGTCGTTCATGCCCGACGAATGCCTGAAATACGCCGATTCCGTGAGCATTGGCGAGGGCGAGTACACGTGGCCCGAACTTATAGAGGACTTCAAACGCGGCGCGCTTAAAAAAATCTACAGGTGCGCGAAGCCCGTGGATATGTCGAAAATGCCGATGCCGCGGCGCGACATATTTTACGACAAGGACTGCTACGACTGGGACGAGGACCTCATACAGCTTACGCGCGGATGCTCCTACGGCTGCGCGATGTGCATAATTCCAAACCACATGGGTTCGCGCATGCGCTTCAAGCCAGTCGAGATGGCCGTAGAGGAGCTCAAACACCTCAAACACGGCAACGTCTACCTGACCGACGACTCCCTTTTCTTCCCGCAGCGCGCGGTGCGCGAGTATGCCGAAAAGTTTTTTGACGCCGTACAGGATTCGGGGAAAAAGTTTTTCGTTTCCTCGACCCTCGCGCTCAATACCGACATCGGTTTTATGGACAGGGCCGCGAGGGCGGGTGTCAGGAATTTTTACTGCACGCTCAACGTCGACCCAGTGTCGATAAGGCTTTTGCAGGGCGACAAGGCCGAGCGCGAAAAGTTCAAGCGCTTCGCCGATTCCCTGCGCGAGCGCGACATAAACTTTTTCGCGTCCTTCGGCATCGGGCGCGACTGGGATGACGACTCCATTTCCGACAGGGTCCTGGAGCTCTGCCGCTTTGCCGAAATCACCACTTCCGAATTTTTCATATTTTCACCGTACCCGGGTTCGACCCACTGGAGCAGACTCACTTCGCAGGGCCGGATAATCTCGCGGGAATGGTACAAATACAACGGCGCGAACGTGGTGTTCAAGCCGGCAAAAATGACCGAGGACGAACTTTACGGTCAGTTTGTCCGGTGCTGGAAAGGTTTTTACGAAATGAATGCAGACAGAAATTTGGCGCACATGGAGCCTTCCGTTTGGAAGGGCGATGAAATGACAATCTCGAAAAGCCTTGAAAAGCGCGGTGTGGACTGCGAGGCGGCGATAACCGGCATAGGCGTCATATCGCCCGTCGGATGCGACTGCGACGCCGTGCTGAAAGCCCTCAGGGAGGGGCGCGACGGCATAGGTATGGCTTCAAAGATAGACACGTCGCATTTTGTGTCGCACCTGTGCGGCGAGGTGCGGGATTTCGATTTCGCCTCGCACATGAGCGAAAAAGAGCTTGAAACTTTTACCGACCCTTTCATACGCCTCGCGATAAATTCGGCTCGCATGGCTCTGGAAGACGCCGGGCTGGACGCTTCCGAACAGGGCGAAAGAATCGCAATGGTGTTGGCCACGTGCAATGGCGGGCTCAATTCCGGCGAGAAGGAATACCGCGTGAAGTTCGGCGACAAAAGCTGTGCATTCGACAGGTCTGTTTCGATGCAGTCCGAGTTTTATTCTCTCGGCAAGGCCATGGCCTCCGCGCTTAAAATCGGCGGAGAATGCTGGATGGTAAACACGGCGTGCTCGGGATCTACCGCCGCGATAGGCCTGGCGGAATTCCTTATTGAGTCCGGCAGGTACGAAGTTGTTTTGGTGGGCGGCGCCGACGCCGTCGCGCTTTCGAATTACGCGGGCTTCAGCGCGATAAAGGTCGTCTCGCCGGAAAAGATCGCTCCGTTTTCCACGCCCGTGGGCATGAACATCGGCGAGGGCGCAGCGTTCTGGGTGATGGAAAACCTGGCGGCCGCGCTGCTTCGCAAGGCTAAGTGCTACGGCAAGGTCATTGGCCACGCAACGACCGGCGACGCGCACCATCCCACGCAGCCCGACCCGCGCGGAGACGGCGCGTACCGCACCATGCGCAACGCGCTTGCAAGCGCCGGGGTGGGCATAGAAAACCTCGGCTGCATAAACGCGCACGGCTCGGGAACATCCGCCAACGACAAGGCGGAGTCGAAGGGCATTGCAAAATTTTGCGCGGGCAGGAATATTCCAGTAACTTCGACAAAATCCTACATGGGGCACTGCATGGGGGCTACCGGAATACTCGAGGCCACATGCCAGCTGCTTTCGATGAACGACGATTTTATTCCGCCGACATTGCGCAACGCCGGCCCGCGCCCCGGGTGCGAAATAACCGCCGTCGGCGGAAATGGCATAGAGGGCGAATACGACTGCTTCCTTTCGGCCAATTACGCTTTCGCCGGAAACAACGCCGCGATAGTGGTGGCAAAGCGAGACTTCGTGAAGTTCGACAAGCCTCGCCGCAACAAGTCTGCGCGCGCCGTCATAACGGGCGCGGGGCTGGTGAGCCCTCTGGGCGTCGGCACCGATGCGAATCTTGGGGCGCTGCAGAACGGCGAAGTCGGGATAAAGAAGATATCGCGCTTCGAATCCGCCAGAAGCGCTGGGCTTGTGGAATTGCCCAGTCTGCGCTCTCTCGACCGCCGCATTGATTTCGGCGGCATGAACCTCATAAGCATTTACGCGACGATTGCGGCCAAGTCCGCGCTCGACGGGGCGGGGCTCAAAATCAGGCGCGACAATTCCGAAGATTTCGGCATAGCCGTTTCCACGTGCCGCGGCTCGAGCGAGATGGCGCACATGGACGGCGTTTTCGGAACGCCCGACATGCGCGGCGACGTGGCGTGCTTTTCGAACGTCACCGCGAACTCGACAGCCGGATGGGTGTCGAAGGCGCTGGAAATAAAGGGGGCGAACATAACGCTCACGCCCGGCCCGAACGGCGGCCTCCAGACGCTGGTTTACCTTTTGGAAATAATCAAGAGCGGTTCGGCCAAGCACATGCTCGGCATCGCCGCCGACGAACTCTACAAGCAGCAGCTCGACGGCTACGACCTTGTGGGCTATCTGCATTCGGGAGTCGCCGAGGAAAACTTCGGGCTCAATTACAGCTCAAAATTCAAGAGCGTTCTCGCGGAGGGGGCGGCGGCCGTGATCGTCGAAAACATTGAGACCGCCCGCGAGCGCGGCGCGAACGTCTTGGGCGAAATTCTCGGCTGGGGTTCGACCATGAGCGTGGACGCTTTCGATGGCGCGAACCTTGAACCGGAAGGCCTTGAGCGCGCCGCTATGCTTGCGCTGGAGGATTCCGGCGTAAATGCGGAGGAAATAGACCTCGTGGTCTGGAGCCCGCGCGGAAGCGCGCAGGACTGCGTGGCCGTTTATGTGCGCGACAAATATTTCGACGGCGTGCCGATGGTTACCAGCGTGTTCAACACCGGCTACATGGAAACCGCGTCTTCGCTTCATTCGCTGGTGTCGGTATTGGAAACTCTGGCGTCCGGAGAAAAATTCTGGCCGCAGCGCATGGGCATGTGGCAGTTTGACGACGCTCCCAAGCCCGAGAACCCGAAGAAAATCCTATGCCTCGCGTCCAGCCACATCGGCAACAACTATGCGGTCGTGATTGGCAGGGAATAGCGTTTAAAATTAATTAAGAAGCTATTGCGCAAGGCGAAAGGATTTTCGCCTTGCGCTTTTTTTTAAGAAACAGATTGCCTTTTCAGCCTGTCGGTGTAATTAGTCATGGCGAACGGAGAACGTTTATCGGAAACAAAGTTGTTTTATGGACAGGAAAAAATTAACTTACACCATTATCTCGCTGTTACTCGCCATTTTCATCTGGCTCATGCCGTCCGGATGGCTCGGGATTGAGGGCTTAACCGTTGTCGAGCAGCGCGTTACCGCGGTGTTCGTTCTTGCGGCGCTGTTTTGGGTATTTGAAATAATACCCATTTGGACGACTTCCGTCCTCGTCATTGCGCTGCTGCTTCTCACGGTTTCGGACAACGCGCTGTGGTTCATGCGCGACCAGGCCGAAGGCGCGCCGCCCCTTGGAACCTTCATAAGTTATAAGGCCCTGATGGCTACATTCGCCGACCCGATAATAATACTGTTCTTGGGCGGCTTCTTCCTCGCAATAGGCGCGAAAAAGTGCGGGCTCGACAAAAACCTGATGCGCGTGCTTTTCAAGCCTTTCGGTACAAAGTCGGAAGTCGTTTTGCTTGGCGTAATGGTTGTCACCGCGCTATTTTCCATGTTCATGAGCAACACCGCGACGGCCGCGATGATGTTCGTAATCGTAGCACCCCTGCTCGTCGAAAGGCCGGAAAGCGGCAAGGGCAGAATCGCCCTTGCGCTGGCCGTTGCCGTAGGCGCCAACATTGGCGGCATGGGCACTCCCATCGGGACGCCTCCAAACGCCATAGCCCTTAAATATCTCAACGACCCGAACGGGCTCAACATGGGCATAGGCTTTGGCGAATGGATGATGCTTATGGTGCCGTTTGTTATTGTGATGATTTTCGTCTCGTGGTTCATACTGCTCAAACTTTTCCGCTTCAACCGCAGGAGGCTGGAAATCGTGTTCGAAAGCTCGGACGAAAATCCCGCCGGAAAATTCAAGACGGCCGTGGTGTACATAACTTTTGCGGGCACGGTAATATTGTGGATGCTCGACAAGGCCACGGGGCTCGATGCGAGCGTGGTCGCCATGATACCAATCGCAGTTTTCTGCGTGACAGGCGTCGTCGGCAAGGACGACCTGCGGCAAATCAACTGGGAGGTTTTGTGGCTTTTCGCGGGCGGTTTCGCCCTCGGCCTCGGTGCGGGCGATACAGGACTTTTAAAGCACGTGATAGATTCCATACCGTTCAGCCAGTGGCCTCCGCTCGTAATAATAATAGGCGCCGGGGTGCTGTGCTACGTGATGTCCACTTTCATGAGCAACACCGCGACGGCCGCGCTGCTCGTGCCGGTTTTGGCCGCAATCGCCGCCGGGCTTGGTGACACGCTCACGCCGTGGGGCGGGGTTACAACCCTTCTTGTGGGAGTCGCGCTTTCCGCGTCGCTTGCGATGGCCTTGCCGATAAGCACGCCGCCCAACGCGATAGCCTACGCTTCGGGCGTGTTCACGCAGAAGCAGATGGCCACCGTCGGGCTTCTCGTGGCGTCTGTCGGCATGGTCCTGGCTTATGCAATGTTAATACTCGTAGGCGGCCTCTTCTTTAAAGGCGCGTGAAACTGCGCCTGATGCTTCGTTTCGAAAATTATCCGCACCAGTCACGTACTCAAGTACGCTTCCGCCGCGGATAATTTTCAAAGCCTCGCCTGAGGCGTAGTTTGACGCGCCTTTGGGAAGTGAGCACATGCGGGGCATGTGCCGTGTGTTATAAAATTATGTTTATTTCAAAAAAAGACTCGGCGGTTTGACCGAGTCTTTTTTGTGATTTGCGAATCTAATGAATCTTCCGGCTACTTCACCGCTTTCGGTTTGCCGAACGTTCTTCTTATCACGTAGTAGAATATCGGCGTGATGAGGCAGCCGAAGACCGTTACGCCTATCATGCCGTATAGCACCGATGTGCCAAGGGCCTGCCTTAGTTCGTAGCCGGAACCCGAACCGTATGCGAGCGGCACAACCCCCAGGATAAACGCGAGCGATGTCATGAGGATGGGCCTTAGCCTGTTGCGCGAGGCCATGCTCACCGCCTGTACGAGGTCTTCGCCGCGCTCTTCGCGCTGCTTGGCGAACTCGACGATGAGAATGGCGTTTTTGCACGCCAAGCCTATGAGCGTCACGAAGCCTATCTGCGTCATGATGTTGTTGTCGAGCCCTCTGAAATAGATGCCCATGATTGCGAATAGCAGCACCAGCGGCACGATGAGTATGACGGAAAGCGGAATCGTCCAGCTTTCGTAAAGCGCCGCGAGCAGCAGGAACACGAACACCACGCAGACTGCGAAAATATAGATTGACGTGTTGCCCGCCTTTTTTTCCTGATACGCGAGGTCTGTCCACTCTATGCCCATGCCTTCGGGCAGGACTTCCTTGGCCAGCGCCTCAACCTGCCTTATCATTTCGCCCGTGCTGTAGCCCTTGTTTATGTTGCCCTGTATTTCCGCGCTGGAGTACAGGTTGTAGCGCACGGTGCGGTCGGGGCCGAGCCCGCGCTTGATGGATACCAGCGACCCGAGCGGCACGTACTGCCCCTGCGTGTTTGGCACGCGGAGCTTGTAGATGTCGTTCTTTTCCCGGCGGTTCGACTCGTCCGCCTGCGCAACTACCCTGTAGACGCGCCCGAGTATGTTGAAGTCGTTGATGTAAACGGAGCCGAGGTTGTACTGCAGCGTAGTGAAAATCGAGCCTATTGGCACGTTCAGCTTCTGGGCGCGTTCGCGGTCTATTTCGGCGAAGAGCTGCGGGTCTGTCGTCCTGAACGACGTGAAGGCCTGCGAGATGCCGGGCAGCTTGTTGATTTCCCGCACGAGCTCGCGCGTGTACTGCTCTAGCTGCGGGATGCCCAAGCCTATGCGGTCCTGCACCTGCATTTTCAGGTCGCTGCCCGAGCCTATGCCGCGCACCGGGGCGGGCGTCATAACCTTGAACTCGGCCTCGGGTATTTCCCTCGCGAGCGCGTCGGCGGCCTGCGCCATTATCTTTTCCGCGCTCAGGCCGTTTGCGTCGCGCCAGTCGCGGTCGGCGAGGTTTATTGAAATCTGGCCCGCGCTCGACGACATCATGCCCGTTGCGCCGTTTCTTCCAGCGACGGCGTTGGCGTATTTCACGCCCGGAATTTCCGTCACGATTTCTCCGGCGCGCTTTACGACCGCTTCCGTCCTTTCAAACGACGCGCCCACGGGAAGCTGCGCGGCAATGTTGAAATATCCCTGGTCCTGCTTGGGGATGAAGCCCGTGGGCGTTTCCACAAACATGCGTTCCGTAAGCCAAAGCATGCCCGCGTAAAGCAGTATTATAAGAAACCACACGCGCGTAAGCTTGGCCACGGTTTTGCCGTAGGTTGCCGCCACCCAGTTGAACGCCGCATTGAAGCCGCGGAAGAACCAGCCGAACAGGAAATTCCATATCTTCGAGAAAAAGCCGCCGTCGCCGTGCCCGCTTTTGAGCATGGCCGCGCAGAGGGCGGGGGTGAGCGTGAGCGACACGAGGCCCGAAATTACCGTGGATGTCGCTATGGTTATTGCGAACTGCCTGTAGAACTGCCCCGATATGCCCGTGAGGAAGGACGTCGGGATAAACACGCAGCTGAGCACCAGCACGATGGCAATAAGCGCGCCCTGGACCTGCGTCATGGCCTTCTTCGTTGCCTCCTTGACCGACAGGCCGTCCTGCATGTTGCGCTCCACGTTTTCCACGACGACGATGGCGTCGTCGACTACTATGCCGATGGCGAGCACCAGCCCGAAAAGCGTAAGGTTGTTTAGCGAGAACCCGAGCAGGTACATCATCGAGAATGTTCCGATAAGCGACACGGGAATCGCGAAAAGCGGTATGACCGCCGCGCGCCAGTTTTGCAAAAACACCATGACGACGAGCACCACGAGTATTATGGCGTCGAAAATCGTACGGTACACCGCGTTGATGGATTCCGTGACGTATTCCGTCGTGTCGAGGCCTATTATATAATCGACGTCGTCGGGGAAGTTTTTCTTTAGCTCCTCGAGCTCCGCGCGCAGCTCTTTGACGGTTTCGACGGCGTTCGACCCGGGAAGCTGGTATGCGCCCATCGACACCGTGCTCCTGTTGTTTATGTAGGACTCGTTGCCGTAGGTGTAGGAGCCAAGTTCAATGCGCGCCACGTCGCGCAGGTAGATTATCCTGCCGTCGGGCATGTATTTTACTATGACGTTGCCGAATTCCTTTTCCGTCTGGAGGCGCCCATAGGCGTTTAGCATGAGCTCGTAGGCCGCGCCGTTTTCGAGCGGCGGCGCGTTGAGCTTGCCCGCGGCAACCTGCTTGTTCTGCTCCTGCAGGGCGTCGATTACGTCCATCGGCGAAAGGCTCAAATTAGAGAGCCTGTCGGGGTCCATCCATATGCGCATGCTGTACTCTTTCGCGCCGAAAATGTTGAACTCGCTGACGCCGTAGACGCGCGAGAGCCTGTCCTGCATTTGCGTGATCGCGTAGTTTGTAAGGTACAGCTTGTCGCGAGTGCCGCGCGGGGAAATAAGGTTGATTGTCATCAGCAGGTCGGGCGAGCGCTTGCGCACCGTAACGCCCGTGTCGCGCACCTCCTTGGGAAGGCGCGACTGCGCCTGCGACACCCGGTTCTGCACCAGCACCTGCGCCATGTTCGCGTCCGTGCCCGTGTCGAAGGTGACGTCGATGACCACCGTGCCGTCGGCGCCGCACTGGCTTTGCATGTATATCATGTGCTCCACGCCGTTTATCTGCTGCTCGAGCGGCGCGGCAACGGTGTTCATTACGACTTCCGGCGAGGCTCCCGCGTACTTGGCGTACACAACGATTGACGGCGGCACGATGTTCGGGTACTGCGTGACGGGCAGGTTGAAGAACGCCACAAGCCCCGTGAGCGTTATCAGTATCGATATGACCGACGCGAAAATCGGGCGGTCTATGAAGAAGTGCGAGAACTTCATTTATGCAGGTCTCCTTCGACTGGCTTCACCTTCTTGTACTGCATTGCGCGCTGCAGGCCGTTGACGATCACCGTTTCGTCGGGCGATACGCCTTCGAGAATTATCTGCATTTTGCCAATGGTGTCGCCGACTTTCACCGGGCGGTAAATCACGTTGCCCTCCTCGTCGGCGACTAGTATGTAGCGGCTGACGAGGTCGGTGCCTATGGCGGACTCGGGCAGCAGAAGCCTTTCGACGGGCTCGCCGCCGCGCAGGCTAACCGTTGCATACATGCCGGGGTAGAGCCGGCCGTTGGGGTTGTCTATTTCGGCGCGCATTTCGATGCTGGCGGCGTTCAGGGTGTTGTCCACGTACGTGAGAACGCCCGTGTGCGAGGCCTTTTCCTCGTCGAGCAGTTTGAGGCGCACGGGCGGCCCGACGTGCTTGATGGGGTCCATGCCAGCGAACACGTTGTTGGTCGCGTACTTTATGATGTCGCGTTCGCTCGCCTCAAAGTAGGCGTACACCACGTCGCGCGAGACGACGCTCGTAAGCAGGGTGGTGGAGGCGTTGACGAGGTTGCCCTCGTCGACAAGGCGGCGGCTGACGTAGCCCGAAATGGGCGAGCGTATTTTTGTGAATTCCAAGTTGAGCTTGGCTTCGCGCAGTTTCGCCTGCGCGCTCAATAGCACCGCCTTTGCGCTGAAAAGGTCGCTGCGGCGCGTTTCTAGAACTTCCTTGGAAATCGCGTTCGACTTAAGCAGTTCTTCCGCGCGGTTCATGTTGTTCTGGGCAAGCTCTATGCGCGCCTCGGTTTCGCTGACGTCGGCCTCGGCCGCGTCCACGAGAGCTTCGAAGGGGCGGGGGTCGATTTCGAACAGGATGTCTCCCTCCTTCACGTATTCGCCGTCGGTGAAGCGGATTTTCTCAAGGTAGCCGCTTACGCGCGCGCGGATTTCCACGGACTTCTGACCCTCTATCCTCGCGGGGTAGTCGTCCCAGATTTCCACCATGGCGGTGGCGGGCTTCATTACCTGCACTTCCGTGTACTTGCCCATTTTCGTTATGCCGTCGTCCTTTTCGGAGCATCCGGCCGCCGCGATGGCCAAAATGCCCGCAATCAAAAATCGTCCCCTGATTGTAACTTTTCCCATATCCATATATAAAATTAACAGTGAAGCAGAAATCATTAAAGTCGCGCATGTAAAAACACAACTATTAAATGAAACGCCGTTTCTGGCGCTACGGAAACCGTCGGACGCAACGCATTTGTTTGACTGCGGCGGCTTTTAATCGTATTATTTTGCATATGCACTTTAAAACTGCCCGTATCTTTTCCGCATTCCTGTTTTCGGCCGCCTGCGTTCTGGCGAGGCCCGTTGATTTGCGCTGCTCGCACCTTGATTCGCCCATTGGCGTAGACGACCCAAGCCCGCGCCTGAGCTGGAAGCTGGACGACAAGGCCGATGGCGCGGCGCAGAAGGCGTACAGGATTCTCGCGGCAAGCTCTCCCGAAAACTTAGCGGCGGGCAAAGCGGATTTGTGGGACAGCGGCAAAGTGGAATCTTCCGCGATGCTCGCTTCTTACGCGGGCAAAAAGCTCGCCCCGCATTCGAAATGCTGGTGGAAGGTTTTTTCTTATGACGCGGACGGCGCGGAGTCGCAGTCCGACGCGGCGTTTTTTGAAACTGGCATGGGCGGCATGGAAAACTGGAAAGGCTCGTGGATAAGCGATTCCAACGATACCGCGTACAGGCCCGCGCCCTACTTCAGAACGGAATTTTCAGTCGGCAAGGATGTGAAAAACGCCCGCGCCTATGTCGCGGCAGCCGGACTGTTCGAGCTTTTCGTAAACGGCAAGGCTGCGGGCGACAGCCGCCTGAACCCCATGTACACGCGTTTCGACAGGCGCAACTTGTACGTCACGTACGACGTTACGAAGCTTTTGAAAAGCGGCGATAATGCGCTTGGCGTTGTTCTCGGTAACGGGTGGTACAACCACCAGCCCGTCGCAGTATGGGATTTTCACAAGGCCGCGTGGCGCGCAAGGCCCGCTTTTATGCTCGACCTGCGCATAGAGTACGCCGACGGAAGCGTGGAAATTGTCAAAAGCGACGAAACCTGGAAAACCTCTTCCGGCGCGATAGTGTCAAACAATATCTACACTGCGGAGCATTACGACGCGAATCTTGAGGCGCCCAAATGGAACCTCGCGGGCTTTGATGACTCTGCGTGGCAAAACGCGATAGTGCGCGCCGCGCCGTCGGGCAATGTTTCATCGCAGCAGCTCCATCCGATACGACTCGCCAAGGAGCTGAAGCCCTCGAACGTCAAAAGACTCGACGACAAAACGTGGCTGTTCGAGTTCCCGCAGAACATGTCGGGCGTAACCAAGCTGTGCGTAAAGGGAGAAAAGGGAACGAAAGTCCGCCTCGTTCACGCGGAACGCCTCGGCAAAGACGGCCGCGCAGACCTATCCAATATCGCCGTTTATTACAGGCCCGATGACGACACCGACCCGTTCCAGACCGATATTGTAACCCTGAGCGGCGGCATGGACGAGTTCATGCCCAAGTTCAACTACAAGGGGTTTAAGTATGTGCAGGTTGAAACCGGAGTTCCGATGAAGCTTTCCGAAAAGAGCCTGACGGCCTATTTCATGCACAGCGACGTTCCGCCCGTCGGAAAAATAAGCTCGTCTTCGGAAATGATAAACAGGCTTTGGGAGGCCACTAACAACGCGTACCTCTCCAACCTGATGGGCTACCCAACCGACTGCCCGCAGCGCGAGAAAAACGGCTGGACGGGCGACGGGCATCTGGCCATAGAGACGGCACTCTACAATTTCGACGGCATAAGCGTCTATGAAAAATGGATGGGCGACCACCGCGACGAGCAGCGCCCCGACGGCCTCCTGCCAGACATAATCCCCACGGACGGCTGGGGATACGGCCCGCAGAGCGGCGTGGACTGGACGAGTACGGTCGCGATAATCCCGTGGGAACTTTACCTCTTCTACGGCGACAGCAGGCCGCTGGCCGACATGTATGAAAGCATAAAGCTCTATGTGGACAACATTGAAGCCAAGCACACGAATGAAGAAGGGCTCACTTCGTTCGGGCGCGGCGACTGGGTTCCCGTGCGGTCGGAGTCGTCGATGGAGCTGATGGTTTCCATATATTATTACACTGACGTTAAAATACTCGCCGCCGCCGCGAAGCTCTTCGGCAAAGAAGACGACTTCGCCAAATATTCCGCGCTGGCCGAAAAGATTAAAAACGCAATCAACAAAAAGTATTTGGATTCCGAAAAGGGCGTTTACGCGTCCGGCACGCAGACGGAGCTTAGCATGGCGCTCTACTGGGGAATCGTTCCCGAAGACATGAAGGGGAAGGTCGCCGCGAACCTCGCGAAAAAAGTCGAAGAGACCGGTTTCCATCTGGACGTTGGCGTTCACGGTGCAAAGGCCCTGCTCAACGCGCTTTCGGAAAACGGCCGGCAGGAGGCCGCATACAAAGTTGCCGTCCAAGACACCTATCCGTCGTGGGGATGGTGGATCGTAAACGGCGCAACCACGCTGCGCGAAAATTGGGACTGGGAAGGCACGCCCACGGTGTCGTCCGACAACCACATGATGTTCGGCGAAATAGGCGGATGGTTTTTCAAGGGGCTCGGGGGAATCAGGCCCGACCCCGAAAAGCCGGGTTTCGAGCACATAATTCTAACCCCTTATTTTCCGAAAGACCTAAACGAATTCGAGGCGTCCTACGATTCCGTCCGGGGAAAAATAGTTTCCAAATGGAAGCATGACGGGAAGAAAATTGCCTATACCGTAGAGATTCCCGCGAATGCATCGGCTGCGCTTTTCCTGCCTCCGAACGTTAAAGGCGGTGTGCCGAAAGAACTGAAGGCGGGCGCGCACGTTTTCGAGCTTTCTTTTGCGGATTGAAGTGGGAAAATCATTCCTCCGTATGGCAGATTTTCATTGAAAAACCCGGTTTGCGCCTCAAAAATATCGCCATGAAAAACGCAGTACTGATTGGGGCGAGCGGATTCGTGGGGTCCGCCATACTTAACGAGGCTTTGGCCAGGGGCATAAGGGTGATCGCCGTGGTGCGAAACCCCGAACACATCAAAGTTTCGAATCCCAACCTTGAAGTTGTGAAGGCCGACGTGTCGTCGGCCGACGCAGTGGCGGAGGTGTGCAAGGGTGCGGACGCGGTAATCAGCGCGTACAACCCCGGCTGGAAGAACCCCGACATGTACAACGAGACTCTCAGGGTGTACCCGCAAATCCTGGAAGGCGTGAAAAAGTCCGGCGTCGGTCGTTTGCTCATCGTGGGCGGCGCTGGCACGCTTTTCGTTTCTCCGGGGCTCCGCGTGATGGATTCGCCCGACATCCCCGAGGACATAATAGGCGGCATAAAGTCGCTCGGAGAGTTTTACCTGAACACCCTGAGAAAAGAGAAGGACATAGACTGGGTGTTTTTTTCTCCCGCCGCGTCGATTGCGCCCGGCGAACGCACGGGCAACTACCGCCTCGGCAAGGATTTTCTAATAATGGACAGCGACGGCAAAAGCAGCATTTCCGTGCAGGATTACGCCAAGGCAATGATTGACGAATTTGAAACCCCTCGGCACCACCGCGAGCGTTTCACAATAGGCTATTGATTTTTTACATAAGGTTAAGCGAGATGAAAAAACTTTTTATTCTTTGCGTATCATTGATGGGTGTCGCCGCCGCTTTCGGGCAGGAGGCGCTTTGGAGCAAGGGGCCGTCGAAATCGCCGCAGGTCAACCCCGACAGAAGCGTCACTTTCCGCCTCGCAGCGCCTGACGCGAAATCGGCAAAGGCTGTCGGCGAAATGGGCGAAGTTGAAATGGCGAACAAGGACGGAGTCTGGGAGGGCACCAGCGGCCCGCTGGAATCCGAACTTTACAGGTATTCTTTCATTGTTGACGGCCTCGAGCTGAACGACCCGAGCAACGTCTACACCACGCGAGACGTAAGCTCTGTGAAAAGCGTGTTCATCGTTCCCGGTGAAAAGGGCGATTTGTACAGCATTCAGGACGTTCCGCACGGCAGCGTTTCAAAGGTATGGTACGACAGCCCGACACTGGGCATGAAGCGCCGCCTTACGGTTTACACTCCCGCCGGATACGAGTCGGGCGACGAAAAGTACCCTGTGTTTTATCTGCTGCACGGGGCGGGCGGCGACGAGGAGTCGTGGATGGAACTGGGGCGCGCGGCGCAGATAATGGACAACCTTATCGCGGGCGGCAAAGCCGTGCCCATGATTGTGGTCATAACCAACGGCAACGCCGAGCAGGAGGCCGCCGCCGGATATTCGCGCGAAAATTTCAACTACGAGCCCGCAATGTTCCGTCAGAGGCGCGGCGACCGCGCCCTGTTCACCGATTCATTCAGGGATGTAATCAAATACGTGGAGGACAATTACAGGGTTAAGGCCGACAAGTCGTCGCGGGCAATCGCAGGGCTTTCGATGGGCGCCATGCAGACTTTTGCGATATCCAAAGACTATCCGGACACATTCGACTATGTCGGGCTTTTTTCTGGCATGGGCGAAATTTCCCGTGCCGAAGACAAGCAGAAGATGCTCGACATGCAAAATAACGGAGTGAAGCTTTACCTTATAATTTGCGGCAAAGACGACTTCCTTCTCCCGCGCGTGCAGAACTACATGAGACAGCTCGACGAAATCAAGTTCCCCTACGAATGGCGCGAGACAGGCGGCGGCCATACGTGGCGCAACTGGCGCGAATACCTGACAGGCTTCGCCCCGAGGCTTTTCAAGTGATTGGAATGTTTTTTATACTTTCCCTATCGTCAATCTTGACTAAGCCCGCCTACAGTCTTGAATGTGCGCAATGGAAAAAGTGCTGATAGTTGACGACGAGCGGCAGCTGCGCGAGCTTCTTGCGAAGATGGTCGCCCTTGAGGGCTTTGAAGTTTCGCAGGCCGACTCGTGCAGGGCGGCCATGTCGCAAATCAGGCGGGCGACCCCCGACATAGTAATTTGCGACGTCAAGCTGCTGGGAAATTTCAAAAAATCCATTCGCAAGAAGAAACGGGTCTGCCGAACGTCCCTGCTGAATTTGGCAAGTTAATAGATTCCTTATAGCCCCCCTGGTTGCATTTTAGCAACGGAGTTGAGGCGGTTTTAAGATAGGAGAAAAACTAAAAATCCTTAAGAGGCCTTCCGGTAATAAAAGTTTAATATGCCTCCGAGCCGTTGCTTTTTTACGATCAGACTCCTGTCTTTTGCCGATTTATAAAGGACTTTACCCTTATTTTGCTCTCTCGTCAAACGCAATTCTTCGTAGTGTTCATTCTCCTTAGGCGATATAAGCTCGTTATCCAAACTCTGATGCGGTCTTTCGGTGTTATAGTATATTTCATATTCCGAAACCGCCTTGTGGAGCATTCCTTCCGATAAAAATATAAAATTCCTCAGACATTCGTCCTTTATGCTCTTTACAAACCTTTCAGCATAGGGATTGCATACGGGCGACGGAACTTGTTGCACTTTTATACCGCTATTTTCCAAAATTCTCTTAAACTTTTGCGTATACAACGGATCCTTATCGCAGAAGAAAAACCTCTTGCCCTTTAAAAGACCGTCAAAATAATCCGTCATTTGAATTGCAAGCCTTTCCATAACCTCGCCGCAAAAACCGCTGCTTATATGCACTACCTTCACTTTCCTTGTTGCGCAATCTACCACAAAAAAGACCATATACCTAACCAATCCACGCAAGGTTAAAATTTCTGCCGTAAAGAAATCGGCGCCGCACATTAGATGAAAGTGGCTCTTTACAAAGGCTGTCCAGCTCTTATTGACCTTGTGTTGCCCTCCGTTTGGCAAAGGGTCAAAGCCGTTATCTCTCATTATTCTCCAAACAGTGGCTTTGCTTCTGCGAATACCTATATGCTTTAAAGCCCCTGCGATTCTGCCTGCTCCCCAATTTATATTTGATGAAGCCATCTCGCATACGATTTTGCGCACATATTCTTTTGTCTGTTTTGCCAAGCTTGGATTTGGATTCTTTGCGGTATATTTCTTTGCGATTAGCCTATTGTACCAGCGAAGGATAGTTTCCGGCGTTAAAAACTCGCATTTTTTAAGAAGATTCCAAGATAACTTTCTTCCTTTCTTTGCCAATATCGCACGCTCAAAATCGGTATACTTTATGCGCCTGCCGTCGGATTCTAACTTTGATTTCAAAATTCGATTGGCTACCAGCAAATACTCAATCATATGCGACTTTTCCTTCGATATCCAATTGGCAAGCGTCGTCAAAAATAGTATCTTAAGCTGAGTGGGAATATCCATAAGTCTATAAAATCAAGCCCAATACTATATCAAAACCATCTTGATGGCAACTACTCAGTTACTCATTCATTTTGAGAGGCTTTTGAGGATAAATATTGAAATACCTCTCTGCATCTTCCTTAGTCGCTGCTCCTCGGTAGTGTTTAAAAAGTATATCTGTGCCTTTGTGGGATATTATCAAAGCCGTATCTTGGAAGTCTCTTTTCCAAGCAACGTGGTAGCTTGCGAAACTATGCCTGAAAGCATTGTGGGGCGGTATCCTCTTTTGTGGGAATTTGCCATTCTCGTCTGGAGTTTTTAACTGTTTCCCATTCACGAGCAATCCCGCTCTGCGCAGGGCACTCTCTCGGCGCTTCTTCCACTTGCGCTCGCACCACCCAAAGGCAGACTTTGGCGTCCGTTCCAACCAAGCCCAGAGATTGTCTGGGAGGTTTTCTATGTAGTTTCTGCGTCCTTTCTTGGTCTTTTCAGCGGGTGTTAAAATTCCTTGTCGCATTCTAATTTCTTCGTACTCAACTCGCGGAATTGCAGAAGTTCTCATTCCAGCAAATAGCCCCAGCGCCATTAAACCGCAGACTTCTGGATCTATCTTTTCATTTGCTCGGAATAATCTTTCAGTTTCCTCCACAGTTAGTATTCCAATCTCGCCCATTTCAATCTTGGGCAATTCAAATCCCTTGGCTATGTTCTTTTCAATTAGTTCGTTTTTCTCAAACCAGTTCCAAGCGGCAGTTATATTGGACCTCCAATTCTTTACTGTGACTGGAGCAAATTTTAGAGATTTTAGCCAATTTTCCAACTCATTGCGGCTTATATCTTGCAGGAACCTATCGCCAAATGATTCAACAAGAACTTCCAAGACTCGTCGGACGTGCCTTATATGTTCGGGCTTGGCTTTTTCAGTCTTGCACATATCCCGCAGATATTCATCGCAAGCGTCCCAAAGGGTTAATACCCGCTTTGTCTTGTGGTTCTTTGCCCAAAATTCCCACATATCGCGGAAACTTACGTTCCCCCTGATAGACTCGATGTAGGAGATGTCCGAAATCGTATTTTCGCCAATTCCCAAAAGTGCCTCAAAAGAGCGCTTATCCAAATGTCCGTTAAGCCTTAGAAAATCGTCCCTTGCTTCCTCCGTTTCAAAGAACCTTGAATGCCTTACACCTCCCTCAATCCAGAACAGTTGATAGGGGGGATTTTCTCCCTTCGAAATATCTCTTAGTAATCTTCGCCATAGTGGCGTTATTATAACCCAAAACAACCCCATTTGTCAAGATTATTATGGATATATTATAAGTTTTTTTTGTGATAGCTGAAAAGAAAGCTTGAAGATTTTTTGTCAAAGATTAGATTGGGTGATGAATAATTGTGAAATATGACTCCTGAGGGTAGGGCCAGGCAAAAAATAGATTTATTGTTAAGAGACGCTGGTTGGCAGATAGTTTCAAGAAATGAATTCTCGCCCACTATTTCAGCTGTTGCAGTTGAAGAAGGTCTATTAAAGGGAAACCTTGAAGCGGATTATCTGTTGTTTATAGAAGGCAAGGCTATAGGAGTTTTGGAGGCTAAAAAAGAGGGGACTAATTTGCTAGCTATCGCAGCATCCCAAGCTGAAAATTATACGCATAAGTTATTTGATTGGTATTCATCGTGGTTTGGTGAACTACCTTTGGTGTACTTATCAAATGGGAAGGAACTTCTGTATAGAAATTTTAAGGATCCTTCCATGTCACAATATCAGAGCTTGTCTTCGATGCACAGACCTATAGATATTGCGAGAATCACTGGTATTGAATCGTATTTTGCAGGGTTACCAATATTACAGCGTAAGGGATTACGCGATTGCCAATATGAAGCCATTACCAATCTTGAAGCCAGCTTTAGGCAAGGACAGAAGAAAGCTCTTATCGTACTAGCAACAGGCGCTGGAAAGACATTTACTGCGTGTTTGGCAGCGTATCGTATGCTTTCATACACTCCTGCAAAGCGCATTTTGTTTCTTGTTGATAGGAATAATTTGGGGAAACAGGCAGAAGGTGAGTTTGGCAAATTTCGTCTTACGTATAATGGTGAACCTTTCAATACGATTTTCCAAACTGAACGTTTACGCTCAAGAGAGATTCCGAAAGGGGCGTCTCTTATAATATCAACAATTCAGCGACTATTTGCATTCTTAACTGGCAAGCAAATTGAAGATTCGGATGATGACGAAATTGAAAATTCTGACGATGGCGAAGATATTGAACTTCCTGAAAACCTTCAGTTGCCTCCAGATTATTTTGATCTAATTGTTGTAGACGAGTGCCATCGTTCTATATACGGTAGATGGAAAAAGGTTTTAGATTATTTTACTACCGCGCGCTTGATTGGACTAACAGCTACACCGGACCCGCAGTATACATTACCATTTTTCAATAACAATAGAGTCGTAAATTATACATTAGAAAAATCTATTGCCGATGGAATTAACGTTGATGCGCGAGTTTACCGTATAAAGACGGAAGTAACAGAGAATGGTGGGTTAATTCAAACGGGAGCTTCATATTCTGAAAGGTCAAATTATACAGGAGGGGAAAAGCAACAAATTGCGAAAAGCGCTTATAAATACAACCCCGATGAGCTTGATAGGTCTATCGTTAATCCTGAGCAAATCCGCATCGTAATGCAGGCGTATAAAGACGCGATTTATACCGAGCTATATCCTAACAGGGAACCAAAGGACTTTGCCTATATTCCAAAGACCTTAATTTTTGCAAAGAATGAAGCTCATGCGACCAATATTGTAAAAATTCTAAAAGAGAAAATATTTCCGGGGCAGAATGAAAATTTCGTTCAGAAAATAACGTACTCTGTTGGAGATAGTGACGCTCTTATTAGAAATTTTAGGAATGATAAAGACTTCAGGATCGCTGTAACGGTTACTCTCGTTGCGACAGGTACCGATATTAAACCATTGGAAGTCCTCATATTTATGCGCGATGTAAATTCTGAATCCCTATATGTTCAGATGAAAGGTCGCGGTGTAAGGACTGTAGATGACGATATCTTGAAAAATGTCACGCCTAATGCGATCTCAAAAGACCATTTCTATTTGATAGATGCAGTTGGGGTTACGGAACATGAAAAAAGCATTACTCCCACCACAATAGAAGGCGGAGAGGTAAATCCATCTTTAAAGGAACTTTTAGAAAAAATATCACACGGATATTTGCCAGATGATTACTTGCGTTTGTTGGCATCGCGGCTTTCTCGTATAAATAAGAAAGCAACCCCAGAAGATCTTGAAAATTTTGAAAGGCTTACTGGGCGAACAATGAAAGATATTGCAATAGATATTTACAATGCGATAAATCCTGAAACATCTACTTTACCTATCTTCAACAATTCCAATGAACCCAATATAGAAAGGCGGAAGCTTGTCGAGAGCCTTGCAAATAATCCGAAGGCAAGAGAATTACTATTGATAATAAATGCTGGATTTGTAAAAACCCTTTCTCCTGGAGAAGATAGCCTTATTTATACGGGATTTTCAAAGGAAGAGGCAGTTTCAACAACTTCAGCTTTTGAAAAATATATAGAATCGCATCGGGACGAAATAGAAGCGTTGCGAATTATCTACAACAACACAGGGGAACCCATAACACAAGCTTTGCTAAAGGATCTTGAACGCAAACTAAAGGAGGCTAGTTATAAATTCTCTATTCCTGCTCTATGGAATTCTTATTATGTGTTGAATCCCAAAATAAAGCGTTTAGAAGAAAGCGAAAAGAAAGCACTTACAAACTTAATTCAACTTGTTCGCTATGCGTTTAAAAGAACAAGCGACTTAAAATCGCTAATAAGCTTAGTAACGCAAAATTTCAACCTTTGGGCAGGTCAAAAGCAAAGACCTCTTACACAAACTCAAGAAAATATAGCCCGCGAAATTGCTAACTACATAGCTTCAGATGGAGCTATGGGACTTGATGAATGCCGTTATATGACAGACCAGACATTTTTTGCACAGACAGTAAAAGCATTTGGCAGTATGGATAGTGTAAAAGAAATGTTGGTGTCACTTTCATCATTTATATTGCGGGCGGCATAAAAATTTAAGAAAGAAACAACTATGGCAAAAAGCCTTAAAAACGAAGTATCACTTGAAGGTAAAGTATGGAAATTAGCCGGTGTTCTCGCATCAGCGGGCGTTGGCTTCACGGATTATATAACGCAGCTCACATATCTGCTTTTCTTAAAAATGGATCTGGAAAAGGTTGCGCTTGGCTACGAAAGTAATGTTCCTGAAGATATTAGGTGGGATAAACTAGTAGAAGCCGACGGAGAAGATTTAATAAAGTTATACGAAGCTGCGCTAGAGCGTCTTTCTAAAATTGATAATATTATAGGCACCATCTTCACAAAGGCGCAGAACAAGATTGCTACTCCCGTCCATCTAAAAAAAGTCATAACAATGATAAATGAATACGATTGGCTTTCGATGGATAACGATGTAAAAGGCGCTATATATGAAAGTATTCTTCAGAAGAACGGGCAGGACAAAAAGAGTGGCGCCGGGCAATATTTCACACCAAGGCCATTAATTAACGCAATAGTTGATGTAACAAGACCTAAAGTTGGGGAAGTGATCATAGATCCAGCTTGCGGAACAGCGGGCTTCCTATTGTCTGCTTATGAGTATATGAAGCCTAATGCTATCGTTATGCAAGATAGAGCTTTTTTGCAAAACGGAGCGCTACATGGTGTAGACAATACACCGCTCGTTGTGACTTTGGCATCTATGAATCTTTATTTACATGGTATAACTACAGAGAAAAGTCCGGTTATCTGTGCGGATTCTCTTGAAAAAGAGCCGTCATTATTGGCTGATGTTATTCTTGCAAATCCACCATTTGGGAATCGCCCGGAGGGAGCAACTGATATTTCCGCAATGCGTACGGACCTGTATGTCTCTACTCGGAATAACCAGCTCAACTTCTTACAGCACATGATGCTTATGCTCAAACAATCTGGCCGCGCTTCCGTTGTTATGCCTGATAATGTTTTGTTTGAATCTGGAGCGGGTGAGACAATTCGCAAAAAGCTTCTAAATGATTTTAATCTACATACGATCTTGAGATTGCCAACAGGCATATTTTATGCACAAGGCGTAAAAGCAAATGTCTTATTCTTCACTAAGGGAGCACCAACAAAAGAACTTTGGATTTATGATTATCGCACGGGTATAAAACATACGCTCGTTACAAATCCGCTGAAACGTGAACACCTTGACGACTTCGTCAAATGCTATAACGCGGATGATATTTCAAAACGTAAGGAGACATATTCCAAAGAAAACCCGAATGGAAGATGGCGTAAATTCTCGCGTGATGAGCTTCTATCAAGAACAAATACCAACTTGGATATTTCTTGGATAAAAGATGACGACATAGATTTAAGCAATGTCTCATTGAAAGAGTTGTTGTCTGAAATTAAAGAACATAGCAATAACATCTCAACTGCCGTTGCCGAATTTGAAAGACTAATAGGCGATATCAACGAATAATGGACACAAAAAAACTCAGACAAAAGGTTTTAGATCTCGCCATTCGCGGAAAACTCGTTCCTCAAGATCCGAACGATGAGCCCGCTTCTGTGCTTTTAGAACGTATTTATGCGGAAAAACAGAAACTCATTTCCGAAGGTAAAATAAAAAGAGAGAAACGCTCTTCTTTTATCTTCAAGGGTGAAGATAATTCATATTATGAGAAGGT
>CALXSL010000002.1 GCA_944391135.1 uncultured Opitutales bacterium
GCGGGTGGTGTGGGGCGGGCGGGGGGGGGGGAGGGGGTGGTGTGGGGGGTTATAAACACGCCCAGAACGGACAAAATGCCCCCTACAATCGTCTTTTGAGAGGCTGCGGTTGAAATGGCATGCGTGAAAAACATCGTCTTTTATTTTTTTGAAAAAATAAAAAGATAAAAGACTATTGTCAAATCAAAACTTCAATCGTTTGAGATATCGCTTTTTTAGGGGATGTTTTTATGTAAATGGGGATTGCCCCGAAAAATTTTTTGACAGAAAGTTTCTGTAATTTGAAAAAACACAGTTTTGCATGTTCCGCAATGCGGTCGTTTCATGCTAAACACGGCCTCAACTTTATTAATATGCGCCGTTTGCCACCCATGAAAATGCGGACGCAAACAAAAATTTTACAGTATGCCGCACAAGGCGACGCCCGATGAGGGGGGCCGAATTTTTATTTTCCGCTGAGCGTCGTCACAAAGAGGTCGCGCATGGTCGATTCGTCGCTGCCGGGGCGCGCTATGAGGTCTTCGAAGGCGCGGGCGAGGGCCATCTGGCAGTCGATGAGCTTTTTGAGCGTCATTTTCGCCGCGATGGGCGCGAGCTTAGATCCCGCGTACCACGAGTTCTGCGAGAATATGTTGTAGTTGCTTTTTATGGAAGTGTCGCCGAAAGCCTCTGCGTATTTTTCTGCGGCGCGCTCCATGGCTCCGCGCGGCTGGGGGGCCGTAGTCCTCGTAAGCGACCCCGCGTCCATGAGCGAGCGCAGCTGTATGAGCAGCGAATTCTGCTTTTGCAGTATGCTTATCACCGGCCTCGCCGACGCGTTTTTGTTCGCAAAAAAGTATCTGCGCAATGCTGAAAGCGCGAGGTTCAGGTCGCCCGAATAGAATGCGTTCGATATGTCGAAAAAGTCGCCCTCTCCGAAAATCGGAACCATGTCGACCACGTCCTTTTCGGTTATGGGGCGCTCGAAATTCACGTAGTTGGCGAGCTTGAGAACTTCCGACGCAGCCATTCTCGGATTGCCCGCCACTATGCTCGCGAGCGTCTCGGCGGCTCCCGGCGCGAGCTGCGCCTTCAGCTTTTTCGCCTCCCTGAAGATGAAGTCGGCGCAGGCCGAAATAGGGTCCTTGCTTTGGTAGTCTTCGCATTCGGCGAATTTCTGGAGGTCTTTGAAAAACTTTTTCCTGCGGTCTACGGGCGACGCGTTTATGACAACCCCCGCGCTTTCAGGGGAGAGTTTCGCGAGAAATTCGGCGAAGTCGTCGAGGGCGTCGCGCACGTCGTTGCTCTTGCCCTGGCGCGTGTCGTTTATGAAATTGACGTTGCGCATCCAGACGACTTTTTTGCCGCCGAAAAGCGAAAGCGTAGCCGCCGCCTCGGTCGCGCGCTTGCAGGCGGAGACGGCTTCGTCGGTTTTGTTGGCCGCGGCGTCGATGACCTCCTTTGACATGTCGTCCGTCACGTCCGCAGACAGCTCCTCGAAGATTTCCCTCGCGCGGTTCGCTGCAATGAAATCGTCGTCGGCTGTGATGAAATATACGGCTTTGTCTGTCATGGCGGATGTTTTCCCATATAATCAAAAAAATGCGCAGCTTGTAAAGATATAAACAGGGCGGGGCGCCCGATTTTTTGAACGCCTTTAAATAAATGGTGTCGAAAAGACTTGAAGAAATTTTAACTCCGTGCTAAACCGTTCAACAGAGCCTAATAGCTTGGTTTTGACAAATTAAAAAAGGAAAAAAAGAATGAAGAACTACTTGTATCTGTCGCTCATCCCCGAAGCCCTGATCGCCTCGAATCTTCCGCCGGAAGAATTCGGCGTATACTTCGCGACCGGCGTCTTCAGGCGAAACTGCGACCAGGCGGTGTTTTTTGAACTGGACCCGAACTTCAAGTCCGACTACCTCCCGGTCTCCAAGATAGAGGAGCTTACCAAGCCCCACGAGGACGGCTCGCCGCACAAGTCGGTTTACCTGTCGGTGTACCGAGTCCTCGAACACGTCCCGATGTCGGCTTTCAAAAACCTTTACGTGGTAACTTCCGACGGCAAGGTGCTCGAACTCAAACCCGGAGCTTTTGAGCCCGACGCGAAACAGCATCTCTACCTGTATCAGGATTTGGGCCCCTGCCGCCCGCGCGTGGCCAGCATACTCAACCCGCAGGAATACGTAAAGCGCATGACCGACCCGGAACGCCTCGTGCACGTAGACAAAATCGCGTTCTGCGATCTTACTCTCGGCGAGCTCGAAGCCGACCCCGAAAAGGGCAACATGGACGACCTCCCGTACAAGAACCAATATCATCTGCGCTACTGTCTCATGCAGGTGCGCAACAAAGGCGGCAAAAACAACAAGGTTGTGGCGCGCTCGGTCGACGACTTCCTATACAGGAGCATCAGGAAAGGCTTCTATGTGGGCGCGGGCGACGAAATGCTTTATTACCCGATGCCCAGCAAGGAACAGCTCGAAAACGAGCACTATCTCTGGTGGCGCAGTGCCCAATCCGCTTTTGGCGAATAATTTTGGCGCATAAGCGCGTCTCTGCAAAAAGGCCGCAGTGGTCACGTACTCATGTACGCTCCCACCGCAGCCTTTTTTTGATCCACGCTTCTGCATCCAAAATTATTTCGCCAAAAGCCGTCGAACTCTTTGGTGTATTTCTGTGTTTAGTTTATGGGGATTGTTGGAAGGCTTGTGTTGAGTTTATAATTCTTGGTTGCTTTAAAAATTAGTAACAAAGCACCATGTTGAATATATGCTTTAGCATAATAATTATATATTGGAGAGTGCTGCATTCAAAGAGTGCGGCAAGTTTTTCTAAAGTCACCGCGCGCCCGAGGGCGCGCTGTAATAATCAAACCCTTGATACAAAGAGTGTTCGTGTTTAAAACGATACCCTGTTTGACTCGCACCCCCTCGCGGGGGCCGTTTGTGCTCGCTCGCACGGTAGTGCTCGTCTCGGCACTCGCTCTGCTCGGCTATTTGCCTTTGGCAAATCCACTCACGGCGCCTTCGCGCCGTGAACGCCCTCCGGGCAATTTTGCGAAGCAAAATTGTCGTATTCGCGCCTCCGGCTTGAATTGTTTTTGCCGCAATTTGAAGCACATAGCCCGAAGGGTTGCCGAAGTTCCGAGGAGCGCTTTGCGCGAACGAGGAACGGCAATGCTTTAAATTGCGGCAAAACCCCATCAGACCATAGGCTGACAGGCAGGGGAACATCCCATCATCCATCCATAGCGATGCTTTAGCATCAGGAATGGAAGCTGCGCTTCCTAGGCGGGTGCGGGGCGGCAATTCAAGGCGGAGCCGCGAATGAGATGCGAGCTTGCGAGCAGACCCCGTAGGGGCGTTCACGGCGCGAAGGCGCCGTGAGTGGATTTGCCAAAGGCAAATAGCCGAGCAGAGCGAGCGCCGAGACGAGCACTACTGTGCGAGCGAGCACAAACGGTTTGCGAAAGCAAACGCGAGTCAATGAGCCCCGCATTTAAAACGGTATAATCATCTATTTTTTCCCGCGCGCATTTCAGAAATTTTCATCTCACATTTTTGCGCAAAAAATTGCATACTCAAAAAATGCGCATTCTGTGCTTTTCTTTGAAAAGACGCATTACGGCGGAGATGGCTTTGGGTTTGTTTAGGTTTATGTTTGAAGCTCATTTGAAACCCAAATAAAAGTGATTTTGCGGGCAAGAAAAAGATGGCGGTTTGAAATATTTTTGCCATTTTTTCGTTCATACGTACCGTATTTTGGCGCATGCAAATTGCGGCCGAAAGCCCCTGAAAAAACATCTTTTAACTACACTATGAATATGGCGTTAACACATATACTCGCGCAGGCGGATGCCCCCGCCGCTTCCATGAACATTGCGTTTTGGCTGGTGCCATTCGCATCCATACTGGCCTTGGTTTTTGCCTACCTCTTTTATAAGGGGATGAAAAAAGAAGAGGAGGGTACGGACATCATGCGCAAGATTGCCCTGCACGTGAGGATGGGCGCCTTCGCGTATTTGAAGCAGCAGTATAAGGTTGTGGGCCTTGTGTTCATCATAATGTTCGCGTTTTTCGCGTTTCTCGCATACGGGCTGCGCATACAGAACGAATGGGTCCCCTTCGCTTTCATAACCGGTGGCTTTTTCTCTGGTCTGGCCGGTTTCTTCGGTATGAAGACCGCCACATACGCTTCGAACCGCGCGGCGTGGGCGGCAAAAAATTCGCTCGACCACGGCCTGCGTGTCGCGTTCCGTTCGGGCGCGGTTATGGGGCTGGTTGTCGTGGGCCTTGCGCTTCTAGACATTTCCGTTTGGTTCTTCGTGCTCAACCACTTTATTGAAGACGCCAACGAGGCGCACAAGATGATCATCATCACGACCACGATGCTTACCTTCGGCATGGGCGCAAGCTTGCAGGCCCTCTTCGCTCGCGTGGGCGGCGGCATATTCACTAAGGCCGCGGACGTCGGTGCAGACCTCGTCGGCAAGGTCGAGGCTGGCATTCCCGAGGATGACCCGCGCAACCCCGCCACCATCGCCGACAACGTGGGCGACAACGTGGGCGACGTGGCCGGTATGGGCGCCGACCTTTACGAGTCGTACTGCGGCTCTATTCTCGCCACCGCCGCCCTTGGCGCCACCGCATACATGACGAACACCGGCGTGCAGATGAAGGCGATTCTCGCGCCCATGCTCATCGGCGCAATAGGCGTCATTCTTTCAATCGTGGGCATCTACTTTGTGCGCGTCAAAAAAGGTGCCAGCAGCAAGGAGCTTCTCAGCGCGCTCGGCAGGGGCGTAAACGTCAGTTCTGTGCTCATCTGCGTAGCGTCCTTCCTCATCCTCTATTTTCTCCAGACGCCCAACTGGCTGGGCAACTGGGGCTCGATTATCGTCGGCCTCGTGACGGGCGTTTTCATCGGCAAGATAACCGAGTACTTCACGTCCGAAGCTTACAGCCCGACCAGGCACATCGCCGAACAGGCCAAGACGGGCCCGGCCACCGTCATTATCGCGGGCATGGGCACGGGCATGATTTCCACCTTCTACCCCGTGCTTGCGATCGTCGTGGGCACCGCGCTCTCGTACATTTTCTCGGCGGGCGGCGACTTCGCCAATATCAGCCAGGGGCTTTACGGTATCGGCATAGCCGCAGTCGGCATGCTCTCGACCCTCGGCATCACGCTCGCCACCGACGCCTACGGGCCCATCGCCGACAACGCGGGCGGCAACGCCGAAATGGCGGGGCTTGGCAAGGAAGTGCGCAGGCGCACGGACATGCTCGACTCCCTCGGCAACACGACGGCCGCCACGGGCAAGGGCTTTGCGATCGGCTCCGCCGCGCTTACCGGCCTCGCGCTTTTGGCGTCGTACATTGAAGAGTTGCGCATAGGCCTAATACGCGTGGCCGACAACCCGAAAATCGGCGAATACACAAAGTCGACGCTCGAGCAGTTTGAAAAGCTCGGCGGCGTGACGGAAGCCTCCCTCATGGACTTCATGAACGTATACGGAGTTACGCTCATGAACCCCAAGGTGCTGCTTGGCATGTTCATAGGCTCTATGATGTCCTTCCTGTTCTGCGGCCTTACTATGAATGCAGTGGGCCGTGCGGCAAACCAGATGGTTAACGAAGTGCGCCGCCAGTTCCGCGAAACCGCGGGTATCATGGAAGGCAAGGTCGACCCCGACTATGCGCGCTGCGTTTCAATTTCCACCAAGGCCGCCCAGCGCGAGATGATTCTCCCCGCGCTGCTCGCCATAATCGCTCCTGTGGTCATGGGCCTTGTGTTCGGCGTCGCGGGCGTAATGGGGCTTTTGGGCGGCGCGCTCGCGTCGGGCTTTGTTCTCGCGATATTCATGGCCAACAGCGGCGGCGCGTGGGACAACGCCAAGAAGTATATCGAGCAGGGCAATCTCGGCGGCAAGGGCTCCGAAGCGCACAAGGCGGCCGTCATCGGCGACACCGTGGGCGACCCCTTCAAAGACACGTCCGGCCCCTCGCTGAACATCCTCATCAAGCTGATGAGCATGGTGGCCATCGTCATGGCGGGCTTCACGGTTTCGTACACGCTGTTCTAATTTTTCAGAGTATAGTTAGTTATCTGGGTTCAGGACCGATTCCTGACGCGCCGTTCTGCTTGAATGGCGCTTTTTTTTATTTTGCGACGGTGCTCGTTTTCGGGCATAGTAACTGTTCATTCTAACGGATTTTTTTTATGGGATTCTAGCAAAGATTTTTACCGTGTTTGCAGCGATATTCGCGTGCATATGTCCGTCCGGCAAATGCGCGCCGATGCAGCAGGAAATGGGGGCGTATCGCAGTATGCGACTTAGCATAAAAACGCCCTCGGTTTCGGCGTTCAATGACGGCAGGTATGTGGGCGTTTTTTATGTGGCTGGGCAACCAGAGCGGGAATCCCGAAAAAATTTACAATATTGAGAAGCTGTTGAAATTGCGCACGACTCGGAGATCATTTATTTTTTTGTCGAGGCAGACGGAGATGTCGTCCAGCGAAAGCCGGGCTCGGAAAACTGGATGACCCTATTTATAGGGATTGAAGGCGGGGGCGGGGATTCTTGAAATTGCTTCCGATATCTGGCTAACCGAATGCGGGCAAGGGCGGGAAATATTCGCTTGAAAAACAGGACGGCGGCTTTGGCCTTTCCTCCGCGGGATAGGTCCGCTGTTTGCTGCGGGCAAATACGCTGCGGATTGAAATCCCTAGGATGTCGTTCGGCATAGCGGAAGGCAATTTATCCATGTTCTTTAAAGTCGCCGACGGCGTTGGCAAGCCTTGCGAAATAGCCGGCTATTAAGTTTCTGGCGAGGTTTTCCCCGTCGGACGCCTTGCGTTTTACTGCTTGGGAGAATGGCTTTACCGCATTGAATTTGTGCCGATTTTCAATTGACGCTGCCCGTTGCGGTTTCTTATATTTTTCAAATGAAAAAATTTTTGTTGTCTGTCCTTGTTTTATGTTCGGCAGCCGCTTCGGCCTTTGCCCAGACGCTTCTCGAGCCCAATCCGAAACTGCTCAACGAAAAGTGGCAGGCGCATTGGATAACATGTCCCGATGCTTCGGTTTACGATTACGGGGTGTACCACTTCCGCAAGTCTTTCGACCTTCCCGCGCGGCCGGGAAGCTTTATCGTCAATGTTTCCGCCGACAACCGCTACAGGCTTTTCGTCAACGGGGAGCCCGTCTGCCGCGGCCCCGCGCGCGGCGACCCGGCCCACTGGTATTACGAAACCGTCGATATAGGCCCGTACCTTAGGGAGGGCAAAAATACGATAGCCGCCGTGGTTTGGAATTTTGGGGAGTACACGGCCGGGCCGCAGATGACGCTCAAAACCGGATTCATCATGCAGGCGAACTCCGCCGCCGAAAAGGTTGTCAACACCGACTCAAGCTGGAAGGTTGTCCGCAACGAAGCGTATTCGCCCTCTCTCGAGAATCGCCACGATGTCGGCTGCTCCGATATTGTAGACGCCGGCAAATATCCGTGGGGCTGGGAAACCGCCGGTTACGACGACTCGTCGTGGAAACCCGCGCGCGTCCTGAGCGGAGGTACGCCTTACGGAACAAACGACGGATACGCGTGGGTTATGCGGCCGCGCGACATACCGTTCCTCGAGGAGGTGGAGCAGAATTTCAGCAAAGTCAGGCGCGCCGAAAACATTGAGGTTCCCGAAGGTTTTTTGGAAGGCAAAGTTCCGCTGGAAATACCGGCGAACACCAAGGCCTCCGTATTGTTTGACCAAGGGGTTTTGACCACGGCGTATCCCGAGCTTGTCGTCAGCGGAGGGAAGGGCGGAAACATAAGGCTGTCCTATGCCGAGGCCCTGTTCAAGGACGGGCAGAAGGGCAACCGCGACGATGTCGAAGGTCGCGATATGGATGGAGCTTATTACGACCGGTTTTATACGGACGGCGGCGCGGACAGGCGCTTGGGCCCGCTTTATTTCAAAACGTGGCGCTATCTGAAGATGGACGTGGAAACGGCGGAAGAGCCGATGACCATAAAGGGCTTTAACAGCAAATTTGTCGGTTATCCGTTCCGTGAGAACGGCTACTTCGGAAGCGACCGCGAATCCATCGCGAAAATCTGGGAGGTCGGCTGGCGAACCGCGCGCCTCTGCGCCCATGAGACCTATTACGACTGCCCATATTACGAACAGCTTCAGTATGTGGGCGACACGCGCATACAGGCGCTGATTTCGCTTTATGTTTCTGGAGACGACCGCCTCATGCGCAAGGCCATCCGCTGCTTCGACTGGTCGCGCTCCGGCGAGGGCATCACGGGGAGCCGCTATCCCAGCCGCACTCCGCAGTATATCCCTCCGTTTTCGCTCTACTGGATAAACATGGTTCACGACTACTGGATGCACCGCGACGACGAAAAATTTGTGCTCGAATGTCTTCCCGGCGTAAAGACCGTCCTCGAATGGTATGCCGGCAAGATTGACGCGGAAACCGGGATGCTCGGCCATGTGCCGCACTGGAATTTCACCGACTGGACGGACGAATGGCCGTGGAACCCGCATGCCCCCGTTTCAACAGGGGGCATGCCGCCCGGGGGCATCGGCGGCGGCTCGTCCATACTCACGCTGCAGCTCGCCTATACGCTCAAGGATGCCGTCGAGCTTTTTGAGGCTTTCGGAGAGGACGCCCTTGCGCAAAAATACTCCGACATATACGAATCCCTCGTAAAAAACACGCTAGAAAAATGCTGGGACGAGAAGATCGCGGCCTGTTTTTTGACGACATAGGCAGAACTTCGTACAGCCAGCATGCCAACATAATGGGCATCCTTTCCGACGCCGTGCCGGCCGAAAGGCAAAAAGAGGTATTCGAAAAGCTCGATTCCGACCCGACGCTCATTCAGGCAACTTTCTACTACAGGTTTTACCTGTTCAGGGCCATGAAAAAGGCGGGGCTCGGCGACATGTATGTCGGAATGCTCAAGCCTTGGCACGACATGATTGACATGGGGCTCACAACATTTGCCGAAAAGCCCGAACCGACGCGCTCCGACTGCCACGCGTGGAGCGCGAGCCCGCTTTACGACCTGCTTGCGACTGTTGCTGGAGTGGAGCCGGCCGAACCGGGGTTCAAGTCCGTGAAAATCGAGCCGCATTTGGGGAATTTGAAGCATGTGGAGGCCCATGTGCCGCATCCCAAGGGATTGATTAAGGTGAAATTTGACAAAAACGAAGGTAGCGGCGGCATAGATGCCAGGATATTCATGCCGACAGGGTTAAGCGGGACGCTTATTTTGAACGGGGAGGAAATCCCCCTGAAAGAGGGGCAGACAGAGCATAGAATCCCCAAAGCGAATCTTTCCGGCAAAGAAGGCAATTCCGCCGCCGAGTGATGCCTGCGTTTTTTTTTGAGTTTTTTGATTGCGGCGGATCCGCTTTTTTATGCGGATTCGCCGTATGTTTTTGCATACGGAAAAACGGGCGCCAACCCCCGGAAGAAAAAAAACATTTGACAAGCCGCCGGTATGCCCCTAACCCATATTGGGGAAAATTACATTGCTATGAGCAAAAATCTCGACGATAAATTCTTTCTGGACGCTGACGCGTTCTTCAATGCAAACTCGGCGTTCGGCCTTACTTATGACGACGTGTCGCTCGCCACGCAGTATTCCGACGTGCTCCCCCGCGAGACGAACCTCGAAACCGAACTTTCCGACAGGGTAAAGCTTTCCCTGCCAATAATTTCGTCCGACATGGACACCGTCACTGAGTCGAAGATGGCTATCGGCATGGCGCGCAACGGCGGCATGGGCCTCATCCACTCCAACATGAGCCTCGAAAACCAGATAAAGGAGGTCGCCCGCGTAAAGAACAACATCCACGGGCTAATCCAGGACCCCATCAAGGTTTCCCCCGACATGCTCATCGGCGACGTACTGCGCATCATCAACGACAGGAGCTTCCGCTTCCGCACTTTCCCCGTCGTAGATGAAAAGAACAAACTCGTCGGCCTGCTTCCCGGCAGCATCGTAAAGGAGCGCTACTCCAGCCTCAGCGTATCGAAGGCCATGACCAAGCGCGAGGACGTTTTCACCATTTCCCAAAAAGAACTCGGCGCGAATCCCGTGGCGGTGGCCGACAAGTTCTTCGACGACCATTTCGGCGTGCACAAGCTTCTTGTTGTCGACGACAACGACAACCTCAGGGGCCTTTTCACTCTCAGCGACATTGAGCGCATTTCCGAAGAGCGCGGCCTTCCCATGAAGAACGCCCGCGACGCCGACTTCCGCCTCATTTGCGGCGCGTCCATCCCGATGCTGCGCAACCCCGAGGGCCAGCTCGACGAAGGCAGGATTATCGAGCATGTCGGCAAGCTGGTCGGCGAGGGCCTCGACGTGGCGGCGGTTTCCACCGCGCACGGCTTTACCGTCGGCGTCGGAAGCGTCGTCAAGATGATAAGGAAGGCTTTCCCCGAAATCACCATCATCGGCGGCAACGTGACCAGCGCCTCCGGCGTGGAATACCTCGCCGAATGCGGCGCCGACGCCGTTAAAATCGGGCAGGGCCCCGGCTCAATCTGCACCACGAGAATTGTCGCGGGCGTCGGCATTCCCCAGCTCACCGCACTTTACGTCTGCTGCAAGAGGGCCCGCGAACTTGGCGTGCGCTCCATCGCCGACGGCGGCATAACCAAGAGCGGAGACATGGTAAAAGCCCTAACGCTCGCCGACACCATGATTTGCGGCGGCCTTCTCGCCGGAACCCCAGAGGCCCCCGGCCAGGTCATGGAAATCAACGGCAAAATGTACAAGCAGTACAGGGGCATGGGCAGCCTTTCCGCCATGCGCGCCGGAAGCGCCGCACGTTACGGCCACGATATCAAGAACAAGACCGACAAAATAACCGCCGAAGGCGTCGAAGCCCTCAAGGAAGTATCCACATCCCTCGACGACCAGCTCAAGCAGTTTGTCGGAGGCATCCAGAGCGGCATGGGCTATCTCGGCGCCCACAACCTCCCCGAGCTGCGCGCCAACGCCCGCTTCATAAGGATCACCGGCGCCGGCCTCAAGGAAAGCGCCCCGCACGATATCATCGAGATTAAGCAGCAGAAGGCTTAATTTTCTAAGTTCAATTTTGTAGCAAACGCGCCGATGTTTTCGGCGCGTTTTTTGTTACATGTGCTTTGCGTAGGTGATTTAGAAGGCGGCGTTTGCCGCCTCGCCTTTTTAGAATGCGGGGCGGCTATGAGCCCCGCGTTTAAAGGAACATATAATGGGCAGCAATGCGCCCCCTAATGTTTAAAGCGTCGGAGTTGCGTATTATTTTATTTTAAAAGGGGTAGAGACTGGTTGACTTTTTTGCCGATGGCTTCAAAATATAAACTCAATAATTATGAATTTCCTTAAGATATTTCTTACAATTTTAGGTATAGTCCTTGTTTTGGGCTTTTTCTACTTTCTTACGCTCCTTGGGCCCGGCAAACCTGTTCCGCCGGATCTTGCGTATATCGACTATGAGGAGGAAAGCGTTCAGATTCTTGCGGAGTCGGAAAAGCTGGAGGCGGAGTTTGAAGACGAGGCGGCCAGCGGAATCATCACTGAGGAATCGTTGCAGAAGCTGCGCAGGGCCATAAGGCTGCAGGAAATTTACATAAATCAGGCAAGGATTTTGGATCAGGCGCCGACCGACCGCCTCAACAAGCTTCAGAGGAGGATTCAGGATATCGAGGCGCAGCACTGGGCGGAGTTAGTGGAGGATTTGGAAAAGCAGGCGAAGTCGGCCGAAGACGCCAACGATCCCGTCAGGGCGATGGCGGCATACAAGGAGGCCTACGACCTGCAGTCGAAAATCAACTCCGAGTACAACATGTCGAAATACAGGGACATAAGGAAGCCCATCTATTTTGACAGGCAGGTAAAGATGATCGAGGCCAAGCCTCTTTACATGGAGAGCCTCGAAGTCGAAAAGGCCGCAAGGAAGGCGGTGGAAGACCAGCAGTGGGAGCTTGCGCAGGAAAAGTTTGAAAAGGCAATATCGCTCGTTACGCGCATGCATTCCGAATATCCGTCGTCGGGGTATACCGACATCGCTAGGCTGCAGAGGATGGACATAGACCTTGCCTCACTGCGTTCCACCAAGATGCAGGAACAGATTGAAAGTGTGCTGAAAAAGGCGGCCGAGGCCGAAGAAGCGGGTGACACCCTGAAGGCGTCGGAAGCCTACGGCGACGCCGTTGCACTGCAGCGAGACCTCAACAGGCTTTTCCCCAAGAGCATGCACGCGTCCGAAGAAAAGGCCACTCTTTATGAAAAGAAAAAGAACGACGCTTACAGCTGGCAGTACGGCAAGGAAATCATAGACCGCCTTGCCGACCTCGACAAGGCGCTGGTAAAGGGCGATATCGCCCTTGTGAGCGAGCTGACAAGCGGCCTCATCCGCAAATACGACCAGTTCAGGTCGGACTTCCCCAAAAGCGAAATTCTCGGTGAGGATATTGGCCTACGCCTGCGCTACATCAGCTTCATGATACGCGACATAGAACGTGTGAACAAAATCGTCAACGAAAACCTCAAGCAGATAAGCGACGGCGACAGCTACGAGATGTTCAAAACGGAAATCCCGCAGGAATTTTTCTCGCTAATCATGCAGGAAAATCCGAGCCGCTATTCCAACCCCCAGCATCCCGTTGACTCGGTGACATACGACGAGGTCAAGCGCTTCTGCACGCGTCTTTCGTGGCTGCTCGCACGGAATGTCGAGCTTCCTACCGAGGAAATGTTCAAGCGTGCGGCGGGCTCGATGCGTTACGCCGATCTCAACGAAATTTCCTGGAACATAATAAACAGCGACGGCCTGACGCACCAGATAGCGACCAAAAAGCCGAACGACAGGGGCTTTTACGACCTGCTGGGCAACGTGGCGGAATTCATAAAAAATGAAACCGACAACGCGATGGTTCTAACCCTCGGCGGCAGCGCGCAGACGTCCACCGACGCCATGATGGAATACGCGCCGGTAATGATGGATCCAAAGCAGAGGAACCGCATGAACGGGTTCAGGGTTGTCATACACAAGGCGGAGGAAAAATGAAGATTTATCCGGCGGTAGATATAAAAGACGGCAAATGTGTGCGCCTGAAGCAGGGGCTTGCGAGCGAGTCCACGGTTTATTTTGAAGACCCGGCCGACGCCGCAAGGGCGTTTGCAGACGCGGGTTCTAAAGTGATACACGTCGTCGATTTGGACGGCGCGTTTGAGGGCAGGCAGAAAAACCTTGCGGCGATCGAGCGCATCGCGGGCTTGGGCATGTTCGTCGAAATGGGCGGCGGTATGCGCGACGAGGCCGGAGTGGTTTCGGCTTTCAACGCGGGCGTCGGCCGCGCGATAATCGGCACAAAGGCCAGCACGAATCCGGAATTTGCCATTGAACTCGCGCAGAAGTACGGCGAAAAAATCGCCGTGGGCATAGACGCAAAGGGCGGCAAGGTTGCCATAAAGGGGTGGGTTGAGGTTGCCGACCAGTCGGCGCAGGAGCTCGCCGACACCCTCGCAAAAGGAGGCGTGAAAACTTTCATATACACCGATATCGACACCGACGGCATGCTTAGCGGCGTCAATATTCAGGCGCAGGAGGCCATGCTTAAAAACCTCGCCCCATTCGGCGCGAAGCTGATAGCTTCCGGCGGAGTTGCGTCGAACGGCGACATCGTTCTTCTCAACGAGCTTTCGAAAAGCCATGCCAACCTCGAAGGCGCAATAGTCGGAAAGGCCATTTACGAAAAGCGCGTCGATTTGAGGGAAATAATCCGAATAGTCGAAGGCGCATAAAAATGCAAATCTGCGACATAAAAGTGCTTTCGTCGCGCTGGCCCGAATACGAGCTTATGGACAGCGGCGACCGCCTGAAGCTTGAGCGCTTCGGAAACGTGACTGTTGTTCGCAGCGAGCCGAAGGCGTGGTGGAAGCCGTCCAACCCGAAGCTTTGGAACAGGGCGGACTGCCGCTATTTTGACGACGACAAAAAAAGCGCGCGCTGGGAGTTCTCGAAAAAAGTTTCCGCGCCTGTGCTCGATTACGGCGGCATAAAGTTCTGCACGAAATTCATGGACGGTTCGAAGCATCTGGGCGTTTTTCCAGAGCAGGAGCCGCATTGGAATTTTATCGCGGGGGCCGCAAAACGCCATAAGTCGGAAGGCGCGCCGAAACTGCTGAACCTTTTCGGCTACACGGGCGCGGCGACTCTCGTCGCGGCAAAGGCGGGCTTTTCCGTAACGCACGTGGACGCGTCGAAGCCGTCCGTTGAGTGGGCGCGCAAAAACCAGGAAATGTCGGGGCTTTCCGAAAAGCCGGTGCGCTGGATAATCGAAGACGCGCTCAAGTTTGCCAAGCGCGAGGAGCGGCGCGGTGTGTTTTACGACGCCATCGTGCTCGACCCGCCGGCGTTCGGCAGGGGCCCGAAAAACGAGCTTTGGAAGCTCGAAAAAATGCTTCCCGAGCTTCTCGAGGCGTGCTCGAACATTCTTTCGAAAAAACCGCTCTTTGTGCTGATGACGCTCTATTCCATAGAGGCTTCGTCGATTATGGCGGCCAACATGCTCGCCGAATATTTCGGGAAGCGCAAGGGCGCGGCCGTCGAAGCGGGGGAGCTTGCGCTTATCCCGTCGCAGGGCGAATATCCGCTGCCGCTTTCCATTTGGGCGCGCGCCGATTTTTCGTAAAATTTCGGCCGCTTATCGGTTGAATATTTTGCGGTTTCCCGTCAAACTGCGGGAATGAAATTCTTAAGTTTCATCCTTTTCCTTTTGGCGGCGGCCGCCGGGGCGCAGACTTTCGACTATTCCGCAATCGGCGCACATCCGAGGCTTTTTCTGAAGTCGGGCGGCGAGGAAGCGGTTAAGGCTTCCATACGCGAACACGCATATTTGAAGAACGCGCATGACGCCGTGATGCGCTTTTGCGACGCCAATCTGGACAAGCCCGTATTGGCGCGCAAAATGACGGGCCGCCGCCTCCTTGCCGTTTCCAACGAGGCGCTCAAGCGCGTTTTGTATTATTCTTATGCGTACAGAATGACGGGCGAAATGAAATATGCAAAGCGCGCGGAAAGGGAAATATCGGCTGTGTGCGCTTTTGAAGATTGGAATCCCGCGCATTTTCTCGACGTCGCCGAGATGGCCGCCGCTGTCGCCATTGGTTACGACTGGCTGCATGACGCCTTAAGTGATGAAACCAAAAAGGCGGCGGAGAATGCCATAATAAAAAAGGCCTTCGACACATCCTTGAACGAAAAGCACGCGTGGTTTTACAGGGCCGACAATAATTGGAACCAGGTGTGCAACGCGGGGCTTACCCTTGCCGCCCTGGCGGTTTTCGAGGCTTGCCCCGAAAGGGCGGAGGATATTATTGAAAAGGCGGTGAAAAGCAACCCGCTCGCGCTTTCGGTTTACGCCCCCGACGGCGCCTATCCCGAGGGCTACGGGTACTGGGGCTACGGCACGAACTTTCAGGTAATGCTCCTTGACGCGCTCGACGGTGTTTTTAAAAGCGACGCCGGGCTTTCGCGGAAGACCGGTTTTTTTGCGACTCCGAAGTTTGTGCGGTTCATGGGCGCGCCGAGTCTGCAGTGCTTCAATTTCGGCGACTGTTCGGCGCGCACGTCCGCAAACCCCGCCATGTTCTGGTTTGCGAAGAAAAACTCCGACAAGTCTTCCGTATGGCTCGAAAAGAAGATACTCGAGGGCGAAGCGCGCTTTTTCGCGGGCGAGCGCCTGCTGCCCCTTCTGGTTGTGTGGGCGTCCGGCCTTGGAGAAATTTCCGCGCCCGACGACAATTTCTACAGCGCGAAAGGCGCGGTCCCCCTGTTCATTTATCGCGGCGGCTGGAACGGCCCAGCGGACGCGTATTTTGCGGTGAAGGGCGGATCGGCGTCTGTCAACCACGCCCATATGGATGCCGGGTCTTTCGTCTACGAAATAGGCGGCGTGCGCTGGGCGATTGATTTGGGCATGCAGAATTACGAGAGCCTCGAATCGAAAGGCGTTGACCTGTGGAACAGGGGGCAGGACAGCCAGCGCTGGCGGGTTTTCAGGATAGGCGCTTCATCGCACAACACGATAACCGTGAATGACGGGCCGCACAAAGTTAAGGGGTTCGCTCCGATTGTCGAAACATTTGAACTGTCCGGCAAAATCGGGGCGCGTCTGGATTTGTCGGAAATCTTCGCGGGAGATTTGAAGTCGGCCGAAAGAACTGTTGTTTTCGACGGCAAAGATACGCTGACCGTCTCCGACACGCTTGCAAACGGCGGAGAAAAGTCGAAAATCTCATGGCGTCTGAACACGAACGCTTCCGCTGAAATACTCGACGGAGGCAGGATAAAATTGTCCATGAAGGGCAGGGAAATGATAATGGCGGTGAATGCTTCAGTGCAATTCGAACTGAAAATCTGGCCCAACGACCCGCCCGAAGATTATGACGCGCCCAACGGCGATTCAAGGCGCGTCGGCTTTGAGGCTTTTCTCGCGCCGAACGAAAGCGCGGAGTTCAGCGTGAGCCTGACTCTCTTGGAACAGCGCGCCGATTGATGCGCGCAGGCGTGTTGGCGCGCGTTTAAATACTTTATATATTTTAGTTTGCGACCTTTTTCGAAAACCTTGCGCTAAGGTATTTGCGCACGGGCTTGTCGTAAAATTCAAATACGAGATACGCGAAAACCACGCATGCGAGCCATATGGCCACGAGTATCGGCAGGCCCTGTGCTATTGTCGCTTTTTCATTCGCGACCCATGCGGTATAGGCGTATACCACAGGGTAGTGCGTTATGTACAGCGGGTAGGAAATGCCACCCAAAACTTTGCACATTTTTTTGCCGAGCGCACCGGTTTTGCTTCCTGCTCCGGCCGCGACAATCGCGGGGAACAGAAACAGTATGCAGGCCGCCTCGAAAAGCCCGTTTGCCCACATGGCGCCTTCGCCGCCAATTCGCGGGAATGCCATTGCGGCGGCTAGGGCCAGCGCGGTAAGGGGAAATGCCCGCCGCAATTTAATCGTCGCGCCAAGTCTGAACAGCAGCAGCCCCGCGAAGAAGGGATAGAGCAGGCGCGTTAAGCCCAGATACAAATTGTGCGAGTCCACCGACCAGCCGCCCACGATATCGCCCGACGCGCTCGTGATGCAGTACCACAGCAGGTTTGCCCCCGCGATGAAAACGAATGCGCCGAGGGCGGCCTTCGAAAAGCGCCTTATGACGAGCGCGTACAAAATATTCGCGACGTACTCGAAAAAGAGGCTCCAAGCTGGGCCGTTGAGCGGGTGCATTTCGTCTCAGCCGCGAATGTCCATCGACGGCGGAAGGGGGATGAGCATGCAGCCCGCGAGGAAGGCGAGCGCAACTTTCCACCCCGCCGTTTCTTCGACGAGCGGCATGACGGGCGACGACCCAAAGTAAAACAGCAGCGCGCCGAAGGCCATGCCGAAAATCACCATAGGCTGGAGCCTTATCAGGCGGCGCTTGAAAAAATCGATGGCGCCCATCTTGCCCCATCTGTCGTCGTACGCGTAGCCGATTACGAAACCCGACAGCACAAAGAAGAAATCGACCGCCAGATAGCCGTGGTTTATGACCTGCTTGAGGTGGTCTCCGGCGGAGTGCGGCTCGAGCAAGTGGAACGCGACTACGATAAGCGCGGCGACGCCCCTGAGGCCGTCCAAAATTTCATAATGCGGTTTTTCTTTTATCAAAATATTTTGCACGGAAATATCCTTTGCGGAATTTTTATATGCGCGCTCTTGCGGCTTTTCTAGGCCGCTACATCTGCGGCTTTAAGCAGATTTCAATGTCGCGGAACATTTCCGCGTAGCTTTCGGCCTTTTTGTCAATAGCCAGCGGATAGGCCCTCGACGACGACGGCATGCGCCACAGCCGCATTTTTCTTCCGTCGAATTCGAAACGGCTGAAGCCTCCCACTTTCGGCCCCTCGCATTCTATAAGCTTTAAAATGGTGTCGGCGGCCTTCTGGCCCGTTACCGCTATGCTTTCGCAGTGCGGAATCTTTTTGAGAGTTTGGGCGAGGTCTATCGGGCTTTCCACTTCCAGAAATTTGTCGGAAGCGTTGTTGTTGAGCCTCGTCACCTCGCGGGCGGTGTCGCCCAGCGCGATGCCCGCCTTTTCCAGAAACGCGATGATTTTTTCCTTGTCGAATTTTTTGCCGCCCGCGTCGAGAAAATGCGCCTTGTCCTTGAAAAAGGCCAGCCCGAAAATGCGCCACATGTCGTTTTGCATGTTCGGGTAATAGAACTCCATAGACCATCTTGCACGCGGCGGGGGAAAGCTGCCGAGCATCAGCAGCCTCGCGTTTTCGGGGAGGAACGGTTTAAGCGGATGGGTCTCCATAGTTTTCAGCCACAATGACATATGGCGCCCGATATAAAAAGTATAAAATTGTGTCGCCCTTTGTTTTTAAACATTTCTTATATGCGTTATGGAACACTGCAACCTCGATTTGTTTCTGCCCGAAGGCCCGCTCAGGGAACGCTACATTAAAACCCGCGACCTCATGCGCGAGTACAACACCTCAATCGCCTATATGGACTTTGCGGCGAAGGAAAAAATTCTCCGTCAGGTGCTGGGCGGCTTCGGGAAAAATGTAAGGATAGAGGCCCCGTTCTTCTGCGATTTCGGCGAGAATATTTTTCTGGGCGACAATGTGTTCATCAATTTTAACTGCACATTTCTAGACGGCTCGAAGATAACAATTGGCGGCGGCACTCTGCTTGCCCCCAACTGCCAGCTTTACACAGCCCATCATCCGATAATGCCAAACGAGCGAATCGTGAAAGAAAACGGCGAGTGCGTGAGGGTGGGGTGCGCCTCCGATCCCATCACAATAGGTGAGAATTGCTGGATAGGCGGCGGAACGATTATAACCCCGGGTGTTACGATAGGCGACAATGTCGTGGTGGGCGCAGGCAGCATAGTTACCAGGGATATCCCATCGAATGTGGTTGCTGCGGGCGCTCCTTGCAGGGTGCTTAGAAATATATAATGTTTTATGTTATATTGTAAGTTGTTTTATTGAATCTGAAACCGCTTTGTTTAAGCGGATTGCGGCGTATTTGTATGTATAAGTTATTGTAATGTATTGAGTTGCAATTAGTTTTTAAAATAAATTGACTATGGGTTTTCGTGTGTTAGGTTGAAATTCAAATTGAGCGCGCCGCATATTGACGCGCCAAAAAATTTTTATATTCAAACACAAAACCATTTTCTTAAAAGAGGAGCTATTCATGGCAAAAATAATAGTTGACGGAAACCAGGCCTTGGACTTGGGAAAAAAGGGTCCGGCAGGAGGCTTTAAATTCCAGCGCGTATTTACAAAAGACGGCGTGTTCGCATATGACACCGCGCAATGGGTCCGGCAGGACATCAAAATGTTCGCGTCCGGCGAGACAATTTTCGAGAGGAAGAACGTCGAAGTTCCCGCGCACTGGGGAGACAACGCACTCAAAATTACGGTGAGCAAATATATTTTCGGCAAGGAAAAGGGCGCGCCGGAATATGAAGACTCAATCAAGCATATCTTCGACCGCATAGCGAACACCTACACCGTGTGGGGTTTCCAGATGGGGTATTTCGCCGACGAAAAGTCCGCGCTCGTCTTTAACCAGGAGATGAAGTACATGCTCCTGCACCAGATTTGGGCGCCCAACAGCCCCGTATGGTTCAACATCGGCCATTGGGAGCAGCACAGATGGGGAAGGCCCGACCTGCGCGAGCGTCTCGCCAACAGGGGCAACGACGCGTACTACGGAGTCGAAACCAAGAACGGCGTCGAGGCGAAAAAGTCGCTCAACAACTACGCCAACCCTCAGGCCAGCGCATGCTTTATCCTCGGCGTCGAAGACTCGATGGAGGCCATACTCAAGCACCAGTACACCGAGGGCAGCATTTTTGCCAGCGGTTCGGGTATCGGCATAAACATTTCCTCGATGCGCGGCGAAGGCGAGCCCATAGCCGGGAAGGGCTCGGCTTCCGGCCCGCTCTCCTTCGACAGGGGCTGGGACAAAATGGCGGGCGCGATAAAGTCGGGCGGCAAGACCCGCAGGGCCGCCCGCATGGTCGTGATGTATTCCGACCATCCAGACGTTTTTGAGTTCGTACGCACGAAGTTCAAGCAGGAGGAGGTTGCGAAAATCATCCTTCAGGAGCACAACGTGCAGCGCGCGCTGCGCATGCTCGCCGAGCAGAAGCTCGCCGACGGCACGCCCGAAGAGCAGATAGCCGCGAAGATGCTTTTGTCTTTCCCGTTCGTCGTGGACAAGGCATACAGCCCGGGCATGGACGATCTTATCTACGGCCAGACCCTTTCCAACCAGAACGCCAACCATACGGTGTCGATGAAAAGCGGTTTCTGGCTCGCGTATAAGAACGGCGACAAATACGCCACGCGCTGGGTTACAGACCCCTCGCATGTCGTGCGCGAGTACGAGCCCATCGAGCTGCTCAACATCATGGGCGACGCCATCTGGAACAACGCCGAACCCGGCCTGCACAACAACGATATCATCAATTTCTGGAGCACCTTCCGCGACGAACTCATGATTGAAACCAGCAACCCGTGCTCCGAATACCTCGGCCCGGTATTCAGCTCGTGCAACCTGAGCTCTTTCAACGTCCTGCGCTTCTATAAGAACGGCGTTTTTGAAATAGAGAAGTTCAAGCACGCCGCGACGATTGCCATGCTGGCGGCCGACATGAATGTTTCCAAGGGCGGCTTCCCGATTCCCGAAATCGCTATAAACACGGTCAACTATCGCACCACGGGCATCGGCTTCGCCAACATCGGCGGCCTGCTGATGAGCCTTGGTATTCCCTACGACTCCGGCACAGGCAGGGCGATAGCGGCGAGCCTTGCGTCGCTGCTGACTTCCACGTGCTATACCGTCAGCGCAAAGCTGGGCGAGGCCATGGGGTCTTTTACGAAATACCCGCTCATCAAGGGCAGCATGGCGCGCGTGCTCAACATGCACGCCATGATGAACGACGAACTAAAGAAGGTTGCGGGCATGAAGGCGCACTCGCGCAAGGGTGGCGAGCTTCCGAACGAGGAATCCTTTTCGCCTGCCGACGCCGTTAACGGCTTCTTGAAAAGCCTCGACGGCGGCAAAATTGAAATCGGAGACGAATGGCGCGCCGTTATCGGCGAGGCCGGCGAACTTTGGGACGGCGTCCGCTCCGCCAAGGCTTTCAGAAACAGCTTTGTCACGTGCATTGCTCCCACCGGCACAATCAGTGCGCCGCTGGGCATTTACGAAGAGGGCACGACTTCCGCGGAGCCCGAGTATTCTCTCGTCAAGCACAAGCAGCTCAGCGGCGGCGGCATGATGACCCTCATCAACGGCCTTGTGCCAATGGGCCTCGCAAAACTCGGCTATTCGTTCGAGCAGATAGCGACGATAATCGCCGAAGTTTCCGGCCTCGCGGGCGTCGAGCATTTTCTCCAGTCGCGTCGCGTAAAGGAGCGCCTCGACATCCTGCGCAATCTCGGCGAGGGCGGCGAAATCTGCCGCGAGATAAACTCGCGCATTTCCGCGCTCCACGACGACGCAGAATATTTCGACTTCTTCAAGAGGCTTTCCGCCGCATCCGAAAAGGGCAAGCTGCCCGCGAGCGAAATGGGCCTGTTCTACGGCTGCGGGCATATGGAGGGCATCCCGTGGGTCGACGAGCGCACGCTCAAAGTGTTCGACTGCGCCAACATGGCCTACGGCGGCACGCGCTGCATCTCGACCGACGGCCACGTCAAAATGCTCGGCGCGCTCCAGCCCTTTATCTCCGGCGCGTCGTCCAAGACCATCAACATGCCGAGTTCCGCGACGGAAACCGACATCGTAAACAGCCTCGTCGAAAGCCATGAGTACGGCGTGAAATGCATCGCAATCTACCGCGACGGCTCCAAAGCCAACGCCGTCTACAGCACGCGCATAGACTCCGGCGAGGTGCAGGAAGCTTGGCGCAAGGTTCTTGACGCCGCCACGAAAATCCGCATTGAGGAGCATGCGCACCCTGTGCGCAAGCGCCTGCCGCACCGCAGGTGGGGCCAGACCGTAAAGTTTACCATCGGCCAGGACTTAAGCGGCTACCTCACCGTTGGCATTTCCGACGAGGGCTACTGCTCCGAAATCTTCGGGCGGCTCGGGCAGGGCGGCTCGCTCATCAGCGGCATGTTCGACGCCTTCTGCAAGGCATTTTCGATTGCGCTCCAGTACGGCGTTCCGTTCGAAGACTTCATGTCGTCGTTCCGCTACATGTCCTTCGACCCCTCCGGATGGGTGAGGGTAGGCGACTACGGGCAGGAAGACAACCCCGACATCCACAGCTGCAAGAGCATCATAGACCTGCTCATGCAGATTCTCGACTGGATGTTTCCGTCAACCAACAGCCGCCGCCTGCGCTCGCTCGAGCAGAGCTACCTTAACCTCATGTTCTCCAACAAGCTCAACACCGCGAAAATCGACAGCGTGGAACCCCTCCAGACGGAACTTCCCCTTATGGCGGCGTCAACAACCCCGCAGCCCGAGAAGAAAAAGGACAATGCCATGGGCAGCGCCCTCACGTGCCCCAAATGCCACTCCTTCGCATATGTCTTCGACGGCAAATGCCGCTCGTGCCGCGACTGCGGCTACAAAGACGGCGGCTGCGGCGCATAGGCGCGCAAGGCAAAAAAAATCCGGCATTTAATGGTGCCGGATTTTTTTGTTATGCGCTGCATTTGGCGCGCCAAATCTCGAATTGCTTTTTTATTCCAAATGAACCGCGGTTTTATTTCCCGATTATGTCGGAAACATTGATTGAATCGTTTTCAATCATTAGCCGGAAACGCTCGTCTTGTCCGTATTTTCCTTCGGTCATTCCTGAGCGGATGTTTACGGGCTTGTTAAGGTTGGCGTCGATATCAAACAATATATAGCCGATCTGGTATTTTATAGCTGGGCCGGTTATCAGCCCGCTCAATTCAATTATGATAACGTTCTTTTGGGATAAAAGCGTTGGATCCAACCCAAGGAACAGTTTTTGAAAAAAGTCGGGGTTGATTTTATTTTCATTGTATATCAGGCTTAAATCGCCGTCCCCTTCGGATATTGCGACGGTGAACTTGATTAATGAGAGTTTATGCCCGATTTTGTACGATTCGAAATTTGAAAACACCCTGCTGTCGTCTTTGTTAGGCACAAAAACATAGGTGCTGATGATGTCGGCGGGAGAATTTGCGTGTACCGTCTCCGTCAATTTCCCTGATTATTCTGCCGTTATTGTCGTAGTAATTCGTTTTCTGCAGTTCCCATATCGGATTGTTGTCTATGCTGCTGCCCTTTTTAAGCTTCTCGACTTTTCTGTCCAGGCGGTATGTGTTTTCATTTCCCGCCATTTTTATGTATCTGTATACGTCGCCGGTTTTTGAGTCTCCCACTATTTCATTTATGTTGCTCCAATTGTAATAGTACAGTTGGGGGAATTTATGGGATGCCTTTTCGTATTTTATCGCGACGTAGGTGGGTGTCGGCTTGTTTGTCGGCGCGGGGTGGAGCTTGTCGGAAAGGTTGTTGCCGACGGCGTATTCGCCCCCGCTGTCTGCCGTAATCATCCCGGTTTGGGCGCACCATTCTATCCATGACTGGCTGCCGCTGGCGTCGGAAAAGGTGATTCTGTCTATATTGACGTCTTTTGTCCTGGATTCCGTGAAATTTTCATGTAGTATTCTCCTCGGCTTTTTCCATTTCATTTCATATGAAAAGCTCTCAACGTTTCCGTCGGGATCCGTTATCGACTTGAGCAGTTTTGTGTTTTTATCCCATTGACCCTTGCTTAATATGTCGCCGGGGTTCCTGTCGTGATATTCAAATTTAAAAGTTTTCCCGTCAACCGTCATCGATTGCGCATGATTGCCGTCATCCCCATAGTTTACCGAAATGAGTTCCCTTCTGGTGGAAGCCGATTTAACGGACGCCAATTTGTTTTTCTTGTATGATATGTCGAACGATCCGTTGTCGTTTTCGAATCTCGTCATTTTCCCGTTCTTGTATATATAACATTCTTTCCCGTTGGAAATTGATTCGACTTTGACGCTGTTGTCTGCCGTTTTGTATGCGCACCACATGCCAGTCGTGTCAAAATACATTTCATACTTGGACTTGTTCGCCTTTTTCTTCAGTGCGGCGCCGGCGCCAAGCGACGAATCCCTGTTTTTTTCAAAATAAAAAAAGGTGCGGTTTGGGCATTGCCACTTCAGCCTGTTCCCGTCGGTCTGCAGGATATTGGACGACAAAAACGGAACGTCCCAATATGCGCCGAGAAATCCGGGTTCGTTGTCGGGATTTGAGCAGAACTGTATGCACAAGTCGTATGCGTCGCTCCCCAAGTCAATGTCCGGCGTTTCTTTTGAAACTCTTGCGTAGCCGTAAAGGTTCGCATTGCCGGCCGGATTCTGAATTGGCGGCCATAATGCAAAAGAATTGCATGTAAAAATTACGCATGCAAATGCTTTAATGAAAAAACGCATGAATAAAGGGCTTTGCTGTCGGGCGGTTTCGTTGCACTCTACTCGCCAAGTTCAACAGGCATGGATTCTTCGCATTCGGAGCATCCGGGAACCTTTGTTGTGTGGCAGACATGCGCAGATGCATATGATGCGGCGATAAACAGTAACATTGAAGTAATTGTAAAAAATATTTTTTTCATAATTCAACTATAAATTATATTGAAATTGCTACGTCAATATAACAATTGTAATTTAATTTGAATTAGTTAAATTATGAAATTTATATTGATATATATAGTGTTTATTTGTGCTTTTTGCAATATTAGCCGCGCAGAGCTGATATTTGAAAATCATGTTATTGGAGAGCGTATATATTCGTCGTCGCCTGAATTTAAATTTGCCTTTGATTTTTTGAACGACTCGGAAAAAAACGTTAAAATCACAAAAATCGCGACGTCGTGCGGATGCACCGCCAGCGTGGCGGACAAAAACGAATACGCCCCGAATGAGTCCGGGCAGATCAGGGGGGCATTCAAGACGGAAGGCAAGCGCGGAAAACAGAAAGTGGATGTTGTGGTTTTTACGGACGACATAAGCGCCCCGCAGATAAAATTGTCGCTGGATTTGGAGATTGTGGATCCGGTGCGCGTCATGCCCAGGCTTGCGATATGGCAGAAAGATTCCGAGCCTTCAGAAAAAACAGTGTCAATAGAAACGGAAGACGGCGTAAAGGTTTCCCTTGTGGAAAATGATGACGGCAATTATTCGGCGCGAATGGAGGAGCTTCCGAATTCCAAATATGCGCTGCATATAACGCCGGTTCAAACGTCAAAGCCGTTTAAGGGCATTGTTGAACTGAAGTCCGAGTCGCCAAGACACGGGCAAAAAGCCTATTTGGTTCATGTTATGGTGAAATAGCCTCGTGGTTTGTTTTATAAATACGCGCAAGGCAGCGCACCCCCCTGTTTTAATACAAAAAAAGCGGCATTAATACTAATGCCGCTTTGCATATTGCAAATATCAAATCAGCCTGCGCCGACGCGTATTTCGGGCATTGTCTGTAGGACGGACGCGCCTTGTACGTTGAGCTTTCGGATGAGAATGCTGCCCTTATCGGTCAGGATGTAGAGGGTGTCCATGTTGTCTCCTCCGAACGCGATTGATACTGGAATTTCGCGGTTGGGCAGGGGGAATATGGCGGTGCTGCGGCCGTTGTAGTCGCAGGCTTGGATGCCGGCGGTGGTTGCCACGAAGGTTATGCCGGAGCGGTCGCAGATTACGGAGCTTGCCCGGGTGCTGTCATATTCGTCCGGAACGTGGAGGAAAAAGAATTCCTGTTTGAACTTTACAGAATTGTCCTCCTCGACGCGCGAGCTGAATCCGCGGCGGGTGCCGCTTTCGAAGGTGTAGAGCCAGTCTTCGTTGGGGCACAGGCCGATGGTCGCGCCCTTTAAATTCTTGTCGACAATGGTGGTTTTGCCGCCGGGGGCTATGTGCCACACGCTGTCGGCTTCGCGGTTCTTCTTTTTCGAGCCCGACACGAAGAAGCCGCCGTCCTTCATTGCCGCCGCGGAGTTCGCGAAAATCTTTTCCGAGGCGGAGAAGACTTCGTCGCCTTTGGGGGTAACTACGGACAGTGTGCCGTCATCGCCCTGTACGAGCCAGTTTCTGTCGGCAGACACGCAAATGAGGCTCTTTTTTGAGATTTTGGAAAGCCTGCCGTCCGCGCCTATTTTCTGCGTGCCGTTTTTGTTGGAGACGAACACGCCGCCCTCGCCGTCGGAAACCAGCATTGAGCCTTCTGCGGCCTTGCCGATTTGGGCGTAGTCGTAGTTGCTGTCTCCCGGAACGAGCTGCTGTATGAAGTGGTTGCGTGATTTCTTTGCGGGCTTTATCGGGTTGGGCCAGTCTTTCCAGAAATAGCGCATTGCCTCGGGGAATACGCTTACGGCGTGCCATCCGCTGTGGCTGCCGGTGCCGAGTGAGAATTTGTAGTCGTATCCTGCAAAATCGAGCGCGCGCACCATGGCGTTGTTGGCGCTCCACCAGTCGCCGAAGGCCGTCCACATGTCGTCCTGGCCGCTTTGCAGCCACAGGCGTATCGGTTTGGTTTCAACCTTGTGCACGAGCGTGGAATTTTCGAACGAGCCGCGCAGACCGGTGTAGGAACCTATGCCGCTCATCACCTTGGTGAATTCTTCGGGATAAGCCCATGCCGCGTTGAAGGCCGCCGCCGCGCCGCTGCTGAAGCCGGCTATCATGCGGTCATTGCCGTTCTTGGAAAGCTTTATCCGGCGCCCGTCCGAAGTCTTGAGCGTCTCGACGAAGGGAAGGACTTCCTTCAGCACGAAGTCGGCGTAGCGGGGCGAAGGGGTGTCGTATTCATAGGTGCGGTTCTGCCTTGCTGCGTGGGGGTCGCGGATGCCTGGCACGTAGCCGGGGGTTATCGCAACGGAAATCATGACGGGTATCTCTTTTGCGGCTATCATATTCGAGATTATCTTGTCCTCGTGCCAGCCTCCGCCGTCCTGTATTACGAGCACGCACGCGGGCGTCTTGCCGTCGTATTCGGCGGGAACGTATATGTTGAGGTCGCGCCGGGTTCCGGGGTACACCTGCGAATTTTCGAAGGGCAGGCGGATCCATTCTCCGTATTTTACGCCGGGCTTTTCCTTGGCTTCGGGGGGAGTAGGGTAGGCTTCTTCGCCGTCCCTCGCCTGTGCGAATGCGGATGCGCCGAACGCAATGGAAAGCGCCGCCGCCGTCAGTAGTGTGCAATATTTTTTCATAGGCTCATCGTATATTTGTAAGAATTCATGCTATGCATGTTTTCATGCACATTCAAACAAATAAAAAGATATTGCCATATTTGCCGCATCCGTTAACGTGCCATTAATAAAAGGGAGGTTTATATGTTGAAGAAAATTTTATTGTCGGCAATCGTGATGATTTTTTGCGCGTGCGCATTTTGCGAGGTGGAACGCATTATAGTGAAAGACGGCGGGTTTTTCACGGAAAAGACGAACAAGCGCTTTGTGCCCATTGGCGCAAACTACATAAAGCTAAACGAGCACCCGCAGAGCGACAAGCTTCAGTGGCACAGCACTTTCGCGCCGAGGGAGTGGAATAAGAAGCAGGCCGAGGCCGCGCTTAAGGAAATGAAAAAGAGCGGCTTCAACGTGACGAGGGTTTTCATCGACTTTTTCGAATGGCGCGGCGTCATTGAAAACGAGCAGGCCGAAACATTTCACAAGCCGTACATGGACAACCTGATAAGCTTCATCGGCATGGCCGAGGAAAACGGCATCAGGGTAATCATAACGCTCACATACACGCCCGTTGCGCCGGTTACCGCGCCGAAGAAACTCGTCCCCGTCGACAAGGGCGTCGCGGGATCCAATCTTTATTATCTCGAAAAGAACACGCTCGAGAGGAAGAAAATCTACGTGAAAGAGTTCACAAAGTACCTCAAGCAGAAGGGACGCAAATGCTTCAACAATATTTTCGCGATAGAACTGTTCAACGAGGAGACTTTCGGGCTGATTGAAAAGCCTTTCGACGGGGAAACCAGACGGTTCAAGGCGCCAAGCGGCAAGAGTTATGGCCTTAAAACGAGCGAAGACATGCAGAAGGCGATAGACGAAGCCTCCGTATACTACGCGAACATGATGGTCGATTCCATCAAGCAGGCCGACAGAGACATGCTTGTGGCCACAAGCGTGTTTACCTATAATGCCGTGGGCAAGAGCGGCCCAAACAAAATCCTCGAGGACATGCCCAAGTACAAGGGCCTCGACCACAGGTATCCCATGCGTCCGCTTGCCCTGCTTGAAAGCAAGCTTTCGTACATAGACGTGCACTTTTACCCTGTGAACTCCGACTGGCTCAAGAACGACCTCAAGAGCATCGAGTTTGAGGAGCTCAAGAAAAAGGCCAAGGAGTTGGGCAAGCCGATGATTGTCGGCGAAATCGGCGTTACGCGCGGCTGGGGCTTTACCAAGGAGGACCAGATAAAGGAATGGTTTGAGAATGTTTTCGCTCCGCTTTCGCGCGAAGGCGGCTTTCAAGGATTCCTCTGGTGGACTTGGGATGCCAACAACCAGCTCGGCGGCTGGGTGACGGCGAAAGACTCGACATTCAAAAACACGCTCGCCATGATTGAGGAGAATTTCAGGCAGGCGCAAAAGAGGATTCTGGAGTCCGAGTAAATGGGAGGCCCGGTCGACGAAATTTTCAAGGCCCCAGACCCCTTCAGGCTTGCGGAGCTTTTGAAGCGCGACGGCGTTTGCTCGCGGCTGGAGCTTCTGCGTTCGTGCGCGAGCACAAACACCGAGGCGCTCAAAAGCGTCGAGCTCGGCGAAAAGAGGCTTCCCTTTGCCGTGCTTGCGGCGGAACAGTGTGCGGGGCGCGGCCGTTTGGGCCGCAAATGGTTCGGCAAATGCGGCGCGTCCATATTCCTTTCGGTCGCCGTGAAAGTTCCGAAGAAGGCTGAGCTTATAGAGTCTTTCACCGTCCGCGCGGGAATTGAAATTTGCGAAACTCTTTCGCGCGGGTGCGGCGCGGAACTGTTTCTCAAATGGCCCAATGACATATATTCCCGCGACGGAAAAAAGCTGGCGGGGATGCTCGCGGAACTGAAAATTTTCCCCGACAAGGACCATGGCGCAATCGTGTTCGGCGTAGGCTTAAACTACGATTTTTCCGAAATCCCGGAATCTGAAATTCCGGAGGAGATACGCGGCAGGATTGCAGACCTGAAAAGCCTTGCGAAAAGGCGCGTATCGATGGACGCGGCGGCCGCGGCCGTCATAAAGTCCGTCATACTCACGGCGGAAAATACCGACGTATCGGGGCTCTCCGAACGCTTTGCGGCGGTCGACTGGCTCGCAGGCAGGGAGGTGTGCGTTGAACTGGGCGGCGACACTTTTTCGGGGGTTGCGGCGGGCGTGGACGAAAGGGGCTTTCTGAAGGTTGAGCTTCCCGGCGGGAAAATCCGCAAGGTCTGCGGCGGCGAAGCCTCCTTAAGCAGGGGCGCGTGAAATCACGCCTGATGTTTCGTTTTGAAATTTTTACACCCAGTTACCTACTTAAGTGCGCTTCTGCCGTGTAAAGTTTTCAAAGCCTCGCCTGAGGCGCAATTTGACGCGCCCATCCCAATATATGGGGGTTATTAGTAATATGGGGCTTGTTTGCCTCAGTTTTTGCTTGAGGGCGTGCGGGCTTAATGCAAAACTTCCGGCATCTTATGAGTTCCAAAACTTCAAAACCAATGCCCAAAGAGGGCGAGTACAGGACGGACAGGTTTGTGGTGTTCGTCTATGCGCTTGTTGCCGTGATGTTCGCGGCGCAGGTCGGCATAATCGTCTGGGGTGCGGTATCCTAAAATGTTTCAAGACGACGCATTGTTTTCCATCACAACTTTCGCAATCGCCGCATATCTCTTTTACATGTGGCGGGGCGACCTTTCCTATTGCCGGAAAAACGGCGCCCCCCGCGAAAAAGCCTTTCAGGGCGCGACGCCCGCGCCATTGCGCATATGCCTTATAGGCGCGATGCTGGCGGCAGTGCTGCTTGCCATACACGTTCTCACAGAAGACGCCCTCGGCGTTTCGCAGGAGCAATCCAGCGTCGGAATTTTCGCGCTGTTCTCGTGGATAGGCGCGGCCTTTGTCGAGGAGCTTATTTTCAGAGGCTATCTCGTCGTTCAGAAGCGCGGCATGGCGGTTTTAATTTTAAGCGCTGTGTTTTTCTCTTTCGTGTTCGCCGCGGGGCATCCATTTTTATGGGACTACCAGGTCCCCGAGGGCTCGCATTTCTGGCAGGGCGTTTGGTCGACTAATTTCACGCTGCAGCCCGCGATGGCCACGCTCGCCATATTCGAGTGCTCGCTGCTGTTCTACTTTCTGCGTTTCGCGCCGACAAACCCGAACCGTTCGCTTTTGCCGTGCATAATCGCGCACCTCACCTACAATGTCGGGGTGTTCGCTACAAAGGCTTTTCAGGGCTTTGTGTCATGGAGTTTCTGAAAAAAGGGAAGGGCGGGAAGTTCCTTTTTCTGGCCCCGATGGCGGGATACACCAACGGCGCGTGCCGCAAGATTTTCCGCGAATACGGCGCCGACGGCGTGGTCAGCGAATTTGTCTACAGCCGCGCGGTATTGTGCGGCGGCGGCAGAATCCTTGAGCGCATGCGCTTCGACGAGTCGGAGCGTCCCGTGGGCATACAGATATTCGGCTCCGACCCTTCCGAAATGGCCGAGGCCGCCCTCGCGATTGAGGAAAAGCTTTCGCCGGATTTCATCGACGTGAATTTCGGCTGCCCCGCGCCCAACGCGGTCTGCGCCGGGGCGGGAAGCGCGCTTTTGCGCGACGTCCCGCAAATGGGGCGAATCATAAAAAAGATGTCTTCCGAAATAAAAAGGACGCCGATAACCGCGAAGCTGCGCACCGGGTGGGATTCGTCTTCGATTGTCGTGCCAGACGCCGCGAGGCTTTTGGAGGATTCCGGCGCGCAAATGATAACCCTGCACGGCCGAACAAAGGCACAAGGCTACGAGGGCGAAGCCAACTGGGATTTGATTGAGGAGGCCGCGAAGACAGTCAAAGTTCCGCTGATAGGCAACGGTTCGGTCGAGCGGCGCGACGGTTCCAGCCTTGCCGCTTCCGCGTGCGCGGGCTTCATGATAGGCCGCGCGGCGCTCGGCAACCCGTGGATTTTTAACAAGATAAGGGCGGCGTTTGAAAATCTTTCCGCGTCTGCCGAAGAGCCCTCCGCGCGCGATCGCGCTAGGCTGGCCCTGCGCTACGCCGAGCTTGTGTCTGGCGGCGGCTACAGCGGGATAGACTCCGAAAACCTCACGCACGCCAAAACTCAGATAATGCGCTTTCTCAAAAATGCCGAGGGGTTTAAAAAACTCCGCGTGGGACTTAAAAACATTGCGACTTTGGACGAATTAAAGGTATTGCTATGCGAGTATGTTTGAAACTTTTTCTGGCGCTGTTTTTCTGCGCCGCAATTCTCCGTGCGGACGATGCCGCAACGTCCGACTTTGACGCAGACGCCGCGAGAGAAGCCATAGAAAAACTGCCCGAGGAAACTCAGGTGTTTCTAAAGGGTTTGGACTTTTATTCACGCGGAGACTATGCCGCGGCCAGAGCGCTTTTCGAGGCGGTTCCGGCGGACGGCTCCCAGCGCGCGTCGCTCGCGGCTTATTACCTTGCAAACATTTCAGCCTTTGAGGGTGAGGAGGGCGCGCGCGCGCTGTTCGAACGCGCCATTGAGAATCCTCCGCCCAAAATGCGCGCGGAAATACTGCGCAGGTTTGCGCAGTACGAGTATGCAAACAAGGACTACGCGCATGCCGTCGGGCTTCTTGAGCCCATTGCGGCGGAAACAGACGACACGCTGGCCAAATGGGTCTACGCAAATTCCCTGTGGCATGCGGGCGAAAAGGAAAAGGCCGAAGCGTTTTTATCCGCTTTTGTGAAAGAGTATTTCGGCGACGTCTCGGCAGCCGGCGTGGACGCGTTTGTCGAGGCTTATTTAAAGGGCGACAAGGCGGCCAATGGCTTCGACATTTCCGCGCTGAAGGCGGACAATTCCGTCTCGACGGCGCGGCTCGAAATGCTGAAAGGCGAAAAGATCACGCCGCCCCAGAACGAAATCAGTCTGCTCGCGCAGATAATGCGCTATGAGGCCGGGCAGAAAACCGATGCGGCTTTGCTGGAGGAGTCGGCGCAAAAATACGCTTCGGCGCCTTTCGCATGGCGCGCATATCTGGCGCTGGGGGAAATCGAGTTTAAAAAAGGCGAATACGAAAAGGCGGGAGAGCTCGCCATTCGCTCCGAACAGTCGGCCCCGCAGCGTTTGCTGTACCAGGCGAAGCCCTTAATGCTCCTTGGAGACTCGTACCGGATGCGCAAGATGTACGACGACGCGCGCGCCGCCTACCTTGAAATCGCCATGAACCGCGATTCGCGGGGCGAGCCGCACGCCGAAGCCCTTTACAAGACCGGCATATGCTGGTTTGAACAGCGGGACTGGGCGAAGGCCTACGCGTATTTCGAGCGCGTATTTGTGGGGTACTTCCAGTTCGAATACTGGGGCTCGCGCGCGTATTTTTACGGGGCGCAGTCCGTCTACGCGCTCGGCGACAAGCGCGGCGGCAATTCCGTGCTGTCCGAATACTTCCGTCGGGCAAAGGACAAAGATTCCGCAATATACAGGCAGGCGCGGGAATATTTTGATGACGTTACGCGGCGTTAGCGCCGGAATGCGTTTGCGTAAAGCAGGCGCGGCGGGTTTTCCGCGTCAAAATAAAAATCCCTGCTCGTCCCGCAGGCTGCGCATTTCGCGCTCTTTTATTTCGCAGTTTGAACCGACATTCCCCAGCAGCATGGGCGAAGTTTTGTCGTGCGCGCGCACGTTGCGCCCTATGGTTTCATGCTCCGAAGTGTTGGCGTAGCAGTAGGCGCAACGGTGCAGGCAGGTGTCGTAGGTGCCGATGTCCACGCTTTCGATGCACCTGCAGATGTCGCGCTGGTTCTTGTCTTTTTTTGCGCAGATTTTATAGCCCGTTATCCTCTCGACAAGTTCGCGGTCTATGCACATGCCGCTTTTGATTCCGAGCGGACTCAAGTCCACTTTTACCGTGCACGTTTCAAGGCGCATGTCAGCATTTTTTGCAGATTCAAGAAACGACGCGCCCATGTCGAAAATGTCCTCCATGCGCAGTTTGGGTATTTCCAGCCTCCGCATTTTTGCAATTGTGTGCCTATAGTGGTCGATGAAGCCCAGCATGCAAAGCTCCGCATGTCCTCCGAGCGTTTCTATGATTCTTGCGAAGGCTTCCTTGTGGAATTGCACACCGTATTTTTTGTTTACAAGTATGGGGTCGTAGCGCCATATAACCTTTTCCCGACCTATTTTCTCCGAGAGCTCGATGAAGGTTTCGAGGCGTTTTTCTAGCGGCGGCAGGTTTCCCTCAATGTCCCTTTCGTAGGGGTTTATAGTGTACTGGAAATAATACTTAAACCCCTCCAGCGCGTCCAGCTTTTCGAGCATGGGGCGCGGATTTTTGGTCCAGAATACCATGCAGTCAACAACGTCAGGCGTCAGCGGTATTCTGCCGAGCATTTTCGGATTGTATGGGTTTGGCGCGATGAGAAAGCCCGCCTTTATCCGGTTCAAAAACCAGTCGGAATAAAATGCGGGGATGTCCGTCCTCCTGCTCGCGCTTACAATCATGCACTAAGCTTATCGGAAATTCGCTCCACGCATCAACGCTTTTTTCGCCCGTTTCTTATCGACGACAGGTACACGCCTATGATGCAGAAAAACGCGCTTACGGCGAAGGTCATTTTCAGGCTGGCGGTAAGCTGCTCGTGCGCCTCGGCCGTTATCTGCGCCGAACCGATGTATATCGATATCGCCATCATTGCTAACCCCATGCTGAACGACTGGCCTATCAGGCGCATTGTCCCCGTGGCGGCGGCGGCCTGCCCGTAGCTTTTGGCGTCCACGGAACTCATTATTATGTTCTGGTTTGGGGCGGAGAAAATCCCGAAGCCCAGTCCCAAAATGAAAAGCGCCCCCGCGATGTAAACGTAGCTTGTGGATTCCGAAAGGAAGCAGAAAAGGGCAAGCCCAAGCGATGTCATCGCCATGCCGCCAGTTGCGAGTTTCGATGGCGAAATTTTGTCGGAAAGCCTGCCGGACTGAAGGGTTGCCGCCATCATTATGAGCGTCTGCGTTATCAGTATGCCGCCCGCCTGAATGGGGGTGAGCCCGCGCACGTACTGCAAATACATGCTGAGCATAAACGCGGTCGAGGTTGTGGCGGAATAGTTTATGAGCGCCGATATCGACGAAAACGCGAACACGCGGTTGCCGAAAAACAGGTTGACGTTGAACACGGGGTGCTCCAAACGCTTTTCATAAACGGCGAAAAAGGCGAGCACTGTCGCGCCCGCGAAGGCCAGCGCGAACCCGGCGGCGTGGGGCAGTATGGAAAAACCGTAGATAAGCGAACAAAGCCCGACGGCGTAAATGGCCGCGCCGGGATAGTCGAAACTTTTGCCGCTGTCGGACTTCCATTCGTCCTTTATGACAATCAGTGATCCGGCGAAAACGATGAGGCTCATGAAGGCCGCCGCAAAGAAAATGCTTTCCCATCCGAAGCTCTGCGTGAGGAAGCCCCCGAGGAAGGGCCCTATGGACAGCGAAAGGTAGACCGTGCCGGAGTTCAGCCCTAGCGCCCAGCCGCGCTTTGAGGCGGGTACCGCTGCCGTGAGGATTGCGAGGTTGGTGCTGAACACCAAAGCGCTGCCTATGCCGCTCAAAAACCTGTATATTATAAGGCTTATGCCCGAGTGCGCCAGACCGCTCATCACCGAGAAGATGAAAAACACCGCTATGCCGCACAGGAAGATTTTGCGCCGCCCGAAAATGTCGGCGAGCCTCGCGCTGGGTATCTGGAAAATCGCCGTCGAAAGCAGGTAGGAGGTCAGAACCCAGCCGGACATGTTGGCGCTCAGGGAAAGGTCCCTGTTTATAAATGGGAGGGCGAGGTTCAACGCCGAGGCCATTAGCGGCACCAGCGACGTTGAAAGGCAGGTTACGAAAAGCACCCGCCCGTAGTTCGACTTGGAATGCATCGGCGAATCCAAGCTTTGAACGGGCGAAAATTCAAGTTAAAAGAATGTAAAAGTTTTTATGTCCGCGCCCGTATGAATGAATGGACGGTGCTAAATACCGGCCGCATATCCGCGCTCACTGCCTGGGGTTTTCGACGAGTACGTAGCGGTTTATCCAAATGCCGCCGACGCTTTCGTTTATTGCCGGGGCGCAGTAGAGCATCTTGTCGGTCGACAGTTCCATTGAGCCTATCTTCACCGTTTTGTATTCCTTGCCCGCAATGCCTTTTGCGGGGATTGAAACTTCCACGGATTTTCCGCCCCGAGTGTCGTATATGCCCGCCGTAGCGGCGTTGCCTTCGGGCGCGTCGCCGTCGCAGCGTATTTCAATATAGACGTCGTACTCGCCGTTTGGCAGGTCCGGCAACTGGCTGGCCCATTCGTAATGCGTGTTGGGCATTCTGAGCGCCTTGCCGCCTTCCGCCTTGGGGTCAACGTCTGCAAATGTCCATTCGCCGGGGCGAACGAATGTCGCGCTTCTTGCGGGAACAGCCAGCCACGATCGGCCTTCCGCGACAGCGGGAGGCGTTCCTTCTCCGGCAGAGAACCATCGCGATATGCGGTTGCGCGTGGTTTCGTAATTGCCGAATGCAAGGTTTTCGGAAAATGTCTTCGTTCCCGCATTGCGCGAGACTTCAAGCTGGCGTTCCAGCACCTCTTTCCAGTCCGGCGCGGGCGGAATTTTCATGTTTTCAAGATACGCCAGGTTTATTGACACGGCGGCCTCCTCCACTCGCTTGAGCAGTTCCGGAGACTCGGAAACTTTAGCTTTGGCGGTTTCCATTATGGCGCACAGTTTGTCAATCTGTGAGTCGTCCATCCAGAAAATGCGCGTGTTGAAGCACCCCAATTTGGAGCCCGGCTCAATGGACGATTTCATGACCTCAAAATATCGCAGCATTTCCGGCGCGGCGGGGCCGTAGTAGCCTTCAATAAATTCTTTGGCCAGCGCGTCGGCGTCTTGCGACGGATCCCAGAGCAGTTTCGCGGTGAGCCATGCGCGGAGGTCTGCGAGGTCGGCTATCGGGCCGGGGCCGTCAGAGCCCTGCTCGAAAACCGCTGTTACTCCGTTTTCGGCGAAGAAGCGCAAGTCGGGCGAAAGGCCGTTCCAATTGGGGTGGGGAAGGTAGTATTTAACAAAGTTGGTAACGTAGTTCCAAATATAGAGCTCGCGCGCGGTTTTGCCCCACGCCCGGAGCTCGTCGGCGAATTCCTCGTTTGTTTCGGAGTCTAGGGGGGCGGAGAAATCGCACTCTATGCTGCACAGCCGCACTATTACGTTATCGGCGGGGCGCACCGTCTGCGGAGGCTTGCGGGTGTACTGGTAGGCGAGCGTCTCAACTTTTGTTTCGGGAAATTCGTTGGCTACTTCCCACGCCACATGGTTTACCGCGTCTATGAGCAGGTCGCTTTGGTTTCCGTGCCCCTTTACGAAGCTTTCGCATGCGGCGCACCGGCAGAAAAGCTGGTTGTCGTTCTGGCTCACGGAGATTATGCGCGTGCCGGGCTGCGCGCGCAGGGCGGCGAGGACTGCCTCCGACAAAACCTTGCGAACTTCGGGGTTGCTCAGGCAAAGCTGCCCGTCGGCAATCCTTTGTCCGCCGCGCTCTGCGAAATATTCGGGGTGTTCGGCAAAGAACTTTTTCGGCGGGATTAACAAAAAAGAAGTATGGCACCATCCCCACAGCGTCACATGGCCGCCCAGTTTTCCGGGGATGGCCGCGAAATTGCCGTTATGGCGCATTTTGACGGCGAATTCGGGATGCGCCTGAATCAGGTCGTAAAAGGCGTCGCGCACCTTGAACTGCGGGGCGTAGCGGTGGTCTATTTGCGGCAATGTAAACTCTCCGCGCTTTTCCGGCCATGATTCCGCCCGCGCCGTCCAGAAGCGTACGCCGTATTCGCGCTCCAACAGCTCGTAGACGGCGTAGAGCGTCCCGCGCGGGCGCGCGCCGACGAGTATCAGCGTGTCGCCGACGGTTTTCAGGATTATCTCGTCGTCCTTTAACGTTGAAAAATCCAGCCCGCCAAGAAGTTTTGCGGTTTCGGGAGACTGCCCTATCCTGATTGCGGGGCCTTCCGCTTCGCCGCGCACAATGGGGAAGTCTTCCGAGAAGATTTTTTGAAGCCCCTTTTGAAGTTCCTGCGCGGCTGTGATTTCCGGCGCTATGGCGTCTTCGGGAACCAGAATTCTTGCTCCCGACGCATGGGCGCACATGGCGGCAGACAGCAGTGAAGCCAAAAGAAGCATGTGGTATTTCATAAAAATGTTTATATTGTTGCATTGCGCGGTTTTCAAGTTCATTCGGAGGCTTTATTGATTCATTATCATGCTCTTGTCGCTTTACAGCGCGCAGCGCTTATGAATTGAGAATCTGTAAATTGTATTAATTCTGACAAATAGAATTGAAATCTATCATAACAGATGCATCATAAAAACGCATAAACAGCGCAAAGGGAAGCGGCCCCGAAAAAGGGGCTTTTCCCCATGGCGATGAACATGCTGTTCGTTTCCGTGTCGGGTGCGCTTCCCGAAGGTTTCGTCACGGCCGCTGTGGCGATTTGCTTTCTCGTCATTATGCTCGCGGGCGGCGTGTTCGGCATATACTTCATTCTCAGAAGCGGGTTTGAAGACTCCATTCTGGCCAGAAAATACGCCGCCTGCTTTGTCGGGTACGTTGTGGCCGTCAATGTCCTGCTTGCGGTAATATTTTAGCCGCCTTGCGGGGGCCTTTTGGGGGGTGCAAAAAAAACTTTACAAGAGGGGGCAATTCACATTTAGTGTAGGCTTCTTATAAACAATAGGACACCACTTATTATGTCAGACATCGAACAAAGAGTAAAAGAAATCATTGTAAATCAGCTCAACGTCAATGAAGAGCAAATCACCCCCGAGGCCAGCTTTATAGACGACCTCGGCGCCGATTCGCTCGACACCGTTGAACTTATCATGGCTTTCGAAGAAGAGTTCAAGGACCAGATGGGCGGCGGCGAAATCCCCGAATCTGACGCTGAAAAGCTCACGACTGTCGGCAAGGTTATCGAGTACATCGAATCCAAGTCGAAGTAAGTCTATACCGACAGAAATTTCCCGACCCGTTTCTTTGCCACACAGCTTTGAACGGGTTGTTTTTTTAACGGCTAAGTTGTACAGTTTATAAACTATTGAAAAACAAGCCCCGGCCCATTTTGCCGGGGCGTCAGACACTAAAACATATGGCTAAAGAACGAATCGTAATAACGGGAATGGGCATAATTTCTCCTTTTGGAGACGGTATCGGTCCTTTTTGGGATGCCGTCTCCACAGGGAAAAATGGCGTGGGTAAAGTCACGCTTTTCGACGCCTCAAACCTGAATTGTCAGGTCGCGGCCGAATGCAGGGAATTCGACGCGACAAAATACATGGATCCCAAGGAAGCCAAGCGCAGCGACCGCTACACGCATTTTGCGGTGGCGGCCTCAAAGCTTGCCATGGTTGACGCCGGCCTTGAAGTCGGCAAAAACCTTGAATCCGAACGCTTCGGCGTCCTTATCGGCTCCGGCGTGGGCGGCATGGACACCATCGAAACGCAGTCGCGCGCGTTCGTCGAAAGGGGCCCGCGCAGGGTTTCCCCATTCATGATACCCAACCTTCTCGCGAACATGTCTTCGGGCGTGGTCGCTATTGCGTTGGGCGCCAAGGGCGTCAACTTTAGTGTTGTAAGCGCATGCGCCACGGGCACCCACGCCATAGGCGAGGCGATGCTCCACCTGCAGGCGGGCCGCGAAGACGTGATTCTCGCGGGCGGCAGCGAAGCCGCGATAACCCCCCTCGGCTTTGCGGGCTTCACTGCCATGAAGGCCATGGCCACGGAGTTTAACGACCAGCCCGAGCGCGCATCGCGCCCCTTCGACGCCGACCGCTGCGGCTTTGTCATGGGCGAGGGCGCGGGCGTGATAGTGCTTGAGCGCTACGACCACGCGGTCGCGCGCGGCGCGAAAATCTATTGCGAAATATCCGGCTACGGCGCGACATGCGACGCGTACCACATCACCAGCCCCGACATCGAGGGCCGCGGCCTGGCCCAGTGCCTGAGGCGCACGGTTGACGACGCCGGTGTCGCGCTCGAGGACGTGGACTACATTAACGCCCACGGCACGTCGACGCCCTACAACGACAAGTTTGAAACCGCCGCGATACGCAAGGTTTTCGGCGCGCACGCCGACAAGCTCATGGTCAGCTCCACAAAGAGCATGACCGGCCACATGCTCGGCGCCGCCGGCGCGATTGAGGCCGCCGTTTGCGCCATGACGCTGCAGGAAGGAATCGTGTGCCCGACGATAAATTACGAGCACCCCGACCCGGAATGCGACTTGGACTATGTTCCGAACACTCCGCGCAAGGCCGACGTGAAAATCGCGATAAGCACAAACCTCGGATTTGGCGGGCATAACGGCGCGCTTTTATTTAAGAAGGTTTAAGCTCCCCGGGGAAGTGAGCATATGTTTTGCATGTGCGTAAGTATTTGCAAATTGCAACGCCCGTAATTCTCGGGCGTTTTTTTTGCGGGCTTGTTTCGTAAATTCTTGAATGGTGCGGAGTATCGTCGTATTCGTTGTGGCATGAAAAAGTTCATGTTCATTATCGCGGCGGCCGCAGTGGCGTTATCGGCCCACTCCAAGGACAAGTTTGCCGGCTTCTATAAGGGCACTTTGCAGGGCGACCTTCATCCGGCCATTGAGCGCACATTGTGCGCCGAGGTTTTCCACGGCCCCGACGGGTACAGGCTCAAGCTTGTGTCGCAGCCGCTCGCCAGAACCGACGTCTACATGGTTCTCGACGGCCTTCAGGCTTTGGGCGACAGGATAAAGTTTTCCGGCGAGGGCGAGTATTACGGCCCCATAGCCCTTGAGGGCGAAATGATGGGCGGCGAGTCCATAAAGGCGTCCGGCCGCATGGGCGTCGTTCCTGTTGTGATTGATTTTGAGCGCATTGAAATCGTCCCGCCCACGCTCGGCGAGAAGGCGCCGAAGAATGCGAAAGTTCTGTTTGACGGAAAGGACACTTCCGCGTAGGCAATGAACGACGGCGGCGGTGAAATAAACTGGAAGCTTCTCGACGGCGGCTCGATGCTTGTTGCAAACGGCGCGGTCAGCGCCGAGGGCCGAGGGATAAATTCGAGCATCCATACCAAGGAAACTTTCAAAGGCCCCTTTAAGCTGCATGTGGAGTTTAAAATCCATGAGATGTCCGGCGCGGTCGGGCAGAACAGGGGCAATTCGGGCGTGTTCATCGGCCCCTATGAGATACAGGTTCTCGACTCTTTCGGCGCGGACGGCGTATGGAACGACTGCGGCGCGCTTTACAGGCAGGTCGCCCCGTCGATAAACGCCTCGCTTGAGCCCGACGTGTGGCAGACTTTTGACATCACATACACTCCCGCCGTAATGAAGGACGGCGTGCAGGTGAGGCCCGCGCTGTTTACCGTCTGGCACAACGGCGTGCGCGTGCACAACGAGTCGGAAGCCGTATGGGGTACTGCCATTTTAACTTCGCAAAGGGACGGATTCGTCCCGCCGGAGGAAGTGCGCATAGAATTGCAGGACCATAACAACGCAATAGAATACCGCAACATTTGGCTCGAAGAGGGCTCATGAAATTACGTGTGATGCTCCGTTTTGAAATGGGATGTCACTGGTCATGTACTAAAGTACACTCCCACCGCCGCCCCATTTCAAATACTCGCCTGACACGCAATTTGATGAGCCCTTGGGGAAGTGTGCACATGCTTTGCATGTGCTGTAAAAATAAGATGGGATTTGGTTTGTGCGTAAAAAAACAAAGTACTTTTGTGAAATACTTTGTTAGGCATTGTTGGGCATCCTGCTTGAATGTGCATTTTATTATGGCCGCCACTATCGGAAATATCGGGCGGCGGGTTTCGTCTTTCATTTCGGGAATGCTTTCCAGCGCCTCGGGAGTGGGGAAGGGCTCGGCGATTTTCGTTATTTCAAACCCGTTCTCAAACAGGGTTTACAGATATGTCGCGAGCGTCCTGTGTTTTATTTGATAACGTTTTCGCCGAGAAATTCGGCGCTTCTCGGGGCCTTCGTCAAAGTACCTGTCAACAGGCCAGTGCAGCCTCTTTCCATTTTCGCAGTGCCGTTTTTGCTGTCCGTATGCGGTAAAAGTAGGGTGTTCTACGGAGAAGGCAAAGGCCCCTCCTGTCGAAAGCGTTCGGCGGATTTTCTTCGTCAAAGCGGCAAAGCCCGCCGGATAGTGAATCGCAAGTGAACTGATGACAATGTTGAAAGCGTCTTGCGGGTACGCAAAATCTTCTATCGGAGTGCATTTGTACTCTATTATCGGCAATCCGTTGATTTTTTCAGCCTTTTTGAGCATTTTATGCGAAATATCCACGCCGACTACGCTTTTCGCGCCGTTTTCGGCCGCGTAGCGGCAGTGCCATCCGCCAAGGTCGAGGACACTTTTGCCCGCGAAATCGGGCAGGGCCTTTTTGGGCTCGCGCCATTAGCCCGCGGCCGCCGGCCCTTTGGCAGCGCGGTCCGTTTGGCCGTATTTACCGAAAAAGGAATCGCTGTCGTATTTGTTTCCCTTCATATTTTTGGGTATTGGAGCAGTATTATTTTGTCCGCGCGACGCCATAAAACGCTTGACAGAGTTTTTGTGCAGTATAAAAACTTCTTCTCGTATGAAAAAACTTATCAGCGCATTATTAATCACAGTGACGGCCATGGCTTCACAGGCAAAAGACCAGTTTGCAGGCTTTTACGAGGGAACGCTCATGGGCGATCCCATCCACCATTACCCGCTCGGCATGGACCGCGACATTTACGCGGAAGTTTTCCACGGCCCTGACGGTTACAGGATCAAGATACTCTCAGGCATCATGTCGCGCTCCGACGAGCACATGATAATCGACGGGCTCCAGCCCTCCGGCAACAAGATAGAATTCAAGGGCGAAGGCTACGACGGCTACTTCAAGGCCGAGGGCACCCTCACCGGCAAGAGCATACAGGCAACCGGCATGATCGGCGACAATCCCGTAAGCTTTGAGCTGACACGCATGAAGATCAAGCCCCCGACAATGGGCCAGAGGCCCCCGAAAGGCGCCAAAGTACTCTTCGACGGCAAAAATACTTCCGCATGGGCGCTCAACGACGGCGGCGGCGAAATAAACTGGGAAGTCAAGGAAAACGCCATGACCGTGCAGACGCAGGGCCGCAATGCCGAAGGCAACCCGATGAACTCCAGCATCCACACCAAGGACACCTTCAAGGGGCCGCTTAAGATGCACATCGAATTCAAGATTGAAGAAATGCCCGGCGCATGGCGCCAGGGCCGCGGCAATTCCGGCATATTCTTCGGCCCCTATGAAGTCCAGGTTCTCGACTCTTTCGGCTTCCAGGGGCTCTGGGACGAATGCGGCTCGCTTTACAGGCAGGTTCCCCCGCAGGTCAACGCATGCCTCGAACCCGACGCTTGGCAGACCTACGACATCACCTACATCCCCGCCGAAGTTAAGGACGGCAAGCAGGTTAAGCCCGCGCTGTTTACTGTCTACCATAACGGCGTGCGCATCCACAACGAAAGCGAAGTGTGGTTCAGCACATCGTGGGCCGTCAAGGACAGGCCGAATTTCACTCCTCCGGAGGAAATCGGCTTCGAGCTCCAAGACCACGGCAATCGCGTATCGTACCGCAATATTTGGGTTGAGCAGCTCAAGGACAAAAAGTCCAAGAGGGGCAAGTAAGACTCTTTTAAAAGCCGCGCCGGATTTTCCGGCGCGGCTTTTAATTTTGCCATGAGAAAACTAATATTCAGCATGCTGTTTATGTCGGCACTTGCAAGCGCCCGAAGTACGGAAATCATAGCCCACAGGGGCGGCACCGACGGCGCCGCTCCCGAAAATTCAATCGAGGCTTTCACATACGCGTGGCAAAACGGAGCGAAATATGTGGAGGGCGATTTCTGGCTCACCAAGAGCGGCGAAATGGTCTGCGTGCACGGCAGAAACGAACTGAAAGCCCTGTCGGAATTTGATCGCGACATACCCGATATCAGCGCAAAAGACCTAGGGCGCATAAACCTCGCAAAGTGCGGCAGATGGGGCGACAAATTTGCCTTTGTAAAGCTTCCCACGGTGGACGAGGTGTTTGCCTCTCTGCCAAATGACGGCGTTCTGGTTTTCGAAATAAAAAACTACGGGGAAGGCTATGCGGAAACGGTCGAAACCGCCCGCGCAAAGGCGGGAATCGGAAAAGAGCGGCTGGTTCTCATAGCGTTCAACGCCGAATACCTGAAAGACGCCTATCAAAAGGTGGACGCATCTGCAGCGTATTGGCTCTATGTTTTAGAGTCAAAGGGCGGAAAGCTTTCGCCCGATGCCGAAACTGCGATAAAAAAATGCGCGGAAATAGGCGCGGACGGCGTGAACTTGGGCAACACCGAACTTCTTACGAAGGAATATGTGGACGCCGTGCACGCCGCTGGGCTTAAAGTCGCCGTATGGACTGTAAACGATATTGAAGAGGCTAAAAGGCTCAAAAGCATTGGGGTTGATTTCATAACGACCGACCGTTTTGCAGATTTGAAAAGGGAGCTTCGTTAGCAAGTTCGTTGCGGACGTATTGCCTAAAAAAAGCGCGGGCCAAGAATGGCCCGCGCTTTTTTTAGGCAATGAAAACACCCTACTTCGCCTTGGACGCTTGTTTTTCCAGGTCGATCTTCATGACCTCTTCCGGCGTGAGGATCAGATAGAGCTTGGAGTCCTCCACTTCGACCACATAGTTGCGCCCCTCCTGTATGCCGTACTTTTTGCGCAGGTTGGCTTCGGCCTCCTGGTAGGCCTTTTCGGCGGCCGAAAGCCTGTTCATTATGTCGAGCTGCTGTTCCGCATCGGTGGTTTTTGCAATTTCCGCGCGCAGCTTTTCTATGTCGGCCTTCCTCGCCACGGCGAAGCCCATCAGGCGCCTAAGCTCCTCGTTTTCCGGTATCCCCGAAATTTCCGCTACCTTGTAGAGAGACGCATCGTTCTTTTTGGAAATTTTCAGCACGTCCAGCTCTTCGCCGTTTTCACCCCTGAGGGTGGACAGCTCTTCTTTTGTCAGCGGCACGCATATGTTCGACTTTATAAAGACGAACTTGTAGGACCTGTTGGAGGCGAAAGCGTAGTTTTTCTGCATTGTGGCGTCGTTCGTTTTGAACGCCTCCTCAATTTGCGAGAGCTTGTTTTGCAGATCGGCCTTTTTGGTCTCGTCGGCCTCTTTTTCTATCATCGATTTCAAAAGCGCGATTGCCTTTGCGTCGCGCTGCATGATCGAAAGGTTGCGCTGGAACGTCTCGTTCTGCGCCGCCGTGGTGAAATGGCGCACCAAAAGGTAGGAGGTGTCGCCCACTTTTGTGATGTCTCCGGGCTTGTCGTCCGCGCGAAGCTGCGCCGCGCAAATTACCGACAGCGCCGAAATTAAAAATGTTGCGTATTTTTTCATGATTGGAAGTTAGTTCTTTCTTTCCTCTATCGTACTATTCTTCTCGCCCCTTAATATGGCGCCGGCGGAATAGTCCTGTCCCGACTGAATTCTGTAAACCTTGCCCTCTATGCCCAGCTCTATGTCGCTGTTGTTTTTTTCATTGTTGGAATTTTTCGAACTGAGCTTCTGGATTTTCCCGGTGAAGTCCGACGAGAACCTGTCGTAGAACAGCAGGATTTCGTCGAGGCTGTCCACCACGAACTCTATTGTTTTGGCGTGCGTAGTCAGGGGATAATCCTTGCTGACCGTCGGCGGCGCGGCTCTGCCCATGGCGGCGTCGGCCCTGTCGAGCTGTTCCTGCACGATTTTCGGCGTTTCGGTGTAAGGCTTGAGCTCCTGCGGGAGCTTGTCGCGGAGCTTTTTGAGCGCTTCCGTGTCGATGGGCTTGGCATGGTATATTCTTATCTGCGTGCTCGAGCCCGCCATGTCTATCGACACTTCAGTTATCATCATGACTCCGCCCACAACATACTGCTGCTTCGATATGCCGCATATGGCGTTTGCCATGCCGTAGTAGGATGTCCCGTCGGGGAATTCTATGCCGAATGTCCGTTTGTTCTTAATGGATGCGTTGTCTATGACGAACGCATGCGCGCCGACGCCCAAAAGCATGGCCGCCGCCGCAATGAGTGCTCGTTTTATCTTCATGATTGCATTTAGTGCAAAAAAGTCCAGAATCGCAATATTAAATATTTTAAAGATGTTAAGCTGCAAAAACCTTACAGTAAAAGTACCCAATTCGCCCGAACCCATTTTGAAAAACGCCAGCGTCGCATTCAAGCCGCACGCGATGAATGCCGTGATAGGCCCTTCCGGATGCGGCAAAACCACGCTTATAAAGGCGATGATAAAGATACTGCCTTCCGAGGGAGAGTCGTTTTTTTGCGGCGAAAAAATAAACGCCAGCGAAGATCTCGTTGGCAAAGTGGGCTTTGCACCGCAGTTCACATGCGTCCATCCGATGCTTACCGTTCGCGAGGCCCTGCAGAGCGCGCTCGACATCTCCGTGAGCGACAATGCCGCCAAGGCCGAGCGCATAGACTACATCCTGAAAATAACGGGCCTTTGCGAGCACGCCGACAAGCTTGTGTCGTCGCTGTCCGGCGGCCAGTTGAGAAGAATAGGCCTCGGCGTGGAGCTCGCCAACGATCCGACCGCCATGTGCTGCGACGAAGTAACCTCTGGTCTCGACCCGCTTTCCGAAAACGCGATACTCGATCTGCTCAAGGGCCTGTGCGAATCGCGCGGCAAAACTTTCATCTGCATAATACACAATCTTGCCAAGCTCGACTATTTCGACAAGATAACCGTGGTTTACGGCGGCGAAATCGTATTTCAGGGGAACCTTCAAGAGCTTTTGGAATACTTTGAAATAGACAGCGCCCTCAAGCTCTACGACAGGCTCAACGAGCGCGATATGGACCACTGGCGCGCCAAGTTCGCCGAATGCGGCGGGCATATGGACGACGAGGATTTCGCTTCCGCCTGCGCGGCCGAGCTTGAAAGCGCCCCGGCGCGCCGCCCCTCGATGCTATCGCAGCTCGCAACGCTCCTCAAAAGGCGCTACAAGCTCTTTTTCAGGGATTCCACCTATCTGCTTCTCACTATGGCCATAAGCTTTGGCTTTCCGCTCGTCGTTGTGATTTTTGCCCTGGGCGGCCTCCCGCAGATAGAGGGGCTCGCGCTGGACAGAAACCTCGGCGCGATAGAGGAGCTTCAGTCGACGCTGGCCATGCAGATAAGCGCGGCGAACGTTTCGACGCTGGTTACCGGACTGATACTTTTCCAGGTCGTCCTGCTCGCCCTGATGGGGGCCAACAATTCGGCGCGCGAAATCGCCGGCGAGCGCAACCTCTACGAGAAGGAGCGTCTTATCGGGCTAAGCCCCGCGGCATACGCGCTTTCAAAGATAATTTTTACGTCGTCGCTCGCTCTTTTTCAAGGCGTGTGGATGTGCGTGTTCGTAAAGTACGTCTGCCAGTTCCCCGGCGGCGTAGTGATGCAGGCCGCAGACTTGGCCATGATATGCGTGGCGATGACAGCGGTGTGCCTCGCTTTCAGCGCGCTGTTTTCGTCGCCCGACAAGTCGAACCTCGTGTCCATTTACCTCGTCGGCTTCCAGCTCCCGCTTTCGGGCGTGGTGCTTGCGCTTCCCGAGTTTCTGAAATGGGTGTGCCGCCCCTTCATCAGCACCTATTGGGGATGGGCGGGCTACATGACCACGATGAAGGACACCCGCATATACGACGCATATGTCATGATGAGCGAGGGATGGAATTTCACGCCGAGTCCGGAAGTGTCCATAGCGGTGCTTGCCGTACAGTTTGCCGTCGCGTGCGGGTTCGTTTTCTACGGATGCCGCGCCAAGAAGTGGAATTGACGCTTTTTACGGGGCGCGGCCTGCGCGAAGTGCCGCGCCCCGCGCGTTTCGCGCCCCGCAATTCGGCGGATTTGCGCATTAATTTACTTGCGCCGACGGCCTGTTTTTCCGAGAATGCGCATATAGAAGAATTTATTTATGAAGCCAAAGACGACCCCGATTGTTATTGCCGTTCTCATTCCGCTTGTTTCGGTTGTTATAGCCCTTTCGCTTATCTACTTTAAGAAAAGGGATTTTTCCGGGCTCGAGGCATTTCCTTACCAGACATTCGTTCAGGAGCCCAAGAACCTGCAGGGCAACAAATATCTGCTGAAGGCGGAGCTTGAAGTGCAGCTGGCGAACTTTGACAACGGCAGGCTGGTTTCGGTGAAAGAGTCGCAGTCGGACGGCAGGCTTGCTGTCTTTATCCCTTCAGACCTATCCCTGAACATTGTCACGAAGCAGAGGTATGAGATGAACGTGCGCGTCACCGAAAAGGGGCAGGTGATGGTGGAGTCGATGAAAAAGTACTAGGAGGATGACTATGAGAAATATTTTTCTGATTTCCATATGCGCCGCGCTCGGCGGCGGAATTTTCGCGCAGTCGATGAACATGTTCCAGCAGGGGACCTCGGCGCCCGCGCAGGCGGCGCCCGCGCCCGTTCAGGTCGCCCCGGCTTCGGGCGTAACCCCCGCCAAAGGCGCCGACGGCACGCCTTCGATGGGGATTTTCGAAAGCAGCTTCATGGAAAACTTTTCCGACAAGGTTTTCGACGTCAATTCCGACTCCTTCGACCTCGACAACGGCTCGGTAAACTGGAAGGGGAAGACCTTCAACATAGGCAATTCGCGCGTCGTAAGGGCTAGGTTTGAACGATACCTTTCCATGCCCGTAGACTCGCAGAATTTGGGCAACTACAAGAACATCTTAAACGAGATATCCGCCGCCCTCGCCGCGAACAACGATGACATTTCGTCGGAAAGCATACGCGCGGCGTGGGGCAGGCTTTTCGACGCCGCCGAATACGAGATAGACGGCGACTCGTCACTTATCATAGCAAACCTGGTGTACCTCTCTTGGCGCATGCGCGACGAATACAACATAGCGCGCGCCGGCGAGACCAACAAGGAAAGGGACATGCTGGCCACGAGAACCCAATTTAAGGAACAGGCGGCTTTTCTCGAGTATGCGGCCGACAAGATAAATTCCAAAAAACGCAATTTCAAGATGACGCGCACCGAAGGCACGACCGAGCTTGGGCACAGGCTGCAGGACCTCCAGAAGGAAGTCGCCGAGCTCGCCGCGGCAAAGGCCGTAAAAGAGGCTACGGCATTCAAATCTGTCGTCCAGTTCCAGTCGCAGGCGGTGGCGTTTATGCTCGAGCGCAAGTTCCAGCAGGCGCAGATGGCGTCGATGTTTTACAGGCACATTTACCGGGGTAACGCGCAGGAACTCCAGGTGGGCAGGGACCAGCTTAAGGACTTTTTCCAAGTATCAAATTTCGTTCCCACGCTCGACATGATAGAAACCCTTTCGCGCGATGCCGCCAAGGACATCCGCGACGGCGTGCTGTCGGTTAACTCGCTGTACGATTCGGGTGAACGCTACGGCGCGCTCCAGCGCCTTATGGAAACCTTCTTCCTCGGCGAATACGACATAAACGTGATTACTTTCGACCCCGAAAAGAAAAAGGTGCTTCACCGCATATACCGCAACGCTTCCACTATAAAGGACCTCGCCGACGCGCGCGACTGGGCGGGTATTGAAGCCGTCATCGAAGAAATCAAAAAGGACGCCAACGACTTTCCCTACCGCGAAATACTGTCCAAGGTAAAAATGGCCCAGCGCGCAAGCGAAATGCACGTTATGGCGGCCAAGCAGGCGGCGGCGCTAGGCCGCATCGACGACGTCAAGGCGTCGCTGTCTTCCGCAATGGAAATATGGCCGCTCAACCCCGCGATACAGAGCTTTAATGAAGATTTGGTGGGGCTTACATCCGGGGCGTCCAAGTACTTTCAGAAATTCGACGAGCTTATGGGGCGCAGAGACTACCGCTCGATATACGCCGAAGCCCCCGAATACGGAATGGCCCTGCGCACAGACGAGGAAAGGGCCGCGGCCCTGCGCGACATAGTTACGAAAGTTTCCACGATAGACATGCTTATCGCGCAGGCCGAAGAATTTGGAAAGCAGAACAACCCATATTTCGCATGGGACATCCTTGAAAAGGCCAGGGCGATTGACGAGGACGACCCCGTTTTGGCGCGCTCTTTCGCGAAGCTCGCGCCGGAGGTTGCCGACTATGTAAAAGCTTTGCGCCGCGCCGGAGAGGCCGAGTCGCGCAAGGAATATGCCAATGCCCTGACGTACTATCTGGCCGCCCAGGACATCTTCCCGGCGTCGCAGGCGTGCAGGCAGGGTATAGAGCGCGTCGCCCCGAAATATCTGGACTAGCATCAAAGTGCTCCAAATGGCAAAATACCTCCTTTTCAAAACCGCTAGTTTCGCCCTTACGCTTACGCTTTACGGCGTCTTTGGCGTTATGTGCGCGTTCATATGGCTGGCTTGGCCGGACGGGGCAAAAAATGCGGCTCAGGCGGAAGAATCGTCAAAGCTGTCGGACTTCCTCAGCTCCGAAGAGTCCGGCTCGATGTTTTTTACTTTTGGTGAGATGGACGGAGGCGCGGCCCATATCATAAACGAAGGATCGGAATCCTCCGGGGCCCGCCCGATGGTTCCGTCGTTCGGCGCCGGCACAAAAGGAGTTTTGGCGCGCATACCGTTTTACGGGCGCTTCCCGTGGGGGTATGTTGAACTCTCCGCCGTTTTTGAATTTGAAAATTCCGGAGAAGGCTTTTCTCTTCTGGATTCCAGGCTCGGCAGGGCCCGCCTGCCTGGGATTGCAGGGCGCGAATTCTGCGCCTCTATTCTGGCGCATTATAAGGGCTTTATTTCAAAATACGGCGTTTCCGCAATATCTGTTGAATCGGGTGACGGCGGCGTAACAATTTCTAAGGGCAAATGAGGATATTTTTGACATTGGCGCTTTTCTGCGCCGCGTTTGCGTCCGCGCTTTCCGGCGCGCAGAAGAACATCAGTCTTGCGGAGAAAATCGCGATGGCCAAGAAGATGGCCGACGACGGCGTCGCCGGAAAGGCGGAAATCGGGCGCGTTGTCAGCGGAGACTTCAATTTCTCCGAAGAGCTGGCTAAGTTCCGGGGCTATGCTGAAATACCCGCGGACGAGGAGGAGCTCGGCATAACCGAGGACGACACGGGCGTGATCGAAGAGGAGGCGCATGAAATCCCGGCCGAACCGTCCGCCATCATTCCCGACGCGCATGAGCTTGAAAAAATTGAGGTTGTCCCCGAGGCCGAAGTCAAAGTGGAAGACATTCCGGCGAATGAGGCGGTGGAATTCCCCAAAAAACAGGAAAAGAAGGAGTATGTTCCCGTCGATACGGAAAAGGATTTTGTCGGCGAGTTTTTTGTTGGCAGCATAGACGACGAAAAAAACGGGCCGAAAATCCGCGAAGAGGTAATAGAAGAGTCGAAGGAAAAAAAATATTTCAGCTTCCAAAACGACATGTTTGACCTTGTCACGGACAACTATGACGCCCTCATTTCCGGGATAGTTTTTGTGCGCGAGTGCGAGGACCTCATGAACAAGTATTTTGCCGCCGCCCCGGCAAAAATAAAGTTCATGAACAGAATAACCCTTCAGATTTCCGACAAGGACGAGTTCGATTTCGACGGGCATTTTTCCGTGATGGTCTCCGACAGCGGCGAAATAACCCTTGCCGTCAAATGGAACGAGACGCTGAAAATAGAGGACTTCTGCAAGCTCCTTACAGGCGCCGCACTGCGCCGCTACGCCTATGAAAACCTGGGCGACGCGGCGTCGAAAAACATTGCCTACTGGCTTGAACTGTCGTTTGCCACAATGCTCGAACACCGCATGCGCTTCGGCGTTCCGGCCGACCTCGCCCGCCTGTCCTCAGAACAGCCGCCCAAGGATTTGCAGTCGGTTATGGAGTATTCGCGCGAAGACGGCGTCGATTTGGCGCTCAAGGAGTCGCACGCCTACTGGACTTTTGTCGCCATAGAGCGCGCGGCCGTACGACGCGTTCCGATGTATGAATTCCTCCGCGTAGCGCTCGACGCCCGCAACGCCGAAAAGGTCCGCGAAATGATATTCGACAGGATGAAACCCGCCGAATACGACTTCGCTCTGTGGTGGCGCGCACTTGTGATGGGCGAAATATGGAGCAGGATGAGCGGCATCTATACGCCCGAAAAGTCGGAGGCCGAAATTTTGCGTATGGCCGTCGTCCAGGTCGACACCCCTGAAGGCGAGCGCGTCGGCATTTCGGTACTCCCTGACCTCTGGTACAACAGGGAAAACATCAGACGCGATGTGGAGCTGCGGATTGTAGAGATAAAGGTGTCGCTTGCACGCATGAACCCGCTTTTCCACAATTGCGCTGTTAGCCTCGGACTTATGTTCGAAAAGCTCATCGACGGCGACGAGGACGAGTTCAGGGAGGCCGCCGCCGTTTTTGTCGCGGAATTCAAAAGTGCAAGGGCGCTCGCCGAAAGGGCAAAAAAAATGATGGCCGAACCTTACGAAAACGCCAATGCCGCCGATAAGTGATAGAGGGAAAACGCTTGACTCCGCCAGAGTCGAAAATAACTTAGGATATATATGAATACAATATTTGCATTTGGTATGCCCGGTGGGTCGGAAATGATCGTCATTCTGCTTGTGATTTTGCTCCTTTTCGGCGCAAAACGCCTGCCAGAGCTCGCCAAGGGGCTGGGGAAGTCCATCATGGAGTTTAAAAAGGCAACTAGCGACGTGGAAGAGAGCATCCGCGACGCCATGAAGGAAGAGGAAGTTAAGAAGGTCGAATCGAAGCCCGCGGCTAAGCCGGAAGACTCCGAGAAAAAAGACTAGGAAACTTTTGCACAAAAAAGCCGCGGAATTTTCCGCGGCTTTTTTTGTCCCTTAAAATTAAGATGCGGCAGCTTTTTTTTGCCGGGGGCTTCCAATTCGGACCGAGCTACTTGGCCGGCACTTGCTTGGCGCCCAAATAAATGCCCTTCATCGCTTCAAAGTCGGCCTCCATTGTCGTGGAGTCTATGAAGGCGTCGAAGTCGTCTTTGCGCTTGAACTCGTCAAGGGCGGTTTTCATGCGCCGCTCTATGTCGGCCTCGCTCTCAGTGCCGCGACCTTTGAGGCGCGCACGCAGGATGTCTATGCTTTGGGGCGCGATGAACACGCTTAGCATCTTTTCGGCGATAAGCGGGTCGGTTTTCGCGATTTCCCTCCATGTGGAGGCTCCCTGGACGTCTATGATAAGTATGAGGTCTTTGCCGCTTTTAAGGGCTTCAGTGACTTCCTTTTTTGATGTTCCGTAGTAGCGGTCATGAACCTTGGCGTATTCGTAAAAGTCGCCGTTTTTAATGGCAGCCTCGAATTTTTCAGGCGGGAGAAAATGATAGTCCACGCCGTCTTTTTCCTGCCCGCGGGGCGGGCGCGATGTGCTTGTGACTACGCGCTTGATTTGCGGGAAGGCCGCCATCATTCTTTCCGCCACGGTGTTTTTGCCGCTTCCGGCGGGGCCGCTTATTATCAGGAGAAGATTCTTTTCCATTTCAAATCAATAAAAGATTGACGCTATGCCAAGCGCCGCGGCGCATGCGCAGAGAATCCCGCCGAAGGCTTTCGCCCGCACGGGTTTTTCGTAAAGGTAGTTGAAAAAGTCCCTCAAACGGTAGGGAAGCGCGCCGAGGTAGAGCGCGGCTATTATCAGAGCGTATGTAAGCGTTACTAGCACCAGGCGAGATTCGGGCTCCTGAAGAAAGGCGGATTTCAGGAATTCATTCGAAAATATCAGCGCAAGCACTGCCAGGCCGCGCACCGAAAGGAAGTCTTTAAAGTAAAAGAACGCCAGTATTCCCGCCGCGCCGAAAACCGCGATGAGGGCCAATTTTATCTCGCCGAAATCGGCCTCCCCAAGCTGCGAAAGCATGTACAGAAACCAGAGGCCGCCGCCGCCGAACGTGACTACCGCGGCCTTTGTGCTGCGCAGAAACCCAAACGCGGGCTTTTTGAAAGCGCCCGTGAAAAACGCGAATGCAACTCCAAGAGCCAGCAGCGCGGCTGCGAGCAGATATGTGGAAACGTATAAATTCATGGGCGACTAGAATGGCGAAACGCTCGGGCAAATCAAGCCAATTGCTTCCAGTCTATGTTGATGCGGGCGCATTCGCTGCCGTCGCTCTTGTTCACCAGCGAATGTATCGACCTGTCTCCCGACAGCTGGCACTGCGAACTTATTATGTTCTGCGGCAGAACTTCCTTCAGAAAGCTTATCTTCAGGCGCTCCGGCAGGCGGTCGCGCTGGAACTCGTCCGGAACGGAGTCCAGCGCCCAAATGAGGAACACCGAGTTGTTCACGTGCGCGTTGAGGTCTATGTCGTCGTTGCGCGCGTGGTTTTCCACTATTCTGTCGGCAGTTTCCACCTTTTCAAACGGAGCGTCGAAAGTCTCGCCGTTTGCAAAATTCTCCTCGTCGCGCGGCCAGTCCTTAACCCGGCTCATGCGGGCTATGCGGCGCTCTTTCAGGTCGAACACCAGCCACTGCGAGCGCGCCGTGAAAAGACGCCTGCCGTCCTTGTCGCGCGCCACAAATTCGCGGTACGTAACTATGCGGTCGCGCGTCGACGCCCATGTCTCGATAAACACCCTCTCGCCCCACTTCGGCAGCTCGTCGATGTTCACTATTATCTTAGAAAGCGCCCAGCCCAGCCCCTCGGCCGCGAGGCTCGAATAATCAACCCCAAGCATCTGCGCGTGCTCCGTAGCTATCTCCTGCAGCATCTGCAGTAGCGCGGGAAATTTCAACAATCCCCTGCTGTCCGCGTCCGCAATCCTAACCTTGTAGTCGGCCTTGTAGTATTTTTCTGACATGCGTATATAACATAAAAATGCCACCCCGTCACGCGGGCAAGTAAAAAATACCCCGCCAAGGCGCAAAGCCGTTTTTATAGAATATTAGGGGGCGCATTGCTGCCCATTATATGTTCCTTTAAACGCGGGGCTCATAGCCGCCCCGCACCCGCCTAGGCGCAAGCTGCGCCGTGGCATAGTGACCTTGGTTTCGGCGTATCTTCCGCCTTGCTGACGCAATGGCTGATTGGCGGATAGCTTGTGACAGAGGAACTGATTGTAATAACGAACAAGCCAAGTCTCGTCAGAAAGGTTTATACGCCGGGCAAGCCCGCTGATGCGCGGACATGCCCTAAAAATGCCCGAAGGGCATTTTTACGAATAAACCTTTCTCTCTCTTCATAATCGCTTGCGCGCTTATGGTTGCAGTGTGTCAGCGCGATGCCGCAAAAGAGAATACTTTCGGTTTACACTGTGTTTTTGGATTTCGTAGGCTTCGCAACGGTATTAAAACGAACCTTTGTTAGCTTATATTCTAAAGTCACCGCGCGCCCGATGGCGCGCTGTAATAATCAAACCCTAGGTACAAAGAGTGTTCGTGTTTAAAACGATGCCCTGTGTGTTTTTGACGCAATTTGAAGCACTTTAGCCCGAAGGGTTGCCGAAGTTCCGAGGAGCGCTTTGCGCGAAGGAGGAACGGCAATGCTTCTAATTACGGCAAAACCACATCAGACCATAGGCTGACAGGCAGGGGGAACAACCTCCATCCATAGCGATGCGTAGCATCAGGAATGGAAGCTGCGCTTCCTAGGCGGGGTGCGGGGCGGCCATGAGCCCCGCTTCTAAAACGAAAAAGGCGGCAAACGCCGCCTTCTCTATTATCCCTTTAGTATCCAACAGTTACAAAATCGTCTTTGCTGGCCCAGCCGTACTGTTTTTTGTCGGTTTCTACATACTCGAAACTGCCGTGGCGCTTTTTCACGATGGCAATGCTGCCGTCGGCCGCCATCGACACAATGGGGGCGTCGGGGGTTGGGGAAACCCTTATTGGCGCGTCGGGCCTGACTGCTACGGCGGTGTCTTTGAAGCAGTGCCAGCCGTAGAGCGCAGTTGCGGATGTTGCCGTTATGGCAAAGGCGATAATTGCGGCGAAGATCCATGCGGCGTTTTTCCTCGCGAAGAGCGGGGGGAATACCAGCGCGAGCACGCCTATCCAGAAGGAGACGAAGGCGGCCAGCGCCCATTCGGAGTCGGAAAGCTCCATCATGAATTTGCTTGGAAACACGTCGAAGGGAACGGTGAGGGAATTGTCCTTGGCGAACATTTCGAGGTTTGCCTCGGCCTCGCGCATGCGGGGGTTTTCATACACCGCGCGCAGGTAGTAGAGCAGGGCTTCGCCCTTGTTCCCGAGCTTGGCGCAGGTGTTGGCGAGGTTGAAGGAGAGCTCGGCGGAAGCGCCGCCCGCCTTCATTGCGTCCATGTAGTTTTCCTTGGCGCGCGCGTACTCGCCGTTCTTGTAGGCCGTGTTGCCCAGCATGAAGAATTCGTCGGCGGTCTGGGCGTTTGCGAAGGCCGGGAGCGCGATCGCAAAAAGAAGGAATATGAAACGGAAGATTCTCATTTTATTTCGGCGCAGAGCTTGCGCAGTTTGGCGTTGAGTTCCCTGATGTCGAGCTTCGACGCGTCTATGCCGCCGAATGCGATGGCGTCGGCGCCCTCGAAGAACACGGAGGCGTTGGCGATATCGTCTTCGCTGATGCCCCTGTCGCGCATGAGCTTTTGGGCCTCGCGCAAGAGCAGGGCGGAGCTTTCGTATTCGGTGCCGCCGCACAGGGCGTTTTGCAGCGCCTGCTTGGCGTGGTCGAAGAACGCGGTTTTGTCGCCCCTGTTCGCGGCTGTATTGGCGAGCGAAAGCTGGCGGGCGCATTCTTTTTTGCATTTAAGCTTTTTGGCGTAAGCGGGATCGTTGAGCAGGCGCAGCTTGTTGCGGCGAACTATGACGAACGCGGCGATTGCGCCCACAATGATTACCTGCAGGCCCCAGAATACGGGCGAATGCATGAGTCTGGATTCTTTGGAAACCGGGGCGTTTTCGACTATATGGCCGAACTCGGGTTCCGACTGGCTCTCGACTTTGCTTTGCGCGCGCGCCGACCTGCCGGTTGGGGCTACGCTCACGGGGATGTCTTTCGACTCAAGCTCGACGTATTTGCCGTTCTCTGGGTCAAAGTAATTGAAGAGAACCCTCGGGGCGAACTCGAGGTCGGCCTTGTTCGGAACTGCGGTGATTTCAAAAGTTTTAATGCCTATGTTCGACATGCCGTTGCTTTCGTCCACGAAAGAACTTTTGGGCTTGTAGCTTTTCCAGTCGTCGCCCGTCTTGAGGTCGGGCGCGCCGATTCTCTGGAAATTGCCGGAGCCGAAGATTTTCGCGGTTATAACGCAGGGTTCGCCTACGGTGAGCGCGTCGGGCTCGACGGATACGCCTTCCAGCGCAAATTTGCCGATTGCGCCCGTGAAGTTGGCGGGCTTGCCCTGCTGAGGCAGGGGGAGGATGTCTACCTTCTTTGCGGGCACGTTAAGCTCGAACGGTATGGCGCGCGAGCCGCCGAAAGAGAAAGGCATGTCGAAGAAGCTGTCCATGTCCATCTGCATTTCGCGCATGAACGCGCCCTCGGCGCTGACCTTGAGATCGTACTCGCCCGCCTTGAGGGGAGTTATGACCGTCGTAAACCTTACCTGCGTTTTGCCGTCGGCGGTAAGGACGGGTTCGTTGTCTGTGGTGAAGGGCGTGTGCTCGAAAGCGTCGGCGTCCTGTATTTGCGGGACGAGCTGCGCCAGCCTGTAGCCCTCTTCAATGAATTTTCTGTCGAAAGTGAAAAGCACCTCGCATATGGCCGATTCGCCCACGTAAATCTTTTCGCGGGGAAGCTTGATTTCCATCTTGATGTTTTCTTTCAAGCTTATCTCTGAAGAATGCGTCTGTCTGCGCGGCTGGGCGCGGCCGAAACCGAATGGGTTTGCCTGACGCCTTATGACCTGTTCCTGCGGGGGTGCGGATGGGTCCACCTTAAGCGTGGCCTCGGCTATGGTGAAGGTTTTGCTGCCCGCGCTTACCTTCCATGCCGGAATTGTATAAGAGCCTTCCTTTTCGGCTTGTACGGTGTAGCTTAGGATAGTCTGGCTCGTCATTCCGCCGGAGCCCAGCGACATGCTCTGCGAGCGGTTCTGGCCTATTATTTTCAGGCCGTCGGGCACGGGTATTGCGTCCGTGCTTATGCTGCCCGACAGGTTGTTGAGCACGATAGTGTACGTTGACTGCCCGTTCGGCGGGATTGTTTCGGGGTCGAAGCCCTTGCTGTCAATCGACTGCCCGAAGGCCGAAAATGCGCCAAATATCAAGAATGATAGCGTTGTGAATAGTTTTTTCATTACCAGTCTTTATAAGATTTTTCAAATCTGTCTTTTTGTTCCCCGTAGCCCCTTATCGGGAGGATTTTCTCGGAGTTTTTCATGGAATCCAATAGCTGTTTCGCCTCGCCGCGGGTCATGACGCCGGCGGCGCTGCGGTAGTCTTCGGACATGGCCTCTTCCTGCCCGCCAGTCTCGGGGGACACCGGAACTTCTTCCGCGCCTTCCTTCTCGGCGGCTTCCTCTTCGCCGGCGGCTGCGGCCTGTTCTTCGGGCGATTCCTTTTGTTCTTCGCCTTCGGGTTGGCCCTGTTCGCCTTTGTCCTGACCTTCCTTCTCTTCGGGGGCTACGGCCTGTTCGTCCTGTTTGTCCTCGCCGCCCTGTTGTTGGTCTTTCTGTTTATTTTGCTCTTGTTCCTGCTGCTGATTGTCTTTGCCGGACTGCCGGTCTTTCTGGTCCTGTTTTTCTTGTTCGTCCTGCTGCTCTTCCTTCTGCTCGTCCTGACCGCCCTGGTCCTGCTTGTCTTTCTGCTGATCCTTTTCCTGCTCTTTCTCGTCCTGATTCTGCTGGTCGGAACCCTGCTGGTTGTCCTCTTGGTTCTGCCGGTCTTTTTGGTCCTGATTTTCCTGCTCGTTTTCTTTTTGATCCTGCGAGCTTTGGTTGTCCTGATTCTGCTGCTGGTCTTTGTTTTGATCCTGCCGCTTCTGGTCCTGATTCTGCTGGTTCTGCTGATCCTGGTTCTGTTGATTCTGCTGCTGATCCTGCTGTTGCTGCTGGTCTTGCTGCTGTTGATCCTGGTTCTGCTGTTGCTGTTGGTTGTCCTGCTGCTGGTTGTCGTCGCGCAGGAGCTTTTTCAGCTCTTCCTTAAGTTTGGCGAGGTCTTCAAGCTTGAATTCGAACGCCTTGTCCGAGAGCATGTCGAGCGCGTTCTTGTTTTTATCTATTTCGTTTGAAATGTTTTTGTCGGCGGTTTCGGCGGCTTCGAGATTTTTCTTGGCGTCGGCAAAATCGGGCATGAGGGCGAGGGCGCTCGCGAAATTCTTCTGCGCGCTTTGCGCTACCTTCTGGGCGGCGGACCACGCGGGGGCGTTGTCGGTGAGCTCTTTTTTTACCGACTCGCTTTCCTTGGCTATGTTGTCGCACTGTGAGATTGCCTGCTTGAGCTGCTGCTGAAACTGCTCCTCCTTGAGGGGGCTCTTGGCCAGAGCCTGCTGTTTTTCCTCTTCGGTCTTTGCAGCCGCGACGGCCTCTTGTTCTTCCTTTAAAAGGCCTTGTCCCTGTTGGAGAAGCGCGCCGCCGGCGTTGAGCATCTGGTCGGCGCCCGACGAGAGCTGAAGGCCCTTGTCGCCGAGTTCGTCGGGAGACTTCACTTTGGCGAGCGCGCCGTCGAGAAGCCTGTATTCGGCGTCCCCCATATTATATAGGGCTTTGGCGTGCAGGGCGAAATCGTCCGGGGCCATTTTCATGGCTCGCGTGAAGCTTTCCTTGGCTTTGGCAAACTCGCCCTCTTTATAAAAGTCAAGTCCTTGGTTGAACACGTCGCGGGGCAGTTCTTCGGCTTCCTGCGCCCTTAGTTTCTGGACGTTCGCGGGAAGTATGAAAGCCAGCGCGAGCGCCGGGATTATTGCGTTTTTGCGCACGAAAAACCTCCTTGTGCCTATGAGGGCCTCGAGGGCGATGAGCACTATGGCTATCGCGAGCGGTATCTGGAACCTTTCAATCGCAAGCTGCTTCATGCGCGACGACAGTTCCTGCTGCGGGATTTTCTGCAGGCCCTCCGTATAAATTATATCCATGCCGCCCGCGCTGAGGGGCTCGTAGAAACCGCCCGTGGCCTCGGCTATCTGCGTTAGGGTTTCCTCGTTCAGGGCGCTCTTTACGAGGTTGCCCTGTTCGTCGCGCAGAAGGGTGAGGTTGCCGTGGGCGTCGCGCACGGGTATGTTTTCGCCCTTTGAGCCGCCCACGCCGAGGGTGTAAATGGTTACGTCGCGCTCCGCGGCCTCCTTGGCCTTTTTGAGCGCGGAAGCTTCGAGCTCTTCGCCGTCGCTTATGAGCACTATGATTTTCCTGCTGGAAGTGTCGCCAAACGCGGCTTCGGCTTCGTCTATGGCCGCCGCTATGTTCGTGCCGCCGCGCCGTATGATTTCAGTGTCTAGGGCTTCCAGCGACATCCTGAAGGCGTCGTAGTCGAGAGTGAGCGGGCACTGGAGAAATGCCTGCCCGCTGAAGGCCACGAGGCCGATGCGGTCGGTGTGCAGGGCGTTGACAAGGTCGAGCACCGCGAGCTTTGCGCGCTCGAGCCTGTTGGGCTTGACGTCTTCGGCAAGCATGCTTTTAGACGTGTCGATGGCGAAGACTATGTCAATGCCGCGCATCTTGGTTTCCTCCCAGCGGTAGCCCCATTGGGGGCGGGCCAGGGCGATGAAAACAAACACGACCCCCAATAGGAAGAGCGCGTTTTTTATGAAAATTTTCGCGGGGCTTACGGTGCGCGAGAGGTTGGGCAGCAGGCGGGCCGACGCGAAGTCGGCGAGGTCGCGCCTTCTGCGGCGCGCCGCCCAAATGTATACGCCAACCACGAACGCGGCCGCAATCGCCGCGGCGTAAAGCCAGAATGTGTGTTGGAATGTCACGGCAGTGTCCTGTAGAAAGTGTTGACGAGCAGCAACTTCAGTGCGAGCACCGCCAGAGCGGCGGCCGCGAACCACTGGAAAAGCTCCTCGTACGATGTGAAGTTTTTAAGTTTGGCCGTGGTCTTTTCGAGCGAGTCGATTTCGTTGTAGATTTTTTCGAGCTCCCTCATGTTCTCGGCCGTGTAAAATTTGCCCCCGGTTATTTCGGAAATTTTCTTGAGCGTTTCGGCGTCCATTTCGCTGTTCATGCGGCCGCCGTATATGGGGCTGCCGTCGCGGGCGCGGATTACGCGACCCTCGTCGTCCATCCGGGCGACGGGCACGACGCCCTTGCTTCCCGCGGCGATTGTGTAGATTTTCGCTCCGAAGCTCGATGCCGCTTCGGCAGCGGCCATCGGGGAAATCTGTCCGGCGTTGTTTTCGCCGTCGGTCAAAAGTATTATCACGCGCGACTTCGCGTTTTTCAGGTCCCTGAGCCTGTTGACGCTCATGCCTATGGCCGAGCCTATCGCTGTGCTGTTGCTGTCTATCATGCCTATTTCCACGCGGTCGAGGTTCTGCTTTAGCCAGTCGTGGTTGAGCGTCATGGGGGAGACGAGGAAGGGGTTTGTGGCGAAGGCCACCATGCCAATCCTGTCGTTCGGGCGCCGGTTGATAAAGTTGTCTATGACCTCTTTTACCGCGTCGAGGCGGGTGATGGCCTTTTGCCTGTCGGAAAAGTCGAGGGCGGCCATGGAGCCGGAAACGTCGACCGCGAGGACTATGTCTATGCCGCTTTCCTCGCGCTCGCTGTAGCCTATGCCGAGCCTCGGGCGGGCGAACGCTATTATAAGAAGCGCGAGCGCGAGCAGGGTGAGGAGGAAGCGCAGGAAGCCCGCGCGCGCCCTGCTTTTCTTCGCGGCTTCGCCCGCAATCGCCACGCTCGAAAATATTATCGACGCGCTTTTGCCCGCCGTGCCGCGGAGAACCGCCAGCACCGGCAGTATCAGCAGGCACCACAAAAATTCCGGATTTGCAAATTCAAAGTTCATTTTTCAACCGTGTTGTCTTTGGGCTTTTGATGGTCGTTTTCGACGAAGTCCAAAGACTCCTTTAAAATTTCCGCGCGCTCGTTTTCCCTGAAGCTGTGCCGCGCGAACTTCGCCATGTCGGCGAGCTTCAGGATTTTTTCCAGACGCGCCTTCTGTTCGCCGTCGAAGGCGTCCGCCTTCGAGGCGAGCTCCAAAAATTCTTCCGTCGTCCTCTCGGGGGCGGGCAGCTTGTGCGTGGCCTCTATGTAGTCTCGCACGCTCTGGCTTACTTCCTGCGCGTATTCTTTCGCATCGGAAACTTTTTCCGCGTGCGCGAGCCGCTTTGTGGCTATTTCGTAGGGCGTGGGCGGCGGGGCCTTTTTCCTTAATATGAAGAATAATACCGCCGCGGCTGCCAGTACGACGATCGCCGCGATGAGCGCGTAATGCCAGTTGGCCTCCCAGAAGCCCGCCCCGATTTTTCCGGTGACGTCCTCTATGGGCGGCAGGAGGTGCGCGAACTGGTTTGAGGGGGCTTCCGCGCCGCCTTGGGCCAATTGCGCCGCCTGCTGCGGCTGTGCGGCCTGCGTGGCGTCGGCGAAAGCCGTCCCCGCCGCGAGTGCGAATGCCGCTGCTGTCTGGTAAAGTTTCATCTGCGTGTGCGTTTTATAAAGAATTTTCTCAGTGCCGCGATGTACGGCTTGTCTGTAAAGACTTCCATTACGTCTATCTTCGAGCCCGCGAGCGCGCGCCTGAACGCGGCCAGCCTGTCTGCGTTGATTTTCTCGTAGGTGTTTCTGACCGCCGCGCTTCCCGTGTTGAGCGAGACAATCTCGCCAGTTTCGCTGTCCTCAAGCGTTATCACCCCGAGTTCGGGCAGCGTCATTTCGCGCTTGTCGATAAGCTCGAAGCATATGAGGTCGTGCCTGCGGTTCGTGATGTCGAGCGCTTTGAAAACCCTGTCGGAAGACTTTTCGTTCGGGTTGGGCAGGGCGCCGTTGGGGCCCTGCAGGAAGTCGCTGATAAGCACCACGATCGCCTTGCGCGAAAGCATCCTGTTTATCTCGTCCAGCGCGGATGCGATGTCGGTGCCGCGCTTTTTGGGCTCGTAGAAAAGGATGTCGCGGATGACGCGCAGAATGTGCCTGCGGCCCTTGCGCGGCGGGATGACGTGCTCTACCTCCTCGGTGAAGAGTATGAGGCCCACCTTGTCGTTGTTGCGCGCCGCCGAAAAGGCCAGAGTGCTTGCCAGTTCCGCCGCGAGCTCGCGCTTCGAAAGGTTTTCGCTGCCGAAATGCCCGCTGGCCGAAAGGTCCACCGCAAGCAGCATGGTAAGCTCTCGCTCTTCGCGGTACTTCTTGACGTGCGCCTTGCCCGTGCGCGCGGTCACGTTCCAGTCGATGGAGCGTATCTCGTCGCCCGGCTCGTATTCGCGCGCCTCTTCGAAGTCCATGCCGCGCCCCTTGAAGACGCTGTGGTAGGCCCCGGCGAGCGCGTCGCTCACCTGCCGGTTGGTGCGGATTTCAATCTGCCGCACCTTTTTGAGCATGTCGGCGATGCGGTCGCTCATATCAGGGTACCGCTATCTTGTTCAGGACCTTGGTCACGACGTCCTCGCTGTTTATTCCCTCAGCTTCGGCCTCGTAACTGACAATCACCCTGTGGCGCATCACGTCGAGCGCCATGTCCTTGATGTCCTGCGGAACGACGTATCCGCGCCCTTCGAGGAAGGCGTGGGCCTTCGACGCCAGCGTGAGCGCGATTGTCGCGCGCGGGCTCGCGCCGAATTCTATCATGTTTTTAAGCTCGGGCAGTCCGTACTTTTCGGGCTCCCTTGTGGCGAAGATTATGTCTACGATGTAGTCCTTGATTTTGTCGTCGAGGTAGATTTCGTCGACCACCGCGCGCGCCTTCATTATCTGGTCGGGGCTGATGATGGCATTGACGTCCTCGGTGACCTTGGTGCGGGCCATAAGGTCGAGAATCATGCGCTCTTCGCCCTTTTCGGGATATCCGATTTTGAGCTTGAGCATGAAGCGGTCCACCTGCGCCTCGGGCAGCGTGTATGTGCCTTCCTGGTCTATCGGGTTCTGCGTGGCGAGAACGAGGAAGGGCTCGGGCAGCTTGTAGGTTTCGCCGCCTATCGTCACCTGCCGCTCCTGCATGGCTTCGAGCAGCGCGCTCTGCACCTTTGCGGGGGCTCGGTTGATTTCGTCCGCGAGGACTATGTTTGCGAAAATCGGGCCCTTCTGCGTGAGGAACTCGCCCTTCTGCTGGTTGTAAATCAGAGTGCCTATGATGTCGGCGGGCAGGAGGTCTGGCGTGAACTGTATTCTGCTGAACTTCGCCTGCATGGCCGAGGCCATCGTTTTAACCGCGAGCGTTTTAGCGAGGCCCGGCACGCCTTCGAGCAGCACGTGGCCGTTTGCCAGTATTCCCGTAAGAAGCCTGTCGACGAGGTATTTCTGCCCCACGACAACCTTGCCTATCTCATTTCTGAGCAGCATTGTCCATTCGGACGCCGATTTGATTTTCTCGTTTATTTCTGCAAGATTTGTGCTCATGTTTATAAGTTGATATTGTAACTTTGCGTAGATTGATTTTATAAAACAGTTATAAAGCCGCCGCGCATCTTAATAATGTATGCATTGACATTTTTATTCGGGCGATTGTTCCGGCTTTTTGAGCTTTTCGGAAAGCTCGAAGATTATTTTAGGGCGCATGTCCTTGCGCTCCTTTTCGCCGTCAAGCCCCTCGAGGGCCTCGTCGGCTTCTGGAAGCGGGCTTTCGGGTGCCAGCCCCGTCTTGGGCTCGGCCTCCTCGCCGCTCTGCGCCTTGTCCGCTTTTTCGCCAATCGAGTCGGCCGAGTAAAAAATTACTCCGGACGGACCCGATATTTGACGCATGACTATTGCCGTGTGTTCAAGACTTTTTAAGGGGGTTTCGACATTTTTTGCGGGGGCGAGGCCGAAGGCGAACTTGACAAAGTCTTCAAGCTCCATCGAGGTGAACTCCACAAGCTCGCCGTCTTCGCGCTCCTCGTCGGCTTTCAATTCTATGACGCCGAGTTTCATCATTCCGTGGGTGTCGATGTCGCCGTCGAGAAATTTCGGCGCGGGCGAGTCGTTGTCGCCGTCCCACGAAATCCTGAAATCCTTCGAATTTGGAAAAAACGTTTCCATGTCGCAAATGCCCCAGAGCTCTATGCGGATAGTGTCGTCCGTTTCCGAATCGGCCTTCTCCGCCGCGTAGACCGCCGTCGCCAGCGCCGCGTCTTCCAAGTCGGCTTCGGGCTCTTTTTCGCCCTCCGACTCGGTCTCCTTCTTTTCCTTTCCCTTTTTTGAGGCGTTTGCATTTGTATCGGGAAACAGCGGAATCGATTTAATGAAAATTTCAAATTTTGCCGTGCCTATGTCGTGCCGCTCGGGGACTATGCCCATGTCGAAGGCCCTGAACGTGAAGGGCAGGTAGCTTATGGCGCGCTCGCCCCGTATGTGCGTCATCGCGAGGAAATCGGACTTCGAGAATTCGCCTTCGGGCAGCGCCTCGGAAATAAAAGTGTCGGACTTCTGCGCGACAAGCTCAAGCGCCGCCGCCGTCGCGCAAAACATGCACAGCCCAGCGCATATCCCCATAACCCCATGCGTCATTTTCATATGCGTACAATTTACATGCCGAAGCGCATTCTGTCCAGTTTAACTTTGCCGTTTCGCCCTTGTGCGAATTGGTGGCGCCGCCGCCGACTGCACCTTGCCGGCCATGAGGTGGAGTGGTGTTTTTTTGCGGCGCCGCCGATAGGCGGTTGGGTGCATGACGCGCCGCGTACTGTAACAAAAAGAACGCCGCTTTGTTCAAGCGGCGTTCTTTTTATTCGGTTTGTTGTTATGCTATCTTGGGAAGCTTGGCGGGGATGTCCACCACGTGCAGGCTGTTGCGCTTCACGCGTTCAAGTCTGTGGCGGCGGCGGATTTTCCTGGCAAGCTTCACGGCCAGTTCGTCGATAGACTTGTACATGTCGTCGCTTTCGGCGCTTACGATCATGTCGGGGCCCTGGATTTCTATGTGTCCCCTTGCTGCAAATTCTTTTTCCTTGTGCTTGTTTGGCTGGTACGACAGCTCAATCCTAAGCCTTATAATTCTTTCATCGTGGGTAAACAACTTGCTCATCTTATTCACGACAGCTTCCCTGAGAGCATCAGTGAGGTCAAGGTTCTGTCCCGATATGATTATGTCGTTATTATCCATTACTATTTTTTCCTTTCAGATTACGGCGGCGACTGTCCGGAAACCGCTCCGGATGCATCCTACCGTTGATTTTTTATTTTGGTTTAAACTGCTAAAGAACGGCAAATATTTTTCTGTCAATCGTACCTTCTTTGTGTATCGTAAATGCTAGAATATTTTTTAAGAAATTCCAAGTTTATTTTCATGAAAAGAGGCCTTTCGCAGAACCTTTCGCGCATAATGTCGGCGGAACTGTCAAAATACGACGCCGTTGTCATAACCGGCGCCTCGTCGGGCATCGGCAAGGCCTTTGCCGGCCTCGTCCTTTCGTTGTGCGATGTGAAATTGTGCAACATTTCGCGTAATATTCCTGACGACTTTAAAGACAGGGAGAACTTCCTGCATGTTCCGTGCGACCTGAAGAATCCGGACGAAATAGACTCCGCTTTCCAGAAGGTGCTGGAGCACATTGACATATATAAGGAAAAGCAGCGGTATCCCAAGATTTTGCTCGTAAACAACTCGGGCTTCGGCGCTTACGGGGAATTTCCCGAGCCCGACATCAGGCACAACTGCGAAATGATTGACGTCAACGTCCGTGCGCTCACCAAATTGTGCGGCCTTTTCATGCCTCTTATAAAAAAGGGCGGCGGCTCCATTGTAAACATTGCAAGCACTGCGGCATTCCAGCCGTGCCCGCAATTGAGCGCCTACGCCGCGGGCAAGTCTTACGTGCTGAGCTTCTCGCTGGCGCTCTCTTATGAATTGAAAAAATACGGCGCGAAATGCCTTTGCGTGTGCCCGGGTCCGACTTCCAGCAACTTTTTCAAAAACGCGGGCTTCGACAAGCCGCCGCTTCCGGGAAGTTTCGGCCACCAGCCGCAGGACGTGGCCGTTGCCGCGCTGAAGGCATTGGCGAAAGGCAAACGGCTCAAGATTGTGGGCTTCATAAACAACATTCAGGCTCTGCTTGTCAAATTCCTGCCCGTGGGGCTGGTTCTGGCGGCGTCGGGTGCGGTGCTTTCCAAGGTGCGCTCGAAATAGGGTGTGCCGCCCATGCAAAAAACTTGCAATTTCGAGGCGCTTTTTGCAGAGTGCTTCGATAATCATGTTTGAAAAAATAAAGAACCCCAAGGCGGGCGCGCCGCAGATAGGCCTTGCGCTCGTCTATATAGCGTTGTTTGCCGCGCTTTTTGTCGGCGCCATGGTCTGGCAGTTCGCGTACCGCGCGCCGGACGTGGGAATAGCCGAAAAACTACCTTTTTGATTTGAAATGAGAAAATTCAACAAAGTTGCCGTCGTAGGCGCGGGCGCATGGGGCAGTGCGCTTTCCGTAATACTTTCAAAAAACGTCCCGGAAGTTTCCGTCTGGGCGCGCGAAAAAGAAGTCGTCGAGTCCGTGCGCGGGCGCGGCGAAAACTCCGTTTTCCTTCCGGGCATAAAAATCCCCGAGAACGTGAAATTTTCCGGAGACCACCACGAGGTGCTTGAAGGCGCCGAGATGGTCGTATGGGTCGTTCCAGTCCATTTTCTGCAAAGCACAGTGGAGCTTTTCTGCTCCGCCATAATGAAGGGCGCGATTCTTATCAACGCGGGCAAGGGCATAGAAATCCACACGTGGCGCAGGCCCTCCGAGATTCTGCGCGGCTGCTCTAACGGCGGCTCTTTCGGCTCGATGATGGGCCCGAACATCGCCTTTGAAGTGGCTCAGGGCAAGTACGCCGAGGCCGTCGTTGCCCTCGACTCGCACGCCGACGCCATAGCCGCGGCGCAGGCTTTCACCACCGACTCTTTCAAGGTTCGCCCCTCCGACGACGTCGTGGGCGTTGAAGTGGGCGCGGCACTCAAAAACATCGTCGCCCTCGCGGCGGGTTTTTGCGACGGCATGAAGCTCGGCGCAAACACCAAGGCGATTGTCATGGCGCGCGGTTTCCAGGAAATCTACCGCGCCGCCGCCGCACTCGGCGCGTGGAGCGACTCTTTCGTGAAGGAATCGGCCATTTTGGGCGACGTCCTCACGACCTGCATGAGCCCCGATTCGCGCAACCGCAGGGCGGGCGAATACCTCGGGCAGGGCAAGACCGCCGAAGAGGCCAAGGCGCTTCTCAACGGCCGCGTTTCGGCCGGCCTTGAAACAATCCAGATATGCCGCATGTTCGAGGGGTCTTACCATCTGAAGCTTCCGATTATGACGGCGCTCTGCGACCTCGCCGAAGGCCGCATAGACCGTCAGACTTGTCTAAACCACATGCTCGAGACGGGCGCGTGAAATTACGCGTGATGCTCCGTTTTGAAATATGGTGCCACTGGTCACGTACTTAAGTACGCTCCCACCGTCACCATATTTCAAATACTCGCCTGACGCGCAATTTGACGCGCCCCGGGAAGTGTGCACATGCGTTGCATGTGCGGAGGTTTATGGCGCGGTGCTTGTATTTTTTTGGGGACGCATTTTCTTTGTAGCGGCTAAGTCGCCGCATTTATTGTTAAAAGCATTGTGTTTTTTTGTCGGGCGCGGCGTTATTTCGGAACCATCGCTTTCGGGGAATGTCTTTTTAAACAACGCTTAACATTTAAAAACAAGCCAAAGGTATAATTATGGACAAAAAGCAGATGAAGACCCTCTCGGGCGCGCCCGTGGACAACGACAACCAATCGGTAAACACTGGCGTGGTCGGCGGATACACGCTGATGCAGGATTCATATCTTACCGAAAAGCTGGCCCACTTCAACAGGGAGCGCATACCCGAGCGCGTGGTACACGCCAAGGGCTCCGGCGCGCACGGCTATTTCGAGGTCACCAAGGACATGTCCAAATACACCTGCGCGAAGTTTCTGAACAAGGTGGGCAAAAAGACCGAAGTGCTCGCGCGTTTTTCGACCGTCGGCGGCGAAAAGGGGTCCGCCGACAGCGCCCGCGACCCGCGCGGCTTTGCAATCAAATTTTACACCGAGGACGGCAATTACGACATGGTCGGCAACAACACCCCCGTCTTCTTCATCCGCGACGCCATGAAGTTTCCGGACTTCATCCACACGCAGAAGCGCAACCCCGCAACGAACTGCCCCGACCCCGACATGTTCTGGGACTTCCTTTCGCTCACGCCCGAATCCGTCACCAGGTGACCATTCTTTTCTCCGACCGCGGCACCCCGCGCGACTTCCGCCACATGGACGGCCACAGCAGCCACACCTACATGTGGTACAACGAGAAGGGCGAGCACGTTTGGGTGAAGTACCATTTCAAGACCGACAAGGGCTATGAAACCTACAACGCGCAGGAGGCCGAATTTATGGCGGGCCACGACCCCAACCATTCCACGAGGGATCTTTTCGACTCCATCGAGCAGGGCGATTTCCCGTCGTGGACGCTCTATGTGCAGATAATGACGCCCGAGCAGGCCAAGAGCTACCGCTTCGACCCCTTCGACGTCACCAAGGTTTGGTATCATGCGGACTTCCCGCTCATCGAAGTCGGCAGGATGGTGCTCAACAAAAATCCCGAAAACCATTTCGCGGAAATAGAGCAGGCCGCTTTCGCGCCCAGCAATTTTGTGCCCGGCATCGCGGCCTCGCCCGACAAGATGCTTCAGGGCAGGCTTTTCGCCTACGCCGATGCGCACCGCTACAGGCTTGGCACAAATTTCCACCAGATTCCCGTCAACATGCCCAAGGGCGTCAAGGCGCATTACAACAACATGCGCGACGGCAGCATGACCGTAGACGGCAACCATGGCGCGGAGATTCCCTCGTACCCGAGTTCGATTAATCCTCAGGAGGTTATGCCGCAGGCCGCGCCGCCCCCGATCCCCGTCGAAGGGCTAGTCGCGAGGCAGGTTCCGCCGCTTACGGACGACGACTTTGTTCAGGCCGGCGAGCTTTACAGGCGCGTGCTCGACAAGAACGCGCAGGACAACCTCATTTCGAACATCGTGGGGCACCTCGGCGGCGCGAAAAAGGAAATCCAGTACCGCCAGGCGGCCGTGTTCTTCAAGGCCGACAGGGAGTACGGAACGCGCGTTGCGCAAGGCCTGAAGCTCGACACGGGCAAGGTCGAAGAGCTTGCGAAAAATTTGGTTAAATAAGTGTATTAAAAAACGTTGGGGGCTTGAAAAAGCCCCCTTATTTTTTTGCGGAAATACGCAGCCGTCTCTTGTCCGCCAAAATTAATTGTGAATCTCAATGTCCCAGCTCGCGATTTTTTCGATTTTGTCCCAGTCCCTTTCCGGCACGATTCCGTCGATTTGTTGGGCCCTGTATAATTCGTCCAATGATTTAAAGTAATGCTCGCCGCTGCGGTCATTTATGCCGCACCGCTGAAACGAACAGCGGTCGCCATATATGATAATCATGTATTCTTTGCCGTTCAGATACAGGCTCAATTCGGCCTCAACGCCTTTTGCAATGCTTTTGAGATGGAATTTTTTACCGTTTCAAAACTGAATTCAGCCGTTAAATGCTCTTTGGTTGGCGGTTTATTGGAGCACTTTATAAATGCCTGCCCTTGCTTTTCAATAAAATTAGGTCCCCGGTTTTCTCCTTTGGAGAACGGTTTGCGCTATTTTTCATATACGGTTTTCGAGGCCGCCTGCAATGTCCGCACTCTCGGCAGGAAGTAGGCCACTATGCCCAGCAGCGGCATGAAAGAGCACATATTGTAAACGTACTCTATGCCGTTGGCGTCGGCTATTTTGCCGAGCACCGCCGAAGCTATGCCCGCTATGCCAAATGCCAGCCCGAAGAACAGTCCCGACACCAGCCCGAGTTTGAGCGGAAGCAGTTCCTGCCCGTAAACCAGAATTGCGGGAAAGGCCGAAGATATTATGAAGCCTATGCCCATGCTAAGCGCGCAAGTCCAGAACAGGTTGGCATGCGGCATGAGCAGCGCGAATGGCGCCGCGCCGAGAATTGAAAACCATATCACGTATCTGCGTCCGAATTTGTCGCCCAGCGGCCCCCCGAGCAGGGTGCCCATCGCCGAGGAAAACAGGAACGCGAAAAGAAATATCTGCGAGTGCTCGACGCTGACCTTGAATTTCTCGATGAGGAAGAATGTGTAGTAGCTGGAAATGCTCGCTATATAGACATACTTGGTGAATATCAGCACCAGGAGGATGCCGATCGTGAATATGATGGTCTTTTTGGGCAGAAGCGAGTGTTTCACCGCCTGCGGTTTCGACGCCTCTTCGCGCAGTTCCTTGAGCTTTTTGGAGTACCACCTGCAGACGGGGATAAGCCCTATCACCGCGACGAACGCTATCAGCGATGCGAACGCTATGTTGCGCTGCCCGTAGGGTGAAATTATTATCGCGGCGAACAGCGGCCCGAACGAGAAGCCTGCGCTGCCGCCAACCTGAAAAACCGACTGCGCCATGCCGCGCTTGCCGCCGGACGCCATCGACGTTAGCCTCGACGCCTCCGGGTGCAGAATCGACGAGCCTATGCCCGCGAAAAGCACTGCGGCCAGCGCGAAATTCAGCGAGGGCGCGAAGGCCAGAATCAGCAGGCCCGTCATTGTGGCGAACATGCCCGCGGGCAGGAACCACGGGTTGGGGCGCTTGTCGAGATAAAATCCGAACACAGGCTGGAACACCGACGCCGACAATTGGTAGACCAGCGTTATCAGGCCTATCTGCCCGAAAGACAGCCCCATGCCGTCCTTCAGAATAGGGTACACCGACGAGATGGTTGACTGCATGATGTCGTTGAGCATGTGTGCGAGGCTCAGCGCCAGCAGTATGCCGAATGCCGTGGTGTTTGCGGCCGATGTTGTTTCTTTTGCGCCCTTCATGAAATTAAGCAACGCATTGTGGAACGGCAATTTTTTCCTGCAAGCAATAAATTGGTTCGCCTAGAAGAAGTGAGCACATGCGTTGCATGTGCGGGTGTATAGAAAGCGTGGATAGTCTTAATTGTTTCTTCTTAAAGGTTTTCTGGCGTTTTTTCTTCCAATAAAAAAGCGCCCGGGAGTCGGGCGCTTTGTTTTTTTGCTAAAATCTTTTTTGTTTAGAGGGCCTTTTTGAGGTTTTCCCATTTGACAACCCAGCCTTCTTTCGGGAAGCCCGGGGCGTTGCCTTCGGGGGCGCCGTCCCAGCCCGCGGCGAGGAACGCGACTGCGTAGAGCAGGCCGCCGTTGCCGGGGAAGTAGGGGAAGGGGCCGCCGCCGCCGACCAGGCCGTGCTGTTCGACATGGAAGCGTTCGTAGTTAAGCAGCAGGTCGATAGCGGTGTCGTAGTGGCCGAGTTTCGCGGCGCACATGGAAAGCATCGGGAAGTCCCAGCCCCATGTCTGGTCGAGGCGCCATGTTTCCATGACCTTCTTGAAGGTCTTGTCCATGGTGGGAACGTCCACGCCGTCGCCCGGGAGCATGCCGTAGGGGCCGATGAGGCCCGGGTGCTCGAAGTTGTAGCGCGTCCACATGTCCGGGATGTTTTCCCACGACACGTACACGCCGTCCTGCACTGGCAGGGGAGAGAGCTTGGCTATAACGTCGTTGTACTTCGGATTTTCCTCCATGCCGAGGCGTTTGCGCCATTCCTGCGCGAGCCTCAGGCCCGTTCTCCAGTAGCTCAGCTCGAAAGTCGGGTTTTGCGTCGTGAGGGGATCGCAGTTTTCGGACACAACGTTGAGCGGCGGTCCGAGCACGTAGCGGCCTTCCTCTTTGTTATAGAAAGCGTACGACGCCATGAAGTCGGCCGTTTCGAGGACCACGTCCTTCCACTTTTCGAGCGTTTCCTTGGTGGGGTGGTTGCGGTAGTCGAGTTCCGCGAAGAAAATCGGGTGCGGCTGCTGCCATATCAGCACGGGGTTTATGTGGTTGGGCCATTCCCACTGCGACTTGCCGCCGATGGTCTTGGGCCAGCGCACGCCGTCGTAGCCCTGCTTTTCGGCGAGCTTCTTCCACGTTTCGAGGTTTTCCGGGTACACGTTCATGTACTTGGCGAGGTTGTCGCGGTCCCAGAGGAAGTAGTGCGTGCCGTGCCACCAGATCATTTCGTAGTGGAACTTGCCCCACCAGCCGTTGTTTACGAGTCCGCTTTCCTGCGGAGGCAGGGAGCCCGCCTCGTTGACCGCGAGAACGTACTGCGAGAGCACTACGCGCCTTTCGAGCTCGAACCAGCGCGGGTCGGTGCTTTCGGAAAGGTCTATCGCGCCGCCCGTTTCCCAGAAGTTCTGCCAGTGGTCCACGCTCTTTGCGAAAGTGTCGTTGAAGTTCGGCAGTTTCCCCTTGGGCTTTTCGGGAGAGAACTGGACGACCGCGGTCATCTCTTTCTTGCCCTTTTCGGGCATTATCGAAAAATGGTGCTCCGAGTTCTGTTCGACATCGGCCTTGCCGCCGGTCTTTAGGCGCACCCAGTATTTGGTGTCGTCCATCTTGCGCTCGAAAGTCGCGCCGTTGGGCGTGATGTCGGCCTTAGTGCTGTGCTTGTCGGGTTTGCTCCAGTCGGCGCCGTTCGAAAAGGCCCCGTCGGAGGCATATGGAAACGCGATGGAAATGCCCATCGTGCCGTCGGCGATTTTCTCCGATTCAACCTTGACCGCGAAAGCGTCTATTTCAGGGTGAGCCACCGTTGTGACCTTTACCGGAACACCTTCGATTTCGTAGGTGCTTTCAATCACGCCGCGGTACATGTCAACCTTCTGGACGGCGTTCTGGACATCGTCGTAGGTCGTCGCGCTGCCGTCCTTTTTGGTGATGATAAAGCCGAGCTTGGCGAGGTTCACGCGGTGCGGGTTGGCAATCATCCAGCGCACCAGTTCTGCCTGGTCCTGAGAGCCTCCGAATTCCACCGTGCTGTATTCGTAGGGAACCTTTCTGCCGTTGCTGTCGAGCATGGTGGGCTCGAGCTTGGAAGGGTCCATTTCCGGCGGGAACTTGTGCCACGCCCAGTTGGAAAGTATCGCGTAGTGGTCTGAATAGGTCTGCAGGCCGGTGAGGTCCACGCCTATGGCGATTTCGCCGTTGCCCACCTGCGACGGCCCCGGAAGGTTTTTTTCCGTCACGACCGGATTGTGGCGGTTTACGAGCGCCTTGCGGTCTATCTTGGCGGCCGCTGTCAGGGATGCAAATCCCAATACAATGCATGCCAGGGCACGCATTTTAAATAAGCTGATTTTCATGTTTTCCTTTTGTCCCCGTTGTTATTCCATATAAAAAACTTCGCGCATCGGGATGGAAACGGGGGAGTTGTCCGGGTTGACATCCATGATGTCTGCCATGTAGTCCCACCATTTCTTCACTATTTCGGTATTCCCGAGGTCTTGCGAACCCGCGCCGCTCGATTTCTGCACGGCGAAAAGCGTCTGGCCGTCCTCGTCGAGGAATATGGAATAGTCGCTCACGCCGCTGTCCTGAAGGAGCTTCTTGAGCTCGGGCCATATCGCGTTGTGGCGTTTTTCATATTCGGCGGCTACGCCGGGCTTGAGTTTCATTTTGAATGCGAGTCTTTCCATAGTGATTTTATTTCCTTCCAATTAAATAAATGGATATTCGTTTTGCGCAAATCGTCAAGGGCTTTCTGTCACTTTCGTGCCGCTTCGAGCAGTTTAAATGCGACGTCTTCCGCCGTGGTGAACAGGCCGCCCAGAAAATCGTGCCCTTTTTCATGGGCTTTTTGCTTTCGATGTCGCGTGGCCTGTCGCCTCGAATTCCAGAATATTGTCTTTGTCTGCAACCGCCGCGATCGCTCCCGGAAGGCTTTTGCCGCCCACAAGGGCCTGCACGGTCTCGGCTGCCGGGCCTTTGGCAAATATTGAATGTGCAATAATGATGCAAGTGCCCGATAATATTACAGCTGTTTTTTGTGCTCACTGCCGTTTTTGTGCCGTATTAAAAATTAAAAACGGGCGGTGTTCGGACTTAACGCTATCGCCCGCATTTTCCGGACAGCAGATGCACACCTATTTCTTTTTGCCCTTCTTTGCCGCCTTGCCGGGGTCTTTGTAGAGTTTTTCCCATGTTTTTTGCGCGGCTTCGTTGAAAAGCTTTTGGGCTTCGTTGCCCTTTTCGGGCCACGAACCGTCGCGCTGGACGAGGTAAATGGTTATCATGTCCTTGAAAAGCCAGACTGTCATGTTGGTGTCGAACGCGCCCGCGTGGCCGAAAGTGCCGTTCTGCTGGTCATAGTGCAGTCCGAAACCGCCCAGAATCATGGTTTCGGCGGCCTCTTCGCTCATTATCTTTTTGCCCTTGAAAGTGCCCTTGTTTGCCATCATCTGGCAGAATTTGAGCATGTCTTCGGCGGTCGAGAACAGGCCGCCCGCGGGAACTGGCTGGCGAGTTTCGTCGTCGAGCGGGTAGCGGAGCTGGCCGATGCGGCTCCTGATGAGAAGCGTTTTGCCTTCGTCGGTCTTGTAGCTTTCGGCGAGGCGTTCGAGCTGTTTTTTGTTGGGGATGAAAGTGGTGTCGGTCATCTTGAGCGGGGTGAGGATCCTCTCCTGCACGAACTGCATGTAGGGCTTGCCGCTGACGACTTCTATGACCCTGCCTATGGTGTTGATGCCCGCGTTGGAGTAGTTGCCGCGCGTGCCGGGTTCGCTTGCCAGCGGCCATTTGGCGTACTCTTTCACGCGCTCTTCAAGCGGTATGAGGTCGAGCGTCGGGTTTTCCGCCGGAACAGCAAAGGGCAGGCCGGAGAAGTGGGTCAGAAGGTGGCGCAGGAGAATCGGGTTCTGCGCCTCCTTGAGGCCCTCGGGGGTCTCGACCATCATTTTGGAAAATTCGGGTATGTATTTAGACACCGGGTCGTCGGGGCTTACTTTGCCTTCGTCCACTAGAGTCATGAAAGCCGCCGCCGTGACGGGTTTCGACTGCGAAGCCACCCAGAACAGCGTATTTTTCTTCATGGGCTTCTGCTCCTCGACGTTTGCCCAGCCGACGGCGCTAAGGTCCAGAATTTTGTCCTTTGTGGCGACTACCGTAACGGCGCCAGGGATGGCGTATTCGTCCACGAGGGGCTGAAAGACTTCCTTAACGTGGCTTTCTTTGGCGTCGCCCGCCGAGATTCCCGCGCAAAGCGCTGCCGCAAAAAATATTTTTCCTATATTCATGATTCCTTGTTTATAAGGAATTATTTTGGACCTTTTTGGGCTGTTTGTCAAATTCCCACATCAAAAGGCGTGCCATTTGATGTGAAAAGCCGCACAAAATCTGCCGCCGCCTGAATTAAAATTCTCCAGCACCGCGGCGTTGAAAAGGGCCTCTGCCGAATTGCCGCCGTTTGGGGATTCGTGCGCGCGCTGTATGCGGAATACGGCCAGCTTGCGGCTGCAACCGTACCCGCGCCGGGCAGGGCGTTTGCGTCCACAAACGGCTGGAGAGCCTTTTTGACGGGGCTTTCCTCGGTTGCGCATATCCGCAGCGCAAAGACAATGGTCGAAGCCGTTTTCAGAAAGCCGTATGCGCGCCCATGCCCTGTTATTCCTTTGCTTCGCCGATTTTATCGAGGTTTTTATAAAGGCTTCTGCCGCCTTCCGTCACCTGCGGATGCTTTGTGCCGAAGTCGCTGTGGATTTCGTCCCAGCTTTTGTAGCCCATGTATTCGAGCGACTGCGAATCCCACTTTTTCCAGTCGGGCGTTTCGTAGTCGCGGTAGACGAACCACGCGGGCTTGCGCTCTTCTGCCCCGACTTTCCTAAGCCCCAGCAGCAGGCCGCCCTCGTCGGGTGAGTCCGCCCAGTTGTGGTGCTTGAGCACGGTTATCGACGTGAGAGGCTCGACTTTTTTGAGCATGAATGCGACGCCCGCGGCCTGGTCGGCCAGCGATTTTTCGGAATAGTCGGGCGAGTTCACGCCCTGTTCGGTAAGCTGCACTTCGCGCATGACTTTGCCCTTGTAGGCGTTCTGCGGAAGCTTCGCCCAAGTGTCGAGCACCTCGAGGTTTTTGAATGTCATAAACGGCGTGTCGAAATCGAGCGTCGCCCTTTTGTCCTCCCAAACGCGCGCGTTGAAAATGTTTTCGGCGTAGGGGTGGTAGGCTATGCCCCAGTCGAAGTCGCCCTCTTTTTGGCTGAATTTGACGAGGTATTCCAGAAGCGTCTTGCCGGGGTACACGCGCGCGGAGCTCTTGTTCGTCCAGTCGTGGTCCAGCGATATGAGCGCCTTCGCATTGGGGTCGTAGAGGCGCGCGTAAATCTGCATTATGCGCATCGATTTCTGATAGTAGTTCAGGTATGTCAGCAGCGACTTGTCGCCCGCCGAAGTCCAGAAAAATGCCGCGTTGATTTCGTTGTGCATTATCCAATTGTGCATGCGGCCGAATTCGCCGCCGGGGCGCGAATACCTTTCGGCGAGGAAATTGAGCATGGCCGCGTAGGCCTCGAGCGATTCTTTGTTTTCCAGATTGGGCAGGGTGTAGGGCGAGCCCGTGTAGGCGTCGGGGTGAGCCACAAGCTTGTGCCACGAGCCGTCGGGAAGCCTGCGCCCGTTTTGTATGAGGATGATGCCCGCCATCATCAGGCTGTTGTCGACGGAATACACGCAGCTTTTGTCGAGGCCTTTCAGGTGGCGGTTGTTCTCGTCGTAATAATAGGTTTTTCCGTTATATTCAAAAGGCTTTCTGCCTTCGGCGGGTTCTGTGAAGAAGAAGGCGTTTACAATGACGTTTGAAATTTTCGAGCCTATGCCTGTTTCGCGCAGGTCCGGATGGTCTATGGGGCAGGCGATGCTTTTTAGCGAATGCGGGTCGGCGCGCTCGAGGCTGGCGCGCGGCCTGATGGAATCTTCGTCTATATAGCGCACGGGCGAAAGAAGCTTGAAGCCTTCGCCGTCTTTTTCTACGACTGCCCACGCCGAGATTATCCTGTCGCGGCCGTTTTCGGCGAAGCGCGAAAAATCTTTTTCGAAGCTTTTTTCATCGTTCAAAGGTTCGAGGAAAATGTCGGAATTTTCGGTCAGGTTCGTGTAGTCCGTCCACATCGGGATTTCCGCAAGGAACGCGTTTTCGGGCGCGGAGCCTTTTACTTTTATTCCGCCGTCATCGTTTTGCGCAACGCTTTCAACTGCGAAGGCGAAGTCTTTTTCGAGATACGCGCCGAGGCGTTCGGCCATGGCCCTGTCTGCGGCGATTTTAGCCTGCCTCTGTTCGGCTGTTTCGCGCTGGAGCGCGTCGGGCGCCTTCACGCTAAGGTTGCGGAAGCGGAATTTTGTGCCGGGCCTGCCCTGCGCGTTCAAGGTAACCCTGAAATGTGCGAGCGGCATGGCGGGTTTTTCGAGCGTCGTGGAGAGGTCGATTTCCGTCGTCATCCACCCCTCGGAGCGCGGAACTTCGTTTTTGACGACTTCGTATGCCGTCGTCAATTGCTGGCCTACAAACACGACGATTGTGCCGATGTTCGTCCCGGAAAAGGTTTCGACCGACATTATATATTTCGTGTCGAAAGGCACGGGGCTTTCGGCGATTGCGAAGAAGAAGGGGTCTGCCTTTTCCTTGTCGCCGGTGAGTTCAACCTCCCACTCGCCGTTGCCGATTTCGGTGAGCTTTACGTCACCGCGTCCTTCCTGCTGCGGAATGAGGCTTATGGAAAGCCCGTCGTCGTCCTGCGCATTGGCGCACAGGGCAAAGGCGAGCGTTGCGAAAATATATGCGGAAATTTTTAAGAGCTTCATGGTGCGTATCGTGTGAAAATTGGAAAAGCAAGAAGCCCCCGGTTTCCCGGAGACTTCCATGTTAAATTTTAGTTATCTTTGGCGCGCTCTTTTTCAAGCTCGCTGAGTTTTTTGTATCGGAACCTTCCGCCCTCGGAAACCTGCTTGTGCTGCTTGGCGAAGTCGCTGTAAATGTCGTCCCAGCTTTGCAGCCCGAGGTAGTCTAGGCAGAACTTGTTCCACTTGGGCCATTCGGGCGTGTCGTAGTCTTTGAACAGGAACCATGCCGGCTTTTTGCCGCGCGGGTCTTCCTTGTAGGCCCACTCGGGAAGCTTGCGCAGGCCCAGCAGCAGGCCGCCCTCTTCGGGGGCGTCGCCCCAGAGGTGGTAGGCGTAGGTCGTTATCGACGTAAGAGGCTCTATGCGCTTCCAAGTGTAGCCCACGCCGACCGCGTTTTCGTCGAGCGACTCTTTCTCGTAGTTGCGCGTGTTTACGCCCTGTTCGGTGAGCTGTATTTCGCGCATGACCTTTTTCTTGTAGGCGTGTTCGGGCATCTTCGCCCACGTGTCTATGACTTCAAGGTTCTTGAACGTGAGGTATGGCGTGTCGAAGGAAAGCTGTGCGTCCGGGTCTTCCCACACGCGCGGGTTGAATATGTTCTGCGCGTAGGGGTGGAATGCTATGCCCCATTCGAAGTCGCCCTCCTGCCGGCTGAACCTAACGAGGTTTTCCATCAGGTGCTTGCCCTGGTACACGCGCGGGTCGCCGTCGGTGCGCAGCCAGTCGTGGTCGAGCGATATGAGAGTCTTGGCGTGAGAATCGTAAAGGCGCGCGTAAATCTGCGTCATGCGCATAGACTTCTGATAGATGTCGAGGTATGTGAGCAGCGTTTTGTCGCCGGCGGAAGTCCAGAAGAACGCCGCGTTGATTTCGTTGTGGATCACGTAATTGTGTATGCGCCCGTACTTGCCGTCGGGGCGCGAGTACCTTTCGGTGATGAAGCTTATCGCCGCCGCGTACGCGAGTATTGAATCCTCGTTTTCAAGATAGGGCAGCGCGAATGCCGCGCTTTCGTAGGCGTCGGGGTGCGCGACCATTTTGAGCCACGAGCCGTCGGGCTCGTGGTGGCCTTTGGGGATGAGCACGATGGCCGAAACCATCATGTTTTTCGCGGCCGCGTGGAGCATGTCGTTGTCGAGCCCCTTGATGTTGTTCATGTCTATATAGAAAGTCCTGCCCGCATATTCGTAAGGCTCGCGGTTGGGGGCGTCGCTGGTGAACACGAAAGTGTGCGGCAGCAGGTTGAATGTAGCCGTGGCAATCTGGAGGATTTCCATGTCCTCGTGGTCCATGGGGCATCCGCCTATGCCCTTGAGCGAGCGCGGGTCGGCCATGGGCATGTCGGCGCGCGGCTCGATGTCGTCGTCGTCGAGATAGTGCATGGCCGAAAGCAGCTCGTAGCGGCCGTCTTTTTCCTCAACCACGGCCCAGCCCGATATGAGGCGGTCGCGCTTGTTTTCCACTATTCTTGAAAAGGACTTTCTGAACGTGCCGCTGTCGAGCGGCTCGAGATAGATGTCGGAGTCTTTTGTGAGGTTTGTTACGTCCGTCCACATCGGGATTTCCGCAAGGTAGATGTTTTCATAGTCTTTCATGCCCCTGGGCAGGGAGCCCCTGACCCTGATTTTTCCGTCCTTGTAGGAGACGCTTCTGATTTTTGCGTCAAATTTTTTGTCCAGATACTCGTCGAGGCGTTTAGATAGGGCGCGGTCCTGCGCAATTTTGTCGAAGCGGCCTTCGGCGGCCTTGCGCTCGACTGCGGAGGGTTCGCGCAGGCACAGGTTGCGTATGCGCACCTTTTTGCCGGGATGGTTTGCCGCGCCGAGCGTTATGCGGACTTGGTTGAAGGGCTCGTCGGGTTTTTCAACGGCCTGCGAAAGGTCTATGGCGGTGTTCATCCAGCCTTCCGAACGGGGGAGGTTGGGGTATTCCACCAAGTGCGCATTATCGTGCTTTGCGCCGACGAACACGAGAACCTTGCCCATATCCTGCCCGGCGAATCCGTCGAAGGAGAGCATGTAGTGCGTACCGAAAGGAACGGGCTTGTCGGTTTTCGCCACAAAGAAAGGGTCGACGGGGTGGCTGCCCGTCGTTTCAAATTCCCATTCCCCGTTGCCGAGGTCTTTTATTATCAGGCCGTTGGAGCCTTCGATTTGCGGCGTGAGCCTGTACGCGCCCTGCGCGGCCGCCGACAATGCCGACGCGCCCATAACCGCAAGCGCGGCGGCGCATTTCAATACGTTTCCAAATTTTTGCATCTTTTGTTTTCCTAAGTTAACAATATTCCCCCGAAGCCTTTGTACGGGCCTCTTAGGTATACTAGTCATCTTATTTATCGATTAATTTCAAGAATAAAATAGGTTTTGAGTTCTTGAGTTTTTTGGGAAAGCGCCTTGGCGCATATGGAATACCGTCAAATCGGCCGATTCGTTTTCCCTCCGAAGAAAACATTTTACTTTTTGTACAGATTTTTGAGCTTTTCGAAGTCGTTCCTGCCGCCTTCGGTGACCTTTTCCAAATCCTGCCCGAAGGGGATGATTATTTCATCCCAGCTTCCGAAGCCCATGTGCTTTAGGGCGAAGTCGCTCCACTGTTCCCACTCGGGCGTGTCGTTGCCGTAGTGCTTGAATACCTCCCATGCGGGCTTTTTTCCGAGAGGGTCGTCGCCCGTAGGCAGTTTTCTCAAGCCCAGCAGGAGGCCGCCCTCGTGCGGGTTGTCGGCCCAGAGGTGGTAGTGGTACACCGTGATGGAGTCGAGCGGCTCTATCTTCTTCCAGAGGTATGCGACGCCCGCGGCCTGGTCGTCGAGCGATTCTTTCTCGTAGTCGCGCGTATTTACGCCCTGTTCGGTGAGCTGAATTTCGCGCATGACCTTGCCGTTGTAGGCGTTCTGCGGAAGCTTCGCCCACGCGTCGGCCACTTCAAGGTTCCTGTGCGTAAGGTAGGGCGTGTCGAAAGAGTGAACGGCCTGCGGGTCGTCCCAGATGCGGGCGTTGAAAAGGTCGCGGGCGTAGGGGTGCAGGGCCATGCCCCATTCGAAGTCGCCCTCCTTCTGCGAATATTTAACGAGATATTCGAGCATCTCCCTGCCGCGGTAGCCCTTGTGGTGGCAGGTCCCCCAGTTGTGGTCGAGCGATATGAGCGTCTTGGCGTGCGGGTTGAAATGCCTCGCGTAAATCTGCGCAAGCCTCATCGATTTCTGGTAGATGTCCATGTAGGTCTGTACGGTGATGTCGCCGGCGGAGCTCCAAAAATAGGCGGAGTTGATTTCGTTCTGCATTATCCAGTAGTGGATTCTGCCGAACTCTCCGCCGGGGCGCGAGTAGCGCTCCGCGAGAAAGCTCATTGCGGCGGCGTAGGCTGTTACGGCTTCTTTCGTATCCAATGTGGGCGAGACGAATATCGAGCTTGGCAGGGCGTCGGGGTGCCCGACGGTTTTTAGCCACGAACCTTCGGGGCTGCCCTTGGGGTTGGATATCAGTATGATTACCGAAAGCATCTGGTCGGCGTCGAAGATTGCCTTCAAATCCATGTCCAGCTGGCCGAGATAGGACTGGTTTATATAAAAGGTGTGGCCGCCGTATTCGTAGGGTATAGTGAAGTCGGAATGCCGGTAGTTTTCAATAAGCGCGTTTAAGACGATATTGTAGGCCGTAGAGCTTATCTGCAGCTCCTGCATATCGGGGTGGTCGAAAGGCATGCCGCCTATTCCCTTAAGACTCGCGGGGTTAGGGTGCGGCAGGTTTGCGCGCGACTCGATTTCGCCTTCGTCGACGTATTTCACGGGCGAGAGCAGCTTGTAGCCCTTGCCGTCCTTTTCGACGACCGCCCAGCCCGATATTATGCGGTCGCTTTTGTCGTCGGCGAAGCGGCTGACCGTCTTGCGGAATTTATTTCCGGAAACGGGCAGAAGCGCGGGGATGTCGGACTCTTCATTGAGCATTGTGGGGTCGGTCCACATGGGGATTTCCGCGAGGAAAACCGCCTTGCCTTCCGCCGCTTCGGGCAGGGTGCCGCTTATGCGTATTTTGCCGTTTTTGCCCGGCGAGACTTTCGTGACGGCGGCGGGGAATTTTTCATCGAGGTATGTGTCTATTCTTGCGGCGTGCTCGCGGTCTGCGCGCGCCTTGGCTACATGCGTGTCGGCGTGGTTCTTTTCCCATTCGGAAATTTTCCTTATCGCGAAGTTGCGCACCTTGAACTTGTGGCCGGGCTCCGCGCCCGAGCCGAGGGTGACGCGGATTTTGGTGAATGGCTTGCTTGGCGGGCGCAGCACGCCCGAGAGGTCTATGGACGTGTTCATCCAGCCTTCCGAGCGCGCCACGTTGGGGTATTCCACGACGTGCTCCATGTCCCAGTTGCCTACGTACAGCACGGCCTTGCCTATTTCCGTTCCGCTGAAAGACTCGAAGGAAAGCACGTTGTGCGTCTCGAAAGGAATAGGCTCTTTCGACTGCACGAAGAAATAGGGGTCGAGCGGCGGCGTGCCGACAAGCTCAAGCTCCCATTCTCCGTTGCCCAAATCTTTCATGTTCAGGTGCTGCGAGTTTTCGGCGCTTATTTCCAGCGGCATGGGCCGGAGGTCTTCGGCCTGCGCGCACAACAGCGGCAGGACTGAAAAAATTCCAAACAGTGTTTTTTTCATCATTTTAAAAATACAAAAATTTCCATTCCCCCGCGGACTTCAATGTCCGCGTTCCGGTTAAAATTGTCCAAAAGGCGCGCGGCGTTCAAGTAAAAACAAAAGCCTGAAAATCTATCTTGGATTTTTTTCAAAATGTGTCAGAAATTAGCGAAACAATCTCCGTTTACGGCTCTGCAAACAAGATGATAGAATTTTTGAAAATAAACGATCTCGCGCTGCTCGACAAGGCCCAGATTGAGTTCTTGGGCGGCTTTACCGTCGTTACGGGCGAGACTGGCGCGGGCAAAAGCGTCCTGCTTGGCGCGCTTTCAATACTCGCGGGCAACAGATGCCCCAAGGAGGCCATTAGGAAGGGAGCGGACGCATGCAGGGTGGAGGCCTCGCTGTCTTTCGGCGACACTTCGAAAATCGACGCCTACCTTGAAGAAAACGGCGTGAACCCCTGCGAGGACGGCGCGCTTGTGCTTTCGCGCGCGATAAGCCGCGAGAAATCGGGCAGGGTGTTCATAAACGGCACGCTGACATCGCTTTCGACGCTCGCGGGCCTCGGCGAGTTCTGGATAGACTTCCACGGCCCGGGCGAGCCCCAGAAGCTTTTCTCGCAGAAAAACCAGCTTTCCATGCTGGACTCTTTCGCCGGGAATGAAAAGCTAACCGAAAAATATCTCGCCCTTTACGCGGAGCGCGCGGATATTCTGCGCCGGATTGAGGCCGCAAAAAATTCAAAGCGCCTCAGCCCCGACGAGATGGAGTTTCTGCAGAAGCAGATTGCGGCCATAGACGCCCTCAAGCTAAGCCCCGAAAGCGTGGACGAGCTTGAGGAAAAGTCGAAGCTTGCTGAAATGGCCAGCGAAATAGTGGAGAAATCGGGCGCGATAGTGGAGCTTCTGAACGGCGAAAACGGCGCGCTGGGCATGATATCTGGCGCGAACAGGCTTGCGGGGGAACTGCGCGCGGCGGGCGACGCCGCCCTTTCGCTCGGCAGGCGCCTTTCCGAGGCCTGCATCGAAATTTCCGACATCGCCGACGAATTCGAGTCTCTCGCGCGCTCGTCCGATATGGGCGAGGATGAAATCGAGGCCGTCCGCGAAAAAATGTCCGAGTGGCTGGGGCTTGCCCGCAAGTACGGCGGCACGGCCGAACGCGTGCTCGAGGCGCGAAATGAAATGGCAAACCGCATTGCCATGCAGGGCGACGTGAAGGCGACACTCGAAAAGCTCGGCGTGGAAGAGAAGGGGCTTCTTGAAAAAATGGCCCCCGTTGCCGAAGAAATTTTAAAAAGCAGAAAGAAGGCCGCCAAAAGGCTTTCCGAAAGCGTCCAGAAAATTCTGGGCAAACTCGGCTTCAAAAAGGCGGTTTTTGATATTGAATTAACCGCGCAGAAAGACCCGGGACCGAGCTGCGGCAGCGCCTGCGAATTCGTGTTTTCGGCGAACCCCGGCCAGCCCCCGCTTTCGCTCGCGAAGATCGCATCGAGCGGCGAGCTCGCCCGCGTTATGCTGGCGCTTAAAACCACGCTCGCCAACGCCGACTCAACCCCGGTGCTTGTTTTCGACGAGGTAGACGCCAACGTCGGCGGGGAAATCGGCGCGGAAGTGGGCAGGGAGCTCGCGCGCCTCGCAAAGCGCCACCAGGTTTTCTGCGTGACGCACCTGCCTCAGGTCGCGGCTTTCGGCGACAACCACCTGCTCGTGGAAAAAAAGCAGACAGACACATCGACCAGCGTCGTAATTTCTGACATAGGCGGCAACAAAAAGAAGCGCGTGGGCGAGCTGGCCAGAATGCTCGGCGACAGAAATTCGGAGTCCGCGATAGCCCACGCCGAAAAACTGCTGGATAAAAGTCTTTGACTTTTTCCTTTCCAGCGCCGATTTTTACAGGAAACGGAAAATTATCAACCAACCAACCAAAACGAATTTAACAGACATGGCGGTTTTGCCGGCCGGATTGCCGGGAGGCCGCCAAAGGCGAATCAATTGAAAATGGGGAAAAAGAGTACAAAACGCGGAGAAAAACTTGGCGAGATAGTGGGGCGCAGGCGTCCCGTGGCGGGGTCCGTATTGATATTCATAGGCGCGCTCATGCTGATATCGGTAGTCAGCTACACCGGCGGCCAGCCGATATTCTTCAAAGAGCTGTTCGAGCCTTTCATGCCGACGACTGAAACGTCGGGGCAGAACCTCTGCGGCCCATTCGGTGCGACTTTCGCGCTTGTGAGCATACTAGCGTTCGGTGCGGCTACGTGGATGGTTCCGTTTTACGTGATTTGGACGGGCATAATGCTCTGGCAGCGCCGCGCCAAGGCCGTGACGCTCGGCGCGCTTTCTGCGCTGGTCGGCGGCGTGCTGTTGTTTTCGATACTCGCTGCAATAATGCAGGCCACGGTGAGCACCTCCGGGCTTGCGAACGCCTACTTCCCGTCGGGCTGGGGCGGCGGCTTCGGCACATTCGTTTTCGACAAGGCCCTTTTCCCGCTTCTCGACATTTTCGGCAGCGCGCTTCTCGTTGGCGTGTTGCTGCTCTTCTGCCTGGTTGTCGTGTTCGTTGACAGCCCGATGGAGGCGGCCAGGGAGCTTGCGGGCGTCGCAAAAAAATCGCCGTCGGTATTTATAAGGGTTTCGAAAATTCTCTGGAAGGCCCTCATATTCTTCCCGGTACTCATATATAAGGCATTCAAAAACCGCAAAGACGGAGACGAAAGCGCCGAAGGGGAAGCTGACGCCGAAAGCGTGCGCGAAATACTTCTGCGCCCGCAAAGCGTCAAAATTTCCGTCAAGGCCGACGAGGAGGAGGCTGAGGAAGAGCCGGATGAAATCCCTGCGGAAGCCCCCAACACCGAAGATTTGGACGACGAGATATTTTTTGCCACCGCTGCGGAAAGCGCGCAAAGGGGCGGCGTAACCCCGATAGTGGATTTTTCTTCGCGCTTTGACGACGACGATGAAATCCCTGCCGACGTTTCCAAAGAAATAGACTTAAGCAACGCGAAAATCGAAAAGCAGGAGGCCGCCGCAGGCGAAACGATGCCCGCCGCCGCACCGAAGAAAAAGGCCGCGGACGACGACGGCTTTGTCGTGGAAACCCTAGAACAGAAGGCTTACAAGCCCCCGAAACAGCCCGAGAAAAAGCGCGGCAATTTTGTTTTCCCGTCGATAGACTTGCTTAATCCCGCCAAACCCGTCCAGCAGGGAGACGAGGAAAACTACAAGCAGCGCATTGTTGAAATCGTCCAGAAAATCGGCGACTTCGGCATAAAAGTCGAGCCTTACAAGGCGTCGCCCGGGCCCGTCATTACCCGCTACGAGGTGCGCCCCGCGCCCGGTGTGCGCGTGAGCAAAATAGCCTCGCTTGAGGACGACATAGCCCTGGGCATCCGCGCCGAAAAGGTGCGCGTCATCGCCCCCATCCCAGGCGCGGGCACGGTCGGCATCGAAGTTCCAAACCGCAAGCGCCAGATGGTCTGCATGCGCGACATCATCGAATCAGAGCAGTGGAACACCAGCAAGGCGGAAATCCCGATAGCCCTTGGCAAGGACGTCACGGGCATGCCCATCGTCCTCGACCTCACCAAGATGCCCCACGCGCTCATTGCGGGCTCAACGGGCAGCGGCAAGAGCGTGTGCGTAAATTCCATCATCGCCTCGCTCGTCTACAAGATGACCCCCGACGATCTGCGCTTCATAATGGTCGACCCCAAGGTCGTCGAAATGCAGGTTTATAATTCGCTTCCGCACATGCTTGTGCCAGTCGTCACCGACCCGCGCAAGGTTCCCGCCGCCCTCAAGTGGCTCACGGGCGAAATGATGCGCCGCTACGCCATATTCAGCGCGGCGAAGGTGCGCAACATCGCGGGCTTCAATGCGAAAATTTTAAAGGACAAGGAGGAGGCCGAAAAGGCCGCCGCCATGGACGCCTCGATGACAGCCGAAGAGCGCGCCGCAGCACTTGAGGCCGGAACCGAGGTTGAGGAGGACGATATCGAAATACCGGAAAAAAAGCTGCCGTACATAGTCTGCATCATCGACGAGCTCGCCGACCTCATGATGGTCGCCGGCAAGGAGGTCGAAGGCGCCATCGCCCGCCTCACGCAGCTCGCGCGCGCCGCGGGCATACATCTGCTGGTCGCCACTCAGCGCCCATCGACGGACGTCATCACTGGCCTTATAAAGTCAAACCTTCCTACGCGTATCGCCTTCAAGGTCGCGTCGCAGATCGATAGTCGCACCATTCTCGACAAAAAGGGCGCCGAAACCCTCATCGGCTGGGGCGACATGCTCTTTATCTCGGCGGGATCTTCAGAACCCGTCCGCGCGCAGGGCGCGTTTATGTCGGACGAGGAAATCACAAAAATTGTCGAGGCCCTCAAAGTCAACGGCGAGCCCGAGTTCGCCGAGGACGTCCAGTCGCAGATCGAAAGCGCGGGCGAAGACGAGGACGGCGACGACGCCGGCGAAGGCGGCGAATTCGACGACGTGATGACCCCAAAGGCCATCGCCGTCATCCGCGCCACCAAAAAAGCCAGCACATCCCTCCTCCAACGCAAGCTCGGCATCGGCTACGGCCGCGCCGCACGCATAATAGACGAACTCGAAAGCCGCGGCGTAATAGGCCCCGACAATGGCCCCGGCTCCCCCCGCGAAATATTCTTGGATTAAAAAGTACCAGACGTTTTACCACCAAATAGGCCCTTTTTTTGCATTAGAAATAGGGGGCGCATTGCGCCCATTATACATTTCTTTAGAATGCGGGGCTCATAGCCGCCCCGCGCCCGCCTAGGCGCAAGCTGCGCCGTGGCATTGTGACCTTGGTTATTCTGAATCTTCCGCATTGCGCAAAGCGCAATGGCTGATTGGCGGATAGCTGACTAGTGCAGAACTGAAAGTAATAACGAACAAGCCGAGTCTCGTTAGAAAGGTTTATACGCCGGGCAAGCCCGCTGATGCGCGGACATGCCCTAAAAATGACCTTCGGCCATTTTTACGAATAAACCTTTCTCTCTCTTCATAATCGCTGTCGCGCTTATGGTTGCAGTGTGTAAGCGCGATGCCGCTAAAGGGAATACTTTCGGGTTACACTGTGTTTTGGAATACGGAGGCTTTCGCAACGGTGTTATATCGAACTCACATTAACTCATATTAAAATACACTGCGCGCCCGAGGGCGCGCTCTGTTAATCAAACCCTTGATACAAACAGTGTTCGTGTTTAAAACGATGCCCTGTTTGACTCGCACCCCCTCGCGGGGGCCGTCTCGCCCTCCGGGCAATTTTGCGAAGCAAAATTGTCGTATTCGCGCCTCCGGCTTGAATTGTTTTTGCCGCAATTTGAAGCACTTTAGCCCGGAGGGTTGCCGAAGTTCCGAGGAGCGCTTTGCGCGAAGGAATTCAAGCCGTAGGCGCGAACACCGAGCGAAGGCGCCGTGAGTGGATTTGCCAAAGGCAAATAGCCGAGCAGAGCGAGTGCCGAGACGAGCACTACTGTGCGAGCGAGCACAAACGGTTTGCGAAAGCAAACGCGAGTCAATGAGCCCCGCTTTATAAAACGAAGAAGGCGGCAAATGCCGCCTTCTAAATCACCTGCGCAAAGCGCATGTAATAAAAAACAGATCATGTTCTATTAACTTTGCGTTCGACCACAAAAAAGCACCGAAAAACTTCGGCGCTTTTTGAAGTGCTGTCGTTAAGTACTCTTAAGCGAGCTTCTTGGCGCTCTTTACGAGAGCCGCGAAGCTGTCGGCCTTGAGGGCCGCGCCGCCGATGAGGCCGCCGTCGATGTCCTTTTCCTTGAGCAGGGCATCGGCGTTTTCGGGCTTCATCGAGCCGCCGTAGAGGATCTGGATCTTCTCGGCAGTGTCCGCGCCGAAAAGCTTGGCGAGAACCTTGCGGATTTCCGCGTGAACTTCCTGCGCCATTTCGGGAGTCGCAGTCTTGCCGGTGCCGATGGCCCATACGGGTTCGTAGGCGACGACTACCTTTTCGGCGTCTTCCTTGGAAACGTCCTTGAGGCCGCCGACTGTCTGTTCGCTGACCACGTCAATGGTCTTGCCGCCTTCGCGCTGTTCGAGGGTTTCGCCTACGCAGAGGATGGGCTTCATGCCGTTTGCGAGAACCGCCTTGACCTTCTTGTTGATGAGGCAGTCGCATTCCTTGAAGTATTCGCGGCGTTCGCTGTGGCCGAGGATTACGTATTCCGTGCCGAATTCCTTGAGCATGTCGGCGGAAATTTCGCCCGTGAAGGCGCCGCTCTTTTCGAAGTACATGTTCTGCGCGCCGAGCTTTACGTTCGAGCCTTTGAGGGCCTGGCTTGCCGCGTCGAGCGCGGTGAAGGTTGGGCATACGGCGACGTCGACGGCCGTTTCCGCGCCGACGAGCGCGTTGATTTCGGCTATGAGGGCCTTGGCTTCCGCCGCGGTCTTGTTCATTTTCCAGTTGCCTGCGATGAAATATCTGCGTGACATTTTCTTTTCCTTTTTCTTGTTGTTAATTTATTTCCTGTCGAGAACCGCGACGCCGGGGAGCTCTTTGCCTTCGAGGAATTCGAGGGTTGCGCCGCCGCCTGTCGAGATGAAGCTTACCTTGTTGGCGTAGCCGCTCTTCTTGATGGCCTTGACGGAGTCGCCGCCGCCGATGATGCTGATAGCGCCGCTTTCGGCGACCGCTTCGGCGATTGCGAAAGTTCCCTTCGCGCATTCCTTGATTTCGAAGATGCCCATGGGGCCGTTCCAAAGGACGGTCTTGCTGCCGAGAATCTGTTTTCTGTAAAGCTCGATGGTTTCGGGGCCGATGTCGACGCCGGACCAGCCGTTGTCGATGCCGTCGGCGCACTTGACGTCCTTGAGGGGGCTGACGGAGGCGTTGGCGAAGTCGATGTGTTCGGCCACCATGTTGTCTACGGGCAGGAGGAACTTCACGCCCTTGGCCTTGGCCTTTTCCATGGCCGCCTTGGCGAGGTCAACCTTGTCGGCTTCAACGAGGCTGTCGCCCATGTTTTTGCCGAGGGCAAGGCCGAATGTGTAGGCCATCGCGCCGCCGATGAGCATGGCGTCGCACTTGTCGAGAAGCGCGTCAATGACTGTGATCTTGTCGGAGACCTTCGAGCCGCCGAGGATGACGGTGAAGGGGCGCTCCGGGTTGGCCGTCTTTTCGCCGAGGAATTCGAGCTCCTTGGCGATGAGCAGGCCCGCGACCTTTACGGGAACGAACGCGGCAACGCCCGCGGTTGTTGCGTGCGCCCTGTGCGCCGTGCCGAAAGCGTCGTTTACGAAGGCTTCCGCGCCGGTGTCTTCAATGAGCTTCTTGGCGAACTCGGGGTTGTTCTTCTTTTCTTCGGGGTAGAAGCGGGAATTTTCGAGGAGAACCACGTCGCCGGGCTTCATCTTAGAGCAGACTTCCTTCACTTTTTCGCCAATGCAGTCGTCAACGAACGTGACGGGCTTGCCGAGCTTTTCGGAAAGCGCCTTGGCGACCGGGGCGAGGGAAAACTGCTTGTCTTCCTTGCTCTTGGGACGGCCCAAGTGGCTTGCGAGGACGAGGCTCGCGCCTTCGTCGAGAAGGTATTTTAGGGTGGGCAACGCCGCCACTATGCGAGTGTCGTCGCTGATTGCGCCGGTGTTGTCGAACGGCACGTTGAAGTCAACGCGCACGAATACTTTTTTACCCTTAAGGTCTACGTCTTTGATTGTTTTTATCTGTGACATGGTTGTTTTTTTCTGAAAATTTTTGAAAAAATAATCTCCGATACAATGAACGAAATCCGGGCGATTGCAAGAATCAATCGGTGCAATTTTAATTTTTCTTGATGCTAAAAAGCGGTTTTAATGCGTGCAGCGGCCTGAATTGTCTGGCAAAACCCTTTGGTTTCGGGCAATATGCGAAACATACGGTTTTTGTAAACGATTTATATATGATAAAGGCTATATTGTATGCGTGTGTGCTTCTGGCGGGGGCGCATTGTGCGGCGGCTGAAAATGCGGAAGCTCTTGGCGTTAAAAACGTGTCTTTTAAGGAGAATTGGGATTCTCGGCGCGTTTTGAAAAATCCCGGCAAGGGATGGTACCATCACATTTTAGACAACGGCGTCGACAACTACAAGATATTCGACGAGGCCGTTTTTGAAAGTTTCCCGGGCATGGACCACCTGTACATTCGCATCGCGTGGAGCTATCTGGAGCCCGAGGAAGGCAAGTTCGACTGGAGCCTTATAGACGGCATTGTTGAAAAATACGTTCCCAAGGGCTACAAAATCGCGTTCCGCATAACCGGCAAAGCGACCGGGATATTATCAGGGCCGGGCCAGCACGTTGACGGCGTCAATTATGCGACACCCTACTGGGTTCGTGAAGCGGGAGCGAAAGGAACGGTAGTCGAAGCCTACAATTGGCTTGCCGCGTCGTGGGCGCCGGAATACGGCGACCCGGTCTATTTGGAAAAGCTCGACAATTTCCACCGAGCCTTTGCCGAACGCTACGACGGCAAAGAATGGGTTGCGTATGTCGACGTCGGCAGCATAGGCGACTGGGGCGAGGGGCATACAGGGTTTTCGAAACAGGCGCCGCCAAGCGTCGAAACGGTCAAGGCGAACATCGACGTTTATCTGAAAAACTACAAGCATACCCAGATAGTGGCGTCCGACGACATGATATATTTCGGCAAGCCGGAAGCTGATGTGCGCGAACTGTACGAGTACGCGGTGGACAGGGGCCTGACCCTGCGCGACGATTCCATACTTGTGGCGAGCTACGTGAAGGATTACATAAAAACGTGGACTGTCAGCCATCCGCAGTTTTACGACCCGCTTTATTTGAAAAAGCCCATTGTTTTGGAAATGGAGCATTACGGGAGCGTAAGGGAGCCGGGTAACTGGATTGGCAAAAACGGCGAAGGCGCCATACCGGAAGTCGGGCGTTCTGGCGCGGACATAATGAGAAAGGCGCTGGAAACAATGCACGCCACCTACATCGGCTACCACGGCCCTGCGGAAGAATGGCTTGCGGAAAATCCCGACTTTGCGGCGGAACTGGCCAACCGCTGCGGCTACTGGTATTTCCCCGTGTCGGCCAGATTCCCCGCACAAATGAAAAGGGGCGCGAACGGAGTCGGCATTGAATGGCTCAACAGGGGCGTGGCTCCGGCATATCAAAAATACGCTGTTATTTTCAGGTTTGAATCTTCGGACGGGAAGAATTCTTTTGACGTTAAAATAGACGATTCGGGAAATGCCAGATGGCTTCCTGATGCGCCCGTCATGGAAAAGTATGCCGTTAATATTCCGGAAACGACGAAGTCCGGCGACTATGTTTTGAAATTCAAGCTTGCGGATTTCTCCGCAGGGAAAGGGAGGGATGTCCAAATCGCACTAAAATCGGAATGTGTCGATGCCGATGGATTTGCCGAGCTGGGCAGGGTGCGTTTGGATTAGCTGGTATAGCCCGAAGCCTAGTTAAAGTCTATTTTCTTGAGTGTGTTGTGCTTGTCAACGTAGGGTATGATAACCGTTTTCCCGTTCGACGTCATGAAAGCGGGCGTACCTTCGAAAACGTTGCCTATGCAGCGGCTCGGCGTTTCCGACTGGTTGCGTATGGCGGTGCCGTCCATGTTGAAAATGTTGTTTGAAATAAGGATGTTGCCCGAAGTCGGCAGTATGTCTATGCACACGCGCCTGGGGCTGGCGGGTTCTGTGAACTGGTTGCCGGATACGATGAAGTCGTTTGACGCGTCCAGCTCCACGTCTTTCGATTCGAACTCGGAAGGCCCGTTTGGGTCGTTCCACCACTTGCTTCCGTTTTTGTTGAAGCAGTAAAAAAGGTTGCCCGTGATAAAGCCCTGCCGCACGCCCTTTATGGCGAGGCCGTTTTTCAGATAGTGTATGTGGTTGTCGGAGACGTGCAGGGCGGGCTCGCCCCAGCCGTCCGTCCTGTTTGAGAGCTGCACGCACACGCCGACGTCCTGCCCGACGAAATAGCTGCCCGAAATTATGCCGTCCTCGCCGTCGATTGTGCTAACGTAGCGCAGGCCGAAGTCGGCGGGGCCCCAGAAATAGCATTTGTCCACGTAGGGGCTGTAGCAGTTTTCCAGCAGGAAGCCGTCCTTCATTTTGCCAGCCTTGTCGGTGCCGTATTCGGTAGTGACTTTCACGTTTTCCAGCATCGGGTACCACGCGTTTTTTACTGCTACGCCGTTTTTAAACCAGCCCTCGTTGAAAATCTTGCCGCATATTAAAATGTTGCGCGCCTGAAACATTCTCGAATGGTGGTCGCCCGCGTTCTGCCCTGCCGTGTCGAATTCCACCGCAGTTCCTTCGCCCTTGCGTACCGCGACAAAGCTCATGTCGCTCACCGTGACCGTTATCAGGTTTGTGCCCGCGTTGAAATAAAAGCCGCCGTCGGGATTGTCGCAGAGCAGTTCCGTGGCGTCCTCGCCTGCGCCGCGAAAGCTCAGCCCCGAGCCTTCAGAATATCCCGCAAACTGCGGCTGGTCGAATACGACCCTCTCGGTTATGCGGAATTTTCCGGCGGGTATGAACACCTCGACATTCTTCCTTCCGCCCATTGCGGCAAACAGCTTTTTGAACGCGGGGGAGGAATCTTTTACGCCGGACGGATCCGTGCCGTAGTCGGTTAGTGTCAGTGTTGCGGCGGGGGCGGCGTTCGCCCGTGCAGACGCGTTTTTTTATTCTGTCCGGTTAGCGGCATGGCCAAGGCGAGCGCGGCCGTTATAAAAGCGATAGTCCTCTTCATTTGAAGTTTTTATAGGTGTTGGCTTCGGCCTTTGCAAGTCGGATTGAAGAATGAGGGGCATATTGCGCAAAGAACAACCACGCCGCATGGGCGCAAAAAAAAAGGCGTCCTTTCGGACGCCCTTTTCAATTGTCTTAAAAGACCGCTTACTTGGCGATAACGCGGGCCATTTCCAACACCTTGTTGGAATAACCCCATTCGTTGTCGTACCAGGATATGATCTTGACGAAAGTCGGGTCGAGCTGGATGCCGGCCTTGGCGTCGAAGATGGAGGTCTTGGGGCAGTCGCGGAAGTCTGTCGAAACGACGGCGTCTTCAGTGTAGCCGAGGATGCCCTTGAGTTCGCCTTCGGAAGCTTCCTTCATGGCCTTGCAAATGTCTTCGTATGTGCAGGCCTTGTCAAGTTCAACCGTGAGGTCGACAACCGAAACGTCGGAAGTGGGAACGCGCATCGACATGCCGGTGAGCTTGCCGTTGAGTTCGGGGAGAACCTTGCCGACAGCCTTGGCTGCGCCGGTGGAGGAGGGGATGATGTTTTCCAGGATGCCCCTGCCGCCGCGCCAGTCCTTCTTCGAGGGGCCGTCAACGGTCTTCTGGGTTGCGGTGGCCGCGTGAACTGTGGTCATGAGGCCGCGCTTGATGCCGAACTTGTCGTTGAGGACCTTGGAGATCGGGGCGAGGCAGTTCGTCGTGCAGGAAGCGTTCGAAATGATCTTCTGGCCCGCGTAGGTCTTGTCGTTCACGCCGTAGACGAACATCGGTGTCGAGTCCTTGGAGGGAGCGGACATGATGACCTTCTTGGCGCCGGCCTTGAGGTGTGCGCCAGCAAGTTCTTCGGTAAGGAAGAAGCCCGTGGATTCTACAACGACGTCTGCGCCGACTTCGTCCCACTTGAGGTTTGCCGGATCCTTTTCGGCTGTGAGGCGGATCTTGTTGCCGTTGACAACCATGAAGTTGCCTTCAACCTTGACTTCGCCGTTGAACCTGCCGTGTACCGAGTCATATTTGAGCATATAAGCCAAATATTCGGGGTCGAGAAGGTCGTTGATGCCGACGATCTGGATGTCGTTAGAGAAGTTTTCCACTGCAGCGCGGAAAACCATACGGCCGATGCGGCCGAAACCATTGATGCCTACTTTAATAGCCATTTTGTTTTATCCTTTTTTGTACTGGTTTGTTAAAAAAATTTTTAGCCTCCGATTATTTCCCGCGCCGCGTTCCTTGCAACACTTTTTTTGGAAAATTTAGCCTTCCGCCGAAATGTCAGGCTTGTGTCAGACCCTTGTAAAAAACGGGTTTTCAGCCGAAATTGAAGTAAATGTCGTAGTCTTTCACCCTGTTTTCGAGGCAGTAGCGCTCTATTTCCTTGTCGAGGCCGTCCCAATACAGGGTGTTCTTTTTGACAAAAATGTCGGAATAGAGCTTTTTGAGGTGCGGATAGCTGGCGTTTATTATCTCGAGCACCTTGGAAACGTAGCCGGGGCGCAGGTTCAGGCTGGAAAACCAGTAGCGGCCGACATAGCCCCTCGTCATCTCGATTATATGCCTGAAGTCCGTAATGCCCGGGAACATTGGCGCCATGAATATAGCCGTTGGTATGCCTTCGGCATGGAGTTCCTGCAGGGCCATCATGCGCCTCGGGATGCTTGGGGCGCGCGGCTCCATTATCTTCCGGAATTTGTCGTCGTGCGAGCTTATGGAAAACACAACCTGCGCGTCTTTGAACTGTTTTAGCAGGTCGATGTCGCGTACAACGAGGTCGGATTTTGTCACTATCGAAACGCTCGCGGCGGAGTCTTTGAGCTGCCCGAGGATTTTCCTCGTTATCTCGTAGCGCTCCTCAAAGGGGTTGTAAGGGTCTGTGACGGTGCCTATAAGAATGCTTTTGCCCGCGTACTTTTTCACGTCGATGGGCTTGTCGCAAATCTTCACGTCTAGGAATTCGCCCCACGGTTCGTGGTGGTTGGTGAAGCGCTTCATGAAGTCGGCGTAGCAGTAGGCGCATTTGTGCGGGCAGCCCACATACGGGTTAACGGCGAAATCGGCCCCGGGGATTCCCGTCGGGTTTATATAGCTCGTCACGCGCTTAAAGGCCTCTTTAACCATGTTCTTTTACAGACAGCAAGTTTAAGGATATGTCGGCATATCCCTGCAATTAAAAACAACGGTGCGCCAAAACGAAGCCTACGAATTGAACGACATCAGCCAGAGCAGGTCGGAGAGCCTGTTTATATAGGTTAGCGGGAAGGGGCGCGCGAGGCCCTCGCCCTCGTTGAGGCGCACGAGCTCGCGTTCCGCGAAGCGGCAGCGCGCGCGGGCCATGTCGAGCGCCGCCTGCAGATGGCTTTCGCCGGAATGCCGCCAGCCCGCGAAGCTCTGGTTTTTACTTTCGTATTCCCCGATTTTGGATTCGATTTTTTTGAGGTCGTCCTCGTTCAGAGTCCTGATGTTCTTTTCCGCGAGTTTCGGGAAATCTTCCTTTGCTGTGGCAAGTTCCGTCATGAGGAACACGAGGTCTTCCTGGACGCCCAAAATGAACTTGTTCATGTCGCCCTCGGAAAAGGAGCGCGCCAGCCCGAGAGTCGCCGAGAAATCGTCGAGCGCGCCGTACGCGCACACCCTCAATGACGCCTTTGAAACCCTCCTGCCGAACATCAGAGATGTCGTGCCCGAATCGCCAGCTTTTGTGGAAATTTTCATAACCCGAAACGTATTTGCGCGGGAAAGCCGTGGCAAGCAATTAATGTTTGCGCGGATTTGCAAAGAGGCTAATGCGCGATTTTTCGTCGAAATAGTCTAGGCGCTTGCCGAAATATTTTTTGTCGGCCGCCTATTGCGCCTGATTTTCGATATGATAAACGCGGCGGCGATTACCATCGGTATGCCCAAGAAAACGGCGGAAAACAAAAGGGTGCTGTAATATGCTCTCGGATCGTCCATGATAAATTCATCCGGGGCGGATGGGTTGTATAAAACCGATATTTTTTCCCCAACCTTGAATGCGGTTTTGCCCATGGAAATATTGTGTTTTACCCTGATTTCTTTCCCGTCGGCCTCATATTTCAGCTTCGGAAAATAGGACGCTCCCCTGGAGTTTTTCCTGATTGAAATTTCGAAAACCTCGGCGGTTGCCCGCGCGGTGCATACGCTTTTCCTGTTGAGAAAGTCTGACGCGAAAATTGCGCCGAATACGAGGAATGCGCACATTATTGCGCCCACTGCAATATATGTTACCCATTTTTTGAATGCCCCGCCGTTCTCTTTTGCGGATCCCGAAAATTGGCTTTCGTCCTGATGATAGGAATCGTCGGTTTCCTTGCGCCATTTCTCATATTCCCCGCGCGGCAGGCATTTGTCAGGGCGCAGCAGGTTGAACATCCCGCCGAACGCCATTATTGCGCCGACGGGAACGCCAATGAAGAGTGCGAAAAGGCCGAAGCCGCTATTTTGATAAAGCCAAATGAAGAAAGCTATGCATGCGGCACCAAACACGGCATACGCAACAGCCGCAAACTTCGGCATTTTGACTGCGCGGGCTTCGTTTCGCCTGTTGTCGTCCATTTTACATTTTCTCAAGCGGCTCGATGCCCAGAAGGCGCAGGCCCGTTTCGAGAATGCGCAGGGTGCGCGAGCACAGCATGAGGCGGCGCGCCTTTACGGCTTCGTCGTCAACCATCACCTTGTCGGCATTGTAGAATGTCGAGAATGCCCCCGCGAGTTCGTACAGGTAGATGCAAAGGTAGTGCGGGCGCAGTTCGTTGAGCGTGAGCTCGAACACGGCGGGCAGGGCCAGCAGCTTTCTTGCGAGCGCTACTTCCTGCTCTGTTTCCACTTCGCCCGCCTTCGACGCGAAATCGTCGTTGGGTGAAAATCCGGTTTTCCTGAAAATGGAGTGTATGCGCGCCACGGCGTAAAGGAGGTAGGGCGCGGTGTTGCCGTCGAATGCCAGCAGCTTGTCCCACGAGAAAACGTAGTCGCCCGTGCGGTTCTGCACGAGGTCGGCGTAGCGGAGGGCGGCCACGCCCACGGTGTTTGCTATTTTGTCGGCTTCGGCCCCGTCTATGTCGGGGTTCTTTTCGAGCACGATTTTCTTCGCGCGCGCAACGGCCTCGTCCAGCAGGGCCTTCAGGCGGATCGGCTCGCCGCTCTTGGTTTTAATTGCCTTGCCGTCCTCACCGAGAATCGTGCCGAACCATACGTGGCGCAGCTCGGGAAGCTTGTAGCCCTTCGCCTTGAACCATTTTTCAGCCGTCAGGAAAAGCTGCTGGAAGTGGTCCTGCTGGCGGCCGTCGGTCACGTAGACGACCTCCTGCGCGTGCAGCACTTCGACGCGGTAGAGCAGCGTGGCGAGGTCTGTCGAAGCGTAGTTCGACGCGCCGTCGCGCTTCCTGATTATGAATGGCTGCGTCTTGAAGCGGTCGTGGTCGCGCAGGAACACGACGAGCGCGCCCTCGCTTTCCTCGGCCAGCCCAGTTTCGGAAAGTTCCTTGTAAATTCTTTCGACCTTGTCGCGGTAGAACGACTCCCCGTATGTGAGGTCTATTGTGAGGTTCATGCGCTTGTACATCCTGTCGAACGCGGCGGTGCTGACCTTGTTTATTTCATTCCACAGTTCGACGTTTTCGGGGTCGCCGTTCTGGAGCTTCACGAGCTCCTCGCGCGCGGCGTTGGCAGCGTCTTCGCTCTCTTTTACGAGCGCGCTGCCTTTCTTGTACATCTGCTCGAGTTCTTCCAGCGAATTTTCGTTTTCCGCGTCGAGCTTGTAGCCGTTCTGCTTGATGCCGTAAATGAGTATGCCGAAGTTCGTGCCCCAGTCGCCTATGTGGTTGTCGGCGAGGATGTCGGCGCCGCAGAATTTGAGCAGGCGCTTTACGGCCTCTCCGATTACCATCGGGCGCAGGTGGCCGACGTGCATCTGCTTGGCCGTGTTGGGAGAGGGGTAGTCTATCACGACTTTTTTTCCGTGGTAGAACCCGCTGGCGGCTTCGGCCAGTTCGCTCTGTCCCTTGTATTTTGCAAGCCACGCGTTGAGGAACTTTTTCGTCAGCGTGAAATTGACGAAGCCGGGGCCTGCTATGGATATTTCAATCAGCGACTGGTCGAAGTCGGGCGACGCCTTTATCGCCTCAAGGAGCTTTTCGCCGAGCGCGCGCGGGTTGGCCTTCTGCGCCTTCGCGTAGGGAAGCACGCCGTTCGACTGGAAGTCGCCGAAGCGCGGGTCGGCGGGGCGCATCTGCGCTTCAAAGCTTTCGTCGAAGCCTGCGGCGGCCGCCGCCTTTTTTACGAGAGTGTCGAGTTCTTTTGCCGGATGAAACCAAATGTCCATATTGAGAGTCCTGAAATTTAATCTGCTGTTGCGAATGACCGCGCCTGCCGCCGGAATTTTTCCGAGTTCCAAACGGCGGCGCTTCCCAAAAAATATAATGCTTCAATCGTGTCGCGATTGAAGCATGAGTAAAGTTTTTTATGATGTTTTTTAGCTGTCCAAACCGAGGATGGCCTTGATGCGAGCCGTCCAGTTGGCCTTTTCGGCCTCGGTCGGGGCGGGGGCGTCGGATTCGTCCCACCACTGCGGGGCTTCCGTGGCGAAGTCGGCCGCGTGCCTGATGACGAAAACGATCTTGTTTATGACGTCGCGGACGTCCTCGCGGATGGGCGAGGAGAAAATGATGTCCATCTGGTGTATGTAATTTTCGCCCTGCAGCATGCTGGCGGGGACGCTAGTCGTTGCGTAGACCTCGGGAAGGGTTTTTTGGAAGGTTTCGGCGGTAAGCTTCGAAAGGGTCGTCTGCGCGATTTCCTGCGCGTCCTCGTTCGGGGTGTCGAAAATGAATGTCAGCGACATGTAGTCGGGGTTGTCTATCTGCGGCAGGGCGACTTTGCACAGTCCGCTGAGTTCGCTTTTGCCGTTTTCGGTGCGCGTGTTAAAGTCGAAGAAAGCGAGAAATTTTTCGCTCTGGAGGATTTCCAATAGTTTGTCGTTGTTTTTCATGATGTAAGAATTGTCTTGTAGGGGGGGTGGATAAAGTGTCTTTATGTTAGGGTATGTTTATTTAGGCGTGTATCTTTTTTTGAATGTTTTTGCGCATCGAAAAAGAAACCTAACCAAAAAACGGACCGGTGTCTGTTTTGAGGCGGACTAAATAAACTTACTCTAAAAAAACAAAAAGCTCTCTTTTTTCAAGAACTAAATGGAATTCAGCGTACTGGCAGGCATAGGCATAATACTTGTGTATCTGCTCCTTATCGTAGGGGCGGTGGGGGCGTTCTTGCCCATACTTCCGGGGCCGGCAATAGCGTTTGTCGGGGTGCTTCTTTTCAAAATTTTTGTTCCGAACTCTCCCGTCAGCTGGACTTTCATAATAGTGTCGGGCCTGCTTACGGCCGTGGCGCAGGTGGTCGATTTCCTGATGTCGTGGGTGGGCGCGAAAAAGTTTGGCGCTACGTGGAAGGGCGCGCTCGGCGCGTTTGTCGGCGCGATAGTGGGCATCTTCATCCCGCCGCCGCTTCTTTGGATTTTCATAGGCCCGCTCGTCGGCGCATTCGCATTCGAGTTCCTCGGCGGCGCCGGCCTTAAGGTTTCCACCAAGGCGGGGCTTGGCGCATTCATAGGCACCGTGCTAGCGTCGGTTTTCAAATTCATCGTGATTGTTTTCATGGCGCTTTATTTCACTTTGGAGGTCGCCTTTTTTTACTGGGGCTGATTTTTCGTTTTGTTTACGCCTGTTTTGAAAAAGCGCGGGCGCGCATAATTTTTTGAAACAAACATTGTTTTTGCGTATCTATTAAAGACATGGCTGGCGTTTTGCGCAGGCCGTGTTTTTGAAGCTTCACTTTCACCCAACCAACATTTCAGGGCGGCTTGCAATGCTCGCCGGAAAAACAATATTCAACAACAATAAAGAAAGAGAAGATATTATGGTACTGGGAACAAAATATCCTATATTGGCGTTTCATGCAGGAGGCGCAGGCCAGTCCGAAGACGGCATTCCCCCGCAGCACTTTAGAACATTCAACTTCAAATCCGCCGGAACGGCGTCGGTAAAGTAGGGAGCGTCAATCATGGCTGATTCTTCAAAAGCTACTGCCGCCGCAAAGGGGCTTGGAACAATGGGACTGGCGGCGATTGTCGTCAGCTCCATGGTAGGCGGAGGCGTTTACAGCCTGCCGCAGAACATGGCGGCCGCCGCGGGAGCGGGGGCCGTGATTATAGCGTGGATAATCACCGGCATAGGGATTTTCTTTATTGCCAATTCGTTTAAAATCCTCGCGGCCGCCCGCCCAAACCTGACGGCGGGCATATACATGTACAGCAAGGACGGGTTCGGCGAATACGCCGGGTTCACAATCGCGTGGGGATACTGGCTTTGCCAGATATTCGGCAATGTGGGCTACGCGGTCATTACGATGGACGCCCTCAATTATTTCTTCCCCGGATACTTTACGGGCGGAAACAACATAGAGTCCATCATAGGCGGCTCCATTTTGATATGGGTCTTTAACTTTGTCGTCCTTAAGGGCGTCCAGCAGGCGTCAATTATGAACGTAATTGGCACCATAGGCAAAATAGTGCCGCTTGCGGTGTTTATAATAGCATTGGTCGTCGTGTTCAAATGGGACCAGTTCACCTTCGACTTCTGGGGGCACATGACGGGGCACGGTGAAAGCAATCTCGGCGGCCTCGGCGGCCAGATAAAGGGCACCATGCTAGTCACCCTGTGGGCTTTCATAGGCATCGAGGGCGCGGTCGTGCTTTCGGCGCGCGCAAAGAGCCAGAAGGACGTCGGCAGGGCCACAATACTCGGTTTTGCGGGCGGCCTTCTCGTGTTTGTCCTGCTTTCTGTCCTGCCTTACGGCTTCATGACGCAGGCCCAGCTGGCCGGCGTTCCCAATCCGTCTACTGCCGGCGTTTTGGAGGCCGTAGTAGGCAAATGGGGCGCGATGCTCATGAATGTGGGCCTGCTTATAGCGATTCTCTCGAGCTGGCTGTCTTGGACAATGATCACCGCCGAACTGCCTTACCAGGCGGCGAAGGACGGTTCGTTCCCGAAGCAGTTCGCCAGGGAGAATAAAAACGGGTCGGCGTCGGTGTCGCTTTGGGTTACAAGCTCTCTCATGCAGCTGGCCATGATAATGGTGTTCTTCTCGAACAACGCGTGGAACACGATGCTCAGCATTACCGGCGTCATGGTTCTGCCGCCCTATCTGGCAAGCACCGCCTACCTCTGGAAGATAAGTTCCGAGCGCAAGCTCGACAGCGTCGTTCCGGGCGTCGGCATAGGCGTGGGCATTGCGCTCGCTTCCGGCGTTATCGGTTCGCTATTCGCCGTTTGGCTTATATACGCCGCGGGGCTTAAGTACCTGCTGCTCTCGTGCATATTCCTTGCGCTGGGCATACCGGTGTTCATATGGGCGAAGCGCCAGAGGGGCCTCAAGCCCTTCACGGACGCCGAAAAGGTCGGCGCCGGCGTTCTCGCCGCGATAGCCGTGTGCGCCGTGATACTCATGGCCACAGGCACGATAAGCCTCGGTTCCTCGCCGGCTCCCGCGCCATCGTCTTCGTCGGCTCCCGCGCAGGTCGAGGTCGCCCCGATGACCAAGAGGCACGGCCATAGTGTTCTCATCCACGACACTGTTAAGGCCGGGGACATGAAGGAAGCGGCCGAAGCCGCTATGCAGCCCTGACGCTTTAAATCGAATCCGCGCCCCGGAACGGGCGCGGATTTTTTGCGCTCAAACTATACATACAAACTGTTTATTTTTAATTTCATACAATGAAAAAACTCTCACACATCAAAAGACTCGCGCCGCTTTTCGCGGCCGCGGCGATAATTCCCGCGGCGGCTTCCGCCGCCGAAGGCGACATTGAAATTCCCTACGGAAACCTCGGCCTGAACAACATGACCGACATGATCCTGGACATGCAAAGCAAGCTGCAGCAGAGTACGGGAATCACATTCAACTACGACCTTTACGCCGTCCTGCTCACCAACCCCTACGGCGGCCAGAGCCAGGGCACCAACTACACGCAGGAGATGATATTCAGCCTGACGGCCGACATGGACCAGATTGCCGGCTGGAAGGGCGGAAGCTTCGTCATATCAGGCGCGTACGACTCGGGCGAAAACCTAGGCAACAAGATAGGCAACTTCTTCACGCCGTCTGAATCGCTCGTGGTAAACGGCGCGATATTCTACCAGATGTACATAAGGCAGGAGCTTGAAACCGCCATCGGCAAGTTCGACGTCAAACTGGGCCGCATAAGCATGGGCAGCAACTTCGCGGGGCTTCCGGCTTTCGGCAACCTCGTAAGCGGCGGCATGGACAGCACGCCCGAGGCGATATTCTCGAACTCGCCGTTCTCGTCTTCGCCGACAGCGACATGGGGCGTCGTGGGAAGCTACACTCCCGTCGAGGAAATCACGCTTTCCGCGGGGCTCTACCAGATTCCGCAGAACATTGCCTCGTCCAACTGGAACGGCACGAACATGACCATCAATTCCAACGACGGCTACATGGCGATGTTCCAGGCGGCCTGGTCGCCCGAGTTTTACTCCCAGAAGGACAAGGACGGCAATGTCGTGCAGGGTACGGGCCTCGAGGGCTACTACCAGTTCGGCGGCTATTTCTACGGCGGCTACGACATGCCGATTTTCGGCACCGACGACTTCCGCGGAAACGGCTACGGCTTCTACCTGCAGGGCCAGCAGATGGTCTGGAGGAACCAGAACAACCTCAGCCAGTATGTCACCCTTTGGGCCGGCGCGCAGTACGCCCCGGTCAAGAGCATCGCGATAATGCCTTGGATGGTTTACGCGGGCGTTCAGCTTCAGGGATTCATTCCGCATAGGAGCCAGGACGGCATATTCGTTTCGTGGATGACCGGCTGGTTCAGCGGAAATTACGAAAGGTCTGTCAACACCGAGGCAACCTATGAAACGGTCATAGAAGTGACATACGTCTACCAGCTTAACAGCAATATATCCATACAGCCCGACGTTCAGTACATAATGCGTCCCTACGGCAACACCAACATAGACGACGCGCTCGTTATCGGCGGGCAGCTTGTTGTTTCGTTTTAATTGCGGTGGCTTTAACGCACAAAAAAAACGGCGGAAATTTCCCGCCGTTTTTTTGTTTAAAAAGTTGTGAAGTTTAGAATTTAAATTCCACGCCGGCCCTTACCGTCCTGCCGATGCTTGGGTACCACGACTGCCCGTAGGCGCTGCCGAAGGCGTAGTTGGCGTAGATTTCGTCGGTGACGTTGTTGACCGACACGAAGAGGCGCGCGTGCTTGCTTATGTAGACGTTCGCGGTCAGGTCTACCGTCCAGTATGCGGGCATCTTGCCGTACGCGTTGGCGTCGTCGCCGCCCATGTACTGCTCGCTGCACCACTGGTAGCCCGCGCTGAGCCTTACGAAGCTGACGGGCTTTACCCATACCTGCGTGTAAGAGACGATATTGGGCACGAGCGGTACGTCGTTGTCCTTGTTCTTGCCGTTGGCGTATTGCGCCGACACGAAGGCCCACGACGTGGACGCGCCGAAGTTTTCAAGCTCGTAGGCTATGCGCACTTCCGCGCCGAGGCGGTCGGTCTCGCCGATGTTCTGGTTTTTGAAAACATAGGGCGACACTTCCGCGTACTGGATTTCGTCCTCAAGGTGCATGTAAAAGGCGCTGACGTTCACGCTCCACGCGTCGCGCGCGAAGTTTGCGCCGATTTCGTAGTTCTGGCCGCGCTCGGGCTTGAGGTCCTTGTTGTAGAAGTCCGTTCCGTAGCCCCAGTAGGATGCGGACTCGTCGATGGTGGGATAGCGGTATATCTGGTCGAACCTGAAATAGACGTTCCAAGTTTCGTCGATTTTGGCGTTGAGGCCGAACTGGCCGCTGTAACCGTGCATGGTCTGCGAGTCGTCGTATGAGTTTGCGGCTGAGGCTTTGTCGTTGTAGTCCACGCTGTTGAAGGCGGCCTCGTAGCGCGCGCCGAGGTTGACGGAGAACATGTCGTTTATCTGGTATTTTCCGGCGACCCACGGTGCGACCGTTTCGCGGTCGATGTCGGCGTGCCCCGTCGAGGACTTGTAGTGGGGCATGCCGTAATTCGTGTGCGACATATTGTCGTAATAGGTGTCGACGCCCGCCTCGATGTAGTGCGATTCGCCCACGTTGAACTTGTAGCGCGGGGTGAACGAGAGCGTCCACAGGTGGTTCTGCTGCGACGAAAAATACGCGACGTTTTCAACCTGCTTTTCGCGCATTATCATGCCAAGCTGCGCGGAGCCCGTGCCGATGTCGCTGTTGTTTTCCCAGCCCAGCGTGACGTTGGCGTAATTGTTGTTGTTTTCAAAGCTCTTGCCGGCCGAGTAGGTCGGGTCTTTCATCATATCCTCCCTTGTCGCGAATGGGAGGGGGTTCTCGACGTATTCGTCTCCGATGCTGGCGTGGAGGTTTAGCTCGTTTTTGGAGTCGAGCTTCGCGCCGGCGGAAAGGCCGACTGACTTCATCCAGTTGAGGGAGTCGTCGCGGTATCCGCTGTTGTGGTAGTAGTTGGCGTCTAGCGAAGCGTAATAGTCTTCGGTGGAGTGCGACGCGCGGCCCCATGCGCCGTATTCGCCGTATGTGCCGAAGAAGCCGCCGGCGCTTGCCATGTCGGGCTGGTTCCACTTCTTCGTGGAAATTTTAATCACGCCGCCGATGGCATAGTTGCCGTAGAGGGCCGTCTGCGAGCCGCGTATTATTTCGATGTTGTCGATGGTCTCGAGCGGAAGCTGGCTCCATGCGACGGGCGCCATGTCGAGGCGGTTAATGCGCTGGCCGTCGAGCAGCACGAGCACGCGCTGGCCGCTGTTTTCGCCGAAGCCGCGCATGCTTATGTCGCCCTGAAACGGGTTGGCGTCGGAATTGCGGAAGTATATGTTGCCGTCCTTGCGGAGCACTTCGGGCACGGAGACCTCGCCGCTTTCGGCTATCTGCTTCGCGCTTATGTTCTGCGCGGAGACGGGAACGTCGTAGAGCGATTCGCCGAAGCGCATTGCGCTGACTTCAAAGGGAGCGAGCTCCTGCGACGGCGTTTCGGTTTCGGACGGAATCGTGGCGGATGTTGCCGCGCCGGTGTTGGTTTCGTCCGCGGCGGAGCAGGAAAGGGCGGCCGCGGCAAATATTGCATATATTGATTTCTTCATTACAGCGATTTTGGGGGTTGTATCGCAAAAGGGAAATCAACGCGCGCGTGTGCCGTAATTTTTGCGGCGCAGCGGAATCAGATGAAATCCTTTTTCGCGAAGGAGTTTTCAGTCACCCGAATCGACACACGTCTTCTGGCTTGAATCCCTGTTCCATCCGGCCTTCCCGATATTATCAGTGGCGTTTTCGGCGGATTTTTGGATTTTTACAGCGGCGCGACCGCGTCCGAATTTCACGGACTTCCGTTTGTGAGCGGGTGCGGGCTTTCTATGCCCGTTGTTTCTGAAAGAACAAAACCGCGCGCTTTCGCACGCGGTTTATTTGTAAAGGCAGTATGTTTTAGGCGATGATTTTGTTGAGCGGATACTCGACAATGCCTTCGGCGCCGTTTGCCTTTAGGCATGGCACGATTTCGCGCACGACCTTTTCGTCCACTATCGTTTCAATCGCGACCCAAGCCGGGTCTGAAAGCTGCGAAACCGTGGGCTTGCGCAGGGCGGGGAGCTCGCCGATGATTTTCGACAGGTGCGCCTTGGGCAGGTTCATCTTGAGGCCGACCTTAGAGCCCGCGTCGAGCGCGGCGCGCAGGAGCATCGCAATGGTTTCGATCTTCTTGCGCTTTTCGGGGTTTTCCCACGAGGCCTTGTTGGCGATAAACTTGGTGTTGGTGTAAAGCATTGTGTCGAGTATGCGCAGGTTGTTTGCGCGCAGCGACGAGCCGGTTTCGGTGATGTCGGCGATGGCGTCGACGAGATCCGGAACCTTGACTTCGGTAGCGCCCCACGAGAATTCGACTTCCGCGTTGACGCCGTTCTTTTCGAGGTGGCGTTTTGTCGCGTTTACGAGTTCGGTTGCGATGCGCTTGCCTTCGAGGTCCTTGAGCGTCTTGATGTCGGAGTCTTCCTTGACGCAGATCACCCAGCGCGACTTGAGCGTCGTGGCGCGGCTGTAGACGAGGTCGCAGACTTCGACCACGTCGCTTTCGTTTTCAAGTATCCAGTCGTAGCCCGTCAGGCCGCAGTCGAAAAAGCCCTGTTCCACGTACCTGCTCATTTCCTGGGCGCGCACGAAGCGGCCGTCAAGCTCTTCGTCGTCGATCGACGGCTTGTACGAGCGCGAGCTTTTGGTGATGTTCCAGCCCGCCTTTTTGAAAAGCGCTATAGTTGATTCTTCGAGGCTTCCCTTGGGAAGGCCCAGCATGATAAGAGGTTTGCTCATGGTGTCTTTTCTGTTAAATGCCCTTGGTTTTGCGGGGCGCCGTTCAATGAAAAAAGCATTTTCGGCCGGCAGATATCTCTATTGCGGCAAAAAATGCCTTAAGCTTTTGCGGCGTTGCGCGGAAATTGGTGCGGGCAGACAGAATCGAACTGACATCAGCTGTGTGGAAGACAGCGGTTTTACCACTAAACTATGCCCGCATAATCAAAGCCCGCAATAATTGCGCTTTTTGATATGGGGTCAAGGATTTTTTGATTTTTTTTGCCGTTCATTTGCCGCCCGCATTGCGGGCTTTAAACTCCTCAAACTCCCTGCGTGCAAGCTTCAGTCCGGCGGCGGAAATTTTCGGCCAGCCGTAGCTTTTAGTGAAAGTCTCTCACGGTTTGTCCCTGTCGTTGGCTTTTATTGCGGCTTTAAAGGTGTCCATATCTATTTCAATCGTGTTAGTTTCGAAATAGACGTCTTTTTTAGACCCTTTCACTATTCCCGGAAATTTTATGCTCAGCGTTACCTTGTCGGCGTTTTGTGCGAAGTCCTCTTTCTTGGAAAACTGGCTGAAACAGAACCATGTAAGGTATTCCAGCGGTATTTCGGCCATCCTTTTGGAACCGAAACTGTACTTCCTGTATTGCGGGCGGTAAAAGTTGAACAGTACCGGAATATAGGCCTGCACGCCTCCCGCGCAATTGCCGTTTTTGTCAACCGCCGTGAACAGCGCGATATACCCGGTATTAAACCCGTTCGCATTCAGCTCTATGCGCGGTATGTCCCTGTGCTTCGGCGTTATGGTGAGCATTATCGGGCCCGACGGAAGATCTTCGCCGGATATTTTGAACTCGAATTCTTTCGGTGTCGTTCCGCGGGCGGGTTTAGCGTCCGCAAACGAAACGCAGAGAGCCGTTAATATTATGCAAATCAAGGGCCGAATCATCATTGTGCCAATATAACATTTGTGCGCGCTTTGTTTCAAGAAAAAATGGCGGCGGGCGGAAATCGCGCGCAGCCTGAAAATTTTGCGGCCGATTCTGAAAAATGTTGCAAACCCCCGAATGATTTGCGAGTCTATATGCATTATGAAAAAACTAGTATTGATTGCTTTTTCGGCGGTTGCACTGCTCCTCGGGGCGTGCTCGACACACGTCCTCGTTGATTCGGCCGACTATCCCATGGCTGAATACGACGACATGACCGGCAATTTCGAGGGTAAACTCAAGACGAACATCAACACTGCATTCAAGGCGACAAACCTCGCCCTTGAAAAGGACCTGCAGTATTTCCGCGTCGGCCAGATTCCCGGGGACAACTCGTGGAGGATTTTCGCCCGCACGGTTCTCGACTACGAAATCGTCGTAAACCTCAGGCAGGAAAAGTCCGGCGATGTTTCGGTCGTAATCTCCTTCGGCGACGGCAACCTTATGAAGAGCCAGCAGATATTCAACGCGATTGCGAAGAACGTCCGCGCGCTCGAACGCCAATAACATTTTTTATCATCGAAAGGCGCCCGGTTTTCCGGGCGCCTTTTTTGTTTGCCGCGGTGCGGCGCGGCGGGGTATCTTGCCAAAATGTTAAAACTGTTCATGCCGTATTACAGCGAGATTCAGCTTGCCGGGCACATGGCCTTTGCGCTTGCCGGTGCCTTTGCGGGCGGAACTTTCATGTGGATACTTTCGCTCGCCATGTACAAGAGGCGCTTCGACTTTTACCGCTCGTACACTTGCGCACTCTTCGCGTCGAGCCTCCTGTGGATTCTTCCTGCCTCGATATGGAACACCCCCGTGGGCTGGGAGATTTCTTCGCTCGCCATAATGGCGGCGTTCCTGCCAGCGGTCAAGTTTGTATCGCGCCTCGACTGGCGGGGCGCGGCGGTGTTGTGGTTCGCGTTCTGGCTTTCTCAGTTTATTTTGTTTACTCTGGCTTATGCGCGCATAAACTAAATGCAATGGCTCTAACTTTGGACAGTTCTTTTCCGGGATTTTTAAAATTCCTCTTTTTGCTCGTACTTCTTGCCGCCTATGTTTTCATGTGCCGCTTTTGGGCGCGCCTGGCGCTTTCGGCGTGTTTCAGTCTTTCAAAAATAAGCGTCGAAAAAAATGAGTTAAAACGCTTTTCGCGCTTTGCGGGCGACGGCTTTGCACTATGGATATTGATCGGGGCGATAGTCGAGGTTTCCCCCGTTGAAATGCGGGCGCTTTTCTTTGCGGTATATCTGGCGATAATTTCGGCACTGTATGCGGTCGTCATTCGCACATGGCTGAGCCCTGAAAAGAGGAGATTTGCCCGCCTGTTTTTAGCTCTTTGGATTGCTTCGGCACTGTCGTTTGTTTCGATATGGGCCGCCTTTTCGACGGTTGTCCGTATTATTAAATAAAGGCCTGCGGCTTGGGATCTTTGTTTGCAATTGCACTTTATGACTAAAGCAAGGCGCTATTCCCCTCGTGCACATGCGCGCTTTTCGCACCTAACTTCCTGCCGATTCTTTCCGCGCCCAGGCTGTCGTAATTCGTTCATGCTGTGGTTTGCGTTCCGTCCGGCGCCGTTTATTTTGTTTACAATATCCTGCACGCGCCCAGCATAAAGACATGGCTGAAGTTTTTATAATCCTTGTTTTATTTCTGTTGTCGATTTATCTGGCTGTTTTTCTTGTACTCTGGGGGTATTTTTCATTGTCTCGGATGTTGGTGTCAAAAAAAAGACTGTCGAATTTTTCATTTGAGGCGGCCGTCATATACCTTTTGGTCCTAATAGTTTCGTCATTGTTTGTCACAACGCAAGAAAGCGGCGTCCCAATAATGGTTATTGCCATGGGCATAGCGTCTGTCATATGCGCCGCGTTAGTCGAGAAACGCTTCAGCATTGGCGGCCGCAAATTTATTGTGCTGTTTTTTGCCATGCTGCTGGCGTCCGCCGTAAGCATTGCTATTCTTGCGGCGACATCCTTAGCTTTTCTTTGGATCTTCAGACTGGCTCATTGGAATTAACATTCGAAGTCTGCCGGAGAGGGCTGCGTTTTTGGCGCGTATTTAATTTGCAATTAGATGCCTGCGGCTTAAATTGCGGCATTATGAATTTGTTTGCGGGCAATGTCCATTGGGATGAAATTTTTGCGTTGGCGTTTTTCTTATGCATTCTTTGGAGCTTCGCTTTTGCATCCGGATGTATGTTTTCCTATTTTTTTTATTCGGTTATATGCGTCATTTTTGAAAATCGGCTTAGATAAAAAGCGCTTGGAAAGGCTGTCCGTGGTCGCAGGATTGGGATTTGGAACTTTGATTTCGGCTGCGGGCTTGTTCATGTGGATTGAAATCCTATTTTCATTGCTTGCAGGATCCGCGCTTATAATCGCGCTGGCCGCTGTATGCGCTGAGAAAGCCGAAAGGGATTTGGCGCCAGGGGGCGAAAGGCGGTTTTGCCTTTTTTTGATTTTTGCGCTGGCAGGGCTCCTTGCGTTTTCCGTGACGGTTAACGGATTATTGATGTGCTGACCCGACTTCCCGTTTGGTTCGGCCATGCGTGCGGCGCCATGTTTTTAGGCCAGACCGCATTCGAGCATTAGGGCGCCGTCGGCTAGCAGTTCGCTTGTCGCGCCACGCGCCCTGAGCTTTCCGTTCCGGAGTATGGCGCAAGTTGGGCAGTATTTTTTCGCGAAGTCAAGGTCGTGCGTGGCGATAAGGCGCGTAAGGTTCAAATTGCCTATGAGCTCGGAAATTTCGCGGCGGGCGCGGGGGTCGAGCTGGGCGGTGGGCTCGTCGAGCAGGAGCGCCTTGGGCTCGGTTATAACGGTCGCGCATATGGCGACGCGTTTCTTTTCTCCGTCCGAGAGTCTTTGAGGAGAGCGGCCTTTTAAATGCGATACAAGGAATTTTTCCATGGCGGATGCGCATTTTTCACGTGTCTCGCTTTCGGGCACGCCGCAATTGCGCAGGCCGAACGACACGTCGTCCTCGACCGTTGCGGAAAATAGCTGGTCGTCCGAATTCTGGAAAACCATGCCTGCCATCTTGCGGATTTCGCGCAGGTTTTTCGGTGTTAGCTCGACGCCGCCTATTGCGATTTTTCCGCTTTCAATGGGCAGCAGCCCGAGAATCGCCTTGAACAGGCTGGACTTTCCCGCGCCGTTTTCGCCGAGCAATGCGCAGGATTCCCCGTCCTTAATTTCGAGGCTCAAACCATTTATGGCGAGCGTTCCGTCCGGGTAGCGGACTGAAAGGTTTTCAATGCTTATCATGAGAAAATCCCTCCTACCGCTGCGCTCAGATTGAAACAGCGCAAAGCTGCGCATGCCGCCGCGAACAGGATGAGGCCGAAAATTTCGCCTCCCGTTTCGCGTATGTTGTGCGTGTGTATGCGGCGCGCGTCGAAGCCTCGGCACTGCATTGCGCCGTAGACGCGCTCGGCACGGTCGTAGGCGCGCAGGAAGAGCTGTCCAGCCATCATCGGCCAGTCCTTGAATTTCACGAACTTTCCGTCAGGACTGCGCAAAACGTACGCGTGGAACATTCTCTCGGCCTCGTCAATCAGCACTTCAAGATACCGCCATGTCATCACGAACTGCAATACGAGTATGCAGGGCAGGCCGAAGCGTTTCAGCCCCGATGCTATTGCGTTCAGCGGGGTTGTCGCCGCGAGAACCAGCACGGCCGAAACCGTCAGGAGCGTCTTTAAAATCAGCACGGCGAAAGAGAGCATGCCGCCCGTTATTTTCAGCCCGAAGGCCAGTTCGACGGGAGCCCTATCGAAAATAATGTTTGCTGTTCCGGCGAAAGCGACGAACGGCAGCGCGATGAGCGTCCTTTTGAACAGAAGCCCGTACGGAATTTCCCCGGCTGACGCCACGATTATCGGATACGCCGCGAACGGGAGGAGCCCAGAAAAGTCGTACACGCCGAACGAAACGACAGCGACAATGTATGCGAATGTCGCTGCGATTTTTATCGTTGGCGAAATGCGGTGCAGGGGGGTGTCGCGCGTCGCCAGGGATTCCAGCGAGCGCAGGTTTGCCAGCGATGCGCCGAACTTTCCTGTCTTAGACGCAGACACGTGTCCTCTTTGTGCGCGGCTTCAGCGCAAAGCCTACGGCCAGCGCGGCGGCGAGCGTTATAAGGCTGCCCACAATCCCGGCGACTGAGGTTCCCGCCGCGCTTTCGCTGTCCGGGATGGAGTAGTCGGGCAGGAACGATGTTTTTTCCTGAACGTCTGCGGCTGCGCCGTGCACAGCGCCGGAGCTTTCAAGTTCGGCCGTCCCCGCCACCTTTTCCATGGACCATTCGAGGCCGTCGGGGTCGCCTGATGCCAGAAGCGAGAGGCCGCCGCCTATGGCCAATGCAGCAATGAGCAGCGAGCCCAGCACCGCCCTGTAGGAAAATGATTTTTGGGCGTTGCATTCCAAAAATATCTGCGGGCGGGCCCTGTAGACAAATACTATCGCAAGGCCCGTGAGTGCGCCTTCCACGACGCCTATTGAAAGGTGTATGGGCTGCATAAGCGCAACGAACGCGCCAAAGGGAAGCTGTGTCACGCCGGAAACGAGGGTTTCAAGCACAACGCAGAAAGCCCCGAGCTGCAGCGAGACAATGCAGGCCAGTATCGACGCCAGCAGCACCTTTACCGGGTTTGAAAAGTTTCCCGCCATGGGTTTTAGGAAAATCGGATAGGCCAGGAAGCAGCCGAAGAAGCCCATGTTGAAAATATTGCATCCCAGCGCGAGAAGGCCGCCGTCGGCAAAGAACAGCGCCTGTATAACCAGCACGCATGTGAGCGCCAGAAACGCCGCGTAGGGCCCCAGAAGCGCGGCCAGCAGAACGGCGCCGCCTATGTGCCCGCTCGATCCCGTTCCGGGAATCGCAAAGTTTATCATCTGCGCGGCGAACACGAATGCGCCCATTATGCCCATCAGCGGAATGCGCGACGGGTCGAAGTCTTTCCTCATTTTGCGCGCGCTGTACGCGACGAGCCCTGCGCTAACCGCGAGCATTGCCCCGCCTACCGCGGGCGAGACCAAAGCGTCTGCCATGTGCATGATAATCCTCCTGTAATTGGTTTGCGTTCCGATTTTTTTTAAAGCTAAGAAATGAAACGCACATTGCAATACATAAAGAATCTTAGCGTTGAATTTCCGGCGGAATCAACTGCATGAGTCCGCGTGCTTTTTTAGTGGCGGATTTCTCGGATTTATGGTATTAAAATGATTGAAGGTTTTTGCTTTTCCGAAGATGCCGCCGCTTTTGCCATTGCGGGCGTTGCGCTTGCCGCACTGTTGGGCAGCGCCGCAATGCGGGCGGCTTCAGCTTGCATGAAAACCGCATGGAGTTTTAACGAGATTTTCCTGTTGAATTTGAAAGTTGTGTTCGTCATTGCCCTGGTGGATTTTTTTGCGGGGGTGTTGTTCGGGCAAGCGCACCCGGCCGTGAAGCGGCCGCATATTTCGCCGGATTTCATGTCCTTACGGCGTTTTTATGCCTTTCCGGCGCGTTTTTTATCTGCGCCGCAAGACAGCCGAAAAGACAGGCCTGACGCCCGGTATGGCCGCATTTTTTTGGGGCCTGCCTCCTGTCGGGTATTTTATCGGATACCTGCTTTCGTTTGGCGCCGTAAAATGGCTGAAAGGGCGGTTGCGCGATGCGGACGAGGGAACGGTGTTTTTAACGCTCGTAGCAGCCAGTCTGTCAATCGCCCTAGGCTTTGGCGGTCTTGTTACGCGCGTCATACTGAAAAAGTCGGGAATCGAGATGGGCGCGCTGAGAATCGTAAGGCTCAACATGGAAGCCGTTTTTTGCTTCATGCTTGCCAGCCTTTTTGTGTCTATGTTTATGCCATGCCAACAGTGCGCCCCAGGGAGTTCGACATCTGCTTCTATACTGTAAGCGTTATCATCGGCTTTCTGCTGGCGTTTTTTGGGGTTAGGGTGCGGGTTTCCGAAGTAAGCGGGGTGCGCATTCCCTATGGAAAATATCCGCTGTTGTGGCTTGCGCTTGGCGCCGCTTATGCTGCCGGCCAGTTGTTTTTCTTTGCAGGGCTTAGGTGCAAGATTACATACGTTTGATTCTTTGTGTTGCATTTTCGAACATGTCGGGCATTTTCAGGTCATTAACATTTTACAGTTTTTATGAAATTCGACACCCTAAAATTCATATCCGACCTCGTTGAATTCCCGAGCGTCTCGGCCGACTCGAACCATGCCGAAGACGTCCGCAAATGCGCGATGTTTTTAAAGGACAAGTTCGCGGGTTTCGGCTTCAGCGTGGATTTCCACGAGACGGGCCTGCACCCGATTCTGTTCGCCCGCAGGGATTTCAAGGGCGGAAAGCCGAAAGTCAGGATTCTCTGCTACGGCCACTACGACGTCCAGCCCGCCGACCCGTTCGAAAAATGGAACACGCCCCCCTTTAAGGCGGAGATAAAGAACGGCAAAATCTGGGGCAGGGGCACCGCCGACAACAAGGGGCCCTTTTCCTGCATAATCGCCGGGATGATGAATTTCCTTTTCCAAAATCCAGACGCGCCCATAGACATCGCGTTTATGCTGGAGGGCGAAGAGGAAATCGGGAGTCCTAGCATGTCGAAATTCATAGAAGATAACGCGAAGCTGCTTTCGTCCTACGACTTCATGATGCTAAGCGACACCTCCAGCGCGTCACTCAGCCAGATTGTCGTGACAATCGGACTGCGCGGAACGGGAAGCCTCGACGCCCGCTTCAAGGGCGCGAACACCGACGTCCATTCCGGCATGTACGGCGGCATGATTTACAACCCGCTTCAGGCTATGGCCGAAGTGTGCGCAACCCTGCACGACAGGGACGGCTTTGTGAACATCCCGCATTTCTACGACGGAGTGGAAACTCTGGGCGACTGGGAGCGCGGTGAAATAGCCAAAAGCCCTTTTGACGAGGAGGCCGTAAAAAAACTTCTCGGTGTCGAACATCTGTATGTGCAGAAAGGCTACACGCCCGCGGAGGCGTCGCGCGTGCTTCCCACGCTGGAATTTACCGGAATGGGCGGCGGCTACCAGGGCGAAGGCTCGAAGTCGGTAATCCCGTCGGAATGCTTCTGCAAAATTTCTTGCAGGACGGCTTCGGGCCAGAAAACCGACGCGATTCTCGAGCTCGTCAAAAAGGCGGTTAAAGAGCGAACGCCCGACGCGATAAAGGTTGAGTTCACCGACTACGACGCCTCGGGCGACGCCTATTTCGTCAACCCCAAGGACAACGGAAACGCCGTCGTTAAAAACGCTTTTGCCGCGATGGAGGAGTGCGTCGAAAAAGAGTTCGGCTCCAAGCCGATATACTTGCGCGAGGGCGCGAGCATCCCGCTGATATCGAAAATCAAAAACGCAACGGGGCTCGACTGCATGATGGTCGGCCTGTTCACGCCGGAGGACAACCTGCACGCGCCCAACGAGGGTTTTTATCTTGAAATGGTCGACAAGGCTTCGGCATATTATGAACGGTTTTTTAATAGAATTTTGGAAAAATGCTAAGCTGCAAAAAGACATACTTCGACGTCCCTTTTGCCCATCGCCAGCACCTGCACGACGGCCATTGCTCGTACATACACGGACACAACTGGGACATTTCCGTGACCTTTGTCTGCGACGAAACCGACGAGAACGGCTTTGTCGTGGATTTCGGCAAGGTGAAGTTTTTGAAAGAGTGGATAGGGGCGCATCTCGACCACGCCTGCCTGTTTTCCAACGATGACCCGCTTGTGGAGAAACTCCGCGCGGCCGCACCCGAGGCGTGGAAAATCTACCAGGTTGAGCAGTGCTCGTGCGAGGGGCTGGCGCGGCACCTGTATAACGTCTTTAACGGAATGGTTATTGAAAAGACCGGCGGCCGCGCGCGCGTCTACTGCGTCGAAGTCAGCGAGGACAAGAAGAATTCGGCGCTCTTCTGCGAGGATTCCGACACCCGCATGCTGCCATGACAAATTATCCCGTTGCCGAGGCGTTTTTTTCCGTGCAGGGCGAAGGCCTGCACATGGGGCGCAGCGCGTATTTTATACGCCTTTACGGGTGCAATGTGAAATGCCCGTGGTGCGACTCCAAGCCCGCATGGCAGGGCGGGGCCGCCGATATTGTTTCAGCCGAATCGCTAGCCGAAACCGTCGAAAAAAGCGGTGCGGAAATCGCGGTGATAACGGGCGGGGAACCGTGCCTGCACAACCTTGAGCCGCTTCTTGCGGAGCTTTCCGCGAAAAAAATCCCCGCGCATCTCGAGACTTCCGGCACGCTGGAAATAAAGGAAAATCCCGGAGCGGAATTCGCGTGGGTCGCGCTGAGCCCGAAACTTTTCGCCATGCCGTCTGACGCCGCGCTTGGCCGCGCTGACGAGCTTAAGTTTATTATCTCAAACGCCGGAGAGCTTGGGGAATACCATGCGCTTGCGGCGAAGGCGAAAAACGCCAGGGCCGTATGGCTTCATCCGGAATGGTCGAAGTCTTCCGACAAGGGGCTTCTGAACGCGCTTTGCGAATTTGTAAAGGCGAACGGCTTTCCGTACCGCGTCGGCTGGCAGATGCACAAAAACTATTTCGCGCGCTGATTGAAGCGGTTCGGCGATTTTCCTATTTGTCGCCGAAGCGCAGGAATTTGCAGGTGAACTTGTAGCCGATTCCCTCGAACTGGATGTCGAGCGCTGTAAGCACCCACACTGCAAAAATCGCGATACCCGTGCATCCCAAGATGTCGCTTGGCAGATTGTATTTAAGAATCACCCCGTAAAGCCAGTAGCACAGCGTTGTCACAATCACGGAAAGTATGATTTTGAACATGCTGTTTTTCACGTTTGCATATACGATAAAAAGCCAGACGTTTGACAGCGCCAGCAAAGCGCAGCCCGCCAATGCGCCGATTCTCGCAACGGTTGCGCCGTAGGTCCCTATATATGCGCCTATCTGGCAAAGCAGGAAAAACGCGTTCCAAAGGTTGAACAAGACAAGCGCCGCGAGCGGTATGGCGAATGCGCGTCTTTCGGCCTTGGTTTTTCGGTCGCTCATCATAAGCGGCAGAAGCGCGTAAAGAAACACCATGGATCCCGCAAAGGCGACGAACGATGCGAACGAGACAATCCCCGCGGCCTTGTCAACCGGTACGGGCGTAAACAGCCCGCTCAAAAATTCGCCGGAGAAGAGCGCCTTGCCGATGTTTTTAATAAACGCATATGCGGTCGGCAAAATATAGGCTATCATAGGCAGCCACAGCAGGACGGTCAGCATTGTTCCGTGTTTTTTGCGCAGTTCTAGAAAGCGGTTTTTTAACATATTTTCACTTAAAGCATATTTAGCCTCGGATGGCAAAAATAAAACTTGAAAATCGGTCCCGGTTTTCCGATAACAAACTAGACCTCTGCAGTGTTCGAGACTGCCCGACCGGTTCCCCGCCTTAATGACAATTATCCGGGAGCTTGACCCCGAAGCGGTGGCTGTCAGGCCGCTGAAAAGCGGAAGACAAAAGCCGCTTGGAAAGCACCCACCTCGTTTTAGGAGGCTGCGAAACCAACTCGGCAAGACGGCACATGCGGGGGTTCTTTTTTTGTCCGCACACAAAAACGCACAAAATGCAGAAACCGAAAAGCGCATGGGCCTGGCTTCCCGGCTTGTACTTCATTGAAGGCTTGCCGAACGCCATTGTGGGCACGCTTTCGGTTGCGTACTATTCATCCCGCGGGATGTCGAACGCCGACATGGCAATGCTTACCAGCTTCCTCTACCTCCCGTGGGTTTTAAAAGGCTTCTGGGGGCCGCTGGTGGACTCCATTTCGACAAAGCGCAACTGGGTGCTTTTCTGCCTCGGCATATTCCTGTCATGCTTTGTCGGCCTTGTAGCTGCGCAGTTCTTTTCCTTCTGGATTGCCGCGACCGCCGCGATTTTTTGGATTCTCGGCTTCGCCTCAGCCACATACGACATCGCCGCCGACGGCTACTATATGCTTGCGCTCGACGACCGGCGGCAGTCCTTCTTTGTGGGCATACGCAACGCGTTTTACAGGCTTGCGGTTCTTTTCGGGCAGGGCGCTATGCTCGTCATAGCGGGAAAGGCCAAAACATTCTTTGAAGACGAGCGCATCGGCTGGGCCGTGTCGTTCGGCGCGTGTGTCGCAATACTCCTGCTTTGCATTCCGCTCTTCCAATGGACGCTTCCCAAGCCGCGGTCCGATACTCCCCGCAAGGATTCGAACGTCCGCGAAGTCTGGGCGAACATCAAAAATGCCTTCCGCGAATTCCTATGCAAAAAGGACATCGTAACGATTCTGCTTTTCATATTCTTCTACCGATTCGCCGAGGCGCAGCTCGTTAAGATAACCCAGCCTTTCCTCCTCGATTCCCGCGCGAACGGCGGCCTTGGGCTGACACTCGAAAAGGTCGGCACCATCTACGGCACCATCGGCGCGGCCGCACTCCTTCTCGGCGGCATACTCGGCGGAATCTTCATCTCGCGCCGAGGGCTCATAAAATCCCTGCTGCCCATGGTGTTGGCCCTTAACCTCACCAACCTTGTCTACGTCTATCTCGCCGCCGCCCAACCCGGTTCCGCCGCCGTCATCGGTTCGCTCGTCGTCCTCGAACAGTTCTGCTACGGCTTCGGTTTCGCCGCGTTCATGGTCTACCTCATACAGGTTTCAAAAGGCGAAAACAAAACCTCCAGCTACGCCATATGCACATCCCTCATGGCCCTCGGCATAATGATCCCCGGATTCTTCGGCGGCAAACTCCAAGAGCTTTTCGGCTACCTAGACTTCTTCATTTACGTCTGCTTCGCCACCACCGCCTCATTCCTCGTAACCTGGCTCGCATATAAACAACTAAAGCGCCAACAAAACAGCCAGTAGCCGTTTTTTTTAATGCGGGGCTCATGGCCGCCCCGTGCCCGGTTTAGATATTAGGGGGCGCATTGCTGCCCCCTAATACCCCCGCTAGGCGCAAGCTGCGCCGTGGCATAGTGACCTTGGTTGTTGCTGAATCTTCCGCATTGCATTCGCAATGGCTGATTAGCGGATATCCTAGGATTGCGAACTGTAAGTAATGACGAACAAGCGAAGTCTCGTTAGAAAGGTTTATACGCCGGGCAAGCCCGCTGATGCGCGGACATGCCCTAAAAATGCCCGTAGGGCATTTTTACGAATAAACCTTTCTCTCTCTTCATAATCGCTTGCGCGCTTATGGTTGCAGTGTGTCAGCGCGATGCCGCTAAAGGGAATACTTTCGGGTTACACTGTGTTTTTGGATTTCGTAGGCTTCGCAGCGGTATTAAAACGAACCTTTGTTAGCTTATATTCTAAAGACACTGCGCGCCTGATGGCGCGCTGTAATAATCAAACCCTAGGTACAAAGAGTGTTCGTGTTTAAAACGATGCCCTGTTTGACTCGCACCCCCTCGCGGGGG
>CALXSL010000003.1 GCA_944391135.1 uncultured Opitutales bacterium
CTTGAACTGCATAGGATACTCGCAGGATGCCTTGAAAGCGGAGACTTTGTGCCGTACGAAATTGCGATAAAAGCGGAATGCCCGCAAGTCATAGACGCAATCGCAAAAGTTTATGCCCAAAGGATCGTAAGTCTCCCTTCGCCATTTTCTTTCAAAATAAGGGGTTATTTGAGGCAAATTGGCGCTATTTGGCACAGATAGAGGGTGATTGTATAACACCCATTTAAAAAATGATCGAAAAGGCGGGTAAAAAGCGGCGTTTTTTAAGGCACTTTTCAGGCCTGTTTTGAGGCTAAAAATGAAGGCTTTTTAAGGGCAAAAATTGCCGGAAATTGTCTAACACATTTTCCCAAAATCGGCCTTTTTTAGAGAAAAGCTTGGGTTTTAAATTCAAAAAAATGGGCATTTTTTGCTGCAATGGTGTTAGACAAAAAAAAGCCACAATCGCCCATTTTTAGCGCATTGCAGCTTTCTCATTAAAACTGTCTAACACCCTTGCAGTGTGGAAGTTATAAACACGGAGAGGGGGGGATTCGAACCCCCGGTACACTTTTGGCATACACGCGATTTCCAATCGCGCACGTTCGGCCACTCCGTCACCTCTCCTTGTTTGAATGTTTTTTTGTTTTTGACTGCCGGGCGCCTTAACGCTTTATGCCTTCAAAAACAAGACACGCCCCTTTCAGAGTGTGCCGGGGAAATTGGTCGGGCCGCCGAGGATCGAACTCGGGACCTCTTGCACCCCATGCAAGCGCGCTACCAGACTGCGCTACGGCCCGAAATTTTTAAAGGCTCAGACTTTACGCAATCGACTCCCTCTAGCAAGCTTTTTTTTCCGCTTTTTTGATTTATAAGTTTTTGCCGCTTAAAATCCGCCTGGCCTTACTGCCGGCCGGCGCTTTGCGCGGTAAACGCCCGCTTCTGCGCCTTGGTTATTTTCATTATCGTGTAGACCGCTAGCAGGTTGAACGCCGTTACATTGGCGGCGTTCAGTATCATGAAGGCCCAGTTAAACTGCGCCAGCATCGCCTTCATCTCTTCCGGCGCGGCGCCCCATGGGAAACATGCACATAGTTTGCCTATGCTTGCCGCCATGGACAGGAAAATCAGCAGCCAGTAGGCGCGCAGGAAATTCTACGGGCACGATTTGTCGTTGTACGGCTTGAGGTTTGAGGCGAACCATATCTGCTTCAGAATGAAATACCACATCACGATATTCGCAACCGGTATCAGCAGCCATGCGACCGACCGCACCGCGCTTATGTTTTTGATTTCCTTTCCTTCGGCGGTTTTCAGCGTCGCGCCGAATCCCAGTTAGAATTTGTTTTTTGCGGCGAAGTACAGCCATATGATCCCGAAAACCGTCATTGCCATGCTTATTGCCAGGCTTAGCAGCGCCATCGCTATGAACGGTATGGTTTGCGTCGGGGTTACGGTCGCCTCTCCGCCTTTCATCGCCGCCATGAAGTTGCTGAATGCGCAGTCTCATATCGGCGTGATGACGATCATCAGAAGCGCCGCGATTATGGTTGGTATTGCGAAGTTTCTGACTGCTTTGTATTTTTCAATGGGTTAGTACAGGGTTTTGTAAAATCTGGCCACGCGCTTCGTTATGGAAGTCAGCGCCTGCGCGGGGGTTATGCCGAGGCGGCGGCTGTATTCCTCTATCGGTATTTCAATGCCTCCGCTCCATCCCACGATTATGGCTTCGTCGCCGACTTCTATGCAATCGAAATCGCTCACGTCTATCGTTGCCTGGTCCATGGAAACGCGGCCTATGACGGGCGCTTTTTTCCCGCGTATCATGACGTCCATGCGCCCGCCCGCCTCGCGCGGCACGCCGTCGCCGTAGCCCACGGAAAGCAGGGCAACTTTGGAGTCCTTTTGCAGGGTGTAGGTTTTGCCGTAGCCGACGGTCGCGCCTTTGGGCAGGTTCTTTATCTGGCTGACGGAAGTCCTGAACGTGAGCACATGTTCGGGGGCGAAGCCCCTGAGGATTGAGCCTTCGTCGGGCGTCATGCCGAACAGTACGAGGCCTGCGCGCAGCGCCTTGTCGAAAAACGATGGCAGCGCGGAAATGTCGCATACGTCGCTGTGGTGTATGAACACCTTTTTAGGCGAGCCCGAAAGCCTTTCCTCGGCGTATTTCAGAAACTCGGCGTCGGCGGTTGCGCCCTCGGTGGGGGCTCCGCTTCCCGTGCCGGGCAGGCAGAAGGCTTCGAGGTCGAGAACGTCGGATGCCAGCAGCCTGTCGAGCATCACTTTGGCGTCTTCGCGCGAGGGCGGGGCGTCGCCTTCCACGGGCAGGCGCATGTGCACTTTCAGCGGGCTGTTGTTTTCCTTGGCGTGTTTTTCAAAGCGCCAGATTTCCTCCGGGCTTACGAGCACGGGGGTGAGAGAGTTCTCGAAATAGAGGTGCTCCTCTCCCTCGAGACTCGAGCTCATAACGATGACGCGCCAGCCCGTGCCGACCTCCCTGACTTGGACGCCTTCGTGGGCGTTGGTCACGGCAAAGGCGTCGGCGCCGCTTAGCATGAGCCGCACGACGGCGGCCTCGACGCCGTAGCCGAAGGCGTCCGCCGAGACGAGCGCCACGTATCCGCGCGAGCACGGCATGAAGTGACGCAGCTTGCCCAGGTTTCTTTCAAGGGCGCAAAGGTCGATCCTGACCGAGCATCTTAAATGCGTGCTTGAGCCTTCCATTTCACATATTCCCGTTTTGACAGTGATTTCGCGTCGGGCGGCGTCTCGCGGGGCTCCAAAAGCTCCGGGCGCGCCTTGGCTGTTTCGAAAATTTCTTTCAATGAAAATTCAACCGTCTCCATTCCCGCCAGCGCGGCGTCGACATTTTTGCGCTGCCTAAGAAGCCTTTTCCCCGAATGGGCGAGCACGCCGAGCTCCGCAATTTCCACTTCGCGCTCGAATTCGATTTCTCCGTTTGAGAAATTCAGCAGGTTTGCGAAGCCTTTGCGCGACGGCGCGATTATCGAAAATTCGGCAATGCCGGGGTTGGCGCCGGCAAACGCGAAAGCCGCCGCGCGCATGGCGTCCCAAGTATAGATTTTCGCCTTTGTAAGCGCCGCGACGGAGGCGATGAACGCGCTCGCCGAGCGCGTGCCCAGCATGGAGCCGGGGCCCTCGCACAGCAGGAACGCCTCCACGGCGGCAAGATCGGGGCAGATTTGCGCGGCGGCTTCCGGAAAGCTTTCCATCGCCTGCGCGCCCGTCTGGATTTCGCCTGTGAATTCGCCGCCTTTTGCTGCGGCGACTTTCACATTTTCGCCCGTCGCGTCGGCGAGCATTATGTTTTTTAAAAGAATGTCCATCAGAAGCGTTTCCTCAGGTTTTTCGGGGCTATGTTCATCTCCTCGCGGTATTTCGCCACCGTGCGCCGCGCAATGCTTATGCCTTCCGATTCCAGCATGTCGGCTATCTTCGAGTCGCTAAGAGGCTTTTGCGGCGACTCCCCTTCGATTATCTCTCTTATGCGCGCCTTCACCGAGTGGCTGGCTACGCCCTCGCCGTCGGCAGACTCGTAGCCGCCCGAAAAAAAGAATTTCAGCGCGAAAATCCCGAACGGCGTAGTTGCGTATTTTTCGTGTATCGCGCGCCCGACAGTCGTGGCGTGCAGTTCGACGATTTCCGCGACGTCCTGCATGGTCATCGGCTTCAGGGCGGAGGGGCCCTTTTCAAAAAATTCCGGCTGTTTTTGGAGTATTGCAAAGCCGATTTTCAGAAGCGTTTTCTGCCGCTGCTCTATAGCGTCCATGACGAACTTGCCCTCGCGGATCTTGTCCTTAACGTAGCCTTCCTCCTCCTTGCGCAGCCTGCCTCCGGCCATCATCTGGCGGTATTCCGGGTTTATGCGAAGCTTTGGGATGTGCTCGTTTGTGAGTTCGACTGTCCATGCGCCGTCTTTCCGGAAGTATTCCAAGTCTGGCGTTATGAAGCGCTCCTCTTCGGCGACAAATTCGTGCGCGGGCGAGGTGCTCAGCTTTGCGATTTCCGAAATGGCGTTTTCCACTTCGCGCTCGCTTTCGCCCTCGAGCGCCGCGATTTCCGCCACTTTGCGCTTCATAAGCATGTCGTAGTGCAGTTCCAGAACGCGGTATGCGAGAGTGCCTTTCATTCCCTTGTGCTCAAGCTGGAGCATGAGGGAGTCGCGCATGTCGAATGCGCCTATGCCCGACGGCTCGCAGCCGCGCAGCAGGCGCATGGCCCCCTGTATGTCGTCCTCGCCAAACCCTGCATTTTTTGCGGACTCCAGCGCGTCAGGCGCGAGAAAGCCCCTGTCGTCGAGCGAACCCACGAGTCCGGCGAAGGCTTTTGCCACGCCTTCATTCGGGGCGTCGAGATTGGCCTCGTTGAGCAGATATTCCTGCAAAGACACCTTGTCGGGAATGGAGTTCAGGAAAAAATCTCGCTTGGCCTGTTCCGCCGAGGCGTCCTTTTGCGGCGGAGGCTCGTCGAAGTCGGCGTAAATGTCCTCGCCGACGCTCTGCGGCTGGTCGTCTTTTGCCGATTCCGCCGGGGAAAGCTCTTCCAGAAGCGGGTTTGTCCGCAGTTCGGCAGACACCATTTCGCGCAGGTCGAGCGAGGGCGCCTGCAAAATCTCCAAGCTGCGCTTCAGCTGTGGGGAAAGTGCGAGCCCCTGTTCAAGCTTTTGAGTCTGTCTGAATTCCGCCGCCACTATTATGTATGATTACTGCCGGAATTGAACATAATGGCGCGCTTCATTACAAGCATTACGTTGAAAATTTTTTGTTGCCGCCGGAGTTTTTTGCGGGCATACAGGGCGGTCAGAATCATGCCCGCAAAACCCAAAAAGCCCGAAATAATGTCGCCCGCCGGCGACTTTATATGCCTGTCGGCCGCCCTTAAGGCGGGCGCGGATGCCGTGTATTTCGGCCTCAAGGGCTCAAACATGCGAGCCGGCGCGAAGAACTTCGCGGTGTCCGAAATGAAAGAGCTTGTGAGGCAGTGCGCCGCACGCGGGGCAAAGAGTTATCTTACGCTCAACACCATATATTTCGAACGCGAATCCAAGGAGATTGCCGCGCAGATAAGGGCCGCGAAAAGGGCGGGGGTGTCGGCCGTGATCGCTTGGGATTTCTCCGTAATCGAAAAGGCGCGCGAAATAGGCATGCCCGTTTTCCTTTCCACGCAGGCGAGCGTCGCCAACGCGTCGGCCATAGCCGCCTATGCCCTTAATTTCGGCTTGCGGCGCTTTGTGCTCGCCCGCGAATGCACGCTAGGCGACATCGCGGACATCCGCAAAGCCCTGCCCAAAAAGCTCGGCAAAGACATTGCCAAAGAGATTAGCATAGAGGTTTTTGCGCACGGTGCCATGTGTGTCTCGGTGAGCGGAAGGTGCTTCCTATCGCAGTTCTCGTGCGGAAAAAGCGCGAACAGGGGCGAGTGCATACAGCCCTGCCGCCGCGAGTTCATCGTAACCGACGCCGTAAAGGGGGGAATCGAATACCGCGTGGAAAACAGCCGCGTGTTCAGCCCCAAAGACCTATGCACCCTGCCTTTTATCGAAAAGCTTTTCGACGCGGGCGTCGATTCCCTGAAAATAGAGGGGCGCAATAGGAACGCGGAATACGTTTTCAACACGACTTCCGCATACAGGGGAGTGCGCGACTTCTATTTCGGGAACTTTAAAAATCCGAACTTTGAAAAAGAATTTGAGAAAGTGAAAGCCGCCGCGATGGAAAGGCTTGGGGCTGTATTCAACCGGGGGTTTTCGGACGGCTTTTATATGGGCAAACCCATTGGAGACTGGACTGGCGGCGGCAACGAGGCGAAGGTAAAAAAGGCGATTGTCGGCCATGTGGTCAACTATTTCCCCAAAGCCGAGGCGGCCGAAATTTCAATCGACGCCAATGCGGTCAGCGTCGGCGACGAAATTCAGATAGAGGGCGACAAGACCGGATTTTTGAGCATGAAAATTGAAAGCATGCAGGTTTGCGGCAGGCCCGTGGAAACCGCGCGGAAGGGTGAGAATGTTGCCATTAAGGTTCCGCAGAAACTGCGAAAGATGGATCGGATCTACATCCTCAAGTAATGGGGCACGTGAAATTAGGCCTGATGCTTCGTTTTGAAAGTCGCCCGCACCAGTCACGTACTCAAGTACGCTCCTGCCGCGTCCAACTTTCAAAGCCTCGCCTGAGGCCCAATTTGACGCGCCCTGAAATAATCAGCGCTCATCTGTGATGCGCGCGGAAGTATTTTGAATTTGTTTTGGCGAACAAGATTTTTTTTTGTTTTATGCAAAAAAAAGAGAGCGTTAAAAACGCTCCCACATTTGCAATAAATGTAATGCGAAAACTACAGCACCGTGTCGCCCTTTTCACCCGTCCTGATTCTGTACGCCTGTTCGACCGGCATAACGAAAATTTTGCCGTCGCCGATTTTCCCCGTCTGGGCGGCCTTCATTATGGTCTCCACGACGTTTTCGCACATGTCCGCGGGCACGCAAATGTCTATGACTATCTTCGGCAAAAGTTCCGCCGTGTATTCGCTTCCGCGGTAAATTTCCGAGTGCCCCTTCTGGCGGCCGAAGCCCTTGACTTCCGTCACCGTCATGCCTTCAACCCCTATCTCGGCGAGCGCCTCCTTGACTTCTTCAAGTTTGAAGGGCTTTATAATGGCCTTGATCATCTTCATATGCAAATCCTCCTGTGTGCGGTTGTTAAAATTTTGCGTCTCTTTTCGCTTAGAAATTGTCAGATTCCAATGATTTGAACAACGCGGAAAATGTCAAATTGAAACGCCTGCCTCATATTATGCAACTCCCGCCGCAATGCCGATAAGGGCGAGCAGCAGCGGTATGAAAAATATAACGGCGAAAAAAAGCGCCCCAATGGCAAGGAATATAAGAAGTATCGTGCTGCTCACATACGCCACTTGCGAATAGCTCTTGGCGTTGGCATAGTCGCCGTTGTTTTTCGATGTTATCGTAAGTATCGAAAATATCAGCGGAAGCGCGCCTATCGGAAACATTACGCACGTCAGTATTATCGAGCGAATCAGATACTCTTTTATCTCCGGAAAATTGCGCCCCATCCCCGCGTTGCCTCCGAATGAGTTTGGATCTCGCGGCCCGCCGCAGTGTTGGCAGCGGTTCTGACTGTTGTCGCAATTGTTTTGCATGACCACAATTTAGAGTTAACTTTGCCGTGCGCAAGGAATAAAAGTCAGATGGCTCTAAAAGCGGGGCTCATAGCCGCCCCGCGCCCGGCCTAGGAAGCGCAGCTTCCATTCCTGATGCTACGCATCGCTATGGATGATGGTTGTTCCCCCTGCCTGTCAGCCTATGGTCTGATGTGGTTTTGCCGCAATTAGAAGCATTGCCGTTCCTCGTTCGCGCAAAGCGCTCCTCAGAACTTCGGCAACCCTCCGGGCTAAAGTACTTCAAATTGCGGCAAAAACAATTCAAGCCGGAGGCGCGAATACGACAATTTTGCGTAGCAAAATTACCCGGAGGGCGAGAATGAATTTGCGCAGCAAAGAACTGACTATTAAAGGTGCAACCAAGCGAGCGAGTTCAATGCGGAAGATACGCCGAAATCAAGGTCACTATGCCATGGCGCAGCTTGCGCCTAGGCGGGGAGCGGGGCGGCCATGAGCCCCGCCATATAAAAACGAAAAAGGGCGCATATATGCGCCCCCTATCTATAAAAAAGGCTATTTAATATTTTTGATTCTGGCGTTTTTGAATTTAACGATGCCGTCTTCGCCGTGTTTGCCTTGGAAGCCTACTTTGCCTTTTGTAGCCATTTCGGATTTTTTCTGTTTGGTGAGCCATTCGCGGATTTCGACTTTGCCGTCGGGGGATTTTTTGTTGTCGGTCCATTCGGACATGTCCATGTGCGTGGCGTGTTTGCCGTTAAGCCAGACATCTATCTTTTGGCCTACGGCGCGGATTTTCATTTTCTGCCATTCGCCGGTTTTTATGGCGGCGTCTATTTCGGGTCCGACGTGCCCGTATATTGAGGCGTTGCCGCCGGGGTATTCGGGGGAGCCGGTGCCGTCGCAGAGCTGTATTTCCATGGAGTAGGGAATCCAGTCGGAAGTGTTGGTGCAATAGATTATCGCGCCGCTGTTGGCGTGGGGCTCGACCATGTATTCGAATTCGAACTCGAAGTTTTCGTAGTCGTCCTTCGTGAAGATGGCGGCGTCTTTCGTGGACGATAGGACGCCGTCTTCGGTTATTGTCCACGAACCTTCTTCGAAGGTCGCGTCGGAGAGATCTCCGTCGAATATGGGCTTGAAGTCTCCGGCGGAGCACGCGCATGCCGCGGCGGCCGCCAAAACTGCTGTGAAGAATTTTTTCATGTGTTAAATCTTTTTGATTTTTACGTTCTTGAACCAGACGGAACTGTCGCCGTGCTTGCCCTGAAGCCCGACTTTGCCCTTTGTGGCCATTTCGCTTTTCTTCTGCTTGGTCAGCCACGAGGGGATTTCGACCGATCCGTCGGGCGACTTGTTGTTGTCTGTCCATTCGGCCATGTTGATTTTCGAGGCGTGCTTGCCGTTGAGCCACACGTCAATCTTCTGGCCTTCGGCGCGCACCTTCATCTTGTTCCACTCGCCTATTTCCACCTGGGTGTCGATTTCCGGCGCGACGTGGCCGAATATCGAGGCGTTCTGCCATGTGGGCGAGTCTGTGTAGCCGTTGTCGGCTATTTGTATTTCGACGGAGTTGGGTATCCAGTCCTTGGTGTCGGTACAGTAGACGACGATGCCGCTGTTGGCGCGCTTGTCTATTTTGAATTCAAGCTCGATTTCGAAATTTTCGTATTCGTCCTTCGAGAATATTATCTCGTCCTTGTTGGCGGTCAGGTTGCCGTCGGCGTCGTAGTACCAGACGCCTTCGCTGAACTCCGCGTTCGAAAGGTCTTTGTTGAAAAGATCTTTTTTGCCTCCGGCGTCGCAGCCTGCCACCAATGCCGCAACTCCCAACATTAAAATTAATTTCTTCATAGAAATAAAATTTTTACGCCGCGGCGCGCCGCAGTCAAGCGCATATGTGAAGCGACAGAAGATTGGCTTGGAAACGCGTCCAAACAAAGAAAATTCCAAGGCGGTTTTGGCTGAAATCAAAAGTTCCCAAAGTTCTTTTGCGCAAAGCGCGCATGCGTATATAATGCGCAGCCATATGGAAATTGAAAACGCAACAGTGATAGGTACCGCCGTCATAACGCTTACATCGCTTCTGGGCGCGTACTATCTCATTTTAAGAATACGGGAGCACCACGAGGAGCATCCCGACCCCAAGCTGACCTATGTGACCCACCCGCAGATGGAGAGGGTGCGCACGGAAATCATGCGCTCGATATCCGAGGCAATATGCGACCTTCGCTCGCTGCGCTCGGAAATACGCGACGAAACCCGGAGCATCCAGAAGCAGTATTCGCGAAGCCTCACCGAGACGCGCGACTTGGTCAGCAAAAACGCGCAGAACATAAGCTCGCTCATCGCGCAGGCGCAGATAGCCAACCAGCGCATCGCCGAGCTTTCTATGAAGACCGACAGGATTGTCATGAAAATGAAGGAGGACTCGAAATGAGCGGAAACAGGTGCGACATTATTTTGCGCCGCGCGGTGCTAATGCAGCTTGAGGCCGCGAGCCCCGCAAGCCTTCCAGTGGAGACCGTTATGCTGGGGCTTTCCGCCGCGGGGCTTTGCGTGGGTGAGCGCGACCTGCTCAAGGCGCTCGACTACCTCGCGCAGAAAAACATGCTCGAACTGGCGAGGTCGAGCATAAGCGCGGCGCACGTGCGCGCCAAACTCACTGCCGAGGGCAGGGATTTTCTGGAATCGGGGGATTTTTAATGGAACCGAAAGAAACTGTCAAAAAGCCCGCAAAAAAGCGCGCCGCAAAGAAGTCTGCGCCCGGGGGAAAAACTTTCGAGGACCACCTTGCGCGGATAAGGAAGGCCAAGGCGGAGTCTGACGCGCTCGCCGCCGACATCCCCATGGATGCCGCGCGCGCCTCCGTGGCCGTGCTTTACGAAATGGTTTTCGACTACCTGTGCGGCAGCGGCGAACTGGGCGTGTCCGAATTCAACACGCTCGCGGGCGTGATACAAAAGCTTGCGGCCTCGCGCGTGCAGCTTGGCAACGCCGATTTGAAGGAGGGGCAAAAGGGCGCGCAAGACGGGCCGTCGGGCTCGCTGAGCGAAGAGGCCCTCGCTAAAATAGAGGAACAATTGAGGCTGATGTAAAATGTCCGAATTTTTTCTTCCGTACCAGAAGGCCTGGATAATGGACGGGTCGCGCATAAAGCTCATGGAGAAATCCCGCCAGATAGGCATGAGCTGGACGACCGCCTACGAGCTTGTGCGCCGACACAGCCTTGCGGGCGAAAGGCGCGACTCTTGGGTGAGCTCGCGCGACGAGCTTCAGGCGAAGCTCTTTATTGAAGACTGCAAAAAATTTGCGGGCATACTGAACGTTGCCGCGAAGGATTTTTCGGGCGGCTCCCTTACCGACGGATCCGACGCGAAGTCGCTGGCCTTTTCAAACGGCACGCGCATATGGTCGCTTTCGTCGAACCCCGACGCGCAGGCGGGCAAGCGCGGCACGCGCGTTCTCGACGAGTTCGCGCTCCATCCCGACCCGGCGCGGCTCTACGCCGTGGCGTACCCTGGCATAACGTGGGGCGGAAGCCTACAGATAATTTCAACGCACCGCGGCGCCGAGAATTTTTTCAACAGGCTGATCGAACAGGCGCGGCACGGCGGCAACCCCAAGAAAATCTCGCTGCACCGCGTCACGCTGCAGGACGCGCTGGAGCAGGGCTTTTTGAAGAAACTCAAGGAAAACCTGGACGAGGAAAGCGAGATATTCCACATGGACGAGGCGGGGTATTTCGACTACGTAAAAAATTCGTGTGCCGACGAGGAGAGCTTTCTGCAGGAGTACATGTGCCAGCCCGCCGACGACAAGGCGGGGTTTATAACTTATGACATGATTTCACGATGCCTTTATAAGGAGGATGAAAATTGGCGCGAGATAGAGAGCGAAAAGAATTTCCTGTATCTCGGCGTGGACGTGGGGCGCAGCAAAGACCTTACTGTATTCTGGCTTTTGGAAAAGGTGGCGGACGTGCTTTATACGCGCGAGGTGCGCGTCTTTCAGGACATTCCTTTTTCCGAACAGGAGGCCGAACTGCACCGCTTTTTGAAAATGCCCGCGCTCAGGAGGGTCGCCATAGACCAGAGCGGCCTCGGGCGTCAGTTTGCCGAACGCGCCGCCGAGCGCTACGGGGCCGGCAGGGTGGAGGGTTTAAGCTTTACGGCGGGCGCGAAGGAGATGCTTGCATATCCGCTGCGCTCGCGTTTTGAAGACGCGACTTTGCGCATTCCCGACGACGTGGAAATACGCGCCGACATCCGCTCAATCCGCAGGGAGAGCGGGATTGCGGGCTCCGTAAGGTTTTGCGCGCAAAGAAGTTCAAGCGGGCACGCCGACAGGTTCTGGGCGCTCGCGCTCGCCAATTACGCGGCGAAAGAGGCCGCCGGAACGGCGCATGTAAAAATGGTAAAAAGGCAGGATAAAAATTATATATGGTGATATAAAATCATGCGTATTTTTCCGGAAATACGACATTTTTGTATCCGCCGAATGGCCGCCCAAGCCTTATGTACAAAGACATCCGGCCCATTTTTTTTTTGAAATTTGTGTTGACGTATTTAAAGATAGGTCTAGGTTGTGGGGCATAACAACCGCAAATTGGCGGAAGATTTTTCAATGCGAGTCCGTTTCGGGGGAATCCGAAACAGGCGAAAGGAAAAATTTTTTACGGCAGTGCGCGGCCCCAACCAACTCCTTCTGGAATTTAATCTCACAAGAACAACAAACAAATAAAAGATATGAATAAAGCAGAACTCATTGTAGAAATACAGAAACTCCTCGGCAAGGACGCTTCCAAGGCTTGCGCAGAAAACGCGCTCAACACCGTTTTGGCTGCCATCAAGGCCGGCGTTAAGAAGAACAAGAAGCTTCAGCTTATCGGTTTCGGTACTTTCTCCGTTGTTGAACGCAAGGCCCGCACCGGCATCAACCCCCAGACCAAGGAAAAGATCAAGATCAAGGCTTCCAAGGCTGTCAAGTTCAAGCCCGGTTCTGATTTCAAGGTCAAGTAAGACATTTCTTAAAATAAGGGTCCCGGTTCGGGACCTTTTTTTTTGCGCCTTGCGGAATTGTTCCGGCGCTTTAAAGTACGCAAACTGTTTCGGGCTTTTTTCCGTGATGCAGAACTGGCGCGCGCAACGAGCACGGATTGTTTCGTTTGCTTTAAAGCTTTTCGTATGGCGTAAAAATTATTTGGGACCGCCATTCTTTCGGTCATGAAATTTCGGTCCCGCCGCCGTTGTCCGGCGTGGTATTCTAAGAACAGAGCAGCTGCTTTGTTAATTCAGAGTACTCTTTCTGCGTAATGTCGCTTATTATAAGTATGTTCCCGCATTTCATGCGTATGAGCAGCATGTTGTCCAGCGGGATTGCGATCGCAATTTCCGATATTGCGACAACATGCCCCTTAATTTCGACAAAGTTCTGTTTTGACGCCTTGCCGGGTGCGTTTCTAGGAGTTTTTGCTTTTGTTCCCATGGGTAGGATTGGCGATGTTTGAAAGTATGTAATTGCGCGTATGTTCGGGCTTTTTTTTCAGTAAGACTTCGTATTTTACCCTAAGGGTTTTCAAATCTTTGAAGCCGGGGTAGCCGGCCAGCATTCTGTAAAGCGTCGCCCTGTTCACCCCGAGCTCCTTGGCGTCTTTGTTAATCCCCGGGAACCTTGTGGGGCCCCGGCGTTTTCGGCCTTTTTTGTTGCTTGTCGCGTCGGTTTCGTGCATCATATAGCTGATAATTTACATAAATTTACACGATGCAAGAAAAATTTACAAAATTTGACGAATTTTGCCGCAAGGTCAAGGAGCTCGAACGGATAACGGGCGCGTCAAAAACCGACATAGCCGCGATGATAGGCATTTCGCGCCAGTTGTTGTACGACTATCTTGCAAAGAAAAAGCGCATAAGCGAGAAGTCGGCCAACAAGCTCGACATCGCGCTGAAAAAGGCGGCGGCCGCCGCCCAGAACGCCTCCGACGCGACAGTCCTCGACAATCTGCGCGATTCAAAGCTGAAAGCGCTGGCGCTTTTTCCCGACGATATGGAAAAGGCGGACATCATCTGCGGGATGTTCAGGCAGATATATGCGTTAACCCGCGAAGTTGACGATTTGAAAAAGGCGATGGCAAAGGCTTTTGAAGTTCCCGCAGAGAAGCCCGCGGCTGAAAAACTCAGCAAGGTTTCGGGTAAAATAATTTGAGTTTTTGAGGCTTGTGAAGAACCTTGGCGACATCGATCCGAAAGAGGTTTTGAAAGGCTCGGAGTTTTTTGAAGTCCTCGCGCAGGGCAGGGGCGCGCGCGTGGAGCGCATAGTGTCCAACGCCGCCGCCTCGCCGGAAGGCTTCTGGTACGACCAGCCCGAGGACGAGTTTGTGGCGGTGGTGTCCGGCAGTGCGAAAATACAGTTCGAGCGCGAACTGGTCGAGATGAGGCAGGGCGACTGGCTTCTGATCGAAAAACACCGGAAGCACCGGGTTGCCGAAACGTCTGAAAATCCGCCCTGCGTATGGCTCGCCGTGTTTGGGGATTTTTCCGCCGGCAGGTGATTTTTCAGTCCGTATAAATTCGGGAAAACCCGCGCGCCTTAGGTCAGGCGGGGGTCATGCCGTCGCGGAAATTGATCAATTCCATTTCGGATTCCGGCGTCTGCTGCAATATCGCGGAAATGCCGTATTCATTGCAGACATCTTCGGTCTCGTTCCTGTCCAGAATCATGAAAGCCGTGGACATGGCGTCGGCGATCGCGCCCGACTGCGTGAAAGCCCACGTCCGGTAGGGCTGGTTTTCCGGAATTTTGCCCGTGCGGCAGTCTATAATATGGCAGCCCTGCACGGCGGTTCCCGACGCCCCGCAGGCGCGGCCCGCTATAGGCACCTTAAGTTCGCTTCCGGTTATGTTGACGGTCCATTCGCCGGCGTCGTCGGGCTTGCCGAAGGCGAGCACCGAGCTTCCTCCAAAGGATATGAAGGCGTTTTCTATGCCCCAGAATTCCGCAAGCTTTTTTGCCAGCTCGTCGGTCGCGAAACCCTTGCCGATCGCGCCCAAGTCTATCGCGCCGTCCTCAAGCTTCTGTATCAGGAAGTTGTCGTAGTCGAACGCGAATTTTCCGCGCCGCGGCTCGTGGTTCTTTGGCATGTTTTTGTCGTTTTTCGCTTTCAGGAAAAACTCGCCCATGCATATGTCAATCGCTCCGCGGCTCATTTCGTTTGCCTGGAACGCCGCGAAGATGCAGTCGCCCACGGTTCCGGTAAGCTTCACAACGCTGCCGGGTGCGGAGCTGTTGACCATGGAAACGTCGCTTCCCTCCTTGTACATGCTCATGAGGCTTTCCATCATGGCGAGGTCGGCGAAGGCGTCGATGGCCGCGCTTCTGGCGTAGTTGTATTCGACGCCGCAAATCAAAACGTCGATGTTGGTGTTCATTGCCTCGCTGTCGAATCTGTGCATATCCTTTGTCCTTGGCTATAAGACAAAGGGCAACGCCCCGCCTTTTCAAGCATAAACGCGCTTTAATATTGCAATCGCGGCCGTTTGCCTTTGTATCAAAAAAAGATTTACTATAACCAAATTCAAACGGCTTATGAAAAACCTACAGGGGGCATTGATACTGCTTGCATGTCTGTTCGCGTTCGCGGCGGTCGTGTTCTTCTTCAAATACAACGAACTGCGCAACCAGGCGAAGCTGCTTGAGACGAACAATCTCGCGTCGCAGGGCGAGGCCATCGGCGCGAAGATAGAGGCCGACCAGAAGTCGGGCGAGGCCAGCGGCATGGAGCGCCTTGCGGCCGAAAACGCGAAGAAGGCGAAAGAGGCCCAGGAGATGCTCGCGCGGTTCAAGGCGGGCAGCGAAGAGGAAAAGCAGAAGCTGCTTGAGGCCCTCAACGCGCAGCTTTCGCGCGAGGCCGACGCGAGGCTTGCCGCCGAAAAAGCCAACGCCGAACTCGCCGCCCAGCGCGACGCGCTGGAAAAGGCCGTCGCGGAAACCCGGGCCGCCTTGGAAGAATTGGAAAACAAAAAGTCCGCCCCCGGCAAAAAGGCGGAGCTGTCGGCCGACGACAAGCGCAAAATTTCGAAAATGCAGGAAGACCTCAAGGCTCGCGAGGCCCAGATTGAGGAAATGCGCAAGCGCGCGGAAGAACTTGAGGCGCAGCGCGCGGCGGCCGAATCGCGCCAAATTGTCATAGAGCGCGAAATAGAAAAGCACGGGGGCAAACCGGCCATGCCGCGCTACAAAAGGATAACCACGCCGGCCATCGCAAACTGACGCCCGGCCGAACGCGCTTTTTAACGGCAATTTTTTAACTGGTATGGTTAATTTTATATCCGAGATTTCCCGCAAGGTGTTTATAAGGCGCTTCAAGGGGCAGACCGTTTCTTCCGCCGCATTGGAAATGTCGGCGTTTTTCATAACGGCTTTCGTCGTTTGGGCCATTTTGCGCAGCCCGTACAGCGGGGTTGCAGGTGAAAACAGGTATCTGATACTCGCGTCAGTAATACCCGTACTGTGCGGGATTTGGTATTTCACACAGAAAAGAAGTTTCCGCGTGAACGTCTCCTTTTTAATGTTCCTGCCGTTTTCGGCGTACCTTGGGGCGAAGGCCGGCTTCCACATTTCCGCAATGCTGCTGCTTTTCATGTTCGTCATCTCGAACTTCATGCGCCGCCGGATGGATTTTTTCATAATTTACCTGGCGCTTTTCGCTGCGGGTATAATACTTACCGTTTGGGGGGTCCACGAGTACGCCGTGGTAAGGCTGCAGGAAATCAACATGAGCATGTACGAGTACTATTTTTCGCCCATGATAGGCGCTAAAGGCGCGGGCGGCGTGGATTCCCTCGCCATGCTGCTGTGCATCGTGCAGCCATTCCTCGTTTCGATCTTTTTGGCAAAGCGCTACAGCAACGGCAGCAGGATCGCTTCCATAGTCGGCTTTGTCATCGCATGGTACGGGATATTCGCCTGCGGAAATTTCGCGGCGCTGCTTGTCTCGTCGGTTTCGACGACTTGCGCCCCGTTCATGTATGTCGCGAAGGAACGCTACAGGAACAGGTACGCCCTTTACCTTGGCGCGGTTTCGGCGTACGTTGTTTTTGCCTATGCATGGGACAAATATCTGGCGTGCGATTTGACGTCCGTTTCGATGTCTTCGCTGTACGCCCCATATTGGGAGGGTTTTGTAGGCGCGTTTTCATCGCTTGGCGGCATTTCGTTTTTCGGGCTCGGCGAGATGCCGCAAACTTCCGTGTTCGCGGTTAACGCCGCACTTTACCTCGGCATTGTGGGGACCGTTCTCGCCGCCGCCCCGCTTTTGTTCCTTTGCGTTCGGGCTTTGTCCGTATGGAGGCGCACCCCGATCGAAAAGCTCGGCAACCATGGTTCGCGCTTATTGTGGCAGTCTAAAGATCAGGCCTTTGGCAAAATAAGGTGGAGGGAATACAGGTTTGTCACCACGCCATTGGACCGCATTGTGAGGGGAAGCTCCCTGGCGGGATTTTTAGCGGCCGTATTCATGTCCGTTTTCGGCGGGGGCGTCTTTTCGGAAGAGGCGATGCTGGCTTTCTCCGTGGTATGCGCGGTCATGCTGTTTACGAACTTCGGCGCAAAGGCGGTGAAAAAGCGCTTCAGGGCCGCCGGCATATTTGCGCTGGTTCTTGGAATAGCCTGGAGCCTCCTGGTATTATCGGGCTACGACACCCACAAGGGGCTGACCGGGCGCACCTATTACGACTGGTCTTCTTATTATGAGGACTGAGCTTCGGCTCGTCCCAAAATTTTATAGAAAAAACTTGCAATGCCGCGCAATCGGGGAGAGACTTTAACCACATTATTTGAAGTTAATCAGTTCAAAAAAACATTAAAGATATGAAAAAAATTCTGACACTCTGCGCAGCTGCGCTTTCACTCCTTTTCCTGTCCGCATGCGATACCATGGACGGCCCCTCGCCGCTCGACACGCGCGCGTCGGGTTCCGGCGCAGGATCGCTCAACCCGGACGGCCTCCCCGGAGACTCGATGTTCGGCGACGGCCTGCAGGAACGCGGAATTTCCGGCGGAATGGGGTCCGGCTTCGATGCCGAGCACATCAACCCCGAAGACATCGTCTACACGATTTATTTCGGCTTCGATCAGTACGCAGTCGCCGCGGGCGAACGCGGCAAGGTAAAGAGCGCCCTCGAATTTTTCGACGGCAATCCCGAATACTCGATCGTTCTTGTCGGCCACACCGACTGGTACGGCACCGAAGAATACAACCTCCTCCTTTCCGACCGCCGCGCAAAGGCTGTTTCCGATTATATGACTTCCCTCGGCGCATCTGCCGCGAACATTGAAGTCATCGGCCGCGGCGAAGCCGGCGCGGCCCCTGATGTAGCCAAGGATTCCCCTGAAGCGAGGAACGACCGCCGCGTAGACATCGTCAAGTACAGGCACTAGTTGCTGAAAATTTCCTAAAAAGGCGGACCTTTAGCGGCCCGCCTTTTTTGTTGCCATGTGCGGCCCGCATTGGATATTTCTCTTTCAGGAGGACCCGACATGGCGCGAGTGTTTTTTGCTTTCATATTCTTTTTTTCATTTTCATGCGGCCAAACGCTGCAGGAGCTTGCCGATAACGCGGCAAAGACCGGGCAAAAGCGGCTGGCGCTCGAAAACAAAACCTATGTTTTAACCGAGCCGCTAAGGTTGGGCGCAGAACACAGCGGGCTTTCCATTGAAGGCTCCGGCGGCACAAAAATAATCGGCGGGCGCAAAATAGGCAATTGGGAGCCCGCCGGCGGACTTTGGAAGGCGAAGCTTGAGGGCGTGAAGTTCGTTTCCTCGCTCTATGTAAACGGAAAGCGCGCAGAGCTTTCGAGCTTTCCCAAGGGCCGCTTTCTGTTCATGAAGTCTCCTTATCCGGCGGGCGGAGGAAATTGCGCGGGTACAGCATTTATCGTCAGAAACGAGGACATTGAATTTTTGAAAAATCTTTCTGAGGACGAACTGCTAAGCGTCGATTTCGACGTCTACATGTCGTGGGTCAACAACAGGCTGGCGTTCGACAGGATAGAGCCCCGCAAGGACGGCAAAACTTCGGCGGTGTATTTCAAGGAACCGGGCGCGTCCACGCCGTTTTTCCAGTACGATGCCAATCCGCGCTTTAAAATTGCAAACAGCAGGGCCGCTATAACGGAAGACGGCGAGTACGCGTTCGACATTGCCGACTCGGTTATTTATTACAAACCGCGCAGGGGCGAGGATATCAAAACGGCGCTGGCCTATGTGCCCGTGCTGGAAACGATATTTGAAGTTAAGGGCAGGGGGCCCGCGCGGCGAGTCGAAAACATAACAGTGAAGAATGTGGCGTTCGAATACGGCGGCAACATCCCAAAGCACGGAAACAGGAGTTTCGACAACGCCGTGCAGGCCGCGTACAACGCTCCAAGCTTTATTTTGTTCGAACATGCAAAGAACGTCTCCCTGCAAAACTGCTCGATACGCCATTGTGACGGTTACGCCGTGACTTTCGCCAATTCCGTTTGGGACGCCCGCGTGGAAAACTGCGAGATATTCGACTCCGGCTCAGGCGGCGTGCGCGTCGGCACGACCGCAAAATCCGGCGATTTCGAAACTCCCGAATCCGACGGCATTACGTCAGGGCGCATAAAAATTTCCAACAACATAATTTACGGATACGGAAGGTGGTGCAAGTCGGGCGTCGGCGTATTGGTATTCGACGCCTCCGACGTGGAAATATCGCACAATGAAATTTTCGACGGCTATTACTCGGGCGTCTCGACCGGCTGGACTTGGGGCTCCGGCCCTACACATACGAAAAACCTGAAGATAATTTCCAACCGCATCCACGACCTTTCCTTCGCTGTCATGAGCGACCTCGGCGGAATATACACACTCGGCGTGTCGCCCGGTTCCGAAATTTCCGGCAACCACATTTACGACATCAACTGCCACGCCTACGGCGGCTGGGGCATTTACAACGACGAGGGCAGCAGCGGCTTCGCCGTATCGAAAAACTTTGTGCAGGGCGCGCAGGAGGGCGGCTATTTCATGCACTACGGCCGCGGCTGCAAAATTTTCAACAACGTTTTCTGCTTTTCCTCCGACTTCCAGATTGGCCTCGGCAGGCAGGGCGAAAATTCCTTCTCTTTCGAACGCAATGCCGTTGTCTACACCTCTCCGGCCCTGCTCATGCGCGCCAACACCCCTCCCAATCCCGAGAGCGCAACTTTCGAAAAGAACATCTACTGGAACACGAACGGCGAAGTAAAATTCGGCGGCATGGATTTCGCCCGGTGGCAGGCCAGCGGCCGCGATAAGGGCTCTTTTGTCGGGCCCGTAGATGTGGACAAGCTCATGAACGGCGCTCCGATTGAGAAAATCGGCTTCGAACCGCTAAACGTGAAAGACGCGGGCGTGAAGGGCCCCATGAAAAAGCGCCTGCGCGAAATCATGAAAACGCACAAAATGCCCGACGTTGTCCGCACCCCGATCGAGGCCGACTGGGAAACCGACATCGACGATACTTTTGAATTCGACGAGGTTGGCTCCGCCCCCTCCGAAATCCGCGCGAACGGGCAAAAATTCTATATCGCCCGGGATCCGGATTTCGGCAAAGTCATGCGCGTCGAAGACCTCCCCTCCGACCCGGCGTGGATGCCCTACGCCTACTATACGTGCAAATTCAAGGGCCCCGGGATCGTCAAAATTTCCTTCATGCTCAAATTATCCCCAACCACAAACTTCCTATTCGACGTCCGCGACGCTCCCGTCGGAACCGGCGGGCCAAGTTTCAGAATCAAAGACCTGAAAATAGAAGACAACGGCTCACAAACAACCCTCCCCGCCGACAAATGGCTAAAAGTCGAGGCCGAAATACCCGTTTCCTCCTCCGCCTCCAACGGCAGCTGGGCCCTTAAAATCTCCGACGGCGACAATACCCTCCTAGACTCCGCCAGAACCTCCCCCAACCAAAACTTCAACGAAATCAAATGGATCGGCTTCATCATGGACGGCAACGACGGCGCCCCCACAGACTTTGCCGGCATAAAAATTAAAAAGCTATAAGCCGTCGTAAGAAAGCGGGGCTCATTGACTCGCGTGCTTCGCACCGTCTCGCCCCTACGGGGTCTGCTCGCAAGCTCGCATCTCATTCGCGGCTCCGCCTTGAATTGCCGCCCCGCACCCCGCCTAGCAGGCACGCCTGCACCTCGGAACTGCCGTTCCTCCTTGCCATTGTTTTGTTTGAATCTTCCGCTATTGCTAACGCAATGGCTGAATATTTTATAGCTGTTGATTTAGCTTGTTTGCATACATGTAGAAACGCGAACTTACTACGGTAGCTTCACCGTTTATCGATGTGCATGCACATGCGATAAACGGCGCATCATGTGGCGACCGCTATTGCGATCGCCAGTCTAAAGCGATATGGAGCGCAAGCGAGTTGACTGCGTTCTTTGTTCTGTAATAGGCTTGAGTTGTGCAAAGTGAGTTTGATTATACGCACATTCCAAACAGCGATGCGAAAGAACGCCAGTGAATGAGCAGGTAATTAAACCGCTTAACAGGCAAAGAGATTAGGACGCATCTTCGTAGTATCGTGAAAAGACCGCCCCGAGGCTTTATTGTAAAACTATATGCATTGCATATAGTTTTAGCCTGCCCGATTACAGGGGGCAGGCGGCAATAAAGACTTGAAGCTAAGGATAGGTCGCACGATGCCATATTTTTCTTGTAAAAGAAAACAAGAGCTATGAGCAAATTCGCCATTGCTGAAAGCAACGGGCGAAAGATACGGATGAAACAAGGTCAAGGAGGAACGGTAGTTCCGAGGTGCAGGCGTGCCTGCTTCTAGGGGAGTTTGAGGGGAAAAGAATATTTCCCCTCAATATTCTAAAAAACGGCTCTCTATTCTTTTATTAGGGTAGCTACGTTTTCTATGTGTCGTGTTTGGGGGAAGAGGTCGAAGGGTTGTAGTTTTATTAGCTTGTAGCCGTTGGCGGTTAGGAACGCGAGGTCTCGGGCCTGGGTGTCGGGGCCGCACGATACATAGACGAGCTTTTTGGGGGCGAACTGGACGAGCTGGCGCAGGAATAGTTCGTCGCAGCCGGCGCGGGGCGGGTCGATGATCATGGAGGTTTCGGCGCCGTCGAATTTTTTTGCGACGTCGTCGAAGATTGTTTCGGCTTTGCCGATGAGGAACTCGCAGTTGGTTATGGCGTTTATGCGCGCGTTGGCGTTGGCGCAGATAATGGCCTTGGAGCTTATTTCTACGCCCGCGACGTTCTCGAATTTTTTCGCGGCGGCGAGGGCGAACACGCCGACGCCGCAGTAGGCGTCCACGAGGTTTTTCTCGCCCCTTGCTTCTTCTATGGCATATTCTATCAGCTCTGGGAGGACGAAGGGGTTGTTCTGGAAAAATTCGCCGGCGCAGAACTGGTATGATACATTGCCGACGCGTTCGGTGACGGTCGCGTTGTTGTCGGAGCAGACGCCCTCGGCGCAGTCGCGCAGTAGTATTGTGCCGCCGCGCTTGAGTTTTGAGGCCTTTGCGAGGATTTCGTCGCGGGCGGCGGGCAGGGCGGCGTTGATGGAGTCGGAGGCTATCGGGCAGTAGGGGACGTCTACGAGCCTGCCGCGCCGGCCCTGCATTACGAAGCCTATGGGCATTTCGCCGCGCTGGGGCCTCTCGTAGTGGGGGGTAAGCTTCGAGCGGTAGCCGTACTGTTTTGGGGAGGGGTGCGTGGGCTCTATGGGGAAGTCTATGCCGCCTATGCGCTGCATGAGGTCTTTAATCTGCTTTCTTTTCCATTCGAGCTGGGCGGGGTAGGAAAGGTGCTGGTACTGGCAGCCGCCGCATGTTCCGAATAGCTTGCATACGGGCTCGACGCGGTCGGGCGAGGGGCGCACGATTTCCACGAGGTCGCCCTCGGAGTAGTTTTTGTGGTTTCTGAATATGCGGGCCTTCACGCGCTCGCCGCCAAGGGCGAAGGGAACCATCACGACCCAGCCGTCGATTCTGCCCACGCCGCTGCCGAGGTTGTTGAGGTCGTCTATTTCGAGTTCTACAATCTGGTGGTATTCAAACGGCTCGGGGATGAATTTTTTCGGCGCGGCTTTGTCTGTCATAATCGTGGCTTTCGCAAAAATAAAAAAGTTGTCTTGGCAGTGTTTTATGTTTTCGTTTAAGTGCAACAGAAAAATATGTCGGAAGAATTCATACAGAGCAGGCAGAACCCGAGGGTCAAGGCGCTTCAGAAGCTCCAGGACAGGGCTGGGAGGCGCAAACTGGGGCTTTTTGCAATAGAGGGCCTTCGCGAGCTTTCGCGCGCGGTCGAAACCATAGAGGTCGACGAAATCTATTTCTGCCCCGAATTTTTCAAAAGCGAGGGGCACTCGGCGTTCGTGGACAAAATCCGCGCCGAGGGCAGGATAGAGCTTTGCAGGCTTTCGGAGGGCGCGTTTGAAAAGGTCTCGAACCGCGAGGGCTGCGACGGCCTGCTTGGCGTGGCTAAGCAGTGGGGCGGCCAGCTGGCGGACATCGCGCTGGACGAGGCCAAGAACGCCCTGATACTAGTGGCTGACGGAATCGAGAAGCCCGGCAATCTCGGCGCGCTCATGCGTTCGGCCGACGCGCTTGGGGCCGACGCGCTCGTCATTACGAACCCCGTGAGCGACATTTTCAATCCCGCGGTCATCCGCGCCTCTCAGGGAGCCTTTTTCTCCGTGCAGACGGCGGTTTCCACGCCCGCCGAAGTTTCCTACTGGCTTAAGCAGCACAATATTTCCGCCTACGGGGCGCACCTCGGGGCGCAAAAATTCCTCTGGCAGGCCGACCTTAAAAGCCCCGTGGCGATAGTCATGGGCTGCGAGAAGGACGGGCTTGGCGAGGACTGGTCGCTTCTTCTCGACCAGCGCATAAAGATACCGATGAGCGGCATGAGCGACAGCATGAACGTGAACGTCGCCGCGGCCGTCTGTCTTTACGAAGCCCTCCGCCAGCGCCGGGGGGGCGCGTGAAATCACGCCTGATGCTTCGTTTTGAAAGTTGTTCGCACCAGTCACGTACTTAAGTACGCTCCTGCCGCAAACAACTTTCAAAGCCTCGCCTGAGGCGCAATTTGACGCGCCTTGGGAAATGTGCACATGCGTTGCATGTGCTGTAATGATAAAAAGCAGGGTGAGTTTTGCATGTAAAAGGCCTCGCTGATCGGAAGCTTACTTCAAATCCCATTTGGACGCGTGAAAATGCACCTCGGGAGAGTTCGGATGGGATTGCTTTGCTCCGCAAATTAATCTGACATGTGTAATTCAATCTATAGTGTTATTGATCTATTTTTATACTCTACGCCATTTGCGCTTCGCTTCGACGGGTAACGCTCTTTTGGGAGAATAATAAGCCCGGACAATTTCGCGTTTGTCTCGAAAAGCCTTCCGGCGGCAAGCTTTTTTTTGTTTTTTGTGAAACCTTATTTGGAAAATTTCGTTTTTTTTCAATTGACATCAAAAATGTTTTAACCATTTGGTTTAACCCTATGATTAATAAAAATTATATTGCGGAGATTATGGAGGGGCGTGTGGAAGACGCCAAAGCCAAAATAATCAAGGCGGGGCTCGAGATTTTTTCCGACTCCTCGCTCAAAGCCGCGCGCACCCGCGAAATCGCAGCGCTCGCGGGTGTGAACCACGCCGCCATCAGCTACTATTTCGGCGGCAAGGAGGAGCTTTATCTGGAAATAGCAAACCAGATAACCGAGTTCATTGCGGCGTACACCAAGCCGTTTTTCGAAAAGGCCGAGGAGGTTTACAAAACGAAATCGGCCAAAGCCGCGCGGGAACTTATGGTGGATTTTGCCATGAGCCGCATCTGTCCCGAGTCGGACATGAACGACACTTTGCGCCATATAATACTCGTGATAACCCGCGAGGAGCTCTCCCGCAGGACGGACGCCATAGAGGTCTTTTTCGAAAAAACTTTCGCGCCTTCGCTGGAAATGATGAGCAAGCTCACTGAAATCGCCTCGGAAGGCAAATATTCCGGCGAGAAGGCCTGCGTTGTTTCCGAAATGGTCATCGGGCAGATACACCTGTTCAATTCGGCGCGTTCGGGCCTGAAAAAGATAAACGGCTGGGAGTCTTTCGACCACGAGGAAATACGCAAAGTCAGGGTCACTTTCGCCGAGCTGCTCGACAAAATTTTCAACAAATAACATTTAAGTCTATATATGAAAAAAACATCCAAACTAAATAAAGTGGGAATTCTTGCGTTTGCCGCGGCACTCGCATTGTCAAACACGGCGTGCCAGAAAAAGGGGGAAGGCGCGAGACAAACCGGCCCGAGCGAAGTCGTCGTGGTCAAACCCGTCAAGAAGAACGTTGAAATTTGGGACGAATATACGGCCCGCGTCGAGGCCTACGAATTCGTCGAAGTCCGCGCGCGCGTCGGCGGATACCTTGAAAAAATATGCTTTACCGAAGGCCAGGAGGTCAAGGCGGGCGACGTGCTGTTCGTCATCGACCAGCGCCCCTACGAGGCCGCGCTCGACGCCGCAAAGGCCGCAATGAAGGAAGTCGAGGCGAGGCTTCAGCTGGCCAAGAGCAATTTCGACCGCTCCAAGGAGCTTTACGCCGCCAAGGCGGTTTCCAAGGAAGTGCACGAAACCCGCAACGCCGAGCTGCTTTCCGCCGAGGCGGAACTGCTCAACGCGAAAGCCAAGCTGCGCGACGCCGAGCTGAACCTCGAGTTTACGGAAATCAAGGCGCCCATCTCGGGCCGCGTCAGCCAGCGCCTCATCGACGTGGGCAACCTCATCAACGCCAACTCGTCTCTGCTAACCACGATTGTGCGCAGCGACATAGTGCAGGCGTACTTTGAGATAGCCGAACGCGACGTCATGCGCTACAAGCTCAACGGCCTTTTCAACAGGATAAACATCCTTGAGCGCAAGGGGCCGCCCGTAACCATGACGCTTCTGGGCGAAAACCACGAGCCTTTCAAGGGCGTGCTCAACTATTACGACAACAGGGTAGGCACTGAAACTTCCAGCCTCACGCTGCGCGCCGACTTCGACAACAAGGACGGCATGCTCACCCCCGGCCTTTTCGGCAAGCTCAAGCTTCTCGTCAACGAGAGCCAGGAGGTTGTCCTTCTGCCCGAAGACATCATAGGCACCGACCTCGTAAACCGCTATGTGCTGGTTGTAAACGACGACAATGTCGTCGAATACCGCGCGCTGCAGATAGGCAGGCTCATCGGCAAGTACCGCATCATTGAAGGCGGCCTTAAGGGCGGCGAGCGCGTGATAAGCAAGGGGCTTATGCGCGTGATGCCCGGCGTAAAGGTTGTCGCCACGGAAGAGGCAATAGCGGACTAGCGTAAAAAAAGTCCCGTTTCCAAAAAAAGGAATGCAATGAAATTTTCACACTTCTTCATCGACCGCCCGATTTTTGCGGCGGTCATATCCATAGTGATAGTGCTTTTGGGCATTGTCGGCTATGTTGGCCTTCCGGTCACGCAGTATCCGGAAATCGTTCCGCCGTCGGTCATGGTTAGGACTAGCTACGCCGGCGCCTCGCCGGAGGTTCTGATGAACACAGTCGTCGCCCCGCTCGAGCAGGAAATTAACGGCGTGGAAAACATGATGTACATGCAGAGCCAGTGCAATACCGACGGATCGGTTTCAATTACCGTGACCTTTGAGCTCGGAACGAACGAAGACATCGCGCAGGTGCAGGTTCAGAACCGAGTGGCCGTTGCGGAGCCGCGCCTTCCGCAGGAAGTGCGCAACTACGGCGTCACCGTCAAGAAGCGCTCGCCCGACATGCTCGTGGTTGTTAATCTTATTTCTCCCGACAGCAGCCGTGACAAGCTGTACCTCACAAACTATGCCATAACCCAGATGAACGACCGCCTCGCCCGCATTTACGGCGTCAGCGAAGTCGTCATGTTCGGCGGCAAGGAATACAGCATGCGCATATGGCTCAACCCCGACAGGCTTTCGCACTACAACATGACGGCCTCGCAGGTTGTCGCGGCTCTCAGGGAGCAGAACACGCAGGTTGCCGCGGGCAAGCTCAACCAGCCCCCGCTGGCCTCGCCCGACGTCGCGCACGAGCTCATGATAAACACGCAGGGCCGCTTGGAGTCGCCGGAGGAGTTTGAAAACATCGTCATCAAATACACCCAGGACGGCAAGCTCGTGAAGCTCAAGGACGTCGCCCGTATTGAGCTTGGCTCCTACACCTACAGCGACGAATCGTACAGCGACGGCAAGCCTGCCGTGGCGATCGCGCTGTACCAGCTTTCCGGCACAAACGGCCTGCAGACGGCCCAGAACATAAGGAAGGTCCTCGAGGAGATGAAGAAGGACTTCCCCTCGGGCGTGGACTACACCATCCCGGTTGACAACACCGAATACATCAGCGCGTCGGTCGACGCCGTGTACCATACGCTCATCGAGGCCGTGCTGCTCGTCGTGCTCGTCGTCATGATATTCCTCCAGAACTGGCGCGCAGCGGTCATCCCGCTTTTCGCGATACCGGTGTCCATCATAGGCACCTTTTTCTTCATGAACATGTTCGGCTTCTCGATCAACAACCTTACGCTGTTCGGGCTGGTGCTCGCGATAGGCATCGTTGTTGACGACGCCATCGTCGTCGTCGAAAACGTCGAGCGAAACATGAAGGACGGGCTAGAAGTGAAGGCCGCCACGAAAAAGGCCATGACGCAGGTGCAGGGCGCGCTTATCGCGATCGTTCTCGTGCTTTCGGCCGTGTTCGTCCCGACGGCCTTCCTCGAGGGCATTTCCGGGCAGTTCTACAGGCAGTTCGCGCTTACCATCGCGGTTTCTACCATCCTTTCGGGTATCGTTTCGCTGACGCTTTCGCCCGCGCTTTGCGCCATCATGATGCGCCACCACGACAATCCCGACAAGTTCACCGTCGTGTTCAACTTTCTGTTCGGATGGTTCTTCAAGGGCTTCAACGCGACGTTCAACTGGATATCGCAGAAGTACGGCGCGTTCGTGCAGCGCCTTGTGAAGTTCTCGCTGCTGGTTCTCATATGCTACGCGGGCCTCATAGCCCTCACGGTGGACCTTTTTGAAAGGGTTCCCACGGGCTTCATACCAAAGCAGGACAACGGCTACATGTTCGTCACCGCGCAGCTGCCCGACGGCGTGTCGCTGGCGCACACCGACGAGACCATGAAAAAGGTGCAGGAAGTTCTCCAGCAGGTTGACGGCATTCAGCAGTTCATGTGCGTTGTGGGCCTCAACGGCGCGACGCACGGCAAGTCGTCGAACGCGGGCGCGCTTTTTATCAAACTGCAGCCCAAGGAGGAGCGCCTGGCCAAGGGCATCGACATAGAGTCAATGCGCGCCGAAATCAGCGGGCTTTTGCAGAAGCACATTCCCGAAGCCTCGACTTTCGTGCTAATGCCCCCCGCAGTGCAGGGCATCGGCGCCGGCGGCGACTTCAAGCTCCTAGTGCAGGACCGCATGGGCCTCGGCATTTCGGAGGTTGAAAAGTATACGCGCCTGATAGCGATGGAGGCCATGAAGCGCCCCGAGATTTCGCTGGCCTTCACCACCTACCGCATATCCTCGCCGCAGCTCTATGTGGATATCGACCGCGAGCGCGCCCAAAAGCTGAACGTGCCGATTTCGTCCATATTCGAAACCATGCAGTTCAACATGGGCTCCGTCTATGTCAACGACTTCAACATCCTCAACCGCGTTTACCGCGTTGCCGCCCAGGCCGAGGGCTCGCAGAGGTCCGACATTACCGACATTTACAACCTCAAGGTTCCGAACGTGCGCGGCGTCAACGTGCCGCTGGGCTCCGTCGTCGACGTCAAGCGCACCATAGGCCCCGAAACCGTCGGCCGCTACAACCTCTATCCCGCCGCCGAAGTCATGGGCAACGTCGCCCAGGGCTACAGCACGGGGCAGGCTATGGCCGCCATCGAGCAGATTGCGGCGGAAGTCCTGCCCTCGGGCATGGGCATCGAGTGGACCGACCTCGCGTTCCAGGAAAAGCGCGTGGGCAACACCGCCATATACATATTCGCGCTGTGCGTGCTCTTCGTGTTCCTGCTGCTTTCCGCCCTCTACGAAAGCTGGAGTCTGCCGCTCGCCGTCATTCTCGTCGTTCCGCTCGTGCTTCTCTTCGCGCTTTGCGGCGTGCTCATGAGGGGCATGGACAACAACATAATGACGCAGATAGGCTTCGTCGTGCTCATCGGCTTGGCGTGTAAGAACGCCATATTGATTGTCGAATTCGCGAAGCAGAGGCAGGAGAAGGGCGAAGAGGTTGTAAGCGCCGTCAGTACGGCCGCCAAGAACAGGCTGCGCCCGATTCTCATGACGTCTTTCGCGTTCATTCTCGGCGTGCTGCCGCTGGCATACGGCACGGGTGACGGCTCGGAGCTACGCCAGGCGCTCGGCACCTCGGTGTTCTACGGCATGATAGGCGTGACCGTTTTTGGTTTGATATTTACGCCCGTTTTCTTCTATGTAATCAGAAAACGCTATAAGTTTAAAGGGGAACAGCCAAACGGCTAAAGGAAATATATGAGTAACAAAATTGTCAATTTGATGTTCGTTTCGGCGACGGCGGCCCTTTCGGGCTGCATGGTCGGCCCGGACTATGTGGCTCCCAACGCGGATTTCGCCGCACAGGACCTCACCGCGGAGCATTTCTTCCGCGACGACGGCCTCTGGAAGGAGGCTGTTCCCGCGGATTCGCTCCCCAAGGGCGATTGGTGGGCCATTTTCAACGACCCGGAACTCGACGCGCTGCTCAGGCTCTGCAGGGAAAACAATCCCGACCTCGCTTCGGCTTTCTACCGCGTCGAGCAGGCCCGCCAGAACGCACGCATGGACGCCAGCGAGCTCTATCCGTTTGGCTCGGGCGACGCCTCGTTTACGCGCACCGAAATTTCGCGCAACGTAGACCAGACGCCCGGCACCTTCGATACTTGGCGTACGGGCCTCGGGCTGACGTGGGACCTCGACCTCTTCGGCCGCGTCCGCAGCATTGTCGAAGCCGACATTGCCGACGCGCAGGCATCTTACGACCTGTACCAGAACCTGATTCTTTCGATGCAGGCCAACGTCGCCTCCTACTACTTCACGATACGCCAGTATTCCTCGGAGCTCGAACTGCTTGAACGCACGCTCGAAACCCGAAAGGAGCAGAGCGAGCTTGTGCGCAACCGCGTGAAGCTCGACTACGCCGACGACCTCGACCTGCAGCGCGCGCTGCAGCAGGAGTACGAAGCCGCCGCGCAGCTGGCCACCGTAAGCCGCCAGAAGGCTCTCGCCAAGGTGCAGATAGCCATTCTCGTGGGCGTTACCCCGTCGCAGCTCCAGCTAAAGGACGCCCCGCTTAGCGAGGTTCTCCCGAAGCTGCCGCAGGCGGTTCCTTCGGAGCTTCTCGAAAGGCGTCCGGACGTCGCTGCGGCAGAACGCGCGGTTTACGCCGCCAACGCCCGCATAGGCGCGGCGCAGGCCGGATTCTTCCCGACCATATCGATTTCCGCGGACGCCAGCCTTCAGGCCAACAAGATAGACAAGCTTCTCAACGCCAGCAGCTTTGCGTGGGGCGTGAGCCCGCAGATTTACATCCCGATATTCCAGGCGGGCAAAATTTACGCGCAGAAGCAGGTTGCCCTCGCCGCCCACAAGGAAACGCTTGAAAGCTACAAGGCGACCGTTCTCAAGGCCATCGGCGAAGTCGAAAGTGCGCTCACCAACATAAACCTTCTCGAAAAGGAATATGAAAAGCGCAGCGCCGTAACCGAAGCCTCGCTGAAGGTGCAGGAACTTACCACGACTCAGTACGACCTCGGCTCCGTAGACTACTTCTCGGTCAGCGACGCCCAGCGCCTCGCCTTGCTCAACGAACGCGAGCAGCTCCGCCTTCTGGCCGACCGCTTCCGCGCCTGCGTCGACCTAATAACTTCGCTTGGCGGCGGATGGAAGCTTGACAAAACCCAGCAGGATGACAAAACGATTGAGGCAGGAATGTATGAAGGCATTCAAGATTTTTCTAATGATGCTAAGTCAAATGACGATAGTAACAGTTAGAACGCTGTATATAATAAAAAGGTAGATCATAATATGGGGCGCTTCCGCAAAACGGAAGCGCCCTTTCTTTTTAAAAACTGGTTGACATTTTCAGTGCATCATTTTATTGTCAAAACACGATAAAGCAAATATATCCGCCATGAAAATAAAGAAAGCTACCTTTGCCGCATTTTCCGCAGCACTCGCATGCACGGCGTCCGCGCAGCTTACAGACTTGTGGTTCCATGTGGGGAACAACTGGGAAATTGACTCCCAAATGGCAGACCAGGGGCCTATGTTCGACGCCAAAACAGACGGCAACCGCGTACTGTTGAGCGCCTATGCCGGGGATTTTTCCTCGTTCCATATACGCGCCGACAACTCCAAAAACGCCAGCGGCAGAATGCAGATGTTTGTCGGCCCCAACGGCGACGGCTCCATCGGCGGTTTCGGCGTTGACGGGAAATACGTAATGGGCGCGTTTACGCTGGAAAATTTTGACGGCAATAGGAACGTTGTGCAGTCCAACGGGAAACCCGGAACGGGCGAGCGTTTTGTGAGGCTAGAAATCCTCGGCGACCTCGCCACTAGAAACAACACCGGAGACTCCGAAATATGGGTTGGCGAAAACATGCTCGAACTCAAGGTTGGCGGCAACCTTATTATAGAAAACAGCGCCACGCGCCTCGGCGCCGACTATTCCGGATTGAACAAGGCCGTAATCGAAAAGGACGTAATAGTTAAAAATTCCAATGGCGGAAAGGCTATATTCCAGACGACTGTCGGCAGCGCATCTTCGCTGTCGGGGTCTTTCGACAACCCCGACGTCCACGTGAAAGGCATTGTGGATTTCAGTCAGGCGACGGGCGGCGAATGGTTTTACAACAAAAACGACTGGGACAAAAACTTTTCGTACATAAAAATAGGCGGCTTGCAGGGGGCCGCCGACTTGCGCGGCGTTGTGGGGCGCACGGAATCTTTCGGCGTTAAAAGCGTTATCGCGTTCGCCAACAAGGCGGGGCGGCATAACGTGTTCACCGGCGCGATCGCTTCGGGTGAGGACATAAGCGCCCTTGACTCCCAGAAGCGTCTCGACTTGGAAATGCGCGGCGAAGCGGGCGGCTCGCAGACTCTCAACATAACAAATGCCGGTTTTGACGGCAACGTGACGGTTTACAGCGGTACGCTTCTTATGGGCAACACGTCTTCGCGCCGTTCGAATTCCGGATCAGACCTGTTTAACCAGCTTGTCATCGAAGGCGGCGAGTTCGGCGCGGTCGGCGACGCCTACTTCAACGACATCCATTGGAACGACAACTCAGGAAAGCTCATCGTGGGCTTTGACGGCACGAATTTCGACAAAATTACAGCCTATACTTTTGCGTTCGGAAGCGATATGGACAAATACACGATCGTGTTCGACCTCGGCGGGGCCGACCTTGATGGCCGCTCTTTCGACATTTCCGAGATTCTCGACATAAACCAGGCTCTGACTGACAGCCAGCTGGCCCAGCTGGTCGGTAAGGTAGTTGGCGATATGTATACCGTGGGTTTCTCCGACGGAAAGTTCACTTTCAACGCGATTCCCGAGCCTGCGGCGGTTGCCGCGCTGTTTGGCGTGCTTGTCCTTGCGCTCGCGGCGTGCCGCAGGAAAAAATAAAAATCAGGCTAAGTTTCTGAATTCCAATTTGATGCGAAAAGCGGCCGGGAAACCGGCCGCTTTTTTGGCTTAAATTGCTTGAAATGTTTAATTATTTATGTAAATTAAGTAGTTAATTTCGAAATATAAATTGCTATGAAAACTAAAAACTACTTTTATTTACCCCTTATTGCGGTTGCGGCGCAAATGTCATACGGACAGTTGACTGAGATTTACAATGCCGGAACCGGCAACTGGGAAATTGACGCACAGAATGCGTCGCCCATGAAAAACGTCTCGGATGATTCCACCGTCAATCTGTACCCCCTTGACGGAGATTATACAAATTACAAGATTATCGTCGACAGCCGTAGCTACGAAAATGTCGTGTTCGGCGGAAACGGCGACCGCACAGTCGGCGGGGCCAGCAACGGCTATATAATCGGCGCGCTTCAGGTTTCCGACACCACCGGCGTCTCAAGGACTGTCAAGGTTAACATCGAGAATACTGAATATAGCCCCATAACCGTTCTGGGAGACGTTATAATAAAAAACAACATTAAAAACGATTCAGGGGGCGCCATAGTCGTAGGCCCTTATTTCAAGTCTTTCGACATCAACGGTACGCTTGCCATAGAGGACAATTCGTCGTCCGTAGATATCTGGAACCTGCAAAGCATAGGGGCGGTCAGCATAAAGAACAATTCGAACGGCAATATCAGCCTAAATTCCCGCGACAAGAACACTTACAGCTACACAATTGGGGCTCTGAACATAGAAGGCAATACGAACCAGATAAGGGTTGGCAATGCCAAAGATTTGACCATTGAAAGCGTGACCTTTAAAAACAACACGAGCTACTATACTTGGGTAGGAAGCGATACGAACGGCAAGCTCACGATAACGGGCGGTGTGAGCGCCCTCGGCAGCGGCATAGGAGTTTTGGGTGCCGACAACGCGAGCGTCGCAAAAAAAGCCCATGTCGGCGGCGACATCGTCATAAGTTCCGACACCGGACAGCGCACTATTTTCGGCACGGCTATCGGCGCGGGCGGAGTGATGGCCAATATCGGCACTTTTGAAAATCCCGACATCTACGTCGAAGGCGTTGTAGACATGAGCCAAGGCTCCGGAACCAATATTTGGAAATATAATTTTTCCAATTGGGACCAGCTTCATTCTTATATTTCTATTGAAGGCCTCAAGGGCGGCGGCAAGCTTGTCACGCACAATATAAACTGGGCGAACGGCAACAACACGCGTGACAATCACACAATCATCGCATTCAGAGCGAAGAGCGGTAAGACTTACGAATATGAAGGCCACATTTCTTCGATGGGCGAAGGCATAGATACCGCCAACGAGAACAAGCTCAACAAGCAGCACCTCGACCTCGAAATGCGCGGCGAAGCGGGCGGCACGCAGATACTGAAAGTGACGAAAGACGGAAACACATTTTTCGACAGCAACATAACGGTGTACGGCGGAACGCTGCGTTTCAGCAACACAAATGACATCCGCGCGCAGAACCCCGAAGCCCCGGACCAGAAGTTCAACCAGCTGATACTTGAGGGCGGAGAATTCGGCGCGATAGACAACGCGTATTTCAGCGACGTCATCTGGAACGGCGGCGACATCGTCATCAGTTTCGACGGCTCAAACTTCGACAAAATCACTGCCGAAACGCTTTTGTTGGGCTCCGCGGATTTCTACAAGTTTGTCTTTGACGTGAACGGCGAGGACATGGATGGCCGCTCGTTCAATATTTCGGAAATCCTCAATATCGCGGACGGAATCACCGAAAGTCAGCTGGCCAAATTCTCGGGCAGGACTTCCGACGGACTGTACGATGTTGTTTTTGCAAACGGGCAGTTTAGCTTTGCGGCGGTTCCGGAACCCGCCGCCATTGCCGCCATGCTCGGCGCGCTTGCGCTCGCCTTTGCGGCATGCCGCAGGCGCAGGTAGGCTTTTGTAAAATAAACACGATTTAGAGAGGCCGCGAATTGCGGTCTCTTTTTTTTTGCCAAAAGATCTGAACGTTTTGTGCAGTCGGTTTGCAATTCAGCCGTGGAGGGGATTGAAATTCTTTTCGCTCTTATGTGTCTGCCCCCATAATATTTTGAGTGCTTTTGATGACGAACAGACATATGTGGGCGCAATCGCGGCGCCCACACCCCGCGCGGTGCAGGGCGGCGCGTATCCGCCCTGCGTATGCTTGTGTTTCATTACTAGCTGTAATAACTATGCAGGGGTAAAGTCCACCGTTGGAATAAAAAAACTTTCATCCCATCCTAAGCAAAAGAATCTTCGGAATATTATTATTTCATGAGCTTTGAAATGAAATCCCTTGGCGGATTTTTAGGAGGGCATCTGCCTTGAAAGGTAAAAACACACGGCTTTGCCCTTACCGCGCAATCGGTGATGTTTACGCGAGCATTGAAGGCGACGCAATGAAGTCCAGCGACCACATGCCGTATTCGCAAGCGATTGACGGTTCCTCAATGAGCGAAAGCGAGGCGAGGGTGCACTTTCTGAAATAGACGCTTCCGAAGGCGGACTTTAAAAGCAGAGCGGCAAGATTTTCCAGCAGCGGATTGTGCGAGACCACCATCAGGTCTCCGCCGAAGCACGCGAGCGACGCTATCGTGCGCGCGGCGTCCGCTGGGTTGTCCTCGGGCGTTATGCTGCCTACCTCAAGCAGCGGGGCGGGAAGCCCCATGCCGGCTTTGAAAAGCTCCGCGGTTTCCAGCGCCCTCGCGAAAGGGCTGTGCCAGATTTGCACGGTGTCTGCGAACGGTTTTGGGTCTAGCGCGCGGCAGAGTTTTTCAACCTGCGCCCTGCCTTTCGGGGTTAAAACCCTGTCGGAGTCGGGCCATGTGTCCGCCGCTTGCGCGTGGCGTAAGAGAAACAGTCTCATCGGGAGTTTTTTATATTATATTTTCCGAGAGTTTGTCAAACCGTTTTAGAGTAGCGCTGGCCGCCCTGCGAAAGCCTGCCGTCAAACAGCATGGCTATGTTGCGCAGGAAAAGCCGCCCGAGGCTTGTCACTTCAAAGCCGTCGCCGCGCATTTCCACGAGCCCGTCCTTTTCCATTTCTCCGAGCCCTTTGATTGCGTCCGCGAAATACGTTTTGAAGTCAACGCCGTACTGGCAGTAGGAAACCTTCAGCAAGCACATAACGTCCATGATTATGCCGCGCCTGATGATGTCGTCGCCGTTCAGTATTATGCCGCGCTCTATCGGCAGTTTTCCGCCGAGCACGCTCGCGGAATATTCCTCCATGAGCTTGTAGTTCTGCCTGTAAGAAGTGCGCGTTTCGGAAATGGATGTCAGGCCTATGCCCATCGTGTCGAGGCCCGCGCGCGTGCTGTACCCCTGGAAATTCCTATGAAGCGAGCCGTTTTGCCGCGCTTTTATGAGCGGGTCGCCCGGTTTGGCAAAGTGGTCGAGCCCGATGTATTCGTAGCCCGCGCCCTCGAAAAACTCCTTGGCCTCGAGGAAGATTCTCACCTTTTCCTCGGGGGCTGGTATGGCGTTTTTCTCAAGAAGTTTTTGAGACGGCTTAGCCCACGGCACGTGCGCGTAGCCGAAGAGCGCTATCCTGTCGGGGCCGATGTCGAGCGTATCGGAGAGCGTTTTTTTGAAAGTCTGCGCGGTCTGAAGCGGAAGCCCGTAGATGAGGTCGACGTTAATGTTTGTTATGCCGTTTGAACGCAGCCACTCGGCGGCCTCAAGATTCATGCTTTGCGGCTGGACGCGGTTGATCGCTTTCTGCGTCTCGGGGTTGGTGTCCTGCACGCCAATCGACGCGCGGTTTACGCCAATGTCGGCGAAGGCTTTCACCTTTTCGGCCGTAAGCGTGCGCGGGTCCATCTCGCAGGAAAATTCGCAGTCGCTTTTGTCTATGGAAAAATATTTTTCTATTATCCCCCCGAGCCTCATTATTTGTTCGGGCGTCAGAAAATTGGGCGTGCCGCCGCCGAAATGCAGCTGCTTGAGCTTGCGTTTGCCCAGCCCCGAGTCGCGCCATAGCGCGAGCTCGGCGTCGAGCAGGCCTAGGTAGGGGTCGGCGACGGCGGCGTCCGTGCAGACGCTTGACGTGCAGCCGCAGAACCAGCAGAGGCTTCTGCAGAAGGGTATGTGCACGTACAATGACGCCTCTGCGTCGCGCGAGGCGGCGAGTTCCGCGAGCCTCTCCTTGTCGGCGCTTTCAGAAAAACTCAGCGCGGTCGGGTACGACGTGTACCTCGGCCCCGCGACCGCGTATTTTTCGATAAGCTTTTCAATGTCTTTCATGTCAAAGTCTGCCGTAATTCTTTACGGCTTCGCACATGGCCTCCACGTTTTCGATTTTCGCGTCGGGCGTTATGCCGTGCCCGAGGTTGAAAATGTGCCTGCCGTACGGGTTCATGTCTGAAATTATGTGCGTCGTTTTGCGCGCAACTTCTTCGGGCGTGTCGTTCACGAGCGCGGAGGGGTCCAGATTGCCTTGGAGCGCGTAGCGGCCCTCCCAGGTGTTCAGAAGCGTGGAAAGCGGCATTGCGCTGTCCATCGAATATATGTCCGCGCCGATGGGCATGAGTTCGGCGAAGCGCCGCGACATTCCTCCTGCGAAAACCGCCGTGCGCGCGCGGCCGTCTATGGATTTCAAGATTTCCGAAATCCACGCGCCCGAGAACTGGCCGTATTCGTCGCAGGGCGTGAGCGCCGCGTGCGAGTCGAAAACCTGAAACGCGTCTATGCCGCACGATACCTGCATGCCGGCGTATTCGCAAAGCGCGGTTGTCAGTTTTTCCATAAGCATGTCGAATGCGCCCGGCTCGTCCTTTATGAACGCCTTGAACTTCGGGAAGTCCTGCCGCGAGCTTCCGCCTTCGACCATGTATGCGGCTATCGTAAACGGCGAACCGCAGAAGCCGAATATCGCCTTTGCGGGAAGTTCGGCGCGCAGTATTTCCAGATTCCGGCGCACGTAGTCGAGCTTTTCGGAAACGCGCCCTTCTTCCGGAATTTTCTCGACGTCCTTGATTCCGCTAATTGGGTTGTCTATCGCGATCCCGCCGCCGTCCTTGAAGCGGTAGGGGAAGCCGAGGGCTTCTGCCACTACCAGTATGTCGGAAAAAAGTATAGCGCAGTCGAAGTCGAACCGGCGTATGGGCTGGAGCGCGGCCTCGACGCCCACTTCGGGCGTCTTGACTATTCCAAGAAACCCGTGCTCCTCCTTCAGCTTCCTGTACTCGGGCAGATACCTTCCGGCCTGCCGCATCATCCAGAAAGGGGGGCGGTCGAATTTCATCCCGGCGCATGTTGCGTGGAAGAGTTCCCTCGATGATATTTTGTCTGCCGCGTCCGTCATTGTCTCCTCCTTTTTAACAGTATGTTTTGGATTTCGTCCAGCTGTTTGAACTTCAAAAATTTGAGCGCCGCGAAGTAGAACGCCACTCCGGCGGGAATAATTGCCGCGCACGAAACCAGCGCGAGGCTTTTGCCCTCCACCAGCAGGGAGGCGAACTCTTTGCCCAGCAAAACGAGCACGCCCATCGCCGCCGATGCCGCAACGATTTTAATGATTTCCGCCCCGTGCCCGAACGAGCCGAATTTCTTTTTCAGCGAAAAGTTGAGCATTACGGCCTGCAGCACCGCCGCTATCACGTTGGCCGCCGCGAGACCCGGCGCGCCGAACGGGAACATCAGGATGGCGGAAAGCAGGAGGTTTGCGCCTATCGAATAGTAGGAAATCTTCACGGGGGTTTTCGTGTCTTTGGCCGAATGGAAGCCCCGCGTGGCGAAGGTCGCAAGCGTGAAGAACGGAAGCCCCGCGAGGCTCACAAGCAGGACGGGCAGGGTGAGGCTTATGTCGCTCGACTTGAACATGCCCCATTCGAAAAGCAGCGTGAGTATTTCGCGCCCCAGTATTATCAGGCCGACCATAGCGGGCACGCTTATGCACATAGACATAACGAAGCCGTTGGAGTACTCCCTCTTGTAGCCTTCCTCGTCTCCCGCGCTGCGCTTGAGCGCGAGGCGCGGAAAATAAACCGTGGCGATCGCCACCGCGAAAACCCCCAGCGGGAATTCCAGTATCCTGCTCGAATAGTAGAGCGTGGTTATGGCAGAGTCGTTCAGGAACTGCGCGAGTATTTTCGACACGAAAATATTAACCTGAATCACGGCCGCGCCGATGAGCGCGGGAATGAACAGCGCGTAAAGCTCGCCCATTTCGGGGCACGGCTTGAGGTCGAAGCGGAAGCGCCAGCCCTTTCTGAACAGCCAGTACATCGGCACCGCCAGCTGCATTGCGCCGCCCGCTATCCACGCGAAGCACATGCTGTAGCCCAGAGCCACCGCGTTGTCCGCGCCGAAAACCCGCACGCCGACAAGAAGCCCGCAGATGATTGAAATGTTGAGCAGTATGGGGCCCACAGACGGCGCGCCGAAAGACCCCAGCACGTTGAGCGCCGAGGAAAACACCGCCGCAAGGCATATCAAAAGAAGGTAGGGCGCGAGTACCACCGAGTATTGCGCGCTCAAATAGAACCTTTCGGTGCCCGACAGAAAGGGCGCGGCGCACGCGGCGGCGGCCATCCCGAAAATTGTTATCGCCAAAAGCAGAAGTCCTGCGCGGGTTATCACCTTGTTCAGGAATGCGAACGCGTTTTCCTGCCCGCCCTCCTTGAGCGACTGCGTGAAAATCGGCACCAGCGCCGAGCTCATCGCGCCCTCGCCCAGAAGCCTCCTGAACAGGTTGGGAAGCGTGAACGCGAATATGTACGCCGAGCTCACCGCGCTTACGCCTATGTACGCGCCCGTGGCCGCATCGCGGACAAGCCCGAGGACGCGCGACCCGACGGTAGCGAATGATACTTTGGCTATGTCCCTTACTTTGCCCACGTTATGCCTTTATATGGCGCACAAACTTAGCATGTGCGCGCGCCATGTCAACTATTTGCCCAAAAGCGGCAGGGCGTATTCCAGCACGAGCGGAATCGTGAAAACCGAAACCGCCATCGTTGCCACCGTTATCTGCACCGCCATGCGCGGGTGCCCGCCGAAATGCCGCGCCAGTATCGCCGACGTCACGCCGCAGGGCGCGACCGCCTGGAACATAATCAGCCATTTCAGCGATGGGTCGATGGGCAGGATGAGCGCGAATATTATATACAGGGCGGGGAGCGCCGCCATGCGAAGCGCCGTCGCTATTCCTATGACTTTGAAATTCGGCATTTTCTCCCAGCTTAGCCAGTCGTAAATCATCGTGCCGAAAAGCATGAGGTTAAGCGGTATTGCGCATTGCCCCATGATTTTCGTGAACGTCATCACCATTTCCGGCACGTACTTGTCCATACCCGTCCAGACCAGCCCGAGCGATACGAACACCGCTATGAAGGGCCCGCGCAAAAATGTTTTCAGCGAGAACTTTCCCGTGTTCGAAATTATCAGGAAGCCCACCGACCAGTATACGATGTCGCAGCCGATGTTGTGCGTGATAAGCAGGCCTATCATCTCGCCCGACTGCCCGCCGTAGTAAATGGCAATGAGCGCTATCATGAAGAACCCGTAGTTGTGCGCCGCCGTCGCCACCGTGAAGGTTCTTTTGCCCTCGCCGACTTTCAGAGATATCGCCCGCGCGACCTGCCAGCATATCAGAAGGCTTAAGCCCATGCCGACCGCCCCGATAAGGATCGCACCCAGCGAATACTCGATGTCGCGCAGCCTCTCGTTGCCCAGCAGGTTGTATATGATGAAGCACGGCAGCGTGAAGTCTATGGCTATGCGCATTATTGACGCGTCGCCCTCGGGCTTCATCCAGCCCAGCTTGCGCATGCCCCAGCCGCTTGCGATAATCGCGTATATTGGGATTATCGCGCCCATCAATGTAAAGTATTTTTCCACGTTGTGCGTCTTATCGAAATGCGCCCTTCGGGGCGCCGCCTTTTCAAGTCCTGAAATCTCCCCCAACCGCAAACTTATTTCAAGCAAAACATTCCCGCTCCGTCGAAAAATCCGCCCGACGCGCCCGGGGCTTATGTTGCTTGACAATGTTTCATATACGCGGAAAATTGCCGATTATTTTTAGAAAAATGGAAGCCATCGTATATCCGCCGTACAATAACTGTGAGCCCAAGCCGCTTACGGACGTCCAGAAGCGCATCCTTGAAGTCAAAAAGGAGCGCAATGCCGTGATTCTGGCCCACAACTATGTGTGCCGCGAAATTCAGGAGGTCGCGGACTATGTCGGCGACTCCCTCGGGCTTTCCCGCGAGGCAAAGAACACCGACGCAGACGTCATAGCCTTCGCCGGCGTGGATTTCATGGCCGAAACCGCCAAAATCCTCAATCCCGAAAAGACCGTCGTGCTTCCCGACCACGCCGCGGGATGCTCGCTCGAGGAGCTTTGCGAGCCCATGGAGCTGGCCCTATTCAAAAAGAAGCACCCGGACGCCATCGTAATTTCCTACATCAACTGCAGCGCGGGCGTAAAGGAGCTAAGCGACATCATCTGCACAAGCGGCAACGCACTCGACATCGTAAAGCAGATTCCCGCCGACCGGAAAATAATCTTCTGTCCCGACCAGCACCTCGGCTCGTGGATCGTCGAGCAGACGGGCAGGGACATGATCCTGTGGAACGGATACTGCTGGGCCCACACCAAATACCAGGCCGACGACCTCGTTGCCCTCAAAAAAGCGTTCAATGGCGCTCCCGTGGTAAGCCACCCCGAATGCCCAAAACCCGTGCGCGACGTCTCAGACTGCGTATGCAGCACCGAGAAAATGATAAAATTCTGCCGCGAGCACCCAAGCGACAAATTCATAATCGCAACCGTCGTCGAAATGATTCACCGCTTCCAGCGTGAAATTCCCGACAAAACCTTTATCGCCGCACGCTCGTCCCGCGGCCTGGCACAGCACTGCAGGAATATGCTCATGAACACCCCCGAAAAACTCCTCGCGTGCCTCGAAAATCTCTCCCCCGAAATCAAACTCTCCAAAGAACAAATGGACGCCGCCCGCAGGCCCATCGAGAAAATGCTCGAAATGTCAAAGTAGGCCGCCTTTGAAACGCGGGGCTCATAGCCGCCCCGCGCCCCGCCTAGCAGGCACGCCTGCACCTCGGAACTGCCGTTCCTCCTTGTTGTTGTTTGTTTCTGTATCTTCCGCATTGCGCGAAGCGCAATGGCTGAATACTTTATTGCCGTTGATTTAGATAATAGCATACAGGAAGAAACGCGAACTGCTTACGGTAGCTTCACCGTTTATCGATGTGCATGCACATGCGATAAACGGCGCATCATGTGGCGACCGCTATTGCGATCGCCAGTCTAAAGCGATATGGAGCGCAAGCGAGTTGACTGCGTTCTTTGTTCTGTAATAGGCTTGAGTTGTGCAAAGTGAGTTTGATTATACGCACATTCCAAACAGCGATGCGAAAGAACGCTAGTGAATGAGCAGGTAATTAAACCGCTTAACAAGTAGAGTGATTAAGAACCAAGCTTCGTAGAATCGTGTAAAGACCGCCCCGAGGCTTTATTGTAAAACTATATGCATTGAATATAGTTTTAGCCTGCCCGGGTTAGATGGGGGAAGGCGGAAGAATTTGCGTAGCAAATCCGCCTGTTGGGGCTTAAGCCCCACAATGCCCGGCGAGGCTCTCGCCCGGCAATAAAGACTTGTAGCTGCGAGATAGGTCGCATATTGCCATATTTTTCTTATAAGAGAAACGTGAGAGATAAACAATCAGCCATTGCGAATGCAATGCGGAAGATTCAGCAATAACCAACCACACTATGCCCCGGCGCAGCTTGCGCCTAGACGGGGCGCGGGGCGGCTATGAGCCCCGCGTATAAAAAACAAAAAAGGCGCTTCGGTTGAAGCGCCCTTATGCGAATAAAAATCCGGATTAGTCTTCGTCTTCGATAATGTCGATATTGGCTTCGAAGTTTTCGATTTCTACGGAGATCTTGTTGGCGAGGGCGTTTGCGACGGATTCGTCGATGCCGCGCTTTAGGAGTTCCGTGAAGAAGTAGTCCTTCATGAGTTCGGAGAGGTTCTGGGTGTCGCCGAGCTGGTTGAAAATTTCGGAGATGAGGGTTTCGAAGCAGAACGACTTGTCGCTGCCGCATCCGCACGAGCCGCCGCATTTTCCCTTTTTGCCGGCCTTTTTGGCGGGAGCCTTCTTGGCCGGGGCTTTCTTTGCGGGGGCTTTGGCCGCCTTGGGGGCGACCGCTTTTTTTACTGTTGATTTCGCCGCTGCTTTTGCGGCCGTCTTTTTAGCGGGTTGTTTTTTCATAAGTATTTACGATTAATTGATAAGTAGGATTTCTTATAATCAATTTACATAACCCAAAAAAACCTTCTTGCAAGACAAATAAACGCCTTGTGAAGGGTGTTTACTTGCTTGCGCTTTCGTTTTTTTTAGTATTTAAGTGACGGATTAATTTTATGAACGTACCTCTTTTAGATTTGAAGGCGCAGTATGCAGGTCTGCGCGAAGAAACCCAGAAAGTTTTGAATGAAATACTGGAGAGCCAGTATTTCATAGGCGGCCCGTATGTCGCGAAACTTGAAGAGGCCGTGGCGCAGTACTCGGGCACGGCGGAGGCCGTTGGCGTTTCGAGCGGCACGGATGCGCTGCTGGCAGCCCTGATGGCTCTTGGCGTGTACCGCTCTCCGTTAGACATGGGGCCGGTCGACGAGGTCATAATACCCACATACACTTTTTTTGCCACTGCCGGATGCGTTTGGCGCGCGGGCGCACGCCCGGTGTTTGCCGACATCGATCCCGATACGTACAATATCGACGTTGACTCGCTGGAATCGAAAATCACGCCGCAGACGAAGGCGATAATCCCCGTGCACCTTTACGGGCAGTGCGCCGATATGGAAAAGGTTTCGGCGATAGCCAAGAAGCACGGCCTCGCCGTTATTGAGGACGGCGCGCAGGCGATAGGCGCCTCGCGCAACGGCGTGAAAGTGGGCAATTTCGGAAACTGCGCAGGGTTGAGCTTTTTCCCGTCCAAAAACCTCGGCGGCTTGGGCGATGGCGGCATGATTGTAACAAACGACAGCACTTTGGCACAAAAGCTGCGCGAAATCCGCAACCACGGTATGGAGCCCAAGTATTACCACAAGCACGTGGGCGGCAATTTCCGCCTCGACGCCATGCAGGCGGCGGGCATATCGGTGAAGCTTCCGCACCTTGACAAATGGGGCGAAATGCGCCGCCGCAACGCTTCGGTTTACGACGCGGGCTTCGGGGACGTCGAAGAAATCAAGCGCCCCGTCATAAAAAACGGGAACAGGTCGATATACAACCAGTACGTTATATCGGTGCCTAACCGCGACGCGCTGATGGCGCATTTGAAGGAAAAGGGCATAGGCTGCGAAATTTATTACCCGCTTCCGCTGCACATGCAGGAATGCTTCGCAAAACTCGGCTATCGGAAGGGCGATTTCCCCCGGGCCGAATATGCCGCCGAACATACCTTGGCGCTACCTATTTATCCGGAACTGACGCGCGAGCAGCTTGACTATGTAATTGCGGAAGTCAAAAACGGCCTCGTGAAAGGGGCTTGAAAAACTGTTTGACGCCGGTATTTTAACACTTTTGAATCTAGAGAAGGAATTTACATATAGATGAAAGGCGCCATTATAGCAATACTCGAGGTCGCGGCGGTTGTCGTGCCGCTCGTCATAGCGGCATTCTTTTTGTTGCGCAAAAAAGAGACGTACGATGAAAAGTACGGGGCCTCGTATTTCAAGTCGTGGGGCATATCCCGCGGAAAGTACCGCGCCTTTAACAGGATTTTGGGCGTGCTTTTCCTGCTGCTCGCCGCCTTTATAGTGTACAAGCTTTACATTGAGGAACCCACGTCGGACTATGACGAAAGCCGCCAGTGGTGGAATGAGCTAAACAGTACGGCCGGCGCCATGATGCTCGGCTCGGCCATTGCCATTCCTACAAGGATGTCCTCCAAACGCTTTCCCGGAAAGGCGCTGGCGCTGCTCGGCGGAAAGGCCGTCATAGAACGCGTCTACGGGCAGTGCAAAAAAAGCGAGCTCGCCGAGAAAATAGTGATACTGACCGACAGCCTTGAGATTCAGGAATTTTCCGAAAACATGGGCGCGCAGGTCATAATGACGAGCGAGACATGCAACTCGGGTACGGAGCGCATCATTGAGGCTTTTGGCGAAATCAACGCAGACTTTGTTGTAAACGTGCAGGGCGACGAACCCTTTATCGACCCTAAGCTTATAGACGCCATCATACAGGCGCACCAAGACGGCCATTCCGACCTGGTCACAGCGGGACGCAAAATTGAAAGCGCGCAGGCGCTTATAAACCCAAATGTTGTGAAGATTCTGCGCGACGACTCCGGCGACGCCATATATTTCAGCCGCAGCCCGCTGCCCTACATGCGCGGCGAGCCGAATCCTGAAAAATGGCTTGAAAAATTCGCCTACTGGCAGCACATAGGTATCTACGGCTATTCGGCAAAGGCGCTTGCAAGGTATTCCTCGCTTCCCGAAAGCCCGCTTGAAAAATGCGAGATGCTCGAACAGTTGCGCTATATCGCGGCCGGATACAAATTCGAGGTCATAGAGACCGAATACGCGTCCATCGGCATCGACACCCCCGAAGACCTTGCCGAAGCCGAGGAGTTTTTGAAGAGGGCATGATGAAAGATTCCGAACTAATTTCCCTCGCGTCAGACGTTCTTCACAGCGAAGCCAACGCCATAACCGGCGCGGCCAAAAGGCTTGATGGAAATTTCGCGAAGGCCGTCCGCACGATTATGGAACACAAGGGGAAGCTGCTCGTGTGCGGCGTGGGCAAGTCCGGCCTTATCGGGCAGAAGCTTGCCGCCACGCTTTCGAGCACCGGCACGCCCGCCGTTTTCATGCATGCCTGCGACGCCGTCCACGGCGACCTGGGCGTATACGAGCCGGGCGATCCGACCCTTCTCATTTCCAACAGCGGCGCGACTGTCGAATGCATAAGGCTCATGCCCATTCTTAAGAAATTCAATTCGCCCATAATCGCGCTTATCGGAAACCTAGACTCCCCCATGGGCCGCGACAGCGACATCGTCCTAGACGCCACTTCATGCGGCGAAGCCGACCCGCTTGGCATAGTTCCCACAAACTCCACGACACTCGCGCTCGCAATGGGCGACGCCCTCGCGTGCGCGATCATGAAGGCCCGCGGCTTTTCCAAGGAAGATTTCGCCAAATTCCATCCCGCCGGCCAGCTGGGCAGGAACCTCCTGCTCAAAGTCTGCGACGTAATGCATCCCATCGGCCATTGCGCGGTGGCCAAGCCCGAAAGCACGATCCGCGAGGCCGTTATCGAAATGACGCGCAAACCCCTCGGCGCCGCGTGCATACTAGACCCCGATATGACCCTCGAAGGCTTCATGACCGACGGCGACCTGCGCAGGATGCTCCAGACCGTCGTCGACCTCGACTCGGTGAAATGCGCCGACATCATGACAAAATCGCCCATATGCGTCGAACCAGACGCTTCCCTCGGCAGGGCCGTCAGCCTCATGGAAGGGCGCACCTCAAAAATTTCGGTCCTGCCCGTCGTGGAATCCGGAAAATGCGTCGGCATGATACGCCTGCACGACATTTACCAGCCGCAGTGACCACCCCTTACGCTTGCACAACTTACTATCGCCTTAAACCCCACGTGAAAATCTTAACCGACACTGCAAAAATATTCTTCCGCTACTTGAAAAACCCGCGCCAGATGGGCACGGTCTGCCCGAGCTCAAGATTTCTGGCGAAGAAAATGGTCAGCGGCATAAACCGCAAATGCGGCGTCATCGTCGAGCTCGGCCCCGGCACCGGAGCCATAACCAAGCACCTCGTCGATTCCGGCCTCGCGAAAGACTGCAAGCTCTACTGCATAGAGTTCGACTCCTCGCTGATTCCTCACCTTGAACGCAAATTCCCAAGCGCGAAAATAGTCAACGGAAGCGCGGAAGACCTCCGCGACATCGTAGGCGCCGACACCGCCCGCATCTGCGCCGTGGTCTCAAGCCTCCCCCTCATAAGCCTCCCCAAAGAGGTCGTGCACAAAATACTCTCCGAAGTAGAAGCGGCCCTCCCAGCAGGCGGCAGATTCATCCAGTTCACCTACAACCTCAAACGCAGCCCCGTAAGAATGGGCTTCGAAAAAATGCGCCACATAGACGCCTCAAAAGTCTTTATGAACATCCCACCCGCCCGCGTAGACGTGTTCGAAAAAATTTCTTAGGGAGTTCCGTTGTAAATAGGGGGCGCATATATGCGCCCTTTTTTGTTTTTATATGGCGGGGCTCATGGCCGCTTGTTGCGGTCGGCTTATAGATAGGGGGCGCATTGACTCGCACCTGCTAGCGCAGGCCGTCTCGCCCTCCGGGCAATTTTGCGAAGCAAAATTGTCGTATTCGCGCCTTCGGCTTGAATTGCTGCCCCCTAAGACCCCCGCTAGCAGGCACGCCTGCACCTCGGAACTCCGTTCCTCATTGACCTTGATTGTTCTGAACCTTCCGCCTTGCTTGCGCAATGGCTGATTTGCGGATAGCTTGTGTTAGAGGAACTGAATGTAATGACGAACAGGCCAAGTCTCGTTAGAAATGTTTATACGCCGGGCAAGCCCGCTGATGCGCGGACATGCCCTAAAAATGCCCGTAGGGCATTTTTACGAATAAACCTTTCTCTCTCTTCATAATCGCTGTCGCGCTTATGGTTGCAGTGTGTAAGCGCGATGCCGCTAAAGAGAATACTTTCGGGTTACACTATGCTCTTTGTTTTCGTAGGCTTCGCAACGAGGTTATATCGAACCTGTGTTGGTTATTATTTATAAGTCACTGCGCGCCCGAGGGCGCGCTCTGTTAGACAAACCCTAGATACAAAGAGTGTTCGTGTTTAAAACGATGCCCTGTGTATTTTTGCCGCAATTTGAAGCACTTTAGCCCGAAGGGTTGCCGAAGTTCTGAGGAGCGCTTTGCGCGAAGGAGGAACGGCAATGCTTCAAATTGCGGCAAAACCACATCAGACCATAGGATGACAGGCAGGGGAACACCCACACATCCATAGCGATGCGAAGCATCAGGAATGGAAGCTGCGCTTCCTAGGCGGGGAGCGGGGCGGCTATGAGCCCCGCTTTTAAAACGATATTATTAAAGTTTCTCTTGGCAGCTTTGGGCTAACTTTTCTATTTCTGCAAGCCCTGCATGTCCGGCGCAGTATATCAGGTTTTCGAGGGCGGGGGCGAAGTAGTTTTCGTATTCTTTTTTGCCGCGCTTGGACGAGAGGAACCCGTAGGCGCCGAGCGCCTGCATGAGCCGCTCGACGGCGGCAGTGTGGAAAAGTTTTTTGCCGGCGCAGTCTAGGTGCGGGGCGGCGTTTTCGTACTCTTCGAAGAGCTCGCCTCTGGCCTCATAGGAAAGGGAAACGTATGGGTCGAAGAGCAGGGAAGCGAGGTCGTATTGGGCGCAGCCGAGGCGCATGCCCTGGAAGTCGATGAAAGACACATCCTCGCCGCTGTCGGAGACGATTATGTTTTGCGACTGCAAGTCCCTGTGCAGGAGGACTTTTTTTTCGCTCAAAAGCCTCCTCTTTATTTCCGCGAATTCGCGTTCGGGCCTTTCCGCGCCGAGGGCGAACCTGCCGCGCACGCACTCGTCGAAAAAGTAGTTTTGCTCCCAGTTGTAAAGGGCTTCGTCGAACTGCGGGCTGAGCTCGAACGGCGATTTTTCAAACTCCGCGCTGATTTCGGTATGGAGCTTTTTTACGTGCCTTATCGCCTGCCTGTATAGGTGGATGTTGTCCTTTACCGACGCGAGATCGCGCGTTCCGGCGTCGGTCATAACGAGCATGCGTTTGCCCTTGTCGTGGAAAGCTATTTGCGGGACGGGGAAGCCTTGCCGCCCGAGAAACTCCGCGATGGGCGCGTATAGGAAATTCTCGCGCTTTTCGTCGGAGTAAAAACACGCGATTAGCTTTTCTCCGTCGGGCGTTTCGAACCTGAAGAAATCGCGCGCCGAGCCGCCTTTGGTTATCGGGGCTGTTTTGGCTGCGTGAAAGCCGGAAATTTTCAGCTCCGCGAGCCGTCCATAGAGGGTGGGGGCGGAGTTTGCGTTTATTTCAACATACTGTTCGGGCGTGCCGATATCCGTCCAGCGCCCGCGGTTCTCCTCGAAAAACGGGATAGATTTGGAGTCTTTTTTAATCGCTTCGATAAAGGCTTCCACTATGGAGAATTTGTCTGCGGTAAAGTTTTTCAGCGACTTCAAAAGCGGCGGATTTGCGACAAACACTCCAGTGAACTGCATTTCCTTTTCGAAGGGGGCGCCGGTGGTTTTGCGCATGTCGACTATATGGCCGTTTTTTGTCGCTACATTGAGCAGGGCGCCGTCGCCGCGCAGGCAGAGCGTGGCGGCCGCGCTTTCATCTCCAGCATGTTTTTCGGCGAAATTCAGAAAGTCCCGGATGGGGGCGTCGAAAAATATGTCGCCGTTGTGGACGAGTACCGGGGCTTGGTCGCCGATCAGCGGAAGGGCGTTTTTCAGGCCGCCGCCAGTGTCGAGGATTTCTTCCTCCCTGATGAACATAATTTCGGCGTTTTTGAAGCGGTACGCGCCGTTTTCGCCGCGCGAGCTTGCGAAGGCCTTTTCGTATTCTCCGGCCAGATGGTGGGTGTTGACAAATATGCGCGATATGCCGGCTTCAGTCAGTTTGTCGAAAATATGGCAAAGCATGGGCTTGCCGTTTACGGGCAGCAGCGGCTTGGGAAGCATGTCCGTAAGCGGCGCGAGGCGTTTGCCGTAGCCGGCGGCCAGCACGAAAGCCGTGTCGATAGATTTTGCCATGTTTCTTAAGTAAAAGGCTTTTTCGGGCCGAGACAAGAAAGACATTTAAAAAGCTTTCAAATATTGACAGGGGGGCGCGGCTAAGTAGTATGAGTAACTTCAAAATTTTACAGTATGATTACTTGGATTCAAATAGCCCTTCAGAAACACCACAAAGTTGTCTTCAGCGTTTTGCTGTTTTTCATCATAATCGCCTTTGTATTCACGATCGGCGCGGTGCCGTTCTTTGGCGACAGCCCGCGCGGCGGACTGCTCGACTACAAGAAGAACTTTTACGGTTTCGACCTCTCCAGCGCCGCCACCAGCGAAAGCCTCAGGAACAAGGCGTACATGGAGGCCGTGTTCGCGGGCGCGAACGTCCGCAACGCCCAGCAGCTTGAAATGCTCATGCTGCGCAAGGCCTACCTGCTGTCTGTCGCCAACGAGCTCGGCATGCGCGGGATTTCAGACGCGGAAGTCGCCGACTATGTGCGCAATTCTCCATATTTCTTTGACGAAAGCGGAAAGTTCAGCGAACAGCGCTGGAACGAATTCAAGTCGCAGCTGCGCATAGGCGAGGCCGAGTTCAACGCGATTGTCGCCGAAAACGCCATGACCACGAAGATCGCCGAGCTCATCGGCGGCCCCGGATACGGCCTCAAGGCGGAGATAGAGGAGCAGTACAACCGCTACTACGGCAAGTACGACTTTGAAATGGCGACGCTCTCGTTCGCCGACTTCAAGCCCGAAATCCCCGTGACGCAGGAAATCCTCGAAAACTATTTCAAGCTCAACGCCGAAAGCTACAGAATCGGCGACGGCTATGTTCTCCAGACGGTGTTTTTCCCCGCGAAGGATTTCGCCGCGAAAATTTCCGCCCCGACCGACGAGCAGCTTTCCGCGTTCTACGGCACAAACATGCGCAAGTACATGGAACAGCGCGACGGCAAACCCTATATTCCCCAGCTTTCCGAAATAAGGGAAAAAGTGGTTTCCGACTATCTCCTCGGCGAATCGCAGCGCATGGCCTCGACCGCCGCCGAAGAATTCGTGATGGGCGTGTACGATTCCGAAGCCAAGTTCGGCGACGAAAGGATCACCGCGATTCTAGGCAATCCCGAACTGAAAGTTTCCACACTTCCCGCCATACGCACCACCGACAACTCGCTGCCCGAAGGCGTGACTATGTCAATAGCGGGCGCGGGCTTCAAGCTCGACGAAAACCTTTTCTATTCCGACCCTGTCGTCGAGCAGGACGGCGCGTATGTCGTGATTCTCAAGGAAAAGCTCGCCTCGTACGTTCCGGAATTTGCCGACGTCAAGGATAAGGTTGAAGCCAACTACGTTGCCGGCGAAAAGGCCCGCCTCTTCGCCGAGAAGGGCGCCAAGCTCGACGACGCGCTCAAAGCCGCGGTAGCGGAAGGCAAGTCTTTCGAAGATGTCGCCAAGGAAAACGGCGCCAAGGTTGAAAAGGTTCAGAACTTCTCGATGTCGGATCCCACGGGCGCGCCCCAGTCCGTCCTTCAGGCCTATAACGCTCTCGGCGCACTTTCCAACATGAAGGCCGGGACTGTTTCAAAAATGCAGACTGTAGGCAACAACGGCTATATTTTCTACCTCGAAAAATTCTACGCCCCCGAACAGACGGAGGCCGCCGGATTCGCCACAATGGTCGAAAACTATCAGGACGCTTTCGGGCGCATCACTTCAAACACCGTTGTAAGCGAGATGATTGAGAAAGTCTCAGGCCCCAATAAGGGCGAATAATTGGCGCTTTTTATCAAAAATTTTAAAAGCGGAGGGGCTGCGGCCTTTCCGCTTTTTTGTTAGATATTTATTATTAAGCGGTTAGGTTGACAAAAATGCTTGAAATCGCTTGAACTTATGTCAGCATGCATTGTCTAATATTAATGATACACCTATATTTGCATATTCTACAGATTGCGGATTATGCTTGAAATGGCGGAACGGTTTGTGCGATACAATTAGAACAATGCCGGAGTTTCCGAAAGGTTGCTACGGCAGAAAGGACATGAAAAAAATGGCCGCAGAAAAGAAATCAACTAATAAAACTACTACTAAAACAGCGGCAGCCAAAAAGGCTGCGGCAAAGAAACCCTCGGTGAAAAAGACCGCAGCGGCTAAGAAGCCCGCCTCCAAGGCGGAATCCAAGCCGAACAAGCTCACAAGGGTTATCGCAAAGTTCGACGCGGGCTGGGGCAACGCCCTGTTCATCCGCGGCGTCGGCGCAGGTCTCGACTGGCAGAAGGGCGTGGCCATGCAGTCCATCGGACCGGACGAATGGCTTTGGGAGCAGCTCGTTCCCAACGGCAGCGTATGCTTCAAGGTTCTCGTCAATGACGAAATCTGGGCGACAGGCGAAGACTGCAGCGTGCTTGCGGGCGACACCATCATCTGCCATCCGCAGTTTTAGGATTAATGGTATAAAAAAAGCGCCGCAAATTGCGGCGCTTTTTTTGTGCTCTTGCGCTACGCAATCTGCTGCGTGCGCTGTATTATCATGTCCTGCCAGTCCTTGCACAGCGTATTGAAGCGCGCCGACCATCCCGCAACTCGCACGGGCAGGTTGGGGTACTTCTCGGGGTGCATTTGGGCGTCGATGAGCGTGGAAGTGTCCACAACGTCTATGTGCATGTAGAAGCCGCCCTTGTCGCGGAAAGTCTTTGCGAGGCCCACCAGCGCGGCAATGCCGTTTTCGCCTTTTACTGAGTCGGGCAAAACTTTCAGCTCCACGGTTGCGCCGTTGGGGCACCTTGTGAAGTCGAGCTTGCAGTAGGAGTTAAGGACGGCCGTCGGACCCTTGGCGTCGGTTCCGGGCGTCGGAGAGCAGTTCGTGGCGAGGATGTCGCCCACCTTGCTGCCTAGCGGCGAGGCCCTGCGAGCCATGCGCCAGTCTATCTCGCGCCCGAAGGTGCTTATGCCGGCGGGGCGCTTGAGGCCCGCGCGCTCCTTGGTCTGTCCGACGATTTCGGTGTAGTCGTTGAAAACCTGCACCATCATTGCGTCGCTTTCGGCGTTGTCGTTTCCGAAGAATTCGAAGCGCTTCTGGATGAGCTTTCTCAGGCCTTCCTTGCCCTCCCAGTTTGTGCGCAGAATGTTTACGAAGTCGCCGAGCGGAATGTATTTTTCCTCGAACACGAGCTTTTTGAGCACGTACAGGCTGTTGGCCGTGTCGGTCACGCCGCCGAAGTGTATGCCGTTTACGGTGTATTTCGAGCCGCGCTCGTTGTAGCCCCTGCCGCTTTCGACGCAGCCTTCGACAAACATCGAGATGAGCGGCTGGGTGTTTTCGTGGTCCATGAAAGCCCCGTCGAGGTGGTGGTTCATGTTCGCGATTTCTGCGCTCAGTTCGCCGAGGAACGCCGTGTAGAGCGAATCGAAGTCGGCGTAGTCTACAGGGCTGTTGTCGTAAAGCTTGAGCGCGCGCGAGAGCGGCGCCATCATGTCGGCGGGCCAGTAAAGGAAGGTGGTTTTGCCGGGCACGATTATTTCCCAGCAGCCGTCGTTCGTGTATTCGCGGGCTTCTTCTAGCGGGTAGCCGAACTTGACCATGGCCTCTATGGCGACCTTTTCGTTGTACATCGAAACGATGCCGCCGCCGAAGCGCTGCACTTCCGCTATGCGGCGGAAAAGCTTTTCGGGGGTCTTGTCGTTAATGCGCACGGCTATCGGGAAGTCGCTTATGTGGAGTTCTTCCACGACGTCGAGAATGAGGTATGTGACGGGGTTTGTCACTTCGCGGCCCTTGGCGTCAATGCCGCCGAGAATCACGTTCTGGTAGAACTGCGCGTCGCCGGTCGGGTTGTGCTCGCCGATCCATTCCGTGCCCTTCACCCAGAAGTGCGCGACAAGTTCGCGCGCTTCGTCGAGCGTGATTTTCTTGGAGTCCAAATCCTTCTTCAGGTAGGGCCAGAGCATCTTGTCGACGCGGCCGAGACCCGACCAGTTGCCCATGATTCGCTGGAACGCGTACATCGACCACAGCGACTGCACGGCTTCGCGGAAGCTGCGCGGCTTGTTTTCGGGCACGTTTTTGAGCGTGTCGATTATGTTCTGGTAAAATTCCTTTTCGCTTTCGCCCGCCTTGCCTTTCATCTCTTCGAGCAGGGCGATGTTGCGCTTGTTCCAAACGTTGGCGGCGTCGAGGCAGCCGAGCATGGCTTCGAGAAGTTCCGTTCCGTGGGCGTCGAGGCCGCCGCGCGCGAGGCGCTCGTTGATTTCCTTGCGCAGTCCCTTGTAGCCGATGTCGAGCACGCGGTCGAAGCCGACCGTAGTGTGGCTGACCGAGCCGACGTTCAGAAGCGGAACGCGGTGCTGCGCCCCTTCGCGGAGTGTGGCCGAGCCCACGATGAGTTCGCCGGGAAGGATCCTAAGCGGCGCGTTCTGCGCGACGCTCATGGCCGCGAGCGCATATTTCGTCGTGAGCGAGAAAGCGGGGTTCGCGCCTTCGGGGAAAGCCCAGTTGGCGGGTGTCAGGCTCTTGCCGTGCGTGCCGGCCAGGCCGAGTTCTGCCAGATGGTGCGTGATGGCGCTCAAACGCTGCGGGCGTTCGGGCTGCCAGGGTGCGCTCCAGTTTACATTGAGCGTCTTTTCGCTCACAGGCGCCGCCACTTCGGTCTTGGTTACGGCCTTCGCATTCAGACCCGCGAACAGCGCGCAAAGCCCGAGTGAAGATTTTTTAATAAAGTCGCCGCGTGATATTCCGTTATTGGTATTCATTACTAATCCTCCCAAATTAGTTTATATTGTGGTATATCTTTTCAATATTGAAAGCTTTTTTGTCTTTCTTATTTAAAACATTGTTTTATATCTAGTTTATATTTTGATAGGTCTTTTGGGCAAATCAACCAAAAAAATAAAAATCTTGGCGCGATTAAAATAGTCTCTAGGGTGTGTTAACACAATGAAACAGAATGATTCCTGCAAGGCATTGATATTTAATTGTTTATTTTTTTTGGCGCAGCAATTTTCGATGTTGCGCGAGTATTGTTTTGCCGTTTTGAGAGGTCACGTAATTCATTACGCTCTCTCTCAAAACGGCAAAACAAACGCAGTGAAACGCAAAAAGTGTTCGCCAAAAACTGTTATAATTGTATTAACACACCCTAATAGCATCGTACATTTGCATGGAGCAAAAAGGCACAATATTCGACATCCAGCATTTCTGCACGCACGACGGTCCGGGAATCCGCACGACCGTATTTTTCAAAGGGTGCCCGCTGAGGTGCGCGTGGTGCCACAACCCGGAGTCGCAGAACTTTTCGCCCGAGCCGCTTTTTCACGCGGTGAAGTGCGCGGGCTGCGGCGAGTGCGAGCGCATCTGCCCGCACCATGCCGCCCACGAGACGCTTATGAACGCCGAATTGCGCAAAGAACGCTGCAAAGGCTGCTCCCTCTGTGCTGACGCCTGCATGTACGGCGCGATCGAAAAAGTGGGCCGTACGGTTTCGTCTGACGAAGTTCTAGGCGAGATTCTGAAAGACTCATCCTATTACGGCAATTCGGGCGGCGGCGTAACGCTGTCGGGCGGCGAGGCGCTGGCCCAGCCGAAGTTCGCGCTTGAACTGCTGAAAGGCGCGCGCGAAAACGGCGTGCACACGGCGATAGAAACTTCGGGGCAGGGGCGGACGGAAGATTTGCTGGCGCTTGCCGAATACACAGACCTGTGGCTTTGGGACGTTAAGGCGCTCGACGCGGAAATACTCAAGAAATATACGAGCGCGAGCTTTGAGCTCGTTTCGAACAACCTGAAAAAGCTTTCCGATTCCGGCGCAAACATAAGGCTGCGCATTTTATTCATCCCCGAGCTTCACGACAGCGAAGAATATCTTTCGTCGTTGGCGGGGCTGATAAAGTCTCTTAATAAAAAGACTGAATTCGAAATAATACCCTACCACAAACTCGGTTTGTCGAAGCGCGAGAAATTGGGGCTTTCAGGCAAAGAGGGATATTTTGAGGAGCCGAAGTATCCTGATGTCGCCGCATTCGAGCAAAAATTGCGCTCTCTGTTATAGAGATTATATGCCCTGAAAATCGGCAGCCCGTAGTTTTTTGCCGACGAAGGGATGAGAGTTTTTATCCAAAGCGGAGCTTGCTGCCCCCAAATAGTTTGCGAAGCACATAAAGCTCTAGGGGCATATGTGGGCCAGGCGCGGCGCCCACACCCCGCACGGTGCAGGGCGGGCGTATGCGTGTGTGCGTTGTGAGCTTTTAAATCAATGTTGGGGCAGTTGCACGAGTTTGGAATGAAAGTTGCCTCCCCTCCACGGCTTGAATTGCGAACTGGCTGCGCATTGCATTATGTATTTGGCTCAAAAAAAGAGACCGCATTTTTGCGGCCTCTTAAAGTGTTTTCTATTCTATAATCAGTAAGACTTCGCGAACACCGCGCGGTATTTTGCGGGGTTGCCCGTGAAGATGCACTTGTCGCCCTTGGGCTTGCCGCCTTCGAGCGGTATGCAGCGCACCGTCACCTTGAGGTCTTTGCGGAGCATGTCTTCAACTTCTTCCGATCCGTCGTAGTCGGCGAACGCGAAGCCGCCGTGCATTTCGGGCTTCTTTTCGTTCTTCGGCGTGAAGTACGCGTAGAAGTCTTCCTTGTTTGTGATTTCGGCCGAATTTTCGTCGCGGTATTTTTTGGCGCGGGCAAAAAGATTGTCCTGGATTTCCTGAAGGAGCGCGGGCAGGTTGGCGACGAATTCTTCGCGCGAGACGGGCTTCTTTTCGCCGGTGTCGCGGCGCGCCACAAATAGCGAGTCTTTGGCGATGTCGCGCGGGCCCACTTCCACTCGCAGCGGAACGCCCTTCTTCACCCAGCCCCACATCTTTTCGCCGCCGCGCAGGTCGCGCTTGTCGATATCCACGCGGACTTCGCGTCCGGCGTATGTTTTGGCCGCAATTTCTTTTTTCAGGCTTTCGCAGTATTCCAAGACGGAGTTCTTTGCCGATTCGTCGTGGAGCACGGGCAGTATTATCACATGCAAAGGCGCGAGGCGCGGGGGAAGCACTAGGCCGTCGTCGTCGGAGTGCGTCATTATCATGCCGCCGATTAGGCGCGTCGATGTTCCCCAGCTCGTCGTCCATGCGTATTCCTGGACGCCGCTTTCAGAGAGGAATTTTATGCCGCTGGCCTTCGAGAAATTCTGCCCGAGGAAATGCGAGGTTCCCGCCTGCAGCGCCTTGCGGTCCTGCATCATCGCCTCAATGCAGTAGGTGTTTACTGCGCCGGGGAATTTCTCGCCTTCGGTCTTGAGCCCCGTGATGACGGGCATGGCCATGTATTCTTCGGCGAAAACCCGGTACACTTCGAGCATCTTTTCGGTTTCCTCTACGGCTTCGGCCTCGGTGGCGTGCGCGGTGTGGCCTTCCTGCCAGAGGAATTCAGCCGTCCGCAAGAATAGGCGCGTGCGCATTTCCCAGCGGACTACATTCGCCCACTGGTTTATGAGTATGGGAAGGTCGCGGTACGACTGCACCCAGCGCGCGTACATTTCGCCGATGATGGTTTCCGAAGTGGGGCGCACGATGAGCGGCTCTTCGAGCGGCGACGCCGGCACAAGCTTGCCGTCCTCGCCGGGAACGAGGCGCGAATGCGTGACGACAGCGCATTCCTTGGCGAAGCCCTCGACGTGTTCGGCCTCCTTTTCAAGGTAGCTTACGGGGATGAAAAGCGGGAAATAGGCGTTGGTGTGGCCGGTGTCCTTGAACATCTTGTCCATATTCTGCTGGATGTTCTCCCACAGCGAATAGCCCCAGGGCTTTATCACCATGCATCCGCGCACGGGGCTGTTCTCCGCCAGATCGGCGGCCTTGATAACCTGCTGGTACCACTCGGGGTAGTCCTGCTCCCTCGTTGGCTCTATCGCTGTCTTCTTCTTCTTGCTGCTTTCCATATGCGTGTAAAAAATTTCCCCGCAATCTGCATTATTGCGCGGAAAGCTTCAAGATTATTCGCAGAAAAACGGAAATCGCTTGACTTTCCGCCCCTTTGGAAGATTTATACCAGACAGTTCTTTTTACACAGGCTCTTTTAAAGAGCTTTCAGCCCGCCGCGAAAGCGGCAGGGGCGACATCTGTTCACAAACGGAAGTCCGTGAAAATCGGACGCGGTCGCGCCTCTGTAATTCCTGAAAGCCCCGGCTACGCCACTGCTGCAAGACAGCGGGAAGGCGCCGGAGCGCGGCTTAACAGCCTTTGGGACAAGCCAGTAGACGTGTGTGCAGATGCTCCAATATTTCTCGCGAAAGGAAATACGGAAACCGCGCATATGGATTTTTGCGTATTTTTGCCTCCGGCGTTTTGTACGGCCGGCAGGGGCGGATGCCAAAACTTTTCCCGGCAGGATTTCGTTTTTTGTTTCGCGAATCCGCACGAGATTTAACGAGAAAAGGAAAATAAAATGGCATCTACAAATAAGATAAACGCGCTCGGCGCGGCGTTTGCGCTTTGCGCATGCGCTATTGCAAACCCGGCTTCCGCCGGAGTTTTTGACTTCACGGGGGGCAATCCGATATACGACGCCAACCGTTCGACTACGGTCCAGGACAGCGGCTACCATTACGACGAGAACCTCGCCCTGATTTCGGGCCCGGACAAAGTAGGCGCAACCGTGGGCTTCAACTGGTTGAATCATGATTGGGGCACCACCGAAGCCCCGTATTGGATGTATTCATGGAACGGCATAAATGTTTCCAATTGCAGCGACACCAGCGTAAGCACCGATCCGTTGGTCTACATAAATGCCGGGGAAAAAGGCCAGTATACTTCCGTGAATGGCACTGACGCCGACGGTGTTGTGGGCGGCGCGTATGGCGTGTTTTTTGGCAGCCAGCATAATGGCAGCGGTTTGTCGGACTCCACTGCCGGCTCTGTCGTTTTCAATGAATTGGTTGAAATTACCGGCGTGTCGGTAGCCAATACGCTTGTGTCTTATGACCATTTCACATCGAAGTTCAACGATGCTGACGAGTTCTTCAAGCAGGAAGTACGCGTATACGGTATAAACGGACAGGGTGACCATACCACCGATTACGTGAGCATTATTCTTTCTGACGTATCCGGCGTCGCTGACGGCTGGGTTTCCGCCGATTTGACGAGACTCAACGAAGAAGACGGCTTGCTCGGTCTTTATTTTGAACTCTGGACAGACAACTACAACGACTATGGCGCTCTCGCTCCCGCGTATTTTGCGCTCGACAACATAACATATAACATTGTGCCCGAACCCGCTCAGTTTGCCGCCCTCTTTGGCGCGCTGATGCTTGGTTTTGCGTTCGTGCGCAGGCGTTCCGCCAGATAATTGACAGTTTGGGCGCGGCCCTTTTCGAGGCCGCGTCCAAGCTATATAATCCCGCATGAATTTTTTGCGTCCAGTTATAGCCATGGCAGCGGCCTCTTCGGTTTTATTCGCCGAAGATGGTCTAGACGCGAAGTCGGTTGACGCGGAAGCTGCGGCTCCCATTGTTGAAACGGGGGCTCCGTCCGGCGATGCCGAGGCGGAACTCGACGAGTTTGTTGTGAGCGCATACCGCTTTGACAGCGGCCCGCTCGACTCTCCGGTAAACTCCACTTTTATAGACAGAAAAAAAATTGCGGCGTCGCCGTTTTCCAATGTCGCCGAAGTTTTGCGCGGATACGGCAATATAAATTTCCGTTCGGTAACCGGGTCCATGGCTTCCGGAGACCTTGGCATGCGCGGTTTTGGCGAAAACTCCCAGACGCGCATACTTATAATGGTGGACGGCCAGAAATTCAACCGCGCGGACATGGGGTCGATAAACTGGCTTCAGATACCGCTTTCCGACGTCGACAATATAGAAATCCTCAGGGGCCCGCAGAGCGCCCTTTACGGCAGTTCCGCTGAAGCCGGGGTCATAAAAATAACGACCCGCAAGGCCAAGGAAGACGGCATGTCTTTCGAGGGCAGGGCGTCTTACGGTTCGTACCAAACCTACAATCTTTCGGCCCATGCCACCGGCAGGACGGGCGACTATTTCTTCACCCTCACACTTGACGACTTCAACAGCGACGGATGGCGAAAAAATTCCGCGAACGACGCCAAGAGCGCGAATCTTTCCCTAGGCTGGGATATCAACGAAAACAATACTGTTGTCGTTACCGGAAATTATACCGACTCCCATATTTCATATCCCGGCGCCCTTTCATTGCGGCAGTATAATGAAGATCCGCGCCAGAGCGACGGCAAGGGTGCGTACTCGGACTCAAAAGACGGCATTTACACGGCGACTCTTACAACTAAGTCTTCCATTGGCGAAGGCGCCGTGGGCTTTGGCGGGAATTTCAGAGACATATTTTGGACTATGGGCGGCCGGAGCAAAAATTTCCAGTGGTCAGGAACTTTTACGCCGAGGTACAAGTTTGACGTCGGAGATGACGCGCATTTGCTTGTCGGGTTTGACGGTGCTTACGACGATATTGACTTTAAAAAGTATTACATGGACACCCCTTATATAAAGAGTTTTGCGAATGCGGGAAGGATTTCGCTGGCGCCTTATGTCGGAGGGGACTATTCGCCCGTCGAAGGGCTTACATTCAGCGCCGCGGGGCGTTATGACGCCGCCCGCCTCAGGGTTGACAATACCGACTATCTCGAGAATTCGATAAAGCCCATTGAAACGGTAATCGTCGGCGGCAAGCCTTACTCTTATCCCAACCCCAACTATCCCCCGCAGGCGAATAGCAGGACTTCGTATAGGAAATCCATGTGGCAGGATGGCTTCAGCGCTAATTTCGGGATCAACTACGAATTGCGCAAAGACACGTCGGTTTTCTTCAAATTCGACCGGATTTACCATTATCCCACGACGGATGAAGTCGCCACATATCAGGGCGCGGTTCTTGTCTATCCCAATGGGGAATTGGTAAATTTCAACTATGACTTGAAGCCTGAGACTGGACAGAATTATGAAATTGGCGTGAAGCATATCACGGGCAATTGGACTTTGGTTGCAAGCGCCTACATGATGAATCTGGACAATGAAATTTCTTACTACGAGTATAAGGATTCCGAAGGCGAAACGTCATGGCTCAATACGAACCTCCCCCCGACAACGCGCATCGGTTTCGACTTGGAAGCGCGCTACGACTCAAAATGCTGGGGCGCTTCGGTAATGCTTTCTGGCGTGAGGGCGGTTTTTGACGAAGGCAGGTTTGACGGCAACGAAATACCCCTTGTCCCAAATTACAGGGGGACTGCGTCCGTTTATGTAAAACCGCTTGAATGGATAACGCTGTCCGTTCGCGCAACCGTCCTTTCCGAACAGTATGTCGGCAGCGACTATGCAAACACCATAAGCAAAATTCCAGCATACGCCCTTTTGGACTTTCAGGCGGACTTTAATTTCTGCCGTTACGGCTCCGTGTTTTTCGCCATCGAAAACGCCCTGGATAAAAAATACATATCGTGCGCTTGGGCTTCCGGATACTATCCCGGAATGGGGCGGATGCTAAAGGCGGGGCTGAACTTAAGATTTTAACACCATATAGTCATGAAAAAACTGATACTAACAATAGCATTGATTTCGAGCGCGTCGGCTTTTCTGCATGCGCAGCCCGATCCGTTTTTCCCAAAAAACGAACACTATGAGTACAACAGCCTTATTGGCATAATAACCGGATACGCCGGGGGTGTGGGCAGCGATACTTGCGCCGGCATACGCCCAAGCGGGAAAGTTTGGGAGAGCGGGGGAATATCGAAAGACCCCAAATATGAATTCGTCGGATGGGCTACGGGTTGCGCCGAATACAAACCTGGGCCGGGAATAACCGGCGACGGAACCGATTACGGCGCGTCGTATTGGCAGGAGCCTTCCAATGCGTTCGGCAAGGCCACGGGAAGCGACACGGCGGCGGTTGTCGTTTTGGGTGACGGTGGTTCCATAACGATGACTTTTGCAAATGCTATAACAAACGGTTCTGGTTATGACTTTGCCGTCTTTGAGAACGGACTTAGCGCCAGCTTCTTGGAATTTGCGTTTGTGGAAGTTTCCACGAACGGCGTAGATTTCCTCCGCTTTCCAACCTTTTATCTCGGCGACAAACCCGTAGGTTCCGACTCCGATAACGGGGGCGGGGCAAATGACCCGACAAAATGCTACAATCTGGGCTCAAAATACGAAGTGGGCTGGGGTACCGGTTACGACCTTGACGAATTGAACGACGCCTACGCCTACGCTTTGGCCCATTACGATTTCGACAGCCACACCGCCAAAGACGACAGCATATTCTCCACGGATTATCTGGAGCACCTGCTTGCGAATTTCGCCAATGTAGATTTGGACGAGATAAACTATGTCAGGCTTGTGGACATTGTCGGCGACGGAAGCGTTCTCGACAGTACCGGCACCCCCATTTACGACGCGTACCCCACCCACGGCACGCCAGGTTTTGACTTAAGCGGCATCGGCGTGATAAACGCCGTTCCGGAACCCGCGGTTTTTGCGGCGGCGGCAGGACTTCTTTCAGTATTCGTTTGTATTTCCAGAAGGCGGAGGCGCTAGTCTTCTCCCCTCTGGATTGTTAGATAATGGTGTTAGTTAAAAGGCCCGCGAAAAGAATTTTTCTTTTCGCGGGCTCTCCTTTTTTTTATGCGCGGGCGTAATGCGGCCAAGTCAGGCGGAGTGCAGTTTCCCCTTAGTGCTGACGGCAGATTCCATATAAAAAGCCCTGCATGCGGTAACGCATGCAGGGCTCGGAATTGATTTAATTGAAGCGCATTGCCTCCCGAATGCCGTGCGTGTGCATGCAATCGGAATGTGCGCCTTATGCTTTTTTGCCGAAGGCCTTTGCCTTCATTTTTTCCCAAAATCCGGGCTTTTTGCCTTTGGCTTTTCCCCTTGATTCACCAGACGGCTTTGAGCCCGCACCTCGGGATGATGACGGCTTTGAGCGCGACGGTTTTTGACCTTCGCCGGACTGTCCGCCGCGGCCTTTCGGCTTTCTTGAGGGTTTCGATGGGCCGAAAGAGTCGTCCGCGCTGCGGCGCTTGCCGTTGCCCTGTCCGCCGCCCTGCCTGCGCTGGGGCTTTACCGCGCTCGGGCGCTGGTAGTCGGCCACCTTGCCGCGCTTGCCGGCCATCATGTCGGCCGCGATTTGCGAATGGAAGGGGTTGTCGAGCGAAAGGTGCAGGCTTTTCTTGATGAACTTTTCCACAGCCCTCAAAAGGCTTACTTCCTGCGGCGAACAGAAAGACACGGCTTCGCCGTTCTTTTCGGCGCGCGCGGTGCGGCCTATTCTGTGGACGTAGGTTTCGGCCTCTTCGGGCATATCGTAGTTTATCACGAGCGTCATGTCTTTGACGTCGATGCCGCGCGCCGCGATGTCGGTGGCCACCAGTACGCGCGATTCTCGCTGCTTGAACCTGTTGAGCGCGCCCTGTCTTGCGCTCTGCGACTTGTTGCCGTGTATCGCGTCGGCCTCAATGCCCATGGAGGACAGCTTTTTGGCCAGCTTGTTGGCGCCGTGCTTTGTGCGCGTGAAAATGAGCGCAATGGCGTCGTCGTCGTCTTGCATGTGCTCGCGCAGTATGTGCTCGAGAAGGTTGAGCTTGTTTTCGCTTTCAACGAAGCAGACGCGCTGCGCGATTTTGTCGACGGTCGGCTTGTCGGGCGAAATCATTATCTTCTGCGGGTTCACCACTATGCTCTGGGCGAGCAGCTGGATTTCCGGCGAGAGCGTGGCCGAGAACAGCAGCGACTGCCTCTTGGCGGGAAGCTGAGAGCAGATTTTGCGGATGTCGGGCAGGAAGCCCATGTCGAGCATCCTGTCTGCCTCGTCTAGTACGAGGTATTCAACGCCTTCGAACGAAAGCTTTTTCTGCTTGAAAAGGTCGAGCAGGCGTCCGGGCGTGGCTATGACGATGTCCTGGCCCGCCGCCAGCGCCTTTACCTGCGGGTTCTGCGACACTCCGCCGTAGACCTTGCAGTGCGAAAGCTTGAGCGCCTTGCCGTAGACCGCGATGTTCGACGAAATCTGTTCGGCGAGCTCGCGCGTCGGCGCCAGTATCAGCGCGCGGAACTGCTTGGGCTTCGGATAGTGCCCGCCGCTTTCCAGCTTCTGCATTATCGGCAGCGCGAACGCCGCGGTTTTGCCCGTGCCCGTCTGCGCGCATCCGAAAATGTCGCGCCCTTCAAGTATTGCGGGAATAGCCTGCGCCTGTATCGGCGACGGCTTTTCGTATCCTGCCGATTTAACGGCGTTGAGAATGTCTTCCGACAGATGCAAATCTTCGAAAGACACGTTTTTTGTGTCCTTTACCATATTCTGATTTAGTTTTTTTGCGCGAAAATGCCCATTGCGCCTGTGGGGTGCCCCAAACTAAATCTACCTACTGAGAAAGCTCGGACTAATCCGGAAATTTTGCGGATTAAATGCAACGCCGAACGACAATCTAGCAATCGCGCCGCTATACAAGCTTTTTTTTCAATTATCGTCTTTACTGCTTTTCAAAAGCGTATGCAATGGACGAAGTAAGAATGACTCCGACCGATTCCAGATTCACGCCTTTCATGCCCCTTCCGCCCGCCTGCGTGTTGGACGGGGACGTGATGCGCAGTGCGTTTTTTTCGAATGGCGCGGAATTTCTATCGTCCGGGCGCGGGGCGCTTCTGCGCATTCTGCGTTTGGAAAAATTCGGAGAGGGCCGGCGCATATTTCTGCCGCATTTCTTTTGCCCGCAGATTTCAAAATCGCTCGCAAAAAGTTTCGACGTGCGCTTTTTTGAGGACTTGCCTTGTGAAAAAACTCCGCGCTTTGAAACGCTCGACGCCAAGTGTGGAGACATTGTGCTGGCCGTCAATTTCCTGGGCCTGCGCGACAGGAATATTTGGGACTCATGGGAAAAGCCTGACGGCGTCGTTTTGGCTGAGGACCATTCCCACGCGCCGTTTTCGCATTGGGCGGCGAATTCTTCGGCGGACTATTCCTTCGCGTCGCTGCGCAAATATCTTCCCCTGCCGGACGGCGCGTGGCTGAAATCTAAGAGCAAAGAAGCTTCAAAGATGTTTTTGCGAGGCGGGGATATGGATGATTTCGCGGCGGACGCGCTTTGCGCAGCGGCGACGGTTGAAAAACTCAAGGACGCGTCTTCCGCGGATTTTTCACTCGCGCTCTATTACGGCGCCGAGGCCAAGCTCAATGCGTTGGAAGTGCCGTCACGCATGAGCGGGTATTCGTTTGAAATGCTGGGGCGCTTGAACCTTGAAAAAATCGCAAAACTGCGCCGCGACAACCTTTCGGCCTTTTGCGCGGCTTTCGGAGAAAACCCGCATGTGAAAATTCTCAATGGCGGCGCGGAGTTTGTTGAAGATGAACCACGCGTTTTTTATCCCGCGCTGAAATTTGAAAATGCAGCAATCAGAAACGCCGCCTATGCCGAACTGCGCAGGCGCGGCATATTCTGCCCGATATTCTGGGGCGGGCTGGGAGAGTCGGCTTCCGAGTCCGCAAGGCGCGCGTCTGACACCATGTTTCTTGTGCCGCTCGATTTCAGGCATACAGTGGACGACGCCGCAATGCTCGCGGAAACGCTTAGGGATGTTTTGCGCGGTTGCAGATGAGCCACGCGTTCGTTTCCGAGTTTCCTATTGAAGACTTTGATATCTTTTCGCCCGCCTCGTCGCGCAAAAGCTCGCAGTGGAAAAACTCCGGAATTTCAAAGCCCAGAGCCCTGTACAATAAAATCTGCCGCGCGGTCGAAACCAGCAGGTCGCGCCCGCGCACGACTTCCGTTATCATCATGCCCGCGTCGTCGGCCACTACCGCGAGCTCGTAGGACGGCGTCCCGATCTTGCGCCACACGAGAAAATCCCCGAAATCCTTCCCTGCGGTGAAGGACTGCGGCCCGAAATTGTTGTCGGTAAATTCCACCGCCATTCCGTCCGGCACCCTGAAGCGCCAGTTGATTTCTTTCGGGTTTTTTATATCGGAAATATTCCATTTGTCGTTGCGCAGGCATTCGGGAAAAATCGCCTCGCGTTCGCATCCGTCTATTTTCGGCGCGAGTTTTTTCGACTCCTTTTTTATCTGCGCGCGCGAGGCGGAGCAGGGGTAGGCGAGCCTTTTTTCTATGAGCCTTTCCATGCGCTTCCAGTAATAGCCAATACGTTCGCTTTGCATGTACGGCGCGAACTTTCCGCCGATGTCCGGCCCTTCGTCCCAGTCTAGGCCTATTGCCTTAAGGTCGCGCAGTGAGGCGGCGGAGTATTCCTTTCTGCACCGCTCAAAGTCGGTGTCCTCAATTCTCAAAATTATTTTCCCGCCGCGTTCCCGTGCGCGCTCCCACGCAGTTTTGAACGTGCGCGCATGCCCCATGTGCAGAAGCCCCGACGGCGTCGGCGCGATTCTGCCTCTGTATTCATTTTTCATCGGGTTTGGCCTCGGGAAAGTTTTTGTCGAGAAAGTCACGCAGTGCGATCGCTGTTTCAAAGCCTATGCCGTCAACTTCGCGCAGCTGCTCCACCGTCGCCGTTTTGACTTTTGCAATCGACCCGAAGTGCCCGAGTATCGCGTCTTTGCGCTTCTGCCCGAGTCCCGGGAAGTCGTCGAGTATGCTCTCCCTTATTTTTCTGCTTCGCAATGATTCGCTGAACGAGTTCGCGAACCTGTGCGCCTCGTCGCGGACGCGCTGCAGAAGCTTAAGCCCCTCATGGCGTCTCGGGAGCTTTTTCTCGGTGAAGTCGTCCATGACAATCGTCTCTTCGCGCTTAGCAAGCCCTATGATTTTCGGCGGCTTTATCTTTTCCTCGTCGAAGGCCTTCATCGCGGAAAACACCTGCCCCTTGCCGCCGTCGATAAGCACAATGTCGGGCATCGGCGACCCTTCCGCCGCCAGCCGCGAGTATCTGCGCCCCACGACTTCCTTCATCGCGCGGAAGTCGTCGTTGCCCGTGAACGACTTTATCTTGAACCTCCTGTATTTCTGCTTCGCTGGCTCGCCCTCCTCGAAACGCACCATAGACGCCACCACGAAGCTTCCCGATATGTGCGATATGTCGAAGCACTCTATCGAGCGCGGATCGCTTTTCATGCCGAGGGTTTTTTTCAGCGAGTCCATCGCCTGCATCGCTATCGCCGGGCGCGTGCGCGAGATGTCGGCGTTCACGCTTCCGCGCCTGTTCGCGCGCTGCGTCTCCCATATCGCCGAAATAAGGTCGCGCCATTTCGCCGCCTTTTCAAACTCCATCGCGTCCGAAGCCTCCTGCATCTTCTGTTCCGCCTCCTCGAGTATCTGTTCGTCCCTGCCGCGCAGGTACTCTAGCGCGGCTTCGACGCGCGCCTTGTACTCGTCTGCCGTCACGATGTTTTCAAACGGCGTTATCTGGCTGCGCACGTCGTCGTAGAGCATCCATTTGCCGTCCGGCAGCTTCTTGGGATGCGCGTCGGAAAGCAGTATCCCGAACTTTTTCTTCAGCTCGTTCAGCGCGCTGCGCAGCGCCGTGCTCCCAAGGTACGGCCCGAAGTACAGAGAGTTGTCCTCTTTCCTGTTGCGCGCAAGCGTGAAGCGCGGCAGCGGCGCGAACGCTTCCACGCGCAGCAGCAGAAAGTTTTTGTTGTCCTTTTCCAGCGTATTGTAGCGCGGCTTCCACTCCTTGATTAGCTTGCTCTCGAGTATCAGCGCCTCCGCCTCCGAACGCGTGTTTATAAAGTCAAAATCCGCTATGCATTCCGCCAGCGACGCAACCTTCCTGTTATACGCCCGCGTCTTGTACGACTGCGTAAAATACTGGCTAACGCGCCTCTTTAAATCGTAGGCCTTGCCTATGTATATGACGCTCCCCAAGGCGTCCTTCATTATATAGACGCCGCTGCTGTGCGGCAAACGCCTCACCTTCTCCTTCAGCGCGCTCTGGTCCATTTTCCCCTATATTACTATATCGCCTCTTTCCCCTGCAAAGAAATTTTTTATATTTAGCAGTAAGCCGATTGGATATCAGGAGGCTCATAGCCGCCTCCTGAAACCTCCGCCTAGGCGCGAGCCGCGCCGACGCATAGTGACGCTGTTTGCCGCTGTATCTTCCGCATTGCGCGTAGCGCAATGGCTGAATTGTTCGTTTCTGCTGATCTTGTTTATTTGCATACACGGAGAAGAACGAACTGCTTACGGTAGCTTCACCGTTTATCGATGTGCATGCACATACGATAAACGGCGTATCATGTGGCGACTGCTATAGCGATCGCCAGTCTAAAGCGATATGGAGCGCAAGCGAACTGACTGTATTTTTTGTTATGCAACAGGCTTGTGTTTTGTAAGGTGAGTTCGTTATAGCCTATCTCAACAGCAGTGCGAAAGAACGTCAGTGAATGAGCAGGTAATAAAACCGCTTAACAAGTATAGAGATTAGGAACACAACTTCGTAGAATCGTGTAAAGACCGCCCCGAGGCTTTATTGTAAAACTATATGCATGCATATAGTTTTAGCCTGCCCGGGTATAATGGGGGAAGGCGGAAGAATTTGCGTAGCAAATCCGCCTGTTGGGGCGTAGCCCCACTATGCCCGGCGAGGCTCTCGTCCGGCAATAAAGACTTGTAGCTGAGGACAGGTCGCATGACGCCATATTTTTCTTATAAAAGAAAACATGAGCTATAAACAAATCAGCCCATTGCTGAAAGCAATAGGCGAAAGATAAGGAATGACCAGCATCATTATGCGTCGGCGCGGCTCGCGCCTAGGCGGGGAGCGGGGCGGCTATGAGCCCCGCAATACTAAGCCGGCTATGAGCTCTCCATATGCAAAGCACAAAAAAAGCGCCTCGGTTGAGACGCTTTTGTGTATTTGAAATTTTGTGTTATCTCAACCGGCGGTGAGCTTGCTGACGATTTCGATAATCGGCATGAAGAGGGCGATGACAATGATGCCGACGACGAACGCCATCATGACGATCATGATAGGTTCGATAATCGAGGTTATGGCGCCTACGGAGTTGTCTACTTCTTCGTCGTAGTTGTCCGCGATGCGGTTGAGCATCTCGGAGAGCTGGCCGGTTTCTTCGCCGACTTCGACCATGCTGGTTACCATGGTGGGGAATATTTTCTGCTGGTCGAGGGGCGCGGCGAGGGGTTCGCCGTCGCGCACGCGGTCGTGGACGCGTTCAAGGGCCTGGGTCACAAGGCTGTTTTTAATGGTGTCCTTGGTGATTGTGAGGGCCTCTAGAATCGGGACGCCGGACGCGAGAAGCGTGCCGAAAGTGCGCGTGAAGCGGGCTACGGTGGACTTCATGACGATGTCGCCGACTTTTGGGGCTTTCAGCGCCATGGTATCCCAGAGCCTAATGCCTAATTTGGTTTTAAAGAACAGTTTCAGCAGGATGAACACGCCGACCACTATGCCGATGGTTATCAGGAAGTGCTGCTGCATAAAGTCGGAGATGTTGATGACCATCTGCGTGAGGGCGGGCATCTGCGAGCCGCCGAGCATGTTCGTGAAAATGTCCTGAAACTTCGGGACGACGAACACCATGAGGATGACGACGATGACGATTGCCACAGTCATGATGACGGCCGGGTAGACCATCGCGCTCTTGACTTTGTTGGTCGTCTTGAGGGCCTTTTCCTGGAATGTAGCGAGACGGTCGAGGACGACGTCGAGAACGCCGCCGGCTTCGCCCGCGCGGGCCATGTTGACGTAGAGCTTGTCGAAAACCTTGGGGTGCTGCGCGAGGCCGTCGGAGAACTTGTTACCGGTGCGGACGTTGTCGGCGAGTTGCTCGATTATGTCCTTGAAGTAGGGGTTCTTTTCCTGGCGCGCGATAACTTCGAGGGCGCGCAGGAGGGGGAGGCCCGCCTTGAGAAGGGTTGCGAGCTGGCGCGAGAAGATCGTGACGCTGTCTTTCGCCACGCCCGAGCCTATGAGCGCCTTGCGCCTTTTCTTTGCGCCGCCGGCCGCCTTGTCGGCCTGAACGGCGACTTCGGCCATGCGGGAAACTGTGTATCCTTGCGCGCTCAATTCCTTGCGCGCGCGGTTTTCGCTGGTGGATTCAATCGCCCCGCTGACTTCGCGTCCGTCCTTGTCGAGGGCTACATATTTATATTTTGGCATGGGGTATTCCTTTTTTTTAAGTGTATTTTAAAACTTCGTCGACGGTGGTTGCGCCATCGAATATGGCGCGCAGGCCGTCGTCGCGCAGCGTGCGCATGCCCAGCTCTATGGCCTTTTGCTTGATGACCATCGTGGGGGCTTTGGCCGTGATGAGGTCTCGCAGCGCGTCGGTTACGAGCAGGAGCTCAAAGAGGCCCTGTCGGCCCCTGTAGCCTGAACCCGCGCATTCGTGGCAGCCCTTGCCGAAGAAGAACTGCTTGTCGGCGATTTCAATGGGGTCGACGCCGAGGCGTTCGATCATTTCCTGGTCGGGCTCGTACGCCGTGCGGCAGGACGTGCAGATTTTCCTGACGAGTCGCTGGCCGAGCACGCCTTCAAGAGACGCCGCGATGAGGAAGGGTTCGAGGCCCATGTCCATGAGTCGCGTGACTGCGCCGGGGGAGTCGTTGGTGTGCAGGGTTGCGAGCACGACGTGGCCTGTGAGGGACGCCTGCACCGCAATCTGCGCGGTTTCAAGGTCTCGGATTTCGCCGACCATTATTTTGTCGGGGTCCTGACGCAGGAACGCGCGCAGCGACCTTGCGAAGTCGAGGCCCACCTGGTGGTTTATCTGCACCTGCATTATGCCGTCGATTTCATATTCGACAGGGTCTTCGGAGGTGAGAATCTTGATATCGACCGTGTTGACTTCGCGCAGCGCGGAATAAAGCGTGGTTGTTTTGCCGGAACCCGTGGGACCCGTCACGATGAATATGCCGTTGGGCATTTTCACGAGCCTGCGTATGTTGCTCTTGATCTCGTCGGTCATGCTGAGGTTCTCGAGGTCGAGGCTGACTACGCTCTTGTCTAGAACGCGGAGCACCACCGATTCGCCGAATTGGGTGGGCAGGGTGGATACGCGGAGGTCCACCGGGCGTCCAGAGATTGTCATCTTGATGCGGCCGTCCTGCGGGATTCGGGTTTCGGCAATGTTGAGGTTTGCCAGAACCTTCACGCGCGAAATGACGGGCGTGGCCAGGCTTTTGGGCGGCGGGGCCATTTCGTAGAGCGCGCCGTCGATACGGTAGCGTATGCGGAACTGGTCTTCGAAGGGCTCGAAGTGTATGTCGGACGCCTTGTCGCGGATGGCCTGCTGGAGTACGAGGTTGACGAACCTTATGATGGGGGTTTCGTTCGCCATGTTGGCGATGTCGTCCACGCCGCCCTCTTCGTCGAAGTTGACTTCCGAGATTTCGGAAAGGAGGTCGTCTATGCTGGTGTTTTCCTCGCCGTAGCACTGCACGATGAGGTTTTCGACCGCGTCGGGGTCCATCACCGCAAGCTCCACGTCCTTGTTGAGCGTGAAGGTGAGGTCGTCTATGATGGCGTTGTTGAATGGGTCTTTGGCGATGAGCGTTATGCTCGTGTCGCTAACCTTTATCGGAACTACGCCGTATGTGCGGGCGAGGTTGGCGCGCAGCTGCCTGTAGGTTTGCTCGGGGATGGTCTGCGGCGGAATGGGCATATACTCGTAATTGAGGTATGCGGCCACAATTTCCAGAAGCTTTGACTTTTCCACGAGGCCGGAGTCTATTATGGCGTCGGCCAGTGACTTGCCGGTGTGCAGGTGCGTTTCGTTAAGCTCGTCGAGCTGCACTTTTGAAAGCTCCTTGCTCGCGAGGAATATGTCGTAAATTGTGCTGTTATGATCTTCGTACATTGCCGTAATCCTATGATTCGTTCATTGTTACCTTGAGGACTTCGTCCGGCGTTGTTATGCCGCTGGCCACCTTTCTGACGCCGTCTTCGCGCATGCTCCTCATGCCGAGTTCGCGCGCCTTGGTGCGCAGTTCGACGAGTGTGCGGCCCTCGTAGATCATTTGCTGCAGCTCTTCGTTGACGATGAACATTTCGAAAATGCCCATTCGGCCGCGGTAGCCTATGCCGTTGCAGCGGGGGCAGCCTTCGCCCTTGTAGAAGGTCATGCTGGCGGCCGCGATTTCGTTTATGCCTATGGCCTGCAGCACGTGCGGGTCGGGCGTGTATACCGTCTTGCACTGCGAGCATGTCTTTCTGACGAGTCGCTGTGCGAGCGCCGCGCGGAGAGACGCGCTGACGAGGAAGGGTTTTACGCCGATGTCGACCAGACGGGTGACGGCGCTGGGGGCGTCGTTGGTGTGCAGGGTGCTGAACACCATGTGGCCGGTGAGCGAGGCGTTGATGGCGATTTCCGCGGTTTCAAGGTCTCGGATTTCCCCGATCATGATGATGTTGGGCGCCTGGCGCAGCATTGAGCGAAGGGCCGCCGCGAAAGTCATGTCGACCTCCCTTCGAACCTGCACCTGGTTGATGCCCGTCATCTGGTATTCGACAGGGTCTTCAACCGTGATGATTTTGCGGTCGGGGTGGTTGAGGTAGTTCAGGGCGGAATAAAGTGTCGTGGATTTGCCCGAACCGGTCGGGCCGGTCACGAGGAATATGCCGTCGGCCATGCCCACTATTCTTTCGAACACGGCCTGGTCGTCGGAGAAGAAGCCGAGTTCGGGGAGCCCGAGCCTGAGGCCTTCCTTGTCGAGAATACGCATGACTATGCTCTCGCCGTAGACCGTGGGAAGGCTGGATACGCGCAAGTCGATTTCCTTCTTGTTATAGACGATCTGAATGCGGCCGTCCTGCGGAACCCGCTTTTCGGCGATCGAAATGTTCGCCATGAGCTTGAGTCGCGAAATGATGGAGGGCTGGAGGCGTTTGGGCGGGTTTTCGACTTCGATAAGCACGCCGTCAATGCGGTAGCGTATGCGGAAGCGCTTTTCGAGCGGCTCCAAGTGTATGTCGGACGCCCTGCGCTTTACGGCCTCGGTGATGAGCTTGTGCACGTAGCGGATGATGGGGGCCTCCTCCTCGCTGACGCCGGCTTCGTTGCCCGTGGCTATTCCCACGAGCTCGCCGTTTTCAACGGCCGCTTCGGTGTCGCCGAAAATGTCGCCGTAGGCGTTTACGCCGTAGTGCTCGTCGGTGGCGCGGGCAATTTCTTCGGGGCTGGCAAGGCGCAGGTCCAAGGGCATGCCCACTATGTGGCTTATGCTGTCAACCTTGTCGAGGTCGAGCGGGTCGGAAATCGCCAGCTCCATCTGCCCGTTGTGTATCGACACAGGGAATACGCCGTATTTTCTCGCGATGTCCTGGGGGAGCTTTTGTTTTACCTCCTCGTCTATCTTGAGGTCGTGAAGGGCCATGTACGGGATATTGAATTCCTTCGCCAGCAGAAGCGTGATGTCGTCATACTTGCAATAGCGTTTTTCAACCAGCAGGTCGATGAGGCGGGAGTCAATATCTACGGCAGTAGCTCCTTCGGCGATAAGCTGTTCGCGTCCAAGGGATATAATATCGGGCGCGACCAACCCTTTGTCTTCAATAAGTTGCAGTACAAAATCGTCAGCCGATGTCACTGTGAAATCTCCGTTTGAATTATCGTAGTTATTAGTAGAAAGATAACTATCTATTTAATCCCAGCAAAAATTCAACATTTGTTTTCACCTTTTTTAGCCTCTGGACCAACATTTCCATCGATTCGGCCGCCGAAATGCCTTTCATTGCCCTTCTTAGTGCGTAAATTTTCGTCAATTCTTCGGGGTGGTAGAGCAGCTCTTCCTTGCGGGTTCCGCTCTTTTCGATGTTGATGGACGGGAATATGCGCTTGTCGGACAGCGACCTGTCCAGATGCAGCTCCAGATTGCCCGTGCCCTTGAACTCTTCGAAAATGACCTCGTCCATCTTGCTGCCGGTTTCCACGAGCGCGGTGCCTATGATGGTAAGCGACCCGCCGCCCTCTATGTTTCGGGCCGAGCCGAAGAACTGTTTGGGCTTCTGGAGGGCGTTGGCCTCGACGCCGCCGGACATCGTGCGGCCGCCGCCCGGCATCATGGCGTTGTAGGCGCGCGCGAGCCTCGTTATCGAGTCGAGCAGGATGACGACATCCTTGCCGTCCTCGACCATCCTGCGGGCGCGGCTTATTACCATTTCCGCGGCGTGCACGTGGCTTGAGGCGTCCTCGTCGAAGGTGGAGGCTATGACTTCTGCGTCGACGCTCCTGCGGAAGTCGGTGACTTCCTCGGGGCGTTCGTCCACGAGCAGTATTATAAGGTGGGCGTCGGGGGCGTTGCGGCGTATGGATTTCGCCATGCCCTGCATGAGCACCGTTTTGCCGGTGCGCGGTGGCGCAACTATGAGCGCGCGCTGGCCGAAGCCCACGGGCGTTAGAAGGTCGACGGTGCGCATTGAAAGGTTGTCCCAGCCGGAGTCGGCGGCGGCTTCCATGATGATTCTGCGCGTCGGGTAGTAGGGCACCAGGTCGGTGAAGGGCACCATGTTGCGCACTTCGGCGGGCGGCATTTCCATTGCCCCGGTGATTTCGACCGCTATCGGGCAGGTCTCTTTCGCCCCTTCGCGGGGGGCCATGGCGAGCGCGGTCACAGAATGGCCGCGCTTGAGCGCATATTTGTCTATGAACATCTGCGGCACATAGACGGACATCCTTGCGAGCCTGTAGTTGTCGGCTGCGTAGGTTATCGCGCCGCCGAATCCGTCGTCGAAAACGTCGAGCACGCCCGAGACCCGCACGAGCTTCTTGTTTGCGGCGGCGTATTTGAAGTAGTCGGCGACAAGGTCCGATTTCCCCATGCCGCGGCGGTAGGGGATTCCCTGTTCGTCGAATTTTTCCTGAATCTGGCGGATGTGCAGGGGGTAGATTTCGTCAAAATCTCCGAGCGAGCCTATTTCGCCGAGGCCGGGCAGGTCGAGCGCGGCGGGCGGATTGTATTCGGGCTTTTCTTTGGATAGTTCGGGCGCGGCGGCTTCCGCCGGTTCCTCCGTCTTTGCAGCGGGCGCTTCGGCGGGTTTTTCTTCGGCCTTTTTCTCGGGGGCGGGCGCGTGCTCTATTATTTTAGAGTCGTTGGCCGTGCTCATTATCTCCCAGTATGACATTTCGTCGGCCTTCTTGGAGCGCATGATTTCGTCGAGCTCCTCCCGGGGGTCTTTTTCTTCTGCGGCCTTCGGGGCCGCCTCCTGGGGGGCCGCCGTTTCGGGCGCGCTTTCCTGCGCGGGGATTTCGCATGCCGCCGTATCTTCGATGTTTTCGCAGACGGGCGCGGCGCTTGCCTCGGTTTTCGCGGGTTCGACGAGCTCCGAAGCCTCGTCGTTTAAAATGGCTGTTTTTTCAGGTTCCGCAACTGGGGGGGGCGCTTTGCCGAAAAACGCTTCGGCCAGAAAGGCGTCGAGCGCGGGGCGGCTTTTGAGCGCGGCCCATTCCGGCAGGTCGGCCGGATTCATCGCGTCCGACTCGGCGTTCTGGTTCTGCATCCACTTCGGCTTTTTCTGCCGGTTCTGCTGGCTGTTGTTCTGGTTTTGCCTGTTCTGGCTGTTTTGCTGGTTGCGGTTGTTCTGCTGGTTGCTGCGGTTTTGGTTTTGATTGCCGCGGTTGTTCTGGTTGCGGTTGTTCTGATTCTGCTGGTTGCGGTTGTTGTTCTGGTTTTGCCTGTTGTTCTGCCCGCCGCGGTTATTCTGATTGTTGTTGCGGTTGTTGTTTTGGCTGCCGCGATTATTCTGGTTGCGGTTGTTCTGATTCTGCTGGTTGTTGCGGTTCCAGTTGTTCTGGTTTTGCCTGTTGTCGGAATTTTCGCGGGCTTCGGTTTCGGCCGGACGGGAAGTTTCTTCGGGGTCTTCGTCGCGCGCAGAGTAGCTGTCGTGCCGGAAGTCGTCGTCGCTGGTCGAGAAAAATTCGGGGATTGCGTCGCCGCTGTCGTCGTCGTTCATGGAGCCCAGGCTCTCGTCGCTGCTTTCGGAGTCGTCCGACGCCGGGGTGTACGCGAATTCGTCGCCGCCCTGGTGTTCAAAGAAGCCGGTCTCGTCTTCGGCCACGTCGTTTTCCTCGCCCTTGGCCTCCTTGTCGGCCTGCGCCTCGCGCCATGCCGGGCCGTCGTCGCGCCTGACATTCTTGCCGTACTTGCGCTTCACCGCGCGCGCCCTCTCGATTATGTCGCCGCCGACCGGATTGGCCGCCGTGGCTTTGAGTGCGTTTGCCTCCGCCGACGCCAGAGACGCCGCAGGCGCCTCCTCCTTGGCCTTTTTCGGACGCCCGGGGCGCCTCTTTGGGGCTGCTTCGGCGGAGACGGCCGTTTCGGCTTTGGGCTTGCGGCCGCGCTTCTTGGGAGTTTCTTCGGAGGGGATTATTTGTTCGTCGTCCATTTTTTGAGTTCGCGCACTATGGGCGCAGTTTTTGACAGTTTGCGGTTAATACGAAATTAAGGGGGGCAAAACTCCCTTGTTTATATACAGTATAAAAATTATTGGCGGTTCTGCTTCAGAACCCTAGAAAGAACCCTTGCCGCCTGTTTCTTGAGGAAACCAAGGTCGCTTTCATTGAACAAAACGACGTCGGCAAGTTTCGCCTTTAAAAGCGGCGGAAGCTGGAGTGCGTCCCTTGCGGCAATCTGCTGCGGCGACATGCCGCGGTTTATCAGGCGCTCCATGCGCAGTTTGCTGCTGCAATGCACAGTCACGCAGATTTCAAAGTCGTTTTCAAGTTTTTTTTCGAAGAGCAGGGGTATCTCGACCACCTTGACCGCGCCTCTGCCGAAATCTATTTCGCCGTTTTCGGGCGGCTTCGGGCATCCGTCCGCGGGGGCGTTTTTCCACATTTCTCTGACCGCCGGGTGCAGTATTTGTTCCAGACCCTTTAGCAGGGTTTTGTCGGAAAAAACTTTTTTCGCGATTTCCGGGCGAATGGGTCTGCCTTCGGCGTCGAAAGTTTCGTCTCCTAGCAGTTCGCGGGTTTTCGCCTTGGCGTTTTCGTCCCCCTCCAAAACCTTGTGGGCGAGCTTGTCGGCGTCGAAAACCCATGCGCCGAGTTCTTCAAAGACCCGCATGGCGGCGCTTTTGCCCGCGCCCATGGCGCCTGTCAGCCCAATATTTATAATATCTCTCATGTTTGGAGGGCGCGTGAAAATACGCCTGACGCTTCGTTTCGAAAATCATTTGCACCAGTCACGTACGCGAGTACGCTCCTGCCGCAAATGATTTTCAAAGCCTCGCCTTAGGCGCATTTTGACGCGCCCTTGGTAGTGTGCGTGAAACAACCGCTGATCACGCGTTTCTCGGAAAATTGCGACTCTCACGTATGAAAATACGCTTCGATCCGCAATTTCCCTCAAAGCCGCGCGCTGAGCGGCTGTTTGACGCACCCTAGAAGTTAGAGCGCGCTTTGCGCGCGGTTTGTTGAAATTTTGAAAACGGAATATTTCCTTATATCCAGTCTTTTATTTGTTTTCTTTAAGGAATTCGCGCGTCTGTTTGCGCAGTTTTCTCAGCTTCGAGTCTATCTTGAAAAGCTCTTTAGAACGCAGCAGGTCTATAAAGCACACCCCGTCGAGGTGATCGTTTTCGTGCTGCACGCAGCGGGCGAAAAGCCCCTCGCAGACCAGCTCGTGCGGGTTGCCGTCCACGTCCTTGTATTTCATCTTCACGGCCTCGCTTCGCTCCACTTCGGCGTAAATTCCGGGGAAGGACAGGCAGCCCTCTTCCGAAACTATAACGTATTCGCCGATTTCTTCGACCTCGGGATTCACCGCGATAAGCGGCATGGCGATGTCCAGCGGAAGCTCCTTGCCGTCTATGGCAAAGACGCACGGGGTTTCGGTGTCCACGCGGCGGCGCATGTCTATGGCGAACACGCGTTTCGACTCGCCTATCTGCGGCGCGGCCAGCCCGAGGCCGTTTTCGGCGTACATGGTTTCGACCAAATCGCTGCCAAGTTCGCGCAGATTTTCGTCGAACTTTGTCACTTCGGCGGCTTTCGTCTTGAGTATCTGCTCGCCGTATTTTGTAATCCTTCTTACCATTTTCTATGAAATCGGCCTGGGACTAAAATTCTTCAGTCTTGGCCTCGCGCGGAATCTTGTTGTCGGAGCGCACTATGAGCACCGGCTCCTTCGTCTTTATCCAGATTTTGTGCTCCTTGTAAATCTTCGCCGAGCCGAATTCGCAGGCTTCCGCGACGGTCTTGATGGGCAGGCGCCGACCCTTGGGCGATATGTTAAAGTCGTAGACGCCCTTGTGCAGGCTTTCCAGCGCGGTGGCCGGGTTTTCGTCTTCCGGAATCTGCACGACCCATCCGGTGTAGTCCATGTCGGTGAATTTGCCGTGCGGGTCGCTTACGATAACCACAAACTGCTTCTTTACCGGCGGCTCCTTTTCGTCGTCGGCTTCCTTCGCTTTTGCTTCAAAATTGATGTCCTCGATGATCTGCGCGACCTGGTGCGCGTCGAGTTCGGCGCGCTGCAGTACCATCTTTACAAGTTCCAAATCTACTTTTGCCATATTGCCCCCGATTAAGCACGCGAAGCTTTCAAGTGTCAAATTTTTTATCCGGCACGGATTTTCCGCAAAAAAAATATATTTCCGTAACAGGCTAAGAAAGCGCACTTTGCGAAATAAAAAATACTTGACTATTTTAAATTAATTCAAAATCCTGCTTTATATAAGGGAAATCGAGCCGAACAAAAGGTTCCGGTTTTCCGGACGACTCAACCAAACTACCAACCAATACGATGCAGAGATATTTCCTCTTTGCCGCGCTGTGCGCGGCGGGTGCAAATGTCGGGCTTGCGCAGCGCTCGCAAGTTCCGCCGATAGACCACGCCTTAGGGAGCGGCGAGAATTACTCGAACACAATCGGGGATTCATCCATCCACGCCAACATAATGGGCAACCCGAACACCGGGAACGCCGTGAACGTGTACGGGGCGGACGGCGGAAGCGTCAGCCTCGACATAGTGAACTCCGAGTTCACCACGGGCGGCACCCTTTCCGTCAGCCTTGAGACGTCCGGCAGCATAATTTTCACCGCCGACATCGGCAGCGTCATAAGCGACGGCGTGAGCGCGTATTCGCATAACGGCTCCGTGCGCGCAACGAACTCGGCGGAATCGGGCGGATACCACTACGAACACGGCGAAGAGTATTATTATTACAGCAGCGCGGCCGCGCACGGCTACGCGCTCAAGGGCGCGACCGAAGTCAGCCTCACCAACTCCGGCATGATAAGGTCTTACGGCATTGCCGCCGACCTCGGCGCGAACAACTCTGCTGGCGGTTCGGGCGACTTTACCATAAGGCTGCGCAATATCGTTGAAAAGGTGACCGTCACCGACGAGCATGGCTCCTACGAGGAAATGCGCGAGGGCCATATCACCACTATTGCCAACGACGCAAATTCCGGAGAGAAAGCCGCGGACGCAGTTTTCCTCAACGGCTTTGAAGGGCGCAACAATTACATAGACGTCGTCAACGACGGCCAGATTAACGGCGGCTATACCGAATACACAGTCCAGAGGGGTGTTCCCTCAGCCATGGGCGGCGGAGATTTTGCGCCGACATCCTCCGGCGGCGCGGGCATACACGCCGCCGCGAACATCAACGGCGGCACGATACTCAATTGCGGCACCGTCAAGGGGCACACGTGGTCTTTCAGGATTGAAGGCTCAAACATAACGGTGGACCTGCAAAGGCAGGAACCCGAAGAGGTTTACGATTACCGTGCGAACAACGTTTACGGACGCATAGAATTCGCCGCGGACTCCAAAAACGCGCTAAAACTCAACAACCTCCAGCACACGATAGGCGACGGCGGCATGTACAGCACATCGCGCGGCGACATCATCATCGGCAATGCGAACGCCGACGGCAAGACCGCCAACAGGCTTTCGCTGGCGCTCGTTAGCGTTTACAAATACGACGAGGACACTTGGGAGGAAATAAGCAAGGACGAGTACGGCGCCCTGATGACCTCCGGCATGATAAACATAAGCAGCGTCGCGCTCGACCTCGACCTTTCAAACGCCGCGTTCGAAGCGGGCGACGTGTTTGTGATACTCCAGGCGGGCAACGGCATTGTGGGCGAATTCCTCGGCCTCGACGCCTCCGAAACCAGATTCAACGAGGCCACCGGCATCATGGAAAGCGGCAAGACTTTCTCCGCAGCGGGATATCTGTTCTGGATAATCTATAATTTGGGCGAAATCTATTCGGGCGAGGCAAGCCGCGAAGGCGTAACCTCCGTTTCGCTGGAAGTTCTCGCCGTTCCGGAGCCCGCCGCAGTGGCCGCAATGCTCGGCGCCGCTGCGCTGGCTTCAGCCGAGTACCGCAGAAGAAAATAACCAACAGACAGGGGGATACATATGAAAGTTTTTTGCTCTTATAAAAACTGCGCGCTTGCCGCATCTTTAATTTCGGCGGCCGCCATGTGCGCGAACGCCGACGACTTCACAGGGCCCGTGCCGCCCGTAGACAAAATCCTCGGCGACGGGGAATCGGCGGTTTTGAATTTTACCGATGCCGAGATTGAGGCGGCCCCGGGCTACGGAGTTTCCGTCAAGCCCGCCGACGGCGCGGTCAGCGGCGACATCTCCGCAGACTTCAAAAACAGCACCCTGAAAACGGCCGGGACGGAGTCGGTGTTCCTGCATTCGTCCGGCGGCAGCGCCTCGTTTTCGGCCGACGTGGATTCGCGTTTCTACGGCGGCGTGAGCATGGAGGCCGCGAAAACCGCGACTTTCTACAATGCCGCGCTCATGCGCAACTTTATTCAAATAGAGGACGACTGGCATGAGGACCGCCCCATGGACATCGGCATAACCATAAGGGCGGGCGAGCAGATAAACTTCACGAACGACGGAAACTTCATACAGGTGAGAAACGCGGCTGTAAGGCTTGAGGCTTCCGGAAACTACGGCAACGCGTCGTCGTTTAAAATCAACTTTCACAACAGGATGATGGAAATCCCCAATCCCGAAGCCCCCGAGTATCCCTATTACGAGATTGGAGAAATCATCTCCGAGGAAGGGCAGGACGCCGTCTATTTCGGCGGCGTCGCGGGCGGCAACAACACCATATACGCCGTCAACGAGGGCATAATACGCAGCGGCGTAGACATCATCCCGACTTACCGCGCATATTCCGACGAAGAGCCCGCGCGCGGTTCGGCCGTGCACATAGACTCCTCCATCACCGGCGGCACGTTCATCAACTACGGCATGGTGCAGGGGCAGAAGTCTTTCAACGTCCTCGGCAGCAACGTCGTGATCGACCTGCGGGAAGGCTGCGGGGTTAACGGGCAGGTATTTTTTGCGGCCGACTCCAACAACACGCTGAGGCTCACCGCGCTTGTGCACATACAGGGCAACAGCTCCGGCGACTACCAGGCGGGCTCGGGCCTGTACATGGGAAGCAAGGGATCCGACGCCTCAATGTACAACAAGTTCAACACCAAGCTTGTAACGACCTCCTCGTACACCGACGGCGATGGCAACATCAACTGGAAGGACGGCGGCGAGGACGAATACGGCGGCGTTACGGTGAACGGCATGACGGATATCACGAACGTCGAACTCGTCCTCGACCTCTCCGAAGCGGACTTTGAAAAGGGCGACACATTTCTCATTCTGGCCTCATGGGGCGGCATAACGGGCGCCTTCCTCGGACTGGACCCCGCCGAGTTCGGCGTCGACCAGTACGGCACCAAATACGGCTGGACGGCGTTTTCCGTCATGCAGGGAGGCGCGGAATATTTCTTCAGGATTTTCTACATGGGCTATTACGACTATGACGGCACGGAGCTCCCCTCGGAAATCCGCCTCGTATTCGACGAGATGGTCATACCCGAGCCCGCCGAAATCGCGGCGCTTCTGGGTGCGTTGGCGCTGGCGCTGGCATTCCGGCGCGGAAGAAAATAAAACATTTAACGCACATGCGGGGCCCGGAAAACCGGGCTCCGCTTTATTTTTTAAAAGGGCAGCGCCCAAATAGTCTTGACCGGATATTTGCGCGCCAATATTAAATTTTTCAGACTATATTGCATTCGCATTTGCGGAACATACATTCACTTAAACAAAGGAAAACTACCCATCATGGCATCGGCGCCCGAAAACACAGGTTCATACACTATCAAATTTGCAAGCGGAGAAAAGATGCCGCTTGAAATGCACAAGGTCAGGGTCGTCCAGAAGCTCAACCTGCCGCCGATCGAGCGACGCCTCGAAGCCATAAGGGACGCCGGATTCAACACCTTCTGCCTGAATACCAGGGACGTTTTCCTCGACATGCTCACCGACTCCGGCACGAACGCAATGAGCGACAGGCAGATTGGCGCCATGATGTGCGCCGACGACGCCTACGCGGGCTCGCAGAGCTTCGACAAGTTCCAGAGCGCGGTCGAGGACGTGTTCGGCAAGAAATTCCTCCTTCCGGCGCACCAGGGCAGGGCGTGCGAAAACATAATTTCGCAGACTTTCGTGAAGCCCGGGCAGATAGTTCCCATGAACTACCACTTTACCACGACCCACGCGCACATCGCGGTCAACGGCGGGCACATCGAGGAAATCCTCTACGACGACGCCCTGAGCATCAGCAGCACAAACCCCTTCAAGGGCAACATGGACGTTTCCAAGCTGCGCAAAATCATCGAGGAAAACGGCGTGGACAAAATCGCCTACATCCGCATGGAGGCCTCCACAAACCTCATCGGCGGCCAGCCCTTCTCGATAGCCAACATGCGTGAAGTCCGCAAGGTGGCCGACGAGTTCGGCATAATCCTCGTGCTCGACGCCAGCCTCATCGGCGAAAACGCGTACTTTGTCAAGAAGCGCGAGGCGGAGTTTAAGGACGCGAGCGTCGCGGAAATCCTGCGCGCGTTCACAGACCTCTCCGACATCGTTTACTTCTCGGCGCGCAAAGTCAGCTCGTCGCGCGGCGGCGGCATATGCTCGAACGACGAGGAACTCATCGACAGGATGCGCGAGCTCGTTCCGCTTTACGAGGGCTTCTTCACATACGGCGGCATTTCCGTGCGCGAAATCGAGGCCATCGCGGTGGGCCTGCGCGAGACGCTCGACGAATCCATGATTTCCCAGAGCCCGTCTTTCATCGAATACCTCGTGGAAAGCCTCGTGGCCGACGGCATTCCGATGGTGACGCCCCCCGGAGGCCTCGGCGCACATGTCGACGCGATGGGATTTCTGCCGCACATCCCGCAGAGCGAATATCCGGCGGGCGCGCTTGCGGCGGCATTCTACCTGATATCGGGCGTGCGCGGCATGGAGCGCGGAACGCTTTCGAGCGTGCGCGACGAGAACGGCGACGATATACTTTCGGACGTCGAGCTTCTGCGTTTGGCGATGCCGCGCCGCGTGTTTACGCTCTCTCAGGTTAAATACGTCGAAGACCGCCTCAAGTGGCTGCACAAAAACAGGGATCTTGTGGGCGGCCTGAAATTCGTGCAGGAGCCCAAGATTCTGCGCTTCTTCAGCGGCAAGCTCGCGCCCATCGGCGACTGGCCTGAAAAGCTCACGGCGAAGTTCCGCGAAGATTTCGGTGAAAGCTTGTAAGCTTTAATGTAAAATAAAAGGGCGCGGGGCAAATATCCCGCGCTTTTTTTGCGAAAGTTTCAGACGACAAATAGCAACAAAAAGATGGAGAAAAGCGTCTTGTCATTGATGTGACATGCAATTGAAAACAGGCCGGCGGACAATCTCATATGGTGTTCAATACCGCATGGGGATGCGGGCTTTGCCGCGCGCAATGCCGAAAAAAACAGTAAAAAACTTGACTATGTTCGGCATTGGTATGTGCTTTTTCGGCTTATGACAGATCCCGCAAAGTTCCGCAACCTCGCAATCATAGCGCATGTCGACCACGGCAAAACAACCCTGGTCGACAAACTTCTCGAAGCGGGCGGCACCTACCGGGAGAACCAGGCCGTAACCGAGCGCGCCATGGACTCCATGGACTTGGAGCGCGAAAAAGGCATAACCATCAAGGCCAAAAACACCTCCATCCAGTGGAACGGCTATACGATAAATATCGTCGACACCCCCGGCCACGCCGACTTCGGCGGCGAGGTAGAGCGCGTTATGAAGATGGTCGACGGCGTGCTGCTCGTGGTTGACGCCCGCGACGGTCCGCAGGCGCAGACGCGCTTCGTTCTGCGCAAGGCCCTTCAGGAAAATTTGAAACCAATTGTCGTCATAAACAAGGTTGACCGCCCGCACTCCGTGCCGGAAGTCGTCCGCGACAAGGTGCTCGAGCTTTTCATGGAACTCGGCGCGACCGATGAGCAGTTTGACGCCCCCATAGTTTACGGATCGGCCAAGGACGGATATTTTGTAGAAAATTTGAGCGACGAAAAAAAGGACTGCACGCCGCTGCTTGAAAGCATAATCAGGCACATCCCGCACCCGAAGGACGCCGACCCGTCGGGCGAGTTCAAGATGCTCATTTCGAACATAAGCTGGGACGACTACGTTGGCCGTGTTGCCATAGGCCGCGTAAGCTCCGGCTCCGTCAAAAAGGGCGACACCGTGTGGCTCCTTAAGGGCGACGGCTCGAAATTCCAGGGCAAGGTTACGAGGATGTTCGAGTATTCCGCGCTCGGCTCGAAAGACTCGACCATCGGAATAGCCGGCAATATCGTGGGCGTTTCCGGCCTCGAAAACGTCGACATCGGCGAAACCCTTTGCGCGCGCGAAGACATGGAGCCGCTTCCGTTCGTCGCGATAGACCCGCCCACCATTTCGATGGAGCTTTCCATAAACGACGGCCCGCTTTCCGGCAAGGACGGCAAGAATGTAACCTCTCGCGTCGTGCGCGAACGCCTCCTGAGGGAGATGCGCACGAACATTTCCATCGAAGTAAAGGATACCGACAAGTCGGGCGTCTTTGCGATGTCCGCGCGCGGGGCCATGCAGATAGCGGTTCTCGTTGAAACCATGCGCCGCGAAAATTACGAGGTTTGCGTGTCGCGCCCCAACGTCATCCTGAAGCGCGACGAAAAGAGCGGCGAGCTTCTTGAGCCTTTCGAAACAATGTATGTGGAAGTTCCCGACGAGCATGTGCCGGGTGTGCTCAAGCTTCTGAACACGCGCAAGGCGCACATAGAGGACATGGAAAGCCGCGAGGGCACGGGCCGCACATTCTTCCAAACTTACATCCCTACCAGGGGCATCATCGGCTTCGAGTTTGAACTGGTCAACCTCACCTCGGGCCACGGCATATTCTCGCATCTTTTCAGAAAATACGCGCCGTATGCGGGCGAAATACTCGCAAGGCAGACGGGCAGGCTGGTTTCCATGCAGACGGGCGTTACCACAAAGTACGCGCTGCTTGCCTTGGAAGACCGCGGCAAGCTGTTTGTCGCGCCGCAGGAGGACGTTTACGTCGGCCAGATCGTAGGCGAGAACCCGCGCCCGGAAGACATCCCCGTGAACCCGTGCAAGGAAAAGCATCTGGACAACATGCGCTCGGCCGGCAAAGACCCGACCATGCAGCTGTCGCCGGCCATAGAGTTTTCGCTTGAGCGCGCCATAGAGTATATAGACGGCGACGAGCTTGTGGAGGCCACGCCCCACTTTATACGCCTTCGCAAGCGCATTCTCGACCCAATAGAACGCAAGCGTTCGGAAAAGACGGGTGCCGCAATCTAGGGAATGCTGCAACCGCATGTAAAAAACGCGCCCGGATGTTCCGGGCGCGTTTTTTGTTTTGTGGCCGCGCGCTTTTTTGCTAAAAACTTTTTAATAAAATTCCGCCGGCGGGGTTAGAGCATATGGAGGACGATGCCGCCCCGGGCGCTTCCGGCAGAATTTTAACATCAAAGGAGAAAAATGTCCGTATCCGGCAAAGACAAAATAAAAGAGCTCGCGGTTCTCTATTACGCGCCGCTTTTGCGCTACGCCGCGAGCCTCGCAAGGGACGAATCCCTCGCGAGGGACGCCGTACAGGAGAGCTTCCTGAAGCTTATGAACGAGCCGCGCGAAATAGAATACCCCAAGGCGTGGCTTTTCACCGTCTGCAGAAACAAGATATTCAACGAGCTGCGCCGCTCGAAAAAATTCGCCGACCCGGGTGAAGGGCCGGACTCGGTGTTCGAAAAAGAGCCCGACTGCGGCCGCGCGCCGGACAAAAGCGCGGAATTGAACGACGGCGTGGAGCGCGTAAAAATGATCACCCGCAAACTCGGCGCGCGCGAGCGCGAAATAGTGCGGCTAAGGTTTCAGTGCGGTTTCTCCTATTCCGAGATAGCCGAAATAACGTCGCTGAGCAAAACCAACGTGGGGGTAATCCTGCACAACGCAATGAACAGTCTGAGGGAAATGTTCTTCAGCGAAATCGGCAAACAGCTCAACCAGTATTAATACTATGAATTTTAAAGATACAGATTACAGCGACGAAAAGCTTCTCGCACACGTCCTCGGGGAACTGGACGCGGCGGAAAGCCTGAAATTTGAGGAAGCCGCCAAGAACGACCCGCTTTTGGCTTCGAGAATAGAATCCTTGAAAGCCGAATGCGCCAAACTTGCCGACTCTTTTGCGGAGGAATCGCGGGCCGATGTCGCCGACGAAAAAATAACAAGGGAGCGAGACGAGTTTATCGAAGCAATGCTCTCATTGGAGGCGGAACACAAAAAGGCCTCAAAGAAGTCCGCGCTTTCTCGGCTCGTTTACTGGGGACCCGCCATTGCGGTGGCTGCATGCACCGCCTTTGTATTTTACGTGGGACCCGCGCGGGATGGTGCTGTTCCGCCCGATGACGCGGCTTTTGCGGCGAGGCCGATTCCTTCGGTAATCAACGTTGAAAATATGCCCGCGCCTAAAAAAGCTCCGGGGGTATTGCGCGTGGCTGCGGCCCCGTCCGCCGAGGCGTCTTCCGCTGGAGATACTGTCGACGACCTTATTGAAAAGGGACGCAGGGAATATTTGGTCGGAGATCTAAATAAGGCGCAGGCGACAATCAGTATGGCGGAAAAAGCTTTCCCGGAAAATGCGAAGGTAAAGGCGCAGAGCGATAGGCTGACTTATCTGGCCACGCGCGAAGTCCTGCTCGACGAGGTGAGCTTTTCCTGGAAAAGGCCTAAGGTTTACGACGGCGATTCGACGAATTCATCCGGAGTCGCCGCAAAAAATACAACTGACGCCGAAAAAAGGAGGGAATTGGCGAGGGCAAGCGTGCATTCCAAAGACGGGGAATTCCAAGCGTCCGGGTTGATGGAGTCTGTTCCCCGTTCGCAGGTTGATTTGGACATAGTTCCGCTGGGGGCTTCCGTTACCAGCGCCGATATTGATATAGAAATGGATGCGGCAGGCATTAATTCGCTGACCGACAAAGAAATGGTTTCGACAATGCCGTCAATGCCTTCGATCATGGTTTTGGGAAGTTCTTCTTCAAAGCGCGCCGCACCGCGCATTAAGCGTGAACGGGTATCCGGAACGGATGAATCGTACGCGCCGATTCCCGAGAACAATTTCTCATCGGCGCTTGAAAAGCCGCTTTCCACATTCTCAATCAATACGGGCTCGGCCAGCTATGCCAATGCCAGGCGCATAATAAACAACGGCGGAAGACCGCCCGCCGACGCGGTGCGCACGGAAGAGTTCATAAACTTCTTCACATACGGCTACAAGGCTCCCGACGCTTCCAGCCCGATTCCATTCGCCGTCCATACCGCCTTGTCGCGCGCCCCGTGGGACGAATCGCACATTCTCATGCGCGTCGGCATAAGGGTGAAGGACATAGAATGGAAAAACAGGCCCGCGTCGAACCTGGTTTTTCTCGTGGACGTGTCGGGCTCAATGGGCGACGAAAACAAGCTGCCGCTCGTAAAAGACGCGCTGCGGATGCTCGCCGGCCGTCTGGACAGGCGCGACAGGGTTGCGATAGCGGCTTACGCCAGCAATGTGAAGCTCGTGCTGCCCTCCACGACGGCCGACAACATGGAGACCATAATCCATGCGATTGATTCGCTCAAAGCGGGCGGCGCCACGTCGGGAGAGGGCGGAATAGAGCTTGCTTACGATGTCGCGCAGAAAGCCATGCTAAAAGACGGCGTCAACAGGGTGATAATATGCAGCGACGGCGACTTCAATGTGGGCAAAAGCAGCATTGAAGATGTAAAGGAGCTGATAAAGGAAAAGGCCAGGTCGGGCGTGTTCCTTTCCGTCGCGGGCTTCGGAGCGGGCAACTACAAAGACGACATGATGGAGTCGCTCGCGAAAAACGGCAACGGCAACTATTCGTATGTGGACTCGCTTCTCGAGGCAAAAAAAGTTTTCGTAAGCGAGTCGGTGGCGAAGCTCAACTGCATGGCCAAAGACGTGAAAATACAGGTGGAATTCAACCCCGCCAGGGTGCGTTCGTATAAGCTGCTCGGCTACGAGAACCGTAGGCTTGCCGAGGCCGACTTTAACAACGACAAAAAGGACGCCGGAGAGGCCGGCGCGGGCGAAAGCGTTACCGCCATTTATGAAATAATTCCGACGGACGTTCCGGCTGAAGACAGCGCGGATGAAACACGTGCGGCGGATGAATTGAAGTACTCCAAAGTTGAGGCGGGAACTGCGCATTCCGACGAGCTTGCCACGGTGAAAATCCGCTGGAAAGAGCCGGATGCCGAAATTTCCGCAAAGGCCGAGACCGTCGTGAAGGCGCAGGAAAGTGTTCCGCAAATTGAGGATGCCGACGAGGATTTCCGGTTTGCAGTGGCCGCCGCGATGTTCGCAATGAAGCTGCGCAACGAAGAGTCGATGTGGGATGTCTACTACTTGGAAATTTTTGACCTGGCAAAGTCGGCCGTCGGCAACGACAAAGACGGCAGCCGGGCCGAATTCCTTGAACTCGTTAGGAGAATATCGCTGTAAGGCGGTTTCCAATACACCGCGCGGCCGCAGTTTTGCGGCCGCTTTTTTATTGGCAAAGCTCGAAAGCTACTCGCCCGGCGACGGGTCGTTGACGGTGCCCATGAAAAGGATAAGCCCGTTTGAATTGTCCACCACGAAGAACTTAAAGGGGCGGTCGGCGAGGAATTTGCGGGGCTCGCAAAGATATCCCATGTCATAAGTGAGCGAAATTATTCTGGTGCCCTTTTCGTCCACCTCTATTTTTGAAACCGAGCGCATTATGTTCAGAACTTCTTCAGTGAAATCTTCCGACGCGTTCGCCAGCCCGTCGCGTCTGGCTATGCCCATGCGGCTTAGGGCCTTGTCTATCGGAAGTTCGCTTTTAAAGCCGAATTTCGGGATGCGTATGTTCACAATGCTTTCGTATTTTGCGTTGCGCAGCCAGCCGTATATTTCCGCGAATTTTTCATATGTTATTTCTTCCGTGCCGGACCCTTTTTCGGGCAGCACGAGTATCATCGATATTCCCGTCCATTTAAGATAGTCCAGTTTTACCGCGCTTATGCCGTCTTTTTCGTACATTGCGTATTCGTCGAAACTTTTGTACATGAAAGGCACGGTTACCTCCGGGCCTTTTGCCGTCTTGAATTCGGCGTCCTTCGTGTCGCTTATTTCAAATGGGGCGTCCCATTCCCCGAAAAACGTGCTGGCGTTTATCAGCAAAAAAATGGATTCGGGCGATATTTCCACGTCAGCGCCAAGCCCTTCCGCGTTCTTTTCCACCCATGAGCGGATTGTCTTGGATGCTTCGTCCGCGTTTTCAAAATTCAAAGTGGCGGGGTTACTTGAGAACGCGTCTTCCATGAAGTCACGGAACTCTTTCTTTGGCTTATATTTCCGGTCGATGAACGCCGTGCTCGCGGTTTTTATCCCGAGCCTGTTCCCGTAGTTTTGCGCCAGAAATTTTATGTTTTGCGCCGAGCTTTTTTTCATCCTTGAAGCATTCAAGTTTTTCGGAAAAATTAAACCTGTCGCTATCGCTCAGGGCTTCGAAATACATTCCAAAAAGCTGGAATACCGACAGGTTGGGAAGCAGCATGTTTTCTTCGGGTTTCGCCTTTTCCAGCGTCCCGTAGATTTTGAACGCCGTTCTGTTGAATTCTTCAGCATCGAAAGACTCGGGCATTTCCGCCGCGCCAGGTTGGCATATGGAATACAATGAGCGGTCAAGCCAGTCCAGCGATGTGTTGCGCAGCGCGAAATAGCCTGCGAACAGCAGAAGCATGATGCAAGCCGCCATCAGCGTTCGTTTGATCGACGGCGGGACGTTTTTTTTCCAAAACGCCAGAATGGAAATTACAGTTGCCGCGGTCCACATGGAAAAAAGCGCCCCCATATTGATTTCGCCAATATAGCCGCTTAGTGCATATGTTATTATTATTTGCAACAATATGAATTTTGGCGCGGATTTTGCCGCCTTTGGAAATATGTAAAACGCGCATAACACAAAAGCCAGCCCGAGGGGTATGCCGAGCGGGAAGAAAAAGGAGCTCGGCTTGGCCGTATTTATTTCTCCAGAAATTCCAAATGCAAATGAGTATATGGAAAGTATGAAAAAAAAATGAAAAACAGGAAAATGCGTACTTCTGAAATTAATGTGCGAGGCATAGTTTTATTTTAATCCAAACTGGCGGGTGTCAATATTTAGTTGTGGGGCTAGCGTATTGACTTCATTTCGTTTTTTAGGAAGGGAATGCGTTAATAAGGTCCGCAAATCTTGTTGCGCCGCGCATGTTTTTCCCTATCTTTACCGAAATAATCGCCGGTGTTTGCATACGCCTTACAATTATAGGATGCCGTCGGCGGCTGAATTTTTCAAAACATTTCCGGCAAAATGAAAAAGTCACTTTTTCCCGACAAAAAGGCTTTCGCCGAACTTCAGGAGGCGGCCGAAAGCATAGCTTCGCGCAAGTTCAACCAGATGGGCTACCCCTTCGACCAGGACACGGGCTTCTCCGGATTCTACCGCTGGCTGGCCGACACGGGGCTTTGCGACATCACCCTTATCAATGTCGGCGACCCCTACAAGAAAAACTGGGACATGCTCAACACCGACAAATTCGAACGCTTCTGCATAGACTTCATGGCGGACGCGTGCGGCTTTGAAGGCAACCACTGGGGAGTCCTTTCAAACGGCGGCACCGACGGCAACATGCACGGCATATATTTCGGCAGGAAGGCCCTTGCGGCGAAATCTCCGCTGCCTCCGATTCTATATGTTTCGGAAGAGGCGCATTATTCCGTGAAAAAGCTCGGGGACATACAGAACATCGAAACGCGCATTGTGGGTGCAAAGGAAATGGGAAGCATCGATGCCGAAGACCTTGAGCGCAAGCTAGACCCGTCGCGCCCCGCGCTGGTTGCGGTTGCGGTAGGCGGCACTTTCAAGGGGGCGATAGACAGCCTTGCGGAAATAGACTTGGCCATCGAGAGCCGCAAACCGGTCGCCGTTTACAGGCATCTGGACGCCGCCCTGTTCGGCGGCTACCTGCCGTTTATGGACGATCCCGCCGCGAAATCGATAATCGACGCTAAGGGCGGCCGCGCCTTCGATTCAATCGCTATATCCGGCCACAAATTTCTGGGCCTAAACGAGCCGGCCGGCATTTTCATATGCTCAAAGGACACGCTCTCGTGCGTCCATGAAAATCCCGTCGCATACCTCAACGGGGTAATCCCCACTATAAGCTGCTCGCGCAGCGGCTTTGATGCGCTCAAACTCTATTGGCACCTCTCGGTTTTAGGCCGGAACGGTTTGAAAAAGCAGGCGGAGCATTCGCTGAAAATGGCCCGGTACCTTCAGGCAAAACTGAAAGAAAAAGGCGTCCGCGCATGGCGCAATGATTTTTCAAATACGGTGTTCTTTGAGCGGCCCGGCGATGAAGTGGTTTCAAAATACGCGCTGGCCTGCAACGAATATCCCGTTTTCGGAAAGCTGGCCCACGTTGTCGCGATGCAGTATTTCACCGAGGAAATTGCCGACGCCTTTGCGGCGGACGCGGCAAGGCGGTGATGGATGTCTCCTTTTGCCAAGGCAAAAAAAAGACCGGCGTGACTCCATGCCGGCCTTAAAATTGGGGTGGTAAATGGGACTTGAACCCACGACCCCCGGAACCACAATCCGGTGCTCTAACCAACTGAGCTACTACCACCATTTTGAAAGAGTGTCATGAAAGATTATTTGCGCGTCTTGTCAAGGCGCTTTTTACCGCACCGGAAATTTTTTGGCGCGCGGGGCTTGTTTTCTATGGGCGCCCTTATTTCCAGAGCGTGCGCACGCTGCAAAGCCTCGCGCCGTCGGAAGGGCGCGTAAGCGCGTGGTAAATCTCATTCCCCGCGCGCACGGCGCGCGATTTCACGTGGTCGTTGAAAAAGGTTTCGCGTTCGTATTTTATGCGGTAGGATTTAAGCGGGTGTGCCAGCCTGTATTCTATCGGCACCGCCTCTAGCGCGCGCGGCACGTACTTTACGCTGTTTAAGTGCCGGTTGAAATCGAGGTCGTCGAAGCGCACAACCTGCGAGGTTTCCGTGGTTTCGCCTTCCTCAATCGGGACGATTTTGCCGAAAGTCTCATCCTCGAAAACGGGTTCTTCGCACTGCTCAAAGCGTGCGGCGAATTCGGCGGCGCGCACGGGCTTGCGGCTCTTCGCGTCGGCTATGAGGTTCACGCCGCAGCCCCGGGCGATTTCCGCGCCGTTGGCGGTCGCGCTGAAGTTCATGCAGATGCGCACCCCTCCGGCCTTCCACAGCCATACGGCCATCTCCACACGGTCGCGCCAGAGGGGCATTTTGCCCGAAAAATCTATGCGCACGTCGGTGGTCAGCCATGTGAGGCCGAGTTTGGCCACATCGTAGGCGGCCAACTTCTTCGAGGCCGCATATTCGGCGAAGGCTTCCTGGAAATAGAAGCCTATGTAGAAGTCTTTGAGCCTGTAGAATGGGTCTATTTCCGAGCTTCTGACGCTGTAGGTCCGCAAAAATTTCATAGGAAATGACATTAAAAATCATTTGGGGGCAGTCAACCCGCAAATCAAAAGGGTTGACTGTGTGCAGGCGCGCCGCTTTAACTATTTTCATGAAGATAAGGCTCAACGGAAAAGACTTTGAGACGGCAGAGGCGCGAAACGTACTGCGGCTGCTTGAGGAAATCGGTGCGAACCCGAAGCGGTGCGTCGTGGAGCACAACCGGAAGGCCCTGCGCCCGGCGGACTTTGAAGGCGCGGAACTTTCCGAAGGCGACGAGGTTGAAGTCATGGCTATAGTGGCGGGCGGCTGAAATGGACGGCTTTGACAAATACGCGCGCCAGACGGCGCTTCCGGATTTCGGCGTGGAAGGCCAGCGCAGGCTGAAAGCCTCGCGCGTTGTTCTGATAGGTGTTGGCGGTGTGGGTTCTGCCGTTCTGCCTCTGCTTGCCGGGGCGGGAATCGGCGAAGTTCTCGTGGTTGACTGCGATACCGTAAGCTCCACGAACCTTCACAGGCAGACTCTTTACGGGCATGGCGATATTGGAAAACCGAAGGCGGAGCTTGCGTGCATTCGGGGCTGCTTGATGAATCCTGACGTAAATGTCAGGAGCCTGAATGCCCGATTGAGTTCGGGTGATGCATTGTTTGACGAATTTGTCAAATGCTCTCTTTGCATAGACGCCACCGACTCCTTTTCTGCGCGCATGGCGATTTCTGGCGCGTGCAAAAAAACCGAAATTCCGCAGATTATGGCTTCGGCCCAGGGGTATGTCTCGCAGATGTTTCTTTTCGGCAAGGGCTTTTATCTGCCAGACCTGCTCGCGCAGGACGAAAGCGCTGCGTCGGAAAAGTCGGCGGGTGCGCCTATATTCGGCCCTGCGGCGCATCTGGCCGGAGTATGGGCGGCGGGGCAGGCACTGCGCTTTTTGAGCGGGGCTGAACCGGAGTTCAATGCCGGATTGTTCAGGCATTTCGACTTTTCCACGGGCCGCGCATTTTCTTGCAATCTTCGCAACGGCTAGGTTTGCAATTGCAAGCGACCTGCCTTTGACGAACTTGTCAAATATTTGCGTCCTCTCAAATTACGTTGAATGCGTACAGACTGGCAACGGGCAGGGAAATGAGGTTCAGCCCGGGTATCAGGAGGACGAGCCCGACAATCCAGTGCCAGCCGAACACCCAAACGGCGCATACGAATATGCTTATTTCGAAGGCAATCACCGAAATCACTGCGCTGCGCCGGTTTAGAAGGAGCAGCGTCGAGACCGCTGTTATGGCCCCCGCCAGCGTCCAGTTGTCCGCCATGTGGTTCCAGCCGTACGCGGACATATAAATTCCGAACACAAGCGCCCATATGCCCAGCAGAGAGGCTATTGCCGTGAGAACAGCGCCTGCCGGCCCGAGCGAAACGGTGTTGCGCCCCATTCCCCGCAATTTTCCAATCATAATATTTCCTTTTTTATAATATACTGAAATGCGATTTTGCCGTTGTGTTCCATCTGCCCGTGAAATTTATTCGCCGCGCCGATTTTAATGGACATTGCGCGTGTTTTTTAAAAAATCCCCCGAAACCCCCAAGCATTTTCAGCGCATGAATTTCAAATACGCCCTTGTTTTAGCTTTTGCCTTCGCATGCTGTCTCTTATCCCCCGCACAGGACAAATCGCTGCTCGACGCGCTGGTGGCCAAGGGCGCACTCACGCCGCTTGAGGCGTCCGAAATTTCAAAACAGTCGGCGGCGGCCGTCACGCCTTTGGAGCCGGACACGAAGAGCCTGAAGATTTCCGCGATGATGCAGCTTCAGTACGGCTATCTGCATACCGATGCGCAGGCTCCGTTGCCGCGCGAAGGGGCGGACAGGAACAGCCTGGGTGTGCGCCGCCTTTTTTTGGGTGCGGCCGCCGACCTCGGTTCCGGCTTCGGGGGTGTCATAGACCTCGACCTGTGCGCTTCGGGCAACGCTAACGCAAAATATCTTAATGTGGCTTTCCTGTCGAAAACCGTGGACTATGAATACCTTAAGGGCACTTTGTGCGCTGGGTATCTGAAGGTGCATTTCGGCATCGACGAGAAGACGCCCGCTTCGGCAGCGCCTATACCGGCCTTTTTTGGGACGGCAAAAGCTCTTTCATAGACGGGCTTAACTACGGCTTTGCCGTCACGGACGCCGAAAATTGGCGCATAACCGCAAAAGGCTCCGACGCCTACAAGGATTCTCTGAACATATGGGCGAACGTCTTTTATCTGCGCGCCATCGACATCGGGCTTGAAAACAAAGTTAACCTCAAATTAGGTTTCAATTTCGGATACGGCGGCGGCGCGAACTCGAAGAACCCCGTCAGCGGCTCCGCCGGTTCCTGCGGGCAAATATGGGGCATAGACCCATATCTGCAATTGAAATGGGGCCCCCTGACGCTGTCCGGGGAGTTCATCATGACGGGCATCGAGTACGGCCGCAACATGGGGTCGGAAAATGCCACGCCCTACGGGTTCAATATAGTCGGCGAATATCTTTTCGACATCGGCGATTACGGCAGGATAGGCCCCATTTTGCGGTATTCCGGCCTGAACACGAACGGGCGCGGCGCGCGCATAAGCGACTGCCTTTTCGCAGCGGAAAACCTCGACACGTCGGGCGACAATCCCGCCAACCTTTACGACACCGCCAAGGGCGTGTACGCGGGCATAAACTGGTATCTGGACGGCGACAACATGAAGCTGCAGGTTGGCTACGAATGGGTGGAGTTTGCGGGAAACCCGAGTTTTTCGGCAAACCCGCACAAGCGCGCCGAAGTGAACAGCGTGAGGGTGCAGCTTCAGATGAAGTTTTAGCGCGTATCTCCATAAAATGCGCACATTTGGCAAATGCTTTTCACTAATAGCTTCGCTTGCTTTGCCATAAAAACAAGGAATTCACTTCCAGTGCCATCACTGCTTTTATGGCTGCGAAAGCCTTGCTGTAAGCAAAAATAATAGAGTCAAATGGCATTCATTTTAAATTTAAAAAACATATAAATTTGTGCGCAGTTTATTGGGATACGTTCTAAAGCCAAAAAAGAGGCCGCTTGTTGCCGCCTCTTAACGTTTTTTTATTTTCCCGAACCATGTGCCACTCTTAGGAGTGCGCGTTTTTTTACTCCCTGCGCTTGTCGGTTATGGGCAGCATCTGCCCGCGCCTGAACAGGGTGATTTGCCCCGTGCTCGACGACACGACGAATGATATGCAGTCGGCCATCAGCGAAATTGAATACGCCGCCGCGTGCCTCGAGCCCAGGCCGCCGGGCAGCTGAAGCCGGAAGTCGGGAGTGTGTATGAGCGCCCCTGCGGCCTCCAGTATGCCGCTACCGTCTATGATGAAAGCCCCGTCTATGAGCGAGTATTCCTTGACGGTTTCATCCATGAAAGGGTTTAGTACGTTCCTGTCTTCGGGCTTGTAGCCGTGGAAGGGATTGAGGATAAGCTGCTTCAGGTGCGGCTTCAGATCCTTGGCTTTGCCTATTACAAATATGCAGCCCACGGGCTTGCCTTCGCGCCCTTCGACGGAAAGTTCCGTGGCGATGTCGAGAATGCGCTCTATAACTTCGGGCTTCACGCCGTCGGGGAGCATATTTTTCTGGCTGACAAAGATGTCCGAGAATTCCTTCTCGATGTCCAGCACGATGATGGTGTCAATCTGGTTGCTGTTTTTGACGCCGCCTATGCAGCATATCTTGTCTTTGGGGCCGAGTATGCCCCTCGTGAGCCCCACCATTATGGCGCTCCTAAGCTGCGAGAGGCGGCCGTTGCCGAAAGCGCGCACGTTTATGGCCGCCCAGTTTTCTGGAAGCTGCAGGTTCGTGTTTTCGGTTATGAGCACCACCTTGGTGTCGCTGAAATATTCGGAGACGTCGGGAATATTCTGGAAAGTGTCGCCCTGCAGCAGTATGGCCGCGCACTTGGTGACTTTCGCGATTTTGGCCGCGGAGCGCGCCATCTGAGAGTTCGTTTTGCTTCCCTTGACGGCGTTTTTCTGTTCGGGCTTTTTGCCGTCGCCGGCTTTCGCGCTTTGCGCGTCCTGCTTTTTGGCCGTTCCCGGAGCCGACGAAAGGCTGGAGTTGAAGGCCTCCATGATGTCGCTGCGGAAAGTTTCGAGGTCGGGGGCGTCCTTGATTTTGTCGGCGGTTTCGTCGTCCGAGAAAATCCTCGCCAGCGACGCCAGCACGTTGAGGTATGAGTCAACCTCGCCGTCCGAGAGCAGCAGGAAAAGCATGCGCGAGTCCTTGTATTCTTCGGCGTTGTTGAAGGTTATGCCCTGCGGGCACCTGCCGGCCGCGAAAATGTATTTCTGCTTAAGCCCCTTGACGCGCGTGTGCGGCATGCACACGCCGTTGCCCAAATATGTGGAAATTGCCTTTTCGCGGTCTATGAGGTCTTTTAGAATGTCCTTCCTGTCGGTCCCGTTGAGGACCGAATCGGGGATAACCGCGAGAAGCTCAGAAACCGCGCCCGCGAAATCGGCGCTTTTTATGTCGATTATCCGGGATTTTGTAAGGTATCTTTGCAGTTTCATTTTATGCGGCTCTCAAAACGTCATTAGCGGTTCGACCTGGGGATGTTCCAGTTGAGGGTGTCTTTCTTTATCTCGTACAAAAGCCCTGCGCACAGCGCCGCGATGAAAAACAGCACCGGCAGCAGTATGGGGAGTTTTTGCGCCACGAGGTCGGAATAGACCATCGCCAGCGGAATAAGAAAAACGACCTCGATGTCGAATATGACAAAGAGCATTGCGACTACATAAAATTTCGCGCCCCATCTTGGGTGCGGGCCGCCTTCGGCCTTGTTGCCGCATTCGTAGGCGGAGTTCGCAACCTTGTTCGTCTTTGCGCGCTGGCCGAAAATCTGGCTTGCGGCTATGACGAGAACGCCAAGGCCTACGGCTACGCAAATCTGCACGAAAACAGGTATATAAACTTCCATTGGAAACAAAATTTCACAGAGGCCTTTGCATTGCAACATTTTTTTGCGTTTTCCCGATGATAAAAAGGCAGTTTCTGATACGTCGGCCGGCGGAGGGAAATGCGCGTTTGGCGGCAATCGGGCGCCGCGCGTGTTTGGTGTTTTTTACTTCTCTCCATAGTCCCCCTCCGTGGCACTCGCTTGATGCTTGTTTTGAATAAAATTAATGAAATTATTGATAAAATTAAAAATATTATTGACATTATTGATGTTTTGCAAATTTCATGTGCCGTATGAAAGCGAAGAAAAAACTGCCATCCTCATGCCCGTCGTGCGACAACGCGCTGAAGATAGGAGAGCTTTTTTGCGACAAGTGCGAGACCCGCGTAAGCGGCGCTTTCGACCTCCCGTCCATGCTGCGCCTGAGCGCGTCCGAACAGGAGTTTGTCATGGATTTCGTGAAGTCCAGCGGAAGCCTCAAGACCATGGCGGTTAAGCTGGGGCTCAGCTACCCAACCGTCAGGAATCTCTTGGACGAAATAATAGAAAAACTAAACGCAATGGAGTCGGGAAAATGAGCGTGTTCAATCCTTACGGCAAAATTTCGGAAGTCAGGGCGTTCGCCATCGGCGCGGCCGCTGTTTTTTGCGCGGCTACAATCGGATATTTCGCGAATGCGCTGATGCTTTCGCCCCTTAAAATCATTTCCGGCCTTAATGTTGCCTACCCGGTGTTTCTCATCGCGCAATTTTTGATATGGCTCGTGCCGGCCCTCATTTTTTACGCGCTGGGCAAGCTGCTGTCGCCGTCTCATATAAGGCTTGTGGACGTGTTTTCCTTTACGGCGTTCGCGCAGGTTCCGCTTGTGTTTGCCATGGCCTTTTTTCTGCCGCCTTGCGCGGGCGAAATTTTGAACCCCTTAAACATCCTTAACGAAAGCTACCTTATGCAGACTAGTGCAGCAATCGGACTGATGCTGGCCGCCGCGTCCCTCATTCCCCTAATTTTCGGCCTCGTGTGGCTGTTCAACGCCGTGAAAGTTTCCGCAAACCTCAAGGGCGCAAGGCTTTGGGGAACCTACCTGACAGGCCTTATCGGCGGCGACATCGCGGTCAGGATGCTGATGGTGTCGTTGCTTTCCACGTCTTTCGCCATGTCGGGCTTGGCTGCTTCGGACGCCAATGCGGGCTCTTCCAAAACTTCCGACTCGCCGATTGCAGGCCGCTATGAGGGCGTCATAAAGGCTCCCGGGCAGACGCTCAGGTATGTCGTAATTGTGGACTACGAGGACGGCGAGTACTTTGCATATTCGGAACATCCCGACGAGGGCGGCGCGCGCCTGCCCATCGACAAGTTTTCGAAGAAGGGGTCCAATGTCGAGTTTTCCACTTCGCAGCTCGGTATCAGCTTCAAGGGCAAGGTGAACAGGGGCGCAACGGAGATATCCGGCACTTTTTCGCAGAACGGTTTGAAGATTCCGCTGAAGCTTAAAAAGACTGAAATGAAAGACGAAAAAGGTTTCGAGCTGAAAGGCGACGGGCCCATGATGTCGGGCAAATATTCCGGCGATCTTCGCTTTCCCGGCCAGAAGTTGCGCTTTGAGCTTTATGTGGAAAAAAACGGCGACAAATACGACATTTATACAAAAAGCCCCGACCAGGGCGGCGGCAAAATGGCAGTGGAAACTTTCAGGCAGAATGGGCGTGACGTGATGTTCGCGATTCCGGATATCGGCGTGAGGTTCGAAGGCAAGGCCGACGATTCGTCGGATTTGGTTTCCGGCACATTCTTCCAGTATTCCTTCAAGATTCCGCTGAAACTCAAAAAAGATTAGGGCGCGTGAAGCTGCGCCTGATGCTTCGTTTCGAAAATCATCCGCACCAGTCACGTACTCAAGTACGTTGATGCGCGTTTGCTTACGCAAACCGTCGCACCCTACGGGCAAGCGCTCTGCGCTTGTCTATTGACTCGTTGCTCTCGCCCTTCGGGTGCGGCATCGGCCGCATCTAAACGCCCTTCGGTTGTTTTCGCGGCTTCGCCTTGAATTCCTCCGCGGATGATTTTCAAAGCCTCGCCTGAGGCGCAACTTGACGCGCCCTTGAGAAGTGTGCACATGCGTTGCATGTGCTAGTGGCATAATTTAGCTGCAAAGATGTTAAAATGGGTTTTGTACTCGGCATCTTTTTTTTGTTTCGCAGGAATATATAAATACTGAAGAGTATTCTTTTGTGAGTCCGGCGCCGCGCTTGGCGGCGCCTTTTTGCGGATAACAGTTGACCTTTTAAAGTTTGCGATTTTAATCGCCGCACATGAGGGGAGTATTTTTATGTGCCGCGCTCGTTTTGCCGTCTCTTCTTTGCGCGCAGGACGAATATTCAAAGCGTTATCCCGTGAAGGAAATCGGGTATTCGCTGTACGACAGGGTTTCGGAAGAGCGGGTTTCGGATTCTTCAATCGCGGCCGTTTTTGTAAGCGACCCGCAGTTGGATTTGCCGACTTTCCTGGCGAGGGAAAACGCGGAGTTTTTCGCGCGCGACATCCCATATGCGCCAGAAATTGCCGTCGGGCAGGGGCCGTCGGAAGATTCGCTGACCTATGTCAGGCTTCTCGACAAACACGGGCTGCCGCGCCTGCAGTTTTTGGCCTATGGCGAAGGCGTAAAAGGCGGCGTTAACGTGGCGTGCGCGCGCGGCGCGGACGGCGAAGTTTCAATTCTGACAGCTCCCATATCGGACGGCAAAACCGGGGCGCTAAAAATTTTCGACCGCATGGGCATTGTGAAAGGCGAAATTTCCCCCGAGGCTCCCGCGCCCTATTCCATCGTCTCCGGAGACTTTTCCAAGCAGAACTCCGGTGCGGAATTCGCCGTGGCTCCGTCCGTTTTCAAAAAAGGAAAAAACGACGTTTTCATCTATTCCGCCGACGGCAGGCTTTTGGACAAAATCCCGGTGGAGTCTCCTGAAGCGGGAGATGTACAACTGTTCGCCGCCGGTGATTTTATACTCGGGGCGAAGCTTTTTAACGCCGATTTCTATAGGAAGATTTCTCCCGCCGAACCGGGGCATGCGAATATCGAGACTGTAAAACTTCCGCCCGATGCCGCCGGAAAATATCTCGCCCGCAGCGCGTTTGGTGATCTGCGAGCATACGGGCATGAGGACGAACTTTCTACGCTTGAAATCTTCGGAGAAAAAGAAGCCCCCGTAAAAAGCGTCGATGTCGGCTATGAGGAAAACGTGTTCTGGACGGCCGGATGCACTTGGGTTCCCGAAAAGCCCCTTAAGTATTACAAGAACGCGACTTACGGGCATATCCGCACGGACGGCTGTGTATTCAATTTCATGGACGGCATTTCCGGCGACGAAGGTTTTGCCGACATGCATGTGCCGAACATCATTGGGCCTCTTGCCGACGAATACATCAGGCGCCAGCGCGAGGGCGAGTTTTTCATGTGGGAGCCCTGCTTCACGCACCGCGGCCCCGGCGGAATGTTCGAACAGGGCAAGTTTCCGCACAGCAATGTGGACGCCTCCACGGGGCTGCCCAAATATTCCGCGGTGAACAGGCTCAACGGGGGCACCGAATACAAAGAGTTTGAAAGCGGGTTCAGCGTGCTTTCCTACGCGCTCGGCGTGCGCGAGCTCGACGACATATATTTAAAGCCGCTGTATTTTTTCCAGAAGAAACTGCACGACGAATTCAGAAAAACGCCCGAAAAGTTTTTCAGCCTCGAGCCGAACCACGAACATGAGATTTCCATCGTAGACAGCATCGGCGACTACAATCCGCAGATGGTGCGCGGCTTCTACGAGTACCTGCTCAATTTTCACAATTCGAATCCCAAGGCGCTCGCCAAGGAGTTCAATGCGCCCATAGAAAAGTACTTCGACGCCCCGCGCAACCTCGGCCGCGGCGGATGGGACGCCTACGACAATTCCAACCCCTTTTTCGTCGCGTGGGTTTTCTACAACAGGTATGTGGTCAACCGCAGGCTCGCGCAGATGTTTTTTACGTCCCTGCGCGCCGGATTTCCGCCCGGGATAATCAAAAGCCACCAAATACCCGACTCTTTCGCCATAGGCTCGACCGAGGCGTTCAGCCCGAAAATAGACCGCATCACCCCCATAGACTACGCGATGTCGGCGGGCGTGAATTTCGGCTTCACCCGCTACGGCGTATGGTTTAACGGCCGCGACATGGCCCATGCCGCGGCGAGCTCCGGTTTCGACTCGGTCATAATGGGCGAGTACGGCGCGCTGTCCACCGATGCCAACGCGACGGATGCGCAGGCATGGTGGGCTTTCGAAAACGGGATTGGCGCGCTGCACTGCATGACATGGCCGCTCGAATGGGACAAAAACTCGCAAGTCTACAACGACCTCATGGCGGCCGCGATGAGGAAAATAGCCGAAAGCGGCAGGCCGCGCATAAGCGAGACCGGCGGGGTGTCGCAGGTGCGCGCCTATGACGGCCCGGCGGGCGTTTTCGACATTGTCGCCCTCGGCGCAAACAAAAGAAACACCGGACTTCTTAAAAGCGTAAAGGGCGACGGTTCCTGGGAGGGCTCCGTCTATACGACTCCGTTCAGGACCACGATTGACGCTGCGAGAATTGAACCGCAGATTTCAGGAGACAAGATGGTGTTTGACATTCCGGAATCCATGCTGGGCGGCGAGCAGGCCGAAATACGTTTTGGCGCGTCCGGGAAAGGCAGGCTGAAAGTCGAGGTTGTTAAGGGAAAAAGGGCTTTGGCGGGCATGTCGAAAACTTATGATATTGACGGGAGCAAACAGTGTCTTTTTATTTTGAGATCTCAGATGCCTTTGGGAAGCCTTAAGATTGTCGTGCGCCACGAAAATCTGGAACTCGACAATGTGTCGGCTTACAAAAGCTCTGAGAATATTGCGCGCCTTCAGCGTAATGCGCTTCAGGGCGATCGCAACAAAAACGGAATTACATTCGATATCATGTGAGAAGTTGTTGAAATACTTTGAAATGTGAAAGATAGATTTGTAGTAAATCATACACTTCCCAATAAATTTGGGAAAATGTTGATTTTATGCTTGCATATATGAAATGCAGTTTTTAAATATTAAATTTGTACAACACAAACGATATATATGATGATGCAAACCCCCAAAAAATTTTCCATAAAAGAAATCGCGAAACTAGCGGGCTGTTCCACTTCGACCGTGTCAAACGTCCTCAACGAAAAAGGATTTTTTGGCGAGGAAATCAAGAAGAGGGTTCTGAAAGTTTGCGCGGAGCTTAATTATACCCCGAACGCCCTGGCCAGAAACCTGCGCATAGGCAGGACCGAAACGATAGGCCTCATTTTCAGCAGGACTTCCGCGAACATTTTCAGAAGCATGTTCTATCTGGAGATGATAGACCACCTTCAGGCGGCTCTGGCCGAAATGAAGTACGATCTTCTCCTTTCGGAGTTCAAAACGCCGGAAAACGGCGAGCCTTTCAGGTTCCCGCGCGTGGTATCCCAAGGCAAGGTTGACGGCATAATCGTGCTGGGCGGCATGCCGCGCACGCTCCTGCATTCGCTCTCGAAAACCGATTTGAAAATACTCCTTCTGGACTCCTTCCACGAGGATATGGATTCCATCGAGACCGACAATTACAACGCCACTTACGCGATGACCGAGAAGCTTGCGAAGCTGGGGCACAAGACCGCCAGTTATTTCGCCTACGCATACGAGGAGCACAACATCCAGGTGCGCATAAAGGGCTTTCTCGACGCGGCCAAGGTTTTCGGCATGAAGGCGAACGTCCATGCCAACTTCTACAATCTGGACGACGCTTCCGGAATCTTTGACGAGGACCGCAAAAAGAACAAGCCCACCGCAATACTTTGCGTGAACGACGACATCGCGTTCCACATGATGAACCACGCGCTTGAAAGCGGCATAAAAATCCCGGAAGAGCTTAATATTTTCGGCTACGACAACACCAATTACAGCACAATGGGGCCGCTGGGAATATCGACGGCTTCCGTCGACATCAAGAAGATGGCGCGCCTCGGCGCGGAGATGATGATAGACAGGATTAACAATCCCGGAAAGCCCCCGAGCCAGGTGCGGATCAATCCCGAGCTGATTCTTCGCGACACCACGGGCAAGGGCGCGTAGGCGCGTGAAGTTACGCCTGATGCTTCGTTTCGAAATAGTACGGCACTGGTCACGTACTTAAGTACGCTCCCATCGCCGCCCTATTTCAAAGCCTCGCCTGAGGCGCAACTTGACGCGCCTCTAAAGAAATGAGCGCGTGCTTTGCACGTGCTTGTAGCTTAAATGTGTTTTTTTGTGCACGGATTTTGCACGTATTTTTTGCGAATGATTTTGTGTATCGAACGGAGCTTTTGTTCCGTGCATGTGCAGGCATAAAAAGGCAAAGCGTTTTGTTAGAAAACGCTTTGCCTTTTTTGTGTACTGATGCGGGAATTTCCCGCCGTTCGTTGCTTGGCCGCCTGATCTATTTTTTGAGTTTGCGCGTTATGAAGGCCGCCTTGCCGGGCGCGAAGTCTAGGTTGAACACCGCGTAGTCTTCGCCGAAAAGTTTTTCGTATTTCGGTGTCGCCTTCGATATTTCGCCGGTGTGCGGGTTCCACATTTCCCAGTTGCCTTTTCCCCTTATTTTCAGCGTGGCCTTTGCGTCCTGCTTGGACGAGTTGCCCGTGAAGTAAAAGTCGCGGCCGTCCTTCCGGTAGTTTATGCAGGCGATATCGGCCTTGTTTTCTTCCGGAAGGTCGGAACTCCCAAGAAAGTTCCATGCGATGTTCCGCGAGTCCAGCGCCTTCTGCAGGTTTTCTTGTGTCAGCTCCGTAACGAGTATGCCTTTACCGTTTTTGAAAATGGCGTCGGAAAGCTTTTGGATTTCCGCGTCGGCCACGTTAAGGTCGGCGCTTTTTTCAGGGGCGAATCCCGTCGCGATTACGAGGCCGCCAGCGTCGTGGAATTCCTTGATCTTTTTCATCTCGGGCAGGTTCATGTACTGGCACATGGGCAGTATTACCGCCTTGAACTGCTGGGGGTGGATTTTGTTTGGAAGCACGAACGCGCCGTTTTTGGTTTTGCACTTTTCCGCGATGACTTCCGGGTGCAGGTAATGGAAACCGCGCTTTAGGCCACCCGTTATGATGTTGGCAACGTCCATGTAGTCGGAGTAGGGCCACCTGTTGTCTTCGCCGAGCGGCGCAGCCCTGAACTTGTGGTTGGCTTCGAGCGTCCTGATGGGATACACCACAGCGAGGTCGGCCACGTTCCTGCCGCCCTGCATTACGCTCTGTATGCGGCCCGCCCATTCGGTGTAGCCGGGGAGGTCGCCCGCCATTGCGGGGTTGCGCCATGAGATCTCGGGCACTATGCCCATCCTTTCGGGGGTGAGCCATGTGCCGTGCGCGATGATGCAGTTTACGCCGCGCGCGTACATGTCGATGGCGCCGCGGTAGAGCATGAGGCCGTCGTTTTCGTGCGCCGGCTGGAAGTTGCCGTAGGTTTCGCAGTAGACCATTTCCTTGTCGTAGTTTATCGCCGAAGAGCAGGGAACCTTCGCGCCTTCGGGAGCCAAATCCTTGCGGTGTATGCTGTCCATGAGCACCGCGCCGGCGTACTTGTAGAATTTGAGCGGGTCGCAGTTGTACACGAGGGGGTCGCGCTGGTACGAGCCCGCGGGGTGCCCCGCTGCCGTCATGCCGCGCTCTTTGGCCCATTTTTCGGTCGTGCCTGGGTAGGCGTAAGCGAAAAGTTCGCTGCGGATGTCGAGCATCATGGAGCGCGCCGCGCCCGACTTTTCGTCGTCCATGCCGTTGTCGAAAAGGTAGGGGTAGTACATCGAAGGGTAGTGGCCGAACTTTTTCTTGAAGGCTTCGTCCACCGTGTTGCTCCACTGCGAAAAGTCCTGCACATAGTAGATGGCCTGGTCGTCGAAGAATGTGGATTTTATGATGTCGCCCCAGTAGTGCTTGTTTTTGAGCACGGCGTCCATTTTGTCGTAAGTGAGCGTCATGAAGAACTCGACGGCTTTCGGGTCGAGACAGTCTACGACATGCGCCCCGGGAATTTCAGCGCAGATGTAAACGTAGACGTCGTAGTCCTTGTCGGGCCTGTTCCAGCGCACCGTTTTCTTTATCCAGATTGCGCCGCCGTCGCGCCCGTGGCCGCGCGCGGGCTCCCATTTGTCTTCGGGCATGAAAAAGTATTCGCATTCCTTCGTGATGTCTTTCCATTTGCCCGTGGTTTTATTGCGGGCCAGCACTGCGCGCAGGTCTCCCTCTGGCGCGTTTGTCTCGGGAACGGCCTGCCCGCCGTCAAAGCGCCCCTGCCAAATCTGCTTTTGAAGTTTGCCCTTGTGTTGGGCCATCGTGCCGCCAGCTATGCCAGACGGAAAATCGCCGTCGTCGTAGAAAATCATCTGGAGCCCGAGGTCTTTGCATTTTTCCACGATTTTCTCGTACGCGGCAAAATATTCGGGCGTCGGATACGCGGGTACCGTCGAGGGCTTCCAGTGTATCAGCGCGAGCGGTGTTATGCCGCCGAAGCCGCACTCCGATATCATGCCTATCTGGTCGTCAATAGTGGCCTGGTTGATTTCGCCGTTCATCCACCACATGGTGTACGGGCGGAATTCTTTCGGCGGCGACTTGAAATTTTCTTCCAGTGTTTTTGCGCCCAGCGAAACCGCGAGCGCGCATATCCCCATATATATAAATGCCTTTTTGAACATATGCCCTAAAATGGAAATTTGCCAAAAAAGGTCAACATAATACCAAGCGCTATAGTCTGTAAGATTTATGATAGGGTGTGTGAAAATACGCCTGATGCTTCGTTTCGAAATAGTGTACCACTGGTCACGTACTCAAGTACGCTCCCACCGCCACGCTATTTCAAAGCCTCGCCTGAGGCGCATTTTGACACACCAATGCAGCACATGCAATGCATGTGCGGAAATATAAATATATAGCAGTGTTTTCGCGTCAGTCCTGCGAGGGGCGCGAGGCGAACATGGACCTGCCGGGATCCAGCGTAAGCTTGAACAGGGCGTATTCCGTGCCTTTCACCTTCTGGTACGACGGCTTGGCTTCGGATATTTCGCCCGTGTGGGGGTTCCAGAGCTGCCAGTCGCTTCTGCCTTTTATCTTTATAGTGACGGTGGCCTTCTGTTTCGAGGAGTTGCCTATGAAGTAGAAATCGCGGCCGTTCTTTTTATACTGCATGCAGGCGATGTCGTCGCCGAGGATGTTGTTCGAGCCGAAATATTCCCATGCTACAGGGGAGCCGCTGAGCGCGCGCGATATCAGTTCCTGGTGCGCCTGCGCCACGAGTATGCCGTTGCCGTTTGTGAAAATCGCGGCGGAAAGGGCTTGTATTTCGGAGTCTTCCACATTGACGTTTGCCGACTTGCTTGGAACGACGCCCGTGGCGATAACGAGGCCGCCCGCGTCGTGGAAGGCCTTTATCTTTTGCATCTCGGCAAGGTTCATGTATTCGCATTTGGGCAGTATGACGGCCTTGTACTTCTGCGGGTGGTACCGGTTGTCGAGCGTGAGGCTTGCCCCTTCCACGCCGCACCTTTCTGCGATTACGTCGGGGTGCAGGAAGTGGAAGCCGCGCTTTAGGCCGCCCGTGAGTATCTGCCCGACTTCTATGTAGTCGGCGTAGGGAAGCTCTTCCCAGCTGACGATGCCGTTGCGTGTGAATTTATAATTGGCCTCGAGCGTTCTTATCGGATAGACGACAGCGATTTCCGCGACCTGCGCGCCGCCCTGCATTATGCTCTGCACGCGCCCGGCCCACTCGGTGTATGCGGGAATTTCATCAGCCATTTTTGGGTTGCGCCACGAGATTTCAGGGATGGTCGCCACCTGCGTGTCGGTGAGCCACGTTCCGTGCGCCACTATGCAGTTTACGCCGCGCGCGTACATGTCGATGGCGCCGCGGTAGAGCATGAGGCCGTCGTTTTCGGAGTCGGGCTGGAAGTTGCCGTAGGTTTCGCAGTAGACCATCGGCTTGTCGTAATTGACTGCCGCTGAGGCCGGTATCTTTATGCCCTTAACGGCGAAGTCCTTGCCGTGTATGCTGTCGGTGAGCACCGCGCCGGAATACTTGTAGAATTTTATGGAGTCGAGGCCGAACACGAGCGGGTTTCTCTCGTACGCGCCCGCGCAGTGCCCGGAGGTTGTCATGCCCCTTTCGGCGCACCATTCCTCGGTCGTGCCGGGGTAGGATTTCGCAAAAAGCTCGCTTCTTACGTCGAACGCCATCGAGCGCATCGCGCCCGCCTTGGCGTCGTCTATTTCGGGGTTTGCATTGTAGAAATAGGGATAGAAAGCGTAGGGATAGAAGCCGTATTTGTCGCGGAAGGCTTCGTCGACGGTGTCGCTCCATTGCGAGAAATCGGCAGTTCCGTAAATTGAAATGTCGTCGTAGAACGTGGACTTGAACACCTCGCCCCAGTAGTTGCGCCCGGCGAACGCGGCGTCCATTTCGTCGTAGGTGAGCGTCATGAATTTTCTGACGGATTCGGGGTTTAGGTAGTCTACCGTGCCGGCGTCGGCGATTTGCGCGCAGACGTAGGCGAGCATCGTTTTGCCCGCCGATGGGCTGTTCCACACGATTTTTTTCTTTAGCCATGGGGTGGTGGTGTCCCTGCACGCGCCGCCCGAGCCCTGCCACTGCGACTCGGGAATGTCGAGGTAGCTGACTTCCGGCGTGATGTCGTCAAACTGCTTTGTTGCGGGGTCATAGGCGTAGACCGCCTTGAGCGTGCCGACTGGCGCGAGAATTTCCGCCGAGGCGCCGGTGTTTTCAAGCTTTCCCTGCCAGAGCTGTTTTTGCAGATCGTTGGGGAATGTTGTTTTCATAGCGCCGCCCGCGATGCCTGATGGAAAGTTGGCGTCGTCGTAAAAGAGCATCTGAAGCCCAAGCTCCCTGCATTTTTCGACGAGGTTGACATAGCTGTCGTAATACTCCGGCGTGCGGTATGCGGGCGAGGTGTTCGGCTGGAAGCCGCCCAGCATGGCGAGCGGGGTGACGCCGCCGAAACCCATCTCGTCTATTTTGGCAATTTGGTAGTCTATTGTCGCCTGGTCTATGCTGCCGTTCATCCACCACATTGTGTAGGGGCGCACGGACTTGGGCGGGTTGGCGAAAGTTTCGGCAAGCGAAAGCGCGGCTTTCGGCGCGGATATGAACGATACGTTTTGCTGCGCGTTCGTCGTTACGGAAATTGAAGCCGGATTGGTGCTTGCCGCGCTAAGTGCGGGTGCCGAAGTTTGGCTTGTGTTTGCCGGGGCAGCCGTAGTTTGTGCGGGGCTTGCCGCAGTTTTGGAGACAGTCTGCGTTGCGGCCGGAACCTGTGATGTTTGTCCCGCCTGCGGCGCTTGGCCGCCGCCGGAGCCGTACACGACGGTCAATGATGAAGCCGTGGGGTCTTTGGGCGTTTTGTTTTGCGCGGTTTCCGCGCCTGCGCCGCCCGCGCACAGCAATGTAATCAATAGGTAAAAAAGCGCTTTTCTCATGGCGAAATAAAAGCGTCTTTTTACAATACAGTCAAACAAATATCCAAATAAATAAACTAAATGTTTTACCGTTCAAACACGATCTTTTCGAGGCCCAGCACCGTGCCGCGTTCGGTTGAAACCGGGCGTATCTTTATTTCGTATTTGCCGTTTTCTGAGGCGAAGGGGCCTTGCAGTTCAAGCTTTGCCGGGCGCACTTCGGGGGCGTACCCTTTTATTTCGCCCGCCTTTTTGCCGTCCACGAGAATTTCGGCATCAATGTAGTCCGGTGCTTGTGTATAATATAGAGTCATTTTTTGCAGATTATCGTCCGGGGCGTCGGCCTCGAAAACGACGTTTTCGCCAAGCAGGAGGTTTGTTATTAGAAGCTGCGTTCCGTTAGTCCAGTTTTCGCCTCCCCAGTGCGACATGTTCTGTTCGCTTATGTTCGCGTGCGCCGGGCGTTTTATTATGCGCATCGAAAGGAAGTCGGCGAATTCATAGCCTTTGGCGAGCATTTCTATCTGCGCGGGCAGTTGCGCGTTTTCAAATTCTTCGCGCAGGGCGGGGCGCTTTTTATAGTTTGTTCTTTCGGCGTATGGAATTTCTCCGTACATGTCGTCCGTTCCCTTTTCCTGATACCAGTACGCCGTGACCGCGAACTGCAGCGGCCAGTTGTCGGCATGGTATTTTTCAATGGCGGCCTCGAAGGATTTTTGAAAAGGGACGTTGTCGGCAATGTGGTGGCGCGCAACGTAAATGTCGCCCCAGTTGCCGTTGTTGAGCGGCTGCGCCTGCGTGTGCGAGTCGAATTTCTGCGGCGTGCCCCAAGCGTAGCCGATATAGTCTTCAAAGCCGGTGCCGAAAGTCGACGGAAATTTCTCGCCGTCGACGAAAAACTTTTCGTCGCCCTCGCCCCACCACCAGTCGTTCATAACGCCGTGTTTAATGTCCCCGGGAATGTTCGAGGTTTCGGGGCGCTTAAAATGTTTTTTGTGGGACGGGTTCCAATTGGAGTTCGGGTTCCAGACGTGCACGCCCATGCCTGCGAAGCGCCCTTTTCCGTTTTCGGAAAGGAGCGCGGGCCAGTCGGGCCAGCGGTTTTTCATGTAGAAGCTTTCGCCGTTTTTGCCGTATTCGTTCTTATGCCATTTTGCGTGGAAGCGCAGGAGGCCGTCGGCGGCGGATTTCTCAAGCTTGCGCGTCGATACTTTCACTTCGATCTTCGCCTCTTTGCCGCCGTCGTTTATGAGCGCAATTTTCGCGCCGTCGGAAAAGGGCATGCGCCACCTCGACAGCATTGTGGAAGACTCCTTGTCGGCTTTGAGCGGAAGCGTGGCGTAGGATTTTATCCCGCACGGAGAGCCGAAAAAGTCGCCCAGCGGCGCCCATACGGATGGGGATTTTTCGCCGTCCCAGTATGCGGACAGCGCGACGCCGCGAAGGATTTTCTGCGTTTCCTTCGCGGTGGGGTTGCCGGGGATTTTTACTTCCAGCCCCGCGATCTCCCCCGAGCCGGGGAGCATCAGTTCCCATTTGCCGCCCGGCGCAATCTTGGCCGTGAATTTTTCCGTTTTGACATCCTCTGACGCGAAAAGACTGTCGCTGCCGCGCATGGCGATTGTCCGGTTGGCCCTGTCGAGCGCGGCGCAGTCTTCGTCGGAAAAATTCCCCGTGAAAGACGGAACTTTTGTTCCTTCGGGAAATGTCGTGTATGCGGCCTGGAAGTATTTTCCCCAGTTCGGCGCGAGCGCAATTTTCAGCGATTTCCGGTAGGCTATCGGCACAAAAAGGTTGAAGCCGCGCGCCATCTCGGTGTTGAGGTTGGAGTAGGGGAAGGGCGTCTTTTTATTGTCGAACATTTCCCTGAACGGCATGTCGAGCGCGGGTTTTTCTCTGCCGTCAACGTAGATTTTTATGTGCCCCTCCGACGGCATTGCCGACCATATGCGCCATATCACGCCGGGGCCTTTTAGGTCGGCCATAATGATATCTTCGCCCTCTTTGCGGATGAACCCGTCGCCGTCGTCGTTGACGTGCCAGTTTACATATTTGCCCTCGGATTCGTCATATGCAGACCTTCTGTCATGGCTCGTCGCGCTGCCGCTTTTTTCTCCGTCAAGCGGCGCGGCGGTTAGCGCGTCCAGATCCGTTATGCGCGACACAATTTCGGCGTATTCCAGCGTCCGATGTTCCGCCATGGACGCAGTTGCTGCCGTGAAAAATGCGAATATTGAAATTAATCGATTTACTGGGCGTGCCCGCTTCATGGCGAATATCTTTTGGTTAAATTTTCATAACCGCTTCGGTCGGGAAGTGCGATATGCGCTTGCCTTCGTAGCGCGGGTCGCCGAAGAATTTTTCAAGGTCGAATTCCGCGTCGGGCAGGATTTTTTTCCGGACGAGTTCCGGTTCAAGCTCTCCGCCCTTGAAATATATCACGCCGTTCGAAAGGTTTCCCTTTTTCCCTTTTTTCAGGCGCTTTTTTACGAACCCGAAAAACATCGGAAGCGCGGCGACGGCGCGGCCCGTGGCGTAGTCGAAAGAGTCGCGGTATTCCTCTATGCGCGAGTTTATGGCCTCTGCGTTCGGCAGCTTCAGCTCCGCGGCCATCTCGTTTATCATTTTGATTTTCTTGCCCACGCCGTCGAACATCTTCACTTCGGCCTGCGGATAGAGTATCGCCAGCACAACTCCGGGAAGCCCGCCGCCCGTGCCGACGTCCGCAATTTTCGCGCCCTTAGACGGCGCGAAGAACTCCGATATCGCCGCGCAGAACGCCACATGCCGGTATTCCACCTCGTCCATATCCTTGCGCGATAGGAGGTTCACCTTTTCGTTGGCCTCGCGCAAGAGCGCGCCGTAGTGCGACAGCTTTTCAACCGTCGCGGCGTCGAGTTTCGAAAGTTTCTCAAAGGGGTTTTCGCTCATGTCAAAAAATCTCCCCGGGGCGGAAGAAGCGCGCGATTTCCTTTTCGGCCGCCTCGGGCGAGTCGGACGCGTGCACGATGTTCTCGCGCCGGTTTTTGCCGTAGTCGCCGCGGATCGTGCCCTTGGGCGCCTCCTCCGAGTTCGTCGGCCCCACGATCTCTCGTATGCGAGTAATCGCCCCGTCACCCTCCCAGACGCTCACTATCACAGGCCCGCGCGTCATGAATTCCAGCAAGGGCTTGTAGTAGGCTTTGCCGTAAATGTGCGCGTAGTGCTCCTTCAAAATCGCGTCGTCGAGCATCGTCATCTTGCATGCGGCCACTTCAAAACCCGCCTTTTGAAAAATGTCCCACACAACGGGCACAAGTTTCTTTTCCATGCAGTCGGGTTTGAATATGATAAGCGTGCGTTCTTTCATTCGGGTCATTTCAGCGCTATCCCCGCGCCGACTCAACAAAAAAATGACACGCCGTGATTTTTTATAGGCTTGATTATTTGCGCCCCTCTGCGAAAATGGCGCCAAATTATGAAAACGACACGCAAAGCTTTTTCCGCAATAGAACTAGTACTCATTGTGGCGATATTGTGCCTCGTACTGGCTGTATCGTTCCCCGCGATTGTGAAGATGCGCGAAAAGTCGCACCATAACGAGGTTGCCGCAAACATCGAAATGGTCATTGCCGCCGGCAAAAAATACAACGACGACAAACATACCGGCAACGTCGACTACAAAACCCTCGTCGACAACAGGTACATTATCCCCGTCACCCCCGTCATGGGCGAATCATACGACGACATCATAATCCATACCGTAGGCGGCGCAGCCGAAGTCTCTACCCCCATGGGCGACAAAATTTCCGTGGAATACGGCAAAGCCTCCGCCACAACCACCGAAACACCCCCTCCCGCCGAACCCGAAAAAGCGGAATAAGAATAAGGCGCGTAAATCGCGCCTTTTTTGCGCTTATAGATAGGGGGGCTTATAGCCGCCCCGCGCCCGGCCTGATATTAGGGGGCGCATTGACTCGCACCTGCTAGCGCAGGCCGTCTCGCCCTCCG
>CALXSL010000004.1 GCA_944391135.1 uncultured Opitutales bacterium
TGTTGTACTCGCATTTTCAGCAGAAAATGTCTCGCCCTTCGGGTGGCAGCTACGCCGCCATACTTCCCCTTCGCCTTCGCTCGGTGTTCGCGCCTCCGGCTTGAATTGCTACCCCTTAAGCACCCCGTTAGGAAGCAGAGCTTCCATTCATAGTGACGTCGGTTGTTGCTGTCTCTTCCGCATTGCATTCGCAATGGCTGAACTCTTTATTGCTGTTGATTTTTGCTTGTTTGCATACATGTAGAAACGCGAACTGCCTACGGTAGCTTCACCGTTTATCGGTGTGCATGCACACGCGATAAACGGCGCATCATGTTCGGAGCGCGGGTGCGCTCCTCAGTGGGCACTGTGAGCTGTCTTATGATTGCGGGCGATATTGTGTATGTATTTCTTAACAGCAGTGCGAATGAACGTCAGTGAATGAGCAGGTAATTAAACTGCTTAACATGCTAGGTGATTAGGAAGTAAGCTTCGTAGACTCGCGTAAAGACCGCCCCGAGGCTTTATTGTAAAACTATATGCGTGCATATAGTTTTAGCCGCCCAATTATAGGGGGCGGCGGCAATAAAGACTTGTGACCGCGAGACAGGTCGCACAATGCCATATTTTTTCTTATAAAAGAAAACATGAAATATAAACAAATCAGCTATTGCATTGAAAATGCAATGCGGAAGAGACAGCAACAACCGGCGTCACTATGCCGCGGCGCAGCTTGCGCCTAGCGGGGGTTTTAGGGGGCAGCAATGCGCCCCCTAATATATTTATATGCGAACAAAAAAAGCGCCCCGAGGTGGGGCGCTTTTTGGTTTATTATAAAACTTATTTTCTGCAGTCTGTGATTTCGCCTTTGACGGCGGCGGCGGCGACCATGAGGGGGCTCATCAGGATTGTCCTGCCTGTGGGGCTGCCTTGGCGGCCTTTGAAGTTGCGGTTCGACGTGGAGGCGCAGAGCTCGTCGCCGACGAGCTTGTCGGCGTTCATAGCCAGGCACATCGAGCAGCCCGCTTCGCGCCATTGGAAGCCGGCTTCAGTGAAGATCTTGTCGAGGCCCTTTTCGCGGGCTATGGCGTCGATAACCTGCGATCCGGGGACGGCGAGTGCGCGGACCCCGGGGGCCACTTTTTTGCCCTTGAGGAATTCGGCGGCCTCTTCAAAGTCGGAGAGGCGCCCGTTTGTGCAGGAGCCGATGAAGGCGACGTTGATTTTGGTTCCGGCGATGGGCGCGCCTGCGGAAAGCTTCATGTACGCGAGCGCGTCTATGGCGTCTTTGCGCTGGGTTTCGTCCTTGATCGTGTCGGGGTTGGGTATGCTTTCGCCGATAAAGATTGCCTGCGCTGGGTTTACGCCCCATGTGACGGTGGGCTCGATGTCGGCGCCGTCGAATTCTACGACGTCGTCATACTTGCAGCCCTCGTCGGAAGCTATACTTTTCCAGTATTCGACGGCCTTGTCCCAGTTTTCGGCCTTGGGGGCGTATGGTCGGCCCTTGAGGTACTCGAAAGTCTTTTCGTCGGGGTTGATGTAGCCGACGCGCGCGCCGCCTTCGATTGCCATGTTGCAGACGGTCATGCGGCCTTCCATGGACATGTCGTCGAAGACCTTGCCGCCGAATTCGTATGCGTAGCCGAGGCCGCCGTTGACGCCGAGCTTGCGGATTATGTGCAGGGCGACATCCTTGGGGTAGACTCCCTTGGCGAGTTTGCCGTTTACGTTCACGCGGCGCACTTTGAGTTTCTTGAACGAAAGGGTCTGAGTTGCGAGGACGTTGCGCACCTGGCTTGTTCCGATGCCGAACGCGACCGCGCCGAATGCGCCGTGTGTGGCTGTGTGCGAGTCTCCGCAGGCTACGGTCATGCCGGGGTGTATTATGCCCTGTTCGGGCATGACGATATGGATGACGCCCTGCTTGTTCGTTTTTACGTCGAAAAATGTGATGCCGTTTTCCTCGCAGTTCTTGCGCAGCTCGGTGAGCATTTCGTATGCGGTGGGGTTTGCGTAGGGTTCTGCGCGGTTGTCGGTGGGGATGATGTGGTCAACCGTGGCGAAAGTCTGCTTGGGGTACTTCACCTTTAGCTTGAGCGTGCGCAGCATGCCGAAAGCCTGGGGGCTCGTCACCTCGTGGAGCAGGTGGGTGTCTACCAGCAGCTGTGTGGAGCCGTCGGCCAGTTCGCGGACGGCGTGGTTTTCCCATACCTTTTCAAAAAGAGTCTTTTTCATAATCGCGATTCGTAAAAATTTCCATAAACTAAAAAGCGGGGCAATCCGCAGATTGCCCCGTTTTGCAGTAAAACCTAGTCGAGCAATGCGCCGTCGAAGTCGGAGTTCGAATAGACGTTCTGAACGTCTTCGAGGTCCTCGAGCGAGTCGATTAGCTTCATAATCTTTCTAGCCAGCTCGGGGTCGGTTACTTCGGTCGTGGAATTGGGAATCCACGCGAGTTCGGAGTCTTCCGTTTCTATGCCCGCCTTTTCGAGGGCTTCGCCCACGGCGCTGAACGCCTGCACGGGGCAGAGGATTTCGAAGCAGTCGCCTTCGTTGCGGATGTCGTCCGCGCCGGCGTCGAGCACGGCGTCCATGATGGCTTCTTCAGTAGACTTTTCGGCGTCTACCACGAACTGGCCGAGCTTCGTAAAGTTGAACTGCAGGGCGCCGGGCGCCGCGAGATTGCCGCCGTTCTTGGTGAAGGTTGAGCGCACTTCGCCCGCCGCGCGGTTCTTGTTGTCGGTGGTCACTTCGACGATTATGCCGATGCCGCCGGGACCGTAGCCTTCGTAAAGGAGCTGTTCGTAAACCACTCCGGGGAGTTCGCCCGTGCCCTTTTTGATGGCCCTGTCGACGTTGTCCGCGGGCATGTTTGCCGCCTTTGCCTTTTGTATGAGCATGCGCAGGCGCGCGTTTGTAGATGGGTCGCCGCCGCCGTCTTTGGCCGCCATGGTTAGGTCTTTGCTTATCGCGCTGAAGATTTTGCCCTTTTTGGCGTCTATAGCCGCCTTATGCCTTTTTGTTGTAGCCCATTTGCTGTGACCTGACATTGTAGTGCTTTCTATTGGTTTTTGGTGTGGTTTAAAATTTGCTGGTAAAAAAATTTAAGAAACGCCGGAATTTTTCAAGTTTTTTATTTTCGGTCCTTTTTCGGGGTATTGCGCCCGCCGGGGTTTTTCTTGCGTTTTTCGTACATCGTTCCCTTCAGGCGGTCTTCCTTCATCTTCGCTTTCGCCTGCCTGTTTTCCGCCTGGATGATTTTCATCTTTTCCCTGAGGGGGAGCTTTTCAAATTCGGGGCCGCGGCTGGCCTGGGCGGCCTGGGCCTGTTCCATGGCCATCTGCATCTTCTGGAAGAAGCCGGGCTTTGTTTTCTTTTTGAACTGCACCCTGTCGATGCCTCGGCGCGTGATTATCGCCTGCAGTATGCCGATGAGGCTCTGCATGAGCCAGTATAGCACGAGGCCCGACGGGAAGGTGTAGAAGAAAAGGAGCATGATAAGCGGCATCAGCTTCATCATCCACGCCTGCGTCTTGTCGACGTTGGGCATGGGCGTGATGTGCATCTGCGTAAAGGTGACGATTGCGTTGAGTATCGGCAGCAGGTGTATGGGCATGCCGAATATCGTGGGTAGCCCCGCTATCGTGTCGGGCAGGGAAAGGTCTTTGATCCAGAGGAAGTGCGCGAAGCGGATTTCGGCGGATGTCTGGAGCATATAGTAAAGGCCGATGAATATCGGTATCTGGATGAGCACCGGGAAGCAGCCCGCCAGCGGGTTGATGCCGTATTCGGAATACAGCTTCATAGTCTCCTGCTGCACGCGCCTCGGGTCGTCCTTGTACTTAGCCTTGAGTTCTTTTATCGGCTTGGCGAGTTTTGCCATGCGCTGCGACGACTTTATCTGGATCGACGTCAGCGGCCACATCAGGCCCCTGACAATTATCGTCAGTATTATGATGGACCAGCCCCAGCCCCAGTTTGGCGACACCACCGCCACCCACGAGTGTATCCATCCCATCAGGCGCGAAAGCGGGCGGCTGACAAAGCCGAACCAGCCGTAGTCCATCACTTCCTCCTGATAGTTGCCCATGGAGAAAAGCCTGTCGAGCTCCTTGGGGCCCGTATAGAATGTGCCGTCGAGGTTCCACGATTGGCCGGGCTCGAGCGTGTCGGCTTGGAACCCCATGAGGCCCGCGACAGCGTTTTTCATGTACTTCTGCCCGGCCGCATCGACGACTATTGGGTACGCTATGCCGCTGTTGGCATGCCTGTCTGTCGGCGTGAACACCGATGCGAAAAACTGGTTTTTGATGGCGCCCCATGCGGTGTTCTCAAGAATCATGCTGCTGTAAGGCTTGGCCTTGGACGAGCCTATGCCGATAAAGCCGTCGCTGTCCACAAATTCGGTGGAGCGCAGGAAGTGGGCCTTTTCGCCGTCGTAGAGCGTGAGGGCGAGGTTGTTGCCCCATACGTCGCTCGCGGTCGGCGGGACTGTTCCCAGAACCAGAAAGACTTCCTTCAGGTCGAGAGGCGCGCCCGAGATGTTTTCAATGCTTGTTTTGGTGTCGAGCGTGTAGGGCTTGTAGTCGTCTTTGTCCGACTTCATCAGCACGTATGTGCGCGTGATTTTAACCATGCCGGGCACTGTAAGTTCGTAAACCGCAGAATCGGGCGTGGAAGACACGAGCGCGTAGTCCTTGATTACGGGGCGGGGCATGTTCGAGCCCTTTTCGAAAACCGCCAGGCTCATCGCCGGAAGCGCGCCCTCTATGGCGTTGAATGAGAAGGCTTCCTCGCCGCCCTGTTCGTTCTTGAACTTGAGCAGGTCTACCTTGGCTATCGCGCCGCCCTTGTTGGTAAGGTGCACCGCGACGCAGTCGTTTTTCAGTACGACAAACTTTTCCTCAATGTTTTTGTCTTCCGCAAACGGGCTGTCGGAGGGCAGGTCTATCGCCTTCTGTACGGCTCCTTGTTCCTGGTTGGCTGCCTGCCGGGCGCTGGCGACGCGCTCTTGAGATTGCTGCTTGGCCGCCTGGTTTGTGCTCGAGGTGAACATCAGCCAGAATGCCACCAACAGTAGAAGAACCCCTATAATCGTGTTTTTTTTGTCCATTTTTTCGAGAAATTCATTGCCGCGGCCCTTATGTTGCCGCGTTCGATTTTTAAAATAAAGTATCTTTAAGTATCGGAATCTGAGTTTTCGTCAACTTTGTTTTGCTTGAGCAGCCCCCTGAAGCTGAATTTTTTTGGAACGTAGTCCAGCCCGCCTTTGCACAAAGGCTGGCACCTGAGTATCCTGCATGCCGCCATGAGGCACCCCTTGAAAGCCCCGTGACGCGAAATGGCCTCGATGGCGTACTGCGAGCAAGTCGGGTAAAAGCGGCAGCCCGCGCCGGGGAAAAGATGCAGTACCGGCGATATCGCCACTTGATAAAAGCGTATCAGCAGCCACAGCGGCGTCTTCAAGATGCCGACAGGCATATTGCTTTTCCCGTTTGTGGCGTTTTTTTGCATGGTACTGTTTTTATTATGGAAAGCGGAATTTGCCGCCTTTTTATATTTATAAAGCTGGCGGGGCTCATGGCCTTCACCTAAGCCCTGCCTAGGAAGCGCAGCTTCCATTCCTGATGCTACGCATCGCTATGGATATAGGCTGTTTCCCTGCCTGCCATCCTATGGTCGGGTTCGGTTTTGCCGCAATTTGGATTATTGGGGATTTGGTTTTCGCGCAAAGCGCCCGCCAAATGATCCCCAACCCGCGCAAGCGCGGGCTGCGTAATCCAAATTGCGGCAAAAACAAACAGGGTATCGTTTTAAGCACGAACACTCATGTAGCAAGTGTTTTTTGTAAAAGAGCGCGCCATCGGGCGCGCGGGGCAGAATGGGGAATGCGGAGCGTGCTTGGCAAAAGAGGTATTTGCGCCGTATCCGGAAGCTTATATAGCCTATTCCTTGGGGGCTGTTTCTTTGTTTTGCTGTTTCAACGTTCTTGAAACGGCTTTTTCAAAGCGGCGGCTCAGTTCCGCGTATTCAAAATTCAGATAGGCCCTCCGTACGAATACGAGGACGTCGCACGGAGCGGGGAAGTTTGGCGCGTGTTCGCGGAATATCGCCCTGAAGCGCCTGCGGGCAGTGTTTCTTACCACCGCGTTGCCCACGCGCTTGCTCGCTATCACCGCGAGGCGGGAGGGGCTTGACGCGTCGTCGGAGGGGCGTATGTAGCAGATGAAGGCGGCGCAGTCGGCCCTTGCGGAGTTTTTTTTCAAAAACTCGAAGTCGCGCGCGAGGCGCACCCTGTTGTCCCTGCCGAACCGCATGTCCCAAAACAACAAGTTCCGTTTGAGTTTCAAACGGAACTTGCTTTAAATTTACTTTGTGACGAGGCGTTTGCGGCCTTTTTGCCTGCGGGCGTTTATTACGCTGCGGCCTCCGCGCGTCATCATGCGTGAGCGCCATCCGCAACGGCGTGCGCGTTTCAATTTTGAAGGTTTGTATGTAGGATTCATTGTCGTGTCTCTCTGTTGCTGATATAAAAATTGTTAAAGTTGGGTAATGAAACCGGATTGCCGCATGTTGTCAACCCATATTTGTATAATTTTTTGAATATCGTACGCGCGCCGGCAAGCCGCGCATCTTTTTCTGCTTCTTGTCATATAAGCGATTTTTACGTTTTCCCAAATGTTCCCTATTTTGTCAAAGGATATTTGTGTAGCTAAATTTTGGTTCATGAATTTTGATAAAATTGAGGAATAAAATCGTCGAAAAAACGCAATTATCTAGATTTTTGTTTGCATAAGTGCAATGCCTCAATAGATTGAGAACTGAAAAAACGCCTTTTTATTTATTTTTTTGCCGTGAAGCTTTTTGGACGGCCTCAACTCAATAGCAATGCTACAGACTTAATAAAAATCTAGGAAACAACTATGAAAAAGAACATATCAATACTGTGCGCTGGGGCTGCGGCCGTATGCGCGTACGGGCAGGATGACGGCAGGGTTACCACGCAGTTTAACACTGCGGGCAGCTGCTTTGAAAACGGAGAATGGTTTCAGACAGACAAATGGACGAACGGCACCCCGGATGCCGAAAAGCATGTGATATTTGCCGGAGATTGGGCTCGCATACTGGGCAGTACTCCTTTTGAGGCGTACAGCATCAAAACGCTCAAGAATATAAACACGGCGTCGCTTACACAGGAGCAGGAGCAGGCTGCAAAGGATGGTACTCTCGATCCAAGCACGTATGTTGGCATCACTTATAAAATTGGAATGGGCGGCGTGATAGGCGCCATGTATACCGACGAGGGGTATAGCGGCGGTGCGTATATGTCTTTCGGTTCTGTGGGCCAGCGCTTTGGCGCCGAGCAGGTAATGATTGCCGGCGACATCACTTTCAACGACATGGAAAGGTGTGTTTTCGGGTGGAATCCCGGACGCACATACAGCGAAACATATTGGGCGTTGGATGTCGGCGGCATCGTCAATATGAACGGCCGCGAAGGTCGCAACACGCCGCTTTTCATTGTGAACAAAAGCGGCAATGAATCTACCCAGAGCAAATATACGGCTTCTCCGTTTATCCGCATAAACGGGTTGCAGGGCAAGGGGTATGTAAGCCACAACGATCCGGGCGCCGTGGCTTCCACCATCTTTTTTCAGGCGCAGGACGGAAAAACCTTTCAGGGTGGCGACTGGACCGGCATGATGTCCAAATTTTGGATTAGCAGCGCGGAGATGCACCTCGTTATGGACGGCGGCGCGGACGGCGGCAGGCAGTATTTGCGCATGTCCACCGGTTTTGAAACGAACCATGCGGCGTTCGACACCCTAACGCTGGAAGTCCGTTCGGGGCACATGGGCCTATATAATGCCAACGACTCAACATTCAGCAATATCACGCTCAACGGCGGCATATTGGAAGTGGCGTACGCCAAGGCCGGAATGCACAATCCCAGCGAGGACGAAATGGGCCAAATAAATGTGGGCAGCCTTGAAATCGCCAAGGATTCCCAGATATGGTTCGACGTTTCCGATAACCCCAACGACTCCGAGCATTATGAAAACGACATGGTGTACGCGGACAGCGTTTCCGGAAGCGGAAAGCTTACATTGGTTGTCGAATTGGACGCGGACTACTTCACCGACGGGCAGGATATAAACGAGTCTCTCCAGTTGTTTTCCATTGCGAATGAAAACAGCTACGACTGGGCTCTTGCCGTAATCAAGGTGATGTACAACGGCGCCGATATTTCCGACAACCTGTCAAAGCTTGTCCGCTTTGATGGAACGGCGGCGGGCGGTTCGGTGTGGGTTGACATTTCCGGCGTCGTGCCCGAACCTGCAGCCGTTGCTGTCGTAATCGGAGTTTTCGCCCTGGCATTTGCCGCGTTCCGCAGGAGAAAATAGGCGGTTTCGCCTGACGGCAAATCTTTCCGCTTCTCTAACAGGCGTATATCCAGACTCTTTCGGATATGCGTCTGTTTTTTTGCGTTTTTGGAGGCTTGAGGATTTTTTAGAAAATCGTTTATTTTCTTGGAGGCGCTTTTTTATGCCTTTACTTTCCCGTAGGGTTATCATTTTGTAGGTATAAATAAAAAACATCATCATATGAAAAGCAGAGGAGAATATAAAATGCGCGCGCTTGCGGCGTTTGCGGTTTTCGCTTCGCTGGCGTTTGCCGACGAGGTGAAAAAGGAAATTTACGCCGACTTTAATTACGGACAGACGGCGCAGGGCAATGAGATGTGGGTGCAGAGCATAAAAGTGCTTTCGCCCGAATATCGCTCGGATGTGAAAGGTGAGGTTGCCGTCGAATTTTCCGCGCCCGGCATGAAATACGCCGTTGCGAAATGCTGGCGCCAGCCGGTGCCAAAAAGCAAAGACAAATGGGGAAGCGACCAGGTATTGGGCGGCGAAGAAATAACTTTGGATTCCGAAGGGCGGGGCTCTTTCAAATTCGACGCCGACAAGTTTCCGGCGGGCCCCATGAATGTGCGCATATACGCCTTCAACGACGACGGGCAGAAGGACGTGTGCGAGCTCCAGCTTTACAACAAAGGCGGCGTCAAATGGAGGCGTGGAATCCCCAAAAAAATTCCCGAACCGGCGAAGGGCATGCAGCTGATTTACGAGGACGACTTCGACGCACCTCTTTCCATTTCCAACGACGGCAAATACGCAAGATACAGCGCGCACAAGCCGCGCTTCGGCGACTTCAGCGGATGGTACTTTTCGGGCGGCGACGGCGAGGACTGGCCCTTCGAGCAGGTAGACACCTACCTCAGGATAAAGGCGCGCAAATACCCGCACAAGGAGTACGGCACCACCGGCCTCATAGCCTCCGTCAACATGGACGGCGAGGGTATTTGGGCGAAGGCTCCCTTCTATATGGAATGCCGCTTTACGGCGCAGTCGGCGCCCGGCACATGGCCGGCCTTCTGGACCATCACACACCTCGACCAGGGTACGAACGGCGACGAGCTGGACATTGTAGAGGCCTACGGCGGCGTCGGCCCGGGCAACCCCAACCATCCCGGCTATTCCGTCACGAGCCACTTCTGGAACCAGAAGGACGCCGCCGGCAACAGGAAAAAGGAGTACGACAGGGTCGTTCCCATCACGGAAATCGGCGGAAAATCTTATTGGTCCGACACATTCCACACTTACGGCCTGTATGTTGACGAAAAGGATACGGTATACTATTTCGACGGAATCGAGGTCTTGCGGCACCCCACAAACGACGTTTCGTGGCAAAGCCCTCATTGTTTCCTAATAAATTACGCCATAGGCGGAATAAGCGGGTGGAAAATCGACCTTGAACGCTATGGCAACGGCTCGGACATGTATGTGGATTATGTGAGGGTTTTTGCGAAGGAGAAAACCGATTATTCGCAGCCGCGGCCCGAATGACGGCTTGCATTATTTGTTATGCGTTCGGCCCCGCTTGCATGCGGGGCTTTTTTAGGATCCAACTTGGAATATTGGGATTATTGTGTTGAATATTGCTTGGGCGAAATCTGTTTATCGTTTTTCTTAAAAAAATATTGAAACAAGTTTGAATTTTTTGCATTTCTACAACTGCTAGATAGATTGAATATTTTGGAAATTTTGCGAAAAATACAATTTAACTACATAAAAATGCGAAAATTTTCCGATTTCCGATATGAAATCAGACATTAAGTTGAACCATAAATTACCCTAAAATGAAAAATAGTACATCAATATTGTTTGTTTTGGCACTTGCTGCCGGTGCGCATGGCGCGACGACGGAATGGGTCGGCACGGCCAACGGCGCCGACGCCGGGGCCCTCATCATGAGCGGCGGCCAGCTGCAAAACGTTTCGCACTGGAGCAACGGAGTTCCCGATGGAACGACGGATGTCATTGTAAGGCAGAATTGGACGCGCGCGATGGGAGCCGGCACCTTGCAGATGAAAAGCCTCGAAGTTAAAGGTGACTTTCAGTTCCTAACATTGTCGGCCGACGAGGAAAACGCCGTTAGAAACGGCACCTACAACCAGGCCGATTATAAGGCGCCAACGCTTATTATTGGAGACGGCGGCCTGTCTTTCTCCGGCGACGGCAACCTCAATATCGGAAGCGTCGAGTACAGGTACGGCTTTGAAAAGGTTGTTGTCGGGGGCGACATTGCTTTTAACAATATGGGCCGTCTTCAGATATGCTACAACCCGAATTCTACATACGGTACGGACAACTGGTCTTTGGATGTCGGCGGGGTTGTCAGAATGAACGGGGACACCGGAACGCAGCTTTTTGCCGTAAACAAGTGCGGTAACGGCAATTATGAGGGCCCTAATCCGACGGCGACGGTCGACGCCTATGTGCGGCTTGGCGGCATTGACGGCAGGGGCTACATGTATTCCCACGATCCGGGCGCGACTTCAACAAACATATATTTTCAGGCGCAGGACGGCAAAACTTTCCAAGGCGGCGACTGGACGGGCGTCATAGCGAAGAATTACGAGGACGGCTTGAGCGTCACCTTTAACCTTGTGATGGACGGCGGCGCCGACGGCGGCAGGCAGTATCTGCGTCTGGCACAGGATCCCGAGAGGGCTTTTGAGGCGAGCAGGCGTCCGGATATTTTCAACCTGAATGTGAAATCCGGATATATGGGCATTTACAATGCCAACGCCTCGCGGTTCAACAAGATAGAGCTAAACGGCGGAACTTTGGAAGTAGCATACATAAGGGCCGGGACGCACGACCCCTCTCAGGACGAAATGGGCTCCATCTATGCCGACAAGCTTGAGATAAACGCGGCTTCGCAGATAATCTTCGACGTTTCCGGCGGTGCGAGCAGCATGTATGAAAACGACATGATGTACGTTGGCGACATATCCGGAAGCGGCGTTGTGACGCTAGTGATAGAGTTTGACGCCAATTATTTCGCGGAGGGGAAGGAGATAAACGACAGCTACCAGATATTTTCGCTTTCAGACGCCAACAATTATGATTGGGCGCAGGCTCTGGTGAAGGTAATGTACAAGGGCGGGGACATATCCGGCCAGTTTTCCAAGCTTGAAGCCCGTTACTCCGGCGATGGAACGGGGGGCAGCGTCTGGGTCGATCTTGTAGGCGTAGTTCCCGAACCTGCTGCGGTTGCCGCTATACTTGGCGCTGCGGCCTTGGCGTTCGCTGTTTGGCGCAAAAGAAAATAATTTCAGCATATAAAGTGAAAGAGGCTCCGCAAAAACGGAGTCTCTTTTTTTGTCTGCGGGGCGTATATAATGTGGCGTTTACGGGCAAAAAAGGGGAGATATTATTTCTGCAATGTAGTTAAATATGGAATATTTCAACAGCAAAACGTTTTATTGTTGAAATGTGGTTTTTGTTTTTGTTGACATCATTTTATAATTGGAATAAAATTGTTTAGTTAAATGAAGGATTTTTGTTGAGCTTCCAACATAGAACAATACACCCATGAACACTATTGAAAACATTGCGCGCATATGCGCATTAGGTCTGATGGTTTCCGCGGCGAACGCCGAAACGGTCAAGTTTAAAGACTGGCCCGACAACCCGACACACAATTGGAGCGATACAAGCTCTTGGGAGGGCGGGGTAGTCCCCGGGGCGGGAGACGACGTGTTGTTTGACTATGGCCAGTATATGGTCATTACCGACTCTTTTACTATAAAAAGTTTTGCGGTAAATAATACGTCATGGAACCCCGGAGGCATTCGCACAATTTCCGGAGATACGCCTCCCGACTTGTCAGCATGGAAGGCGCCCTCTCTTAACATATTGGAAGATGTTAACATTTCCGCCGCCGAAAACACCCTTGGCGCCGAGTATACGTTCACGTTCGGCTCGGCGAATTACCGCAGAGGCTTCAATCAAATTTCCGTCGGCGGAAATTTCCTGTACAAGGGATACGGTGTTCTCACTTTCGGATTTGCGCCTAATGTGGAATACAGCCGCGATCATTATTCACTCGACATTGGAGGTATTTTGACCGCCTCAGTGGGCGAAGACTGGGGCAACTGGTCTTATAAGCGCCGCATTATAATAAACAAATGTGGCAACGACAACAGTGCGGCTTCCGAAACGGTCGACGCATTTGTCCGCTTGGGCGGCCTTGCGGGCGGGGGCATAATAAGCAACAACGACCCCGGCGCGCTTTCAACCACCATCGTTTTTCAAGCCCGGTCCGGAAAAGCCTTTTCGGGCGGCGACTTCAGCGGAAGGTTCACCAAGTTTTGGGGGGCGGAAAATTCCACCATGAAAATCATCATGGACGCCGGCAGCGGAAGCGCGCAGCAGAGCATACGCCTGATAAACCGCTACGGAGACTCCAGCGACGCCGATTTGAATTCCCTCGAATTTGAAGTGCAAAGCGGCACGCTCGGCCTATCCACAAACAAGGCCGACGGCATAAAGATTGACGGGGTTTCGCTGATTGGCGGCACGCTGAAAGTCGTTGAAGCCGCGGACCATCTTGACGTCCGCGACAACGGCCACGGCGGCGTCTACGAAGCCGGCGACAGCGCCGAAAACGCCCTGAAAAACGCCGATTATTCCTACCTGAACGTCGAAAACTTCGACTGGCAGGGCGGAAATGTCGCCATGTATATAGATTCGCTTGTTGCCGGCGTGCTTTTGAATGTCGGCACTTTTACAGGCAGCGGCACTTATAACTTCGTGTTCGACTACAAGGACGCCGAAGACCTTTTGAATATAAAAGACCTCGCCATTTTTACGGCGGCGGTTTCAGACGGCGCAACAGGCGACATGTTTAAAGGCGTCACTTCCGACGGCCTTTATGACGCCGTATTAAAATGGGAAAACGGCACGCTCAGCATAGTTGAATTTGTCGCGGTTCCGGAGCCTTCGACCATAGCCGCCGTTTTGGGGGCCTTTGCCTTGGCAATGGCCGCGCGCCGCAGAGGAAAGTAGTTTTCATTGCAAACGCCGAAAAGCCCCGGAAACCGGGGCTTTTTTTGTTTTGCGGATTTGTCCGCTGCGAGTGATGCCGGCAATGTTTTAACGGCGGGGGACGTACGGATGCCGTTTCCCGGCCCGGACGTCAATAATGCGGAACTTGCGCCGATTTTGATTTTCTTACTTCTTGACATCTTCTCATTCAGGGGAGGATAATCCTTAAACAATAAAAAACTCATGGAAGTTATAATAGTCGCCGCACAGCCGGAAAAATGGCCCCTTCAGGTGCCGAACGTCCGCGTGGTATCCCCGCGCAAATACATAACGGATTCGGAATTTGCCCGCCTGGGAGAGTTCAAGGTTTTCAACCTCTGCAACGCCTTCAAATACCAGAACATGGGCTATTACGTGTCGCTGCTGGCTCGCGCGCGAGGCCACAACCCGGAGCCGAACATCCAGACCATAATGGACTTCCGTTCCTCGAAGATGAAAAAGCACATCGCGCGCGAAATAGAGGAGAGCGCGAACAGGATTTTGGCGAAGCGCACACAGAAGAAGCTCAAGCTCGACATATTTTTCGGCAAGTGCACCGACAAGGCATACCTGCGCCTTGCCAGGGAGCTCTTCACCGCGCTTCCCGCCCCCATGTTCAGGGCGGTTTTTGAAAAGGACAAGAAAGGCGTCTGGCACCTCGGGGACGTAGAGGCAATGTCTTCGCGCGACATTCGCGATGAAGACCTCGCGTTTGTCTCGACCGTCGCCGCCGACTATGTGGCGCGCAGGCATAGGTACATAGACACCCGTGACCGCAGCAGGTATTCCATCGCGATTCTGGTTGACGAGAACGAAGAGCTTCCGGCGTCCGACAAAAAGGCGCTGGCCAAGTTCGCCAAGGCGGCCTCGAATGTTGGCTTCTTCTGCGAGTTCATCACCAAGGACGATTATGACAGGCTCAACGAATTCGACGCGCTTTTCATAAGGGCGACAACCAACGCGAACAATTACACATACACTTTCTCGCGAAAGGCCTACGCCGACGGCATAGTGGTAGTCGACGACCCCAGTTCCATAATAAGGTGCGCCAACAAGGTGTTCCTCGCCGAGCAGGCCGCCATAAGAAACATTCCGACCCCAAAAACGGTCATCGTGCACAAGGGCAACCTCGACGACATCGAAAAGGAGCTGAACTTTCCCGTCGTCATAAAGCAGCCCGACAGCCAGTTCTCGCAGGGCGTGTTCAAGGCGGAAGACAAGAAGAGCCTCGACAAGATACTGTCAAAACTTTTGAAGGACTCCGACCTGCTGATCGCGCAGGAGTTCGTTCCCACGAAATTCGACTGGCGCATCGGCATATTCGACAAGAAGCCGATATTCGCATGCAAATACTACATGGCGGCCAAACACTGGCAGATTGTCAACAAGGACGAAAAAAACGAGGCCGGCGCGTTCAAAACGCTGCCTATTTCGGAAGTGCCCAAGAAGGTTGTGGACATCGCGCTGAAAATGTCGAACCTCATCGGCGACGGACTCTACGGCGCCGACGTCAAGGAGACCGACGACGGCCGCATACTCCTTATCGAAGTCAACGACAATCCGAACATAGACGCGGGCGTCGAGGACAAGGTCGCGGGTTTTGCGCTTTACGAAACCATCATGCGCGGTTTCATGGACAGGGTAAACGAGATCAGAAAGCTCGAACCCGTAAGCAGCAAAGGCAAATAGCATATGGAGTCCCCGGTAACTTTTAGAAGGACCGTGCGCGAATCCGACCCGGAAGCCGTGCGCGAAATAGTAAAATCGACGGGCTTTTTCGATGCAGTCCCCACGGAAATAGAGTGCGCCGTTTCCGACGTGCGCGACACCTTGGAGCAGGGCGAGGAAAAAAGCGGCTCCTGGTACCTCTTTTTGGAGCGGGACGGCAAAACCCTCGGCTTCGCCTCTTACGGCGGCCCGGTCGAATGCACCGACAGGCTCTTTTACATGTACTGGATCGCCGTCCACGGCGACACCCGCGGGAAGGGATACGGAAAGCTTCTCATGCGCGAAATCCTCGGCGACATAAAGGCCAGGGGTGCGCGCAAAGTCGTCCTCCAGACATCCGGCAGGGAGCAGTATGTGCCCACCCGCATGTTTTACCTCGCATGCGGCTTCAAGCAGGAAGCTGAAATCGCCGACTATTACCAGGCAGGCGACTCTTGCTGCTTTTTCGGCATCGATTTTTAAGGGTTTGGGAATCCTTTCCCTGCCAACAAAGCCTTGAAGTTTTGTGCGAAACGGCCTAGTGTTTTTTTCAAAAGGAACTTTATGAAAAATATAAAAATTTTGCTTGCGGCATTGTTTGCGGTAGCCGGATGTTCCGCTTATCCGCAGGATTCCGCCGAAAATGCCGCCGCCGAACCTTCGCAGAAGGATGAAGTTCAAAAGGAGAACCTTACTCAGGATGTTCTTGACCGTCTCTACGCGCAGACCGGGCCGCTGCTTGAGGAGGGAAAAACCGCCGAGGCTCTGGCCGTTTGGGAAAAGGCCCTTGCCGATGCGGGCGAAAGCGGCCCGGCGCGTTCGCTTGTCCTTTTGGGTATCGGAGACGTTCACAAATACGGCGGCGATTTGGCGAAGGCGGAGGAGTTTTACGGGAAATCGTCCGAAGCCAACCCTTCGAACCCGTACGCCTTAGAGCGCCTTGCCGAACTCGCCCTCGCCGCCGGAAATTCCGAAAAGGCCGGAGAGCTTCTGAAAAAGGCGCGCGCGGCGGATCCCGGTTATATGAACTCCTATGTCCGCAGCGGCATTCTGCTGAAGCAGGACGGGAATTTAAGGGAGGCGTTGAAAGTGTTTGTAAGCGTGATCAATTCGGGATTTCCGGATCCGATGGCCTACAACGAGGCGGGCGTCCTGCTGCTGATGAATTTTGGAAAACCCAAAGAGGCGGCCAAACTTTTTGAAACCGCCTTGGAGCTCGACCCGGACAACGCCCAGTACATCAACAATCTGGCAAACGCCTATATGGCGATGGGCGAGTACGACACCGCCATAGGGCATTACCGGAGGTCTTTGGAACTGGCCCCCGACGACGCCCTTACCAATGCGAATTTGGCGGCCACGCTCGTCAGATGCGAAAAGCTTGACGAGGCGAAAAAATACGCGCAGAGGGCCTATTAGCTTGACCCAAAAAACATTTACGGGCTTTTCGGCATGGGGGCTCTTGCGGGGTATGACGGCGACAACGACAAGGCCATTGAGTTTTTCCAGAAAATTTTGGATATAGACCCCGACAATGCCGACGCGATAAGCAACATGGCTCATGTCTACGCGCAGAAGGGCGACAAGGAGACCTCCCGAAAATATATCGACAAGCTCAAAAAAATGGGGCTTTACGACGACTCTGGAAACGCGGATGCGGACGAAGTAAAAAACGAAAGCGATTCTTCGGAAAAATCGGCTGAGTGAACGCGCCAGTGCGCGCTTGATTCCAGCGCCTAATTTTTCAGAAAACGAGCGCCGCGAGGATTGTCGTAAACACAGCGGCCAGAACCACCACCAGTGCGGCCATCGCGGCCTGGCGGTCGCTCACTTCTACGCACTTTGCCGTGCCTATCATGTGGCTTGTTGCTCCCATGGCGAGGCCTACGGCAAGGTCGTTTTTAATCCCGAAGAGCGCGAGGATTTTGTGCCCCAAAAAAGCCCCGCCGAGACCCGATATGAACACTGAAAGCAGTGTCAGCCCCTCTATGCCGCCGGTCATGCGGCATATCTCAATCGCCACGGGCGCCGTGACGCATTTGGGCGTAAAGGATATTGCCGTGGGCCTGTCGAGCCCAAAGGCCTGTGCAAGAAAGAGTACGGTGAAAATGCTCGTGAAAGCCGACACGACTACGGCCGCGCAAACTTCCGGCGCGTTTTCGCGCGCGAGCTTCCAGAACTGGAAAAGCGGGTAGGCCAGGGCGATTGTCGCGGGGCCCAGCAGGTATGTTATCATGTCGCCGCCCATTTGGTACTGGGCGTAGTCTATGGGCGCTGATTCTATTATAAGTATCAGTATGAACGCGGCGGTGAACACTACGGGAACTTTGCTTATAGAGATTTTTTTGTATTCAACCTTCATAAGCATCCTCGCTGTGAGGTACGCTATGAGTGTCGCGATTATGCCGCATGCGGCCGTGAGGATTTCCGGGGACGGCATGTCAGGCCTCCCCCCTTTTTTGCGCCTTCTTTTGCCTGTGCCTCTGCATGAGTTCCACGACGGCGCCCGTCGCCAGCAGTGTTATCGCCGAGCTTAGCGCGACCGATGAAAACAGCGGCAGGAGCCTGCCTTCGAGCATGCCCCTGTTGCCGACTATCATCACTAGGATGGGCACGAAGCATATGGCCATGTGCGCCAGCGCGAATTTGCATGCCGCCTCGACATACCGAGAGGGGAGTACGCCCGTTGCGAGCAGCAGGAAAAACGCGATCATAGCCACAAGCGCGGCCGGAAATTTTACGCCAATCGCCGCCATGCCGAACTTGAACAGTTCAAACATCGCCACAAGCCCCAGTATCCCCAAAACGCATTGCAGCCATTTGCGTTTTGCGACGGCCTCTGCAAACAAAGTTTTCATAAAACCATGCAGAGTGTCCCCTCCGGAAGATTTTTCAATTAAATTGTTTGCGCGTTTGCCGTTTGAAACTCCATTATTCGGTTTCGGCTCCGCTCCAGTCCTCGGGATTGCGGCATATCTCCTGTATGTCGTTGACCAGTTTGCAGGCGTGGTAGCCGTCGGCGGCCGCGTGGCTTACAAAAAGAGAGAAAGGCAGCAGTGTTTTGCCGTCGCGCTCAAAATATTTGCCGAATTTTATCAGCGGAAACAGAAAGGCGCTTTCGGTATATGTGTCCTGCGAAAAACTCGTAAAGCTTAGCCACGGCAGGTTTGAGACGGGGCAGAAATTTTTCGGCTGCCCCGGGCGCGCCTTTATCGTTCCCGCAATCTTTCCGTATTTTTCGATGTCGCCAAGCACAGTGCTGTAAAATACGCCGAAGTTTTCGTCGTATTCGCTCCAGATGTCGGAGAAGGTGTGGTTTTCCTTGTGGAAAACGGTGTAGCAGGGAACGACTTCGCTCCAGAACCCGAGGTTGCCGTTTTCGTCGAAGGCCATGCGGAACTCTTTGTTCATGTTTACCGCCCGCATTACGGCGTAGAGCATCGTCGGGAAGAATTTCAGCCGGCGGCGTTTTTTGAATTCGACGAGCGCGCCTATGTCGATGTCGGCGTTGATGTTGTACCTGCATTTTATCTTGTTGTAATAATAGTCGAAATGGGGCGCGCGCTCCCATTTGCCCATGTCTATGAGGTGAAATTTGCCGTTCATGCCAAGAGTTTTTTCTGTTTTTTGGGGAGCCGTTTGCCGTATGTGCTTTGCGGAGTTTCGGCGCCCTGTAAATGCATGATTCCGGTAGGAATCAAAAAGCCCGGGCTTGCAACCAAATTCTTTTTTCGGGCGCGGTATTTCGTTTTTTTTCGCAAGTACACGACGGCATGGGAGATGGGCGAAGCGGTCCGCGGCATAATGCCCCGCTTTTTGCTTGAAAGGGCGCGCCTATTTTGCGATCTTTCAGGGCTTATGGCAAACAAAGGGCAAATAGACATAGACTATGTTGCGCGTCTGGCGCGCATCGAGCTTGACGACGCGGAAAAGGCCAGGTTTTCCGCGCAGCTCGACCAAATTTTGGGCTACTTCCAGAAGCTTTCCGAAGTCGACGTTGAAGGCGTCGAACCGAGTTCGCACGCGTACGCGGTTTACAATGTGTGGCGCGGCGACGAGGCCACCCCCGCCATGAGCGTGGAGGACGCCCTCATGAACGCCCCCGCGAAGCGCGACAACCAGATTATCGTGCCCAAGGTGGTTGACGACGCATAGCATAAGGATTTTCACAATGAGCGAAGAATTGTATTTTAAAGGAGTAAGCGAGCTCTCGCAGATGCTCGACAGGCGCGAAATTTCCGCGGTCGAGCTTGCGCAGGCGTTTATCGACAGAAAAAATGCGGTAGACCCGAAGGTCGGCGCGTTTCTATCGGCCGACGAGAGCGACACCCTCGACCGCGCCACGCAGACCGACAAGCGCATCGCCGCGGGCGAAAAACTCGGCATGCTCGACGGCATTCCCGTCGGCCTCAAGGACGTACTTGCGGTAAGAGGCCAGAAGCTTACATGCGCGAGCAAAATGCTCGAAAACTACGTGAGCCCCTACACGGGCACCGCAATGAAGAACCTCGAAAGTCGCGGCGCGGTGTTTTTCGGCAGGCTCAACATGGACGAATACGCCATGGGCTCGTCCTGTGAAAACAGCGCCTTCCAGAAGACCCGCAACCCGTGGAACCTCGAATGCATTCCCGGCGGAAGCAGCGGCGGTTCGGCGGCGGCGGTCGCCGCGGGCGAATGCGTCTGCTCGCTCGGCTCCGACACGGGCGGATCCATACGCCAGCCCGCCTCCCTTTGCGGCATTGTCGGCATGAAGCCAACCTACGGCCTGGTAAGCCGCTACGGCCTCGCGGCATTCGCGTCGTCGCTCGACCAGATAGGCCCCTTCGCGCGCTCCGTCAAGGACGCCGCCATACTTCTCAACGGCGTCGCGGGCTATGACAGGCTCGACTCCACAAGCGTTAAGTGCGACATACCCGACTACGCCGCGAACCTTTCCGCCGATTCGCTCAAGGGCAAAAAAATCGGCGTTCCGAAGGAATATTTCGGCGAGGGCATAGATTCGGAAGTTCGCGCGCTCGTCGAAAAGGCGATTGCCAACTGCAAGGAGCAGGGCGCGGAGGTTGTGGAAATCTCGCTTCCCCATACCGATTTGGCCATCCCCGTTTACTATATCATCGCGACTGCCGAGGCTTCCTCGAACCTGGCGCGCTATGACGGCATACGCTACACCCACAGAAGTAAGAGCGCCAAGGACGTTGTCGACCTCTATTTCAAGAGCCGCGCCGAGGGCTTCGGCGAGGAAGTAAAGCGCCGCATAATTTTGGGCAGCTATGTGCTTAGTTCCGGCTATTACGACGCCTACTACCTGCGCGCCCAGAAGGTGCGCACGCTCATCCGCCGCGACTTTGAGAAGGCATTTGAAAGCGTCGACGTCATCATGACGCCCACATCGCCAACCACGGCGTTCAAAATCGGCGAAAAAACCTCCGATCCGCTCGCGATGTATTTGAGCGACATATGCACAATCAACGTGAACCTTGCGGGGCTTCCCGGGCTGTCGCTTCCGTGCGGCTTCGCGTCGAACGGCCTGCCCGTGGGTCTTCAGATGATAGGCAAGGCTTTCGACGAGCAAAACCTGCTCTCATACGCCTACGCATACGAACAGTCGGCCGGATGGTCCGGCAGGAACCCCTCTCTCTAGGATTTTTAATATGGAATACGAAGCAGTTATAGGCCTTGAGGTCCATGTCCAGCTGAAGACCGACAGCAAGATGTTCACTTCGGTCGCGCACAAGTTCGCGGAGCCGCCGAACACCCTCACAGACCCCGTCGTGTGGGCGCTGCCGGGCGTCCTGCCGGTTCTCAATTTCGAGGCGATACGCAAGACTATCGAACTCGGCCTGATGTTCGGCTGCAAAATACCCGAGATAACCAAGTGGGACAGGAAAAACTATTTCTACCCAGACAGTCCGAAAAACTACCAGCTTTCGCAGTACGACCAGCCCCTTTGCGAGGGCGGCGGCGTCGAAATAGAGCTGCCCGGAACAAACCGCGCCGAAATGGGCGCGCACCGCGTCGTCAAGCTTACGCGCATACACCTCGAGGAGGACGTGGGCAAGCTCACGCACTTCGCGACCGATTCGCTCGTTGACTACAACCGCGCGGGCACGCCGCTTATGGAAATAGTATCCGAGCCCGACATGCACAGTTCGGAGGAAGTTTTCGCGTACATGACGTCGCTTAAGAACACCATTTCCTTTGCGGGCATTTCCGACTGCGACATGGAAAAGGGCCAGATGCGCGCAGACGTAAACGTTTCCGTGCGCCCCGTCGGCGAAACGAAGCTCGGCGTGAAGGTCGAGATGAAAAACCTCAACTCGATTTCCAACGTGCGCAACTGCATAGACTACGAAATCAGGCGCCAGATAGAATGTCTCAAGAAGGGAATACCGCTCGTGCAGGAAACCCGCAGGTGGGACGCCCAGCTTGGCGTCACGCAGTCCATGCGCGGAAAGGAGGACGCCCACGACTACCGCTATTTCCCGGACCCCGACCTCATGCCCGTGAAAATTTCCGGTGAGCTTTTGGAGTCCATAAAGGCCGGGCTTTGCGAAATGCCTTTCGACCGCCAGCGCAGGTATATGAAAGACTACGATCTGCCTTATTCGGTAACGTCGGTTATGAGCATCGACAGGGGGCTGAGCGAGTACTTTGAAGAGGCCGTAAAAACCTACTCAAAGAACCCTAAGGCGATTGCAAACTACCTTATAAACGACCTTCTGCGCGAACTCGGCGCGGCGGCCTCCGCGGAAGCCTCCGAAAGCAAAAGCGGCGACGGCTTCGAGGATTTGGAAGGCGAAATGACCGTGTTCGGCCATTCGTCGCACAAGGAGCGCCTTGAATCGTGCAGGATAACTCCGGCTAACCTCGCGGGCCTCGTGAAAATCATCGACGACGGCGTCATCACCAAGCAGATGGCCAAGGAAGTTTTCGTGGAAATGTTCGCGACGGGCAAAACGGCCGAGGCGATCGTCGAGGAAAAAGGCCTCAAGCAGAACAGCGATACGGGCGAGCTCGAAAAGTTCGCGCTCGAAGCGATGGCCGCCAACCGGAAGGCCGTCGACCAGTTCAAGGCCGGCAACGACAAGGCCATCAACGCGCTTATCGGGCCCATAATGAAGGCCTCTAAGGGCAAGGCGAACCCGGCGATGGTTCTGGACACTCTCAAGAAGCTCATAGCGCAGGGATGAACGCGGTCGTAATATTGCTGCTCGCGCTCATTGCGCTGAAGTTTGCCGCCACTACTTGGCTCGACATACTCAACATGCGCAATGTGCGCCGCCACGCGGGCGCGGTTCCGGAGGCCTTCCAAAGCTTTATGGACGAGGCCACCTACAAAAAGGGCGTGGCCTACACCCTTGACAACATAAAGTTCGGCATTTTTGAAAACGCGTGCACTGCGATATTTCTGGCCGTCGTCCTCGCGCTCTGGATTCTCCCGAAAATGTTCGACGTCGGCATGGACCTATTCGGCGTGTCGGTTTGGGCGCAGGCGCTGACGCTCATTATTATGGCGGTGATCCTCTCGCTGCCCGAGATGCCTTTCGAGCTTTACTCGCAGTTCATAATCGAGCAGCAGTACGGCTTCAACAAAAGCACCGTCGGCCTCTGGATAGCCGACAAAATAAAGGGCTTTTTTGTGGGGCTGATTCTCGGCGCGCCGATACTCACGCTCATAATATGGTTCTCCGAGGAGTTTAAAAGCACTTGGTGGCTCTGGGGATTTGCGGCGGTCGCGGTTTTCCAGGTCGTGATGATTGTAATCTATCCGCGCTTCATCGTGCCGGTTTTCAACAAGCTTAGCGACCTGCCGGAAGGCGAGCTTCGCACGGCGCTTTTCGCCATGGCAAAGCGCGCCGGTTTTTTCGCGAAGGCCATACAGGTTATAGACGGCAGCAAGCGCAGCTCGCACTCCAACGCCTATTTCACGGGCTTCGGAAAGTTCAAGCGCATCGTGATATTTGACACGCTCATAGAGCAGCTTACCGTGCCGGAACTCGAGGCGGTTTTGGCGCACGAGATAGGCCACTACAAAAAGGGGCACATAATAAAGATGCTCCTGATGGGGTTTGTCATGATCTTTTTGACATTCGCCGTTATGGGCTGGCTGTCCGCGAGCGAATGGTTCTACGTCGATTTCGGCTTTGCCGAGGCGTCCGGCTTTGGCCCTGTGCTGCTGATGTTCTCAATGTTCTCGGGGCTCTTCACTTTCTGGCTCACGCCGATTTTCAACGCATTCTCGCGCAAGAACGAATATGAGGCCGACAGGTTCGCGGCCGAAATCGTGGGCGACGGCGAGACTTTGAAATCGGCGCTGCGCAAGCTCCACAAGAAAAACCTCGGCAATCTCACGCCCGACAAGACTTACAGCGCGTTTTATTACTCGCACCCCACGCTTCTCGAGCGCGAGGAAGCCATAGACTCCGCAAAGGCATAGCCATGAAAATAGCCCTCACACAGTTCGCGGCCGATTGCAGCCCCGCAAAAAACCTTGAAAAGCAGAAGACCCTAATCAGGCATGCGGCGGAGAAGGGCGCGAAGATTGTCTGCACGCAGGAGCTTTTTACCGCGAAATATTTCTGCATTTCGCTCGACGCCGAAAATTTCAGGCTTGCCGAGAAAATCCCGGGGCCCGCGACCGACGAACTGAGCGCGCTGGCCAAAGAGCTGGACATTGTTATCGTAGCGTCGCTCTTTGAAAACAGGGGCAACGAGGTATACCACAACACCGCCGCTGTGATTGACGCCGACGGTACATATCTGGGCAAATACCGCAAGATGCACATTCCGCACGACCCGCATTTCGAGGAAAAATATTACTTCACCCCCGGCGATTTGGGCTATCGCGCGTGGGAGACGAAGTACGGCAAAATAGGCGTGCTCATCTGCTGGGACCAATGGTATCCCGAGGCCGCGCGCCTAACCGCGCTCGACGGCGCCGACATAATTTTTTATCCAACCGCGATAGGCGGTTTGGGCTCCGAAAGCGAGGCGGAGGCAAGGCAGTTTCACAGCGCCTGGCAGACCGTACAGCGCGGCCATGCGGTAGCCAACGGCGCGTATGTGGCCGCGGCGAACAGGGTGGGCGTAGAGACCGCCCCCGACGGGGCTTCCATAAAGTTTTGGGGCGGCAGCTTTTTTGCGAACCCCTACGGCGAGGTAATAGCGGAGGCTTCTGAAGACAAAGACGAAGTGCTTGTGGCGGATGTAGATTTCGACGTAGTCGGCGAATTCCGCCGCACATGGCCCTTCTTCCGCGACCGCCGCATAGACTCATACTGCAATATTGCAAAGCGCCTCATTGAGGGCGCGTGAAGTTGCGCCTGATGCTTCGTTTCGAAAATCATCCGCACCAGTCACGTACTCAAGTACGCTCCTGCCGCAAATAATTTTCAAAGCCTCGCCTGAGGCGCGACTGGACGCGCCCTTGGGAAGTCGGCACATGCGTTGCATGTGCGTTGAATATAGATTTTGTCAGCGTCTTGCGCGGAATTTTTTTTTGTGCGATTTTTTCGGTTATTCCTGCCTGACTATGTTCGATTCTTTTCCAAAGCCGCTTTCATTGAACGGCGTTACCGAGAAATAATATGGGGCGTTTGTGTTCAGGGTGTTGAGCGTGACGCCTGTGTCCCTTATTGTGCGTTCCAGAAAGAGCCGGTTTTTAGCGGTGCCGTATCTGATAACGTATCCCTGCGCGCCTTTTACGGGTTCCCATGAGAGCTTTGCCGTGCGCCTGTCGTCCGGGTTGCGCGTCGCGGTGAGTTCCGTCGCTTCCGGCTTTTTCCCGCCGCCGTTTCCGAATAGCCTGAAGTCGTACAGGGAAAACTTTCCGTCGAGGTCTGACATGTTTTCTATTGCGGCGTATCTGGCCTTTATTCCCCTGTCGAACATCACCAGCTTGTGCGGTTCGTCGCTCTCGTTGCCGGACATGTCGGCAGCTGTTTTCCAGTTTTTGCCGTCGCTCGAAACCTCTATCTTATATTTGTAAATCGGCGGAATGGGGTTTTCCGCCCTGCCGCGCATTCCGTGGTCGGCGAAATTTACGTGTGCGGCCTTCAGATTCATGGGCTTGCCGAGGTCGATCTCGAAGCGTTCGCCCTTGTTGCCCGTTTTCGCCGACCACCATGTTTTTACGTTTTCATCTACGGCGTTCGACGGCGGAAAATCCGGCTCGGACGACGAGGCTTTCGCCGTTTTGCCGTAAGAAAGGATGTTCATGCCAAGCGTCGGGGCTTTTGCTGCGAAGTCGAATTTTTCCTGCGGCACGAAAAAGGGCCTGTCGGTGAATTCCGTCTGCGCGTATATCCTGCCGTCGTCAGTGAAGAACACGGGGAAAAGCCCTATGCGCCTTTCAAGGTAGTCGCGCACGGCTATGACCTGCGTCGTTACGTGCCAGTAGTTGCCGTATCTGTCCTTGAAGGTGTTGCCGTGGCCCGCGCCGCCGATAAAGCCGCCGGGCTTGTAGGAAAACATTCCGTCGTCTTGCAAAGTGAAAGGCCCTAGCGGGGATTCCGACACATAGGCGCTGTCGCAGTAAGACACGTATTCGGTGCCGGGGGAGGCGTACTGCAAAAAGTATTTGCCGCCGTGTTTGACCATTTGCGGGGCCTCGTTCCAGCCGTTTTTCTCCTGGTCGTTATTGTCGCCGGGGCGTTCCCAGCCCTTCGTTTTTATGTCGTGGCGGATAAGCTCCTTTTGGACGCCTATCTGCCTGAAGCCGTCGTTGGGATCGACTTCAACGCCCATTATAGGCGCGGCGTTGGCGCACCCCCAATAGAGATAAACCCGCCCGTCGTCGTCTTGGAACAGGGCGGGGTCGGTAATGTTAAGGCCGTGCTTTGAATCCACTTTCTCCCATTTTCCCTTGTCAACATCGACGGCTTTGAAAATGTCGGGCTGCGCCGACACGAAAAAGTAAAGCTCCCCGTTTATCACGCACGCCGTTGGCGCCCAGTTCTCAAGCGGAAGGTCGGCAGTCGGGATGTGCTTCCAGTTCACGAGGTCCTCGCTAGACCAGTAGCCGTCGGCTTTCGATGCGAACAGGTAATACCTGTCTTTGTACATGACAATTTCGGCGTCGGCCGCGTGCCTCTGGCACGGGTTTCCGGGCATGATTTTATAGTCCAGGTTTATCGGGTTTATTGCCGGCACGCGCTTTTCATCCGCTTGCGACAGGTTGAATAAAACGCATATCCCCAGCGCAATTGGGATTAATTTCTTCATATCTTATTGTTCTATACAGAATTGTCCGCATTTTTAAACACAAATTTTGCATAAAAGAACCCTATGCCGATAAGGCACACGCCAAGCAGCGCGAATGAGAGCACGCGCAGCAGCCCGTCGAGCGCGGAGGCGTCGTAGAGGAACACCTTGCACACTGCCACCAGTATGAAAAACAGCGACGCCGTGCGCAATGCGGCGGATTTTTTCCAGAAGCCGGCCGCCAGCAGCGCAATGCCGAACACCAGCCACAGCGGCGAGTACGCGTAAATTTCCGCCGCGCCGGCTGAGTTGTTCATCAGGTTTCCCTGGAAGCAGAAGCGCAGTTCAAAATTGGCGAAAATAAAAAGCAGGGTTATGGATGCCGCGAAAATGAATTTGCGCCATTGTGCGTCTTTTTCGATAACCCCCCATATTGCAAGCATGATTGCGGGCAGAAGCATTGTTAAAAACAGCAGGTTTGCCCCCGGCCATCCCGCCACGTAAATTTTGTGGAAAACAGGGCTTTTCAGGAAAATGTCGGTTGCGAATACCCTTGCGGCCGCAAGACTGAACAGGATTGCCCCCGCCGCGTAAACCGGTTTGATTTTTAACTTTGCGCCGCAGACTACAAACGCGAACGCGCATGCGCACAATACCGCTACGCCTTGCGATATCGCCGTGTAATAGGGAAAGCCGTTTTCCGGCCATGCCAATGACGTCAGCCCTGTTGCGTTCAGCGCGAAGCAGATTGAAACAGCCGCAAGCAGGACGGCCGACATACGGGTTCCCCCAAGCCTTAAATGGACGGCTCCCAGCGCGGCCATTGCAAAGCCGCATAATGCGAAAGGTTCAATCATGCCGTTTTGTCTGAACAATATGGGCATGCCGTACAGATAGTTGCTTATTGGAAATTCCGCACACGAGATTATTATCAACAAAATGATGCAGAAAAACGACCCTTCCTGCCATACCGCATTTTTCATCCTAAAGCTCAATATTGAGAAAAACGCCGTTACCGTGCAGAAATAAAATGCGGCAGGAACTCCCGTAAACTCCCAATAAGAAACTGCGGAAATGCCAAGCCCCCACATTGCAATCCGTATGGGGCCCAATGGGCGCGCGCTGTTCCTTATCGCCAATGCGCCGCCAAGCGCCGCAGCCATTGAAAAGAGGCACGCGAAAGAGTTGAAGCTCAAAAATCGCAGACGCATTCCGGCCGTTTCGGGCAGTATCAAAACGCACAGGAAAAGGTTGGCGACGAGCGCAATCGACATGAGTCCGGCAAAAGTTTTTGTATATTCCGAATATGCGGTTATTATGGCGAAATAGGCGACCGCTCCGCCAAAAACGCACGGGATTATGATGTTTGCCGCGCCGCCGGAAATGACAATTGGCAGAAATAACGAAAGCAGGACAAGCGCCAAAAAGGACGCCGCCCGCATAATGCCGTTTTTGGGGGAGAGCGCGAAAATTATGCCGCAAAACAGCGGAAAGAATGCGGCGTCCGCAAGCGGCATTGCGCTTTTCAGGCCGATGCCGAGCGATGCGCTGAAGCATGTCAGCGCGGCCGCAAGCATGGGGAGTTCGCGTGTGAGGAAGCCACGCTGCGTGGTTTCGGATCCTTCGAACAGCGGCTTTGCCGCGAATCCCATTTTCGGCGTCGTGAAATAGAACAGGCATGCCGCCGCCGCCATGTAGCCGAACACCCACGAGATGTGTTCGAACTGGCGTATTTCGACAAACCACAGGGCCATCCATGCGGCATTTGCAAACAGCGTAAGCGCGTAGGGCAGGGCCTTTTGCGCCTTGACCGACACCGCGACACCCGCTGCGGTCATCACTGCGAGATAGCATGTGAGCAGTATCGTGTTGGGGGAATCCGTGCGCAGTATCGCCGGCGCCAGAAAAACGCCCGCGATCGCCATGAGCAGCATGTATTGTCCGTAGCGGAAGGACAGGACGGTTGCGGCCGCGCCGCACAAAATCATTCCGGCGATTCCGAGCTTTACCGGTATCAGTCCGTAATATCCGCTGGCCGCGTAAAAGTCGCCGTAGGCCACGGCTATTGCCGCCGCGTAAAGGACGCCCGCAATGAGTTTCGACTTTCCCTTTCTGTGGAAAATTTCTCCGGCAACCGCCATAGCTGCGGCGAATACCGCCGTGAACACCACGCGCCTGAGCGGCGTGACAAGCCCGAGCTCAATGCTGTATTTTGCGAGGAAGAACCCTGCGAATATCAGTGCGAAGCCGCCTAGCCACACAAAGGCTTTCGACGCCATGTTTTCGGCGAAGTAGCCTTTCACGTAATCGAGCAGGTCGGGGCCTTCGCTTTGCGCAGGCTCGCGCTCGCTCTCAAAATTTGGTGCGGGGCTGTATTTAGGCGCTTCTTCGGCCTCGTCTTCCGCTTTCTTTTTGGAGTATTCCCATGGAGATTTTGGCTCGCTTACCTTTACCGCGCCCAGTGCAGCCTCCACCTTTATTTCTTCAGGCGGGGTTGGCGCGGCGGCCTGTGCGCGTCTGATTTCAGTTGACGGCGCCGAAGGTTCGCGGTTTTCACCGCCCCTTTCGAGGTCTTTGACCCTGTATTCGAGCGAATATATGCGCGACTGCGCCTTGTACAGCTCCACATTTACGTCTTCAAATTTCCCTTTGAGCCAGATTGCCAGTACAATCAAAAGCCCGCTCAAAAACAGTATTACGATAACGGCAGTTTCTAACATGCGATGGATAGATTGTGTTGAAACAGAAAATCAGCCGCGCCGCATTGTGTCAACCATGTAGGGGCGCAAAAAAAGCGCGGGCCGTTTCGTCCGCGCCTTTTTGAATTTTCCAAAATTACTTTTCCAGGTCGTTTTTTACGGCCTTCAGCTTCATGGCCAGCCCTATCCTGAACAGGCCGTACATGATGAACGACACCGCGGCGATTGTCAGTATGAAGGCCCCGCCGAATTTCGGCATCGTGATGAACAGTATGGAAAACAGTACGCCGAGTATGGCAAGCGTCATAAGCCAGCCCCATCCCTTTATTCCCATGAACTGCAGGTCGAAGGCCGTGCCAATGCCCCATATAGACTGGAGCATTATCCAGAAGCCCACGAAGTAAATCATGAGCAGGGGGCTTTCGGAGGGAAGCACCCAGAGTATAAGGCCCACGGCGAGGCTGAGTATGCCGTTTGTGAGAACCCAGCCCCAGCTTCTGAGCGATTTTTTGTTGGAAAGCGCGAAGCTTATTTCCGAGATGCCCACCACGATGAAGCTCGCGATGAAAATTATGGCCAGCGCGTAGATGCCCTCGAGCGGGCTTACCACGAACCAGAATCCCAGAACAAGCGAAAGTATGCCCACGACTAGCGAGAGCCACCAATATTTGACCGCCTCTTTGAGCGGTTCGGTTATCATGCCTGACATAATATGTACTCCTTTACGGTTGCAGTTTTGTTTATAATATGAATGACACGCGTTTTGCCGGAAAGTTGCGCGCATTGCGCAAAGGCCGGGGCACTTTCCGATTGACGCGGCCCGGGAAATCCCTATCTTTCCTCGCATGGGAAAGATTTTTGTAACAGGGGCTTTGTTTTTTTGTCTTTGCTGTGCCGGGCTTGCGCAGGGGGAGTCTAAACTGTGGTACGACAAGCCCGCCGCCGAATGGGTCGAGGCTCTTCCCGTGGGCAACGGACGCCTTGGCGCGATGGTGTTCGGCGGGGCGGCGCGCGAGAGGCTCCAGCTCAACGAGGAGACCGTATGGGCGGGCGCCCCATACCGCAACGACAACCCAAACGCGCTTAAAAGCCTGCCGAAAGTGCGCGAGCTTCTCTTTGAGGGGAAATGGCAGGAGGCTAACAATCTTGTTGTAAGCGATTTTTGCACGCCGCTTAACGGCATGCGCTACCAAACTATTGGCAGTCTATATCTGGATTTCCCGGGGCACGGCGATTTTTCCGAATACCGCAGGGAACTCGATATTTCACGGGCTGTAGCGAAAACAACCTATAAGGCCGGCGGTGCGACATTCACGCGCGAGGTGTTTTCGTCGTTTTGCGACGATGTGGTTATTGTGAAAATTTCTTCCGACAAAAAAGGCTCCGTCAGCTTTTCCGCGAGTTTCGATTCCCCAATGGACGGAACGGAAGTTAAAATTGACGGCAACGATCTTATTCTTTCGGGCAAGGGCGGCGGGCAGTGGGGCGTTGACGGCGTTATAAAATTCGAGAGCCGCGCGCGCATACGCCATGCCGACGGCGCGCTGAAAGTGAATGATTCTTCGCTTGAGCTTGAAGGCGCGACCGAGGCCGTAATATTTATAAGTTCCGCGACGAATTTCACGGACTACACAAAGGCCGACTCGGACGGGCGCGAAAAATCCAAAGAGATTCTCGACAGGGCTTTCGGCAAAGACTATGGCGAAATGCTCTCGGCGCATGAGGCGTTCTACAAAAGCCTTTACGACCGTGTGGAACTTGGTCTGGGAGACGGCAATAATGAGTCAATCCCAACGGACAGGCGCATAAAAGATTTCAGAAACGGCGACGATCCCGGACTATGCGCGCTGCTGTTCAATTTTGGTCGCTACCTGCTTATATCGTGCTCGCAGCCCGGCGGCCAGCCAGCGAACCTGCAGGGCATATGGAACGAGCAGACGGATCCGCCGTGGGGCGGCAAATACACCACGAACATAAACCTTGAGATGAACTATTGGCCCGCGAATCCCGCGAATCTTCAGGAAATGAACGCGCCGCTTTTCAAAATGCTCCGCGAGCTTTCCGTATCCGGGGCCGAAACCGCGCGCTCAATGTACGGGGCGGGCGGATGGGTTCTGCACCACAATACCGACATCTGGCGGTGCACCGGCCCGGTGGACCAGGGCGGATGGAGTATGTGGCCCACCGGCGGAGCGTGGCTTTCGCGGCAGATATGGGAGCACTACCTGCACACCGGCGATAAAAAATTTCTCGCCGAATATTACCCCGTATTGAAGGGGGCGGCCGACTTCCTTTTGGACTACATGATAGAGGAGCCTACGAACGGATGGCTTGTTGTGTCTCCGTCCAACTCTCCTGAAAACAGGTCGGAAGGCCGCGACTATGTCGTGTCGGGCTGCACTATGGACACGCAGATCGCCTTCGACGCGCTAACTTCAACTCTGGCCGCCGCAGAAATAATGAAGGACAGCGCCACGTATAAAAAGCGCCTTTCCGATGCCTTGGCAAATCTCGCGCCCATGAAGATAGGACGCCACGGGCAGCTTCAGGAATGGTTCGACGACTGGGACAACCCCGGCGACCAGCACAGGCACGTGTCGCATCTCTTCGGCCTATACCCCGGCTTCCAGATTTCCCCTTACGGCACTCCCGAGCTTTTCCAGGCCGCCAAGCAGTCGCTTCTGTACAGGGGCGACGCCGGCACCGGATGGTCTGCCGGCTGGAAGATAAATCTCTGGGCTCGCCTTCAGGACGGCGACCACGCTTACGCAATAATTAAAAATTTCATATCCGACTTCACCTATCCCAACCTATTCTGCGCCCATCCTCCGTTCCAGATAGACGGCAATTTCGGCTACACCGCTGGCATCGTCGAAATGCTTGTGCAAAGCCACGACGGCGCGATTCACCTTCTCCCCGCGCTTCCTGGCGCATGGCCGGACGGGCGCGTAAGCGGCCTCATTGCGCGCGGGGCCTTTGAAGTGTCGATAGACTGGAAAGACGGCCGCCTTTCGTCTGCAAAAATTCTTTCTAAAAACGGCGGCAAGCTTCGCCTGCGCTCCTACATTCCCCTCAAAGGCACAGCCCTGAAACCCGCCTCCGGCAAAAACACCAACCCGTTTTTCAAAACCGCGCGCATAAAACCTCCGGTCGTCTCAAACGAACTCCCCGTGCCCGCCATGCCCGACGTGAAAAAAGTCTACGAATACGACATCGAAACCTCCCCAGGCAAAACCTATATTATAGAGGGCGCATAACGCCCATAGGCCGTTTTTAGAATATTAGGGGGCGCCCCATTATATGTTCCTTTAAACGCGGGGCTCATAGCCGCCCCGCACCCCGCCTAGGCGCAAGCTGCGCCGTGGCATAGTGACCTTGGTTTCGGCGTATCTTCCGCATTGCATTCGCAATGGCTGATTGGCGGATAGCTGACTAGTGCAGAACTGAAAGTAATAACGAACAAGCCAAGTCTCGTTAGAAATGTTTATACGCCGGGCAAGCCCGCTGATGCGCGGACATGCCCTAAAAATACCCGTAGGGTATTTTTACGAATAAACCTTTCTCTCTCTTCATAATCGCTATCGCGCTTATGGTTCCAGTGTGTAAGCGCGATGCCGCCAAAGAGAATACTTTCGGTTTACACTGTACTCTTTGTATTCGTTGGCTTCGCAACGGTATTAAAACGAACCTTTGTTAGCTTATATTCTAAAGTCACCGCGCGCCCGAGGGCGCGCTCTGTTAGACAAACCCTAGGTACAAAGAGCGTTCGTGTTTAAAACGATGCCCTGTTTGACTCGCACCCCCTCGCGGGGGCCGTCTCGCCCTCCGGGCAATTTTGCGTAGCAAAATTGTCGTATTGTACTCGCATTTTCAGCAGAAAATGTCTCGCCCTCCGGGTGGCGGCTGCGCCGCCATACTTCCCCTTCGCCTTCGCTCGGTGTTCGCGCCTCCGGCTTGAATTGTTTTTGCCGCAATTTGAAGCACTTTAGCCCGAAGGGTTGCCGAAGTTCTGAGGAGCGCTTTGCGCGAAGGAAGAACGGCAATGCTTCTAATTGCGGCAAAAACACACCAGACCATAGGATGGCAGGCAGGAGAACAACCCATCATCCATAGCGATGCGAAGCATCAGGAATGGAAGCTGCGCTTCCTAGGCAGGGGGCGGGGCGGCTATGAGCCCCGCATCTAAAACCATCATGGCGCATCGCGCCATTCTCTATAGCAAAAACTATCCTTCGAGTTCGGCTTTGCGCTGTTCTAGAAACTCCCAACGCTCGAAAATTGTTTCCTCTTCCTTCTGAATGGAATGCATGCGCTCTTCAAGGGCTTTTATCTCGCCGGGGTTGGCGCGGATGAAATCTGGATCCTGCATCTTTGCTGTAATTTCCTCCTGCTCCTTTTCGAGCGCGGCCATTTTTTCGGGAATGGCTTCTAGTTCCCAGCGCTCTTTGTTGGTGAACTTCTCGCGCTTTTTCGGGGCTGAGATTTTGGGTTTGGCTTGGGCCGCAGGGGAGGCTGCGGCCTTTTGGTTCCTGTATCTGTCCCACTCGTCATATCCGCCGACAAGCTCGACGATTTCGCCGTCGCCCTCGAAACCGAATACGCCGGTGACGATGTTGTTTAGGAAAGTTCTGTCGTGCGAGACCAGAAGTATTGTGCCGGGGAAGTCCACGAGTGTGTTTTCCAGAATGTCCATGGTTTCCATGTCGAGGTCGTTCGTGGGTTCGTCGAGGACAAGGACGTTCGCGGGCTGTGTGAAAAGCTTTGCGAGCATTAGTCTGTTTTTTTCACCGCCGGAGAGCATGGCTATTTCGCCGCGCGCCTGCTCGGGCGTGAACAGGAAGCCCTGCATGTACGTCATCACATGCTGCTTCTGCCCGTTGACGGTGACGTGGTCGGAGCCCTCGCTGATGAAGTCGCAGGGTTTCATTTTCGGGTCGAGCGTTTGGCGCATCTGGTCGAAGTAGGCAATCTGCAGGCTCGTGCCGTACGAAATTTCGCCGGAGTCTGTTTTTATTTTTCCGAGCAGGGCGTTGAGCAGGGTTGTTTTGCCGACGCCGTTGCGGCCAATTATGCCGATTTTGTCGCCGCGAAAAATCGTGGTGGAAAAGTTTTTTATTATCGGGTTGCCGCCGTAAGACACGCTGACATTTTTAACGTCCATGACCTTCTGACCGCTCGTTTGGCCGTCCTGCACCTTTAGCTCCACTTGTCCTAGGCGCTCGCGGCGCGCCTTTCTGATGTCGCGCAGTTTTTTAAGCTCCTTCACGCGGCCCTCGTTGCGGGTGCGGCGGGCCTTCACGCCCTGGCGCAGCCACGCCTCCTCCTGCGCGAGCTTTTTGTCGAATACGGCGTTGTTTTTTTCCTCAGCCTCAAGAAGTTCGTCGCGTCGCTGGAGGAATGTTTTGAAGCCGCAGTCGAAAGAAATGAGGCGGCCCCTGTCCACTTCGACGATCCTGTTGGAAAGGCTCTGGAGAAACGCGCGGTCGTGCGAGACGAACACTATTGTCTTGCCGCAGCTTTTGAGGAATTTTTCCAGCCAGATAACCGAGTCTATGTCGAGATGGTTGGTGGGCTCGTCGAGTATGAGTATGTCGGGGTTTGCCGCGAGCTCCCTTCCCAGAAGCACGCGGCGTTTGAGCCCCGCGGAGAGCGTCGACACGTCCTGGTCGGGCGAGAGTTCGAGCCGCTCGATGGTCTCGGAAATTTTTGCGCCCGTCGCCCAAGCGTCGGCCTCGCCCAGCCTGTGCATTATCGCGTCGAATTCGTTCTGGTCGGCTTTGGAATGCTCGCCCTCCATTAGCGGAAGCATTTCGCGGTAGCGCGCAAGCGCCTTGCCGATTTCTCCGAGCCCGGACGCGACGACTGCGTAAACCGTTCCGGCCAATCCGGTCGGCACCTCCTGCGGAAGGTATGCGGTTTTGATTCCTCTCTGTCTTTCGGCGAGGCCGTCGTCGAGCTGGTATATGCCCGCTATCACTTTCAGCAGGCTGGTCTTGCCGCTGCCGTTGCGCCCGATTATGGCGAGGCGGTCGCCCTCGGACACCTGGAAGTCCGCGCCGTCCAGCAGGACGTGCGCGCCGAATTTCAGTGATGCGTTGCTTAACGATATCAAACTCATAAATCGCGACAGTCAAAACGCTTTTTTCGCAAAACGCAATCAGTTAAGAAGGATAATCATGGCGGAGCCCGCTATCATCACCGCCGCTCCCGCGAACTTTTTGAGGATTCCGGTCTCGTTGAATATCTTGTAGCCGAGGAAAATGCTTGCGGTTATGGAAAGCTGGAAAAGTGCGAGCGCGTAACCCACGTCCATGTGCGCGAATACGTAGTTTGTGGTGTACTGCATCACGCCTATGCAGGCTATGAGGCACAGGAACAGCGCGGCGTCGCGCTTTTTGATTTTCGCCGCCTCCGCCTTTATGTCCACTTTGAAGAAGGGGAGTATCAGGAACGCGAAAATGGCGCCGCCAAAGCACCAGACGATGAAGGCTACCGAAGCGTCTGAGCATATTATTATCTTTTTGATAAATATGGATTCCACGGCCGAAAAGGCCAGCGCGAACATCCTGTACCGTATTTCCCTGTTTTTGAAGAGCGCGGGCGAGAATTTTTCGGGCGTGGCGTCCAGCACGAAATAGCTTCCGAAAATTATCAGAGCCATCCCGGCCAGCCCCCAGAAGTTCGGTATTTCTTTCAGCGCGAAAATCCCTATTATCAACGCGATTACCGACTTGTACGAGTTTATCGGGCCGAGCACGGAGAGTTCGCCCCTGTGCAGGGCCTTTACGAGGAACGCGTTGCCCACGCCGCCGCAAAGGCCGCCCAGCGTGCAGTATGCCCAGAATTCTTTGGAATACTGCACCCAGTCATACCGCAGGGCGGGGAGCGCGCATGCTATTGCCAGCAGGAAGAAAGTCAGAAAATTGACCATGAGCGCATTGTGCCTCCTGCCTGTCAGCTTTTTCTGAAAGACGTTCGCTACGGGGTTCGCCAGTATGCGCAGAATTATGGCCGTCAGCAAAGGAAGCATATAGGCACAATTAAAATCGGGCTTTGGCTTTGCGTGTCAAAGTAAAAAATGCCTCTCCTTTTTTCAGCCGGGCGTGGTCCGATCTTTTTGAGGCTATTAAAGTTGTTGACGCTGCCGTTTGCCCGAAATATTATCGGGTTTTAGATTTTAAATACGGTTTAATTGAAAGGGCTTTATGGAAAAGGAGTATTTTGCAGGCATAGGGAAAATCAAATTTGAAGGCGCGGATTCCAGAAATCCTATGGCGTTCCGCTATTACGACCCCGAAAAGGTCGTACGCGGCAAAAAGATGAAGGACTGGCTCAGGTTCTCTATGGCGTGGTGGCATACGCTCTGCGCGGAGGGCGGCGACCAATTCGGCGGCGGCACAAAAAAATTCCCATGGAACGAGGGCGCGGGTATTCTCGACAGGGCGAAAAACAAGATGGACGCCGGCTTTGAGTTCATGAAAAAAATCGGCATAAACTTCTATTGCTTTCACGACATCGATCTGGCCGACGAGCCCGCGTCGATTGATGAGTACGAGGCCAACCTGCGCGAGATTGTGGCGTACGCCAAAAAGAAGCAGGATGAAAGCGGCATAAAATTGCTTTGGGGCACGGCGAACGTGTTCGGCCATGCGCGCTACATGAACGGCGCGGCGACGAATCCCGATTTCGACGTTGTGGCGCGCGCCGCGGTGCAGATAAAAAACGCGATCGACGCGACCATAGAACTCGGCGGCGAAAACTACGTTTTCTGGGGCGGCAGGGAAGGCTACATGAGCCTGCTAAACACAGACCAGAAGCGAGAAAAGGAGCACCTCGCGCTTATGCTGAAGGCCGCGCGAGACTACGCCCGGGCAAAGGGCTTCAAGGGAACTTTCCTCATCGAGCCAAAGCCTATGGAGCCGATGAAGCACCAGTACGACGCCGATACGGAAACCGTAATAGGCTTCCTGCGCGCCCACGGGCTGGACAGGGATTTCAAGGTGAACATCGAAGTAAACCACGCGACGCTCGCGGGGCACACCTTCGAGCATGAGCTCGCTGTGGCCGTAGACTGCGGGATGCTGGGCAGCATAGACGCGAACCGCGGCGACTACCAGAACGGCTGGGACACCGACCAGTTCCCCATCGACCAGTTCGAGCTCGTGCAGGCTTTCATCCAGATAATCCGCAACGGCGGTTTCGGCACGGGCGGCATAAACTTCGACGCGAAGACGCGGCGCAACTCCACGGATTTGGAGGACATATTCATTGCGCACATAGTAGGCATGGACGCCATGGCCCGCGCGCTTGAAGGCGCGGCGAAGCTTCTGGACGAGTCTCCCTACCTTGAGATGTTCAAAAACCGCTACTCTTCTTTCGATTCTGGAGCGGGCAAGGAGTTTGAGGGCGGCAAAATGACGCTCGAACAGATTGCCGATTACGCCAAGAAGAACGGCGAGCCCAAGCAGACCAGCGGCAGGCAGGAACTGTACGAGGCGATTTTGGCCATGTACTGCTAGGATGTATGCGCATTATAAAAATATTGAATGTCCGCGCATATTCATGCAGTGTGGGATCCATTTGAACAATCTTTCTAAAACGGCCATTCCGGCGTTGATAATCCCATGACAAAAGTTGCATTGCTAATAGACGAATTTTTCGGCGCGGCCGGAACCGCCTTTGGCGGTTACGGCCTCCTCGCCAGAAACTACATTGCAAAATATATTCCGGGGGACTCCTTTTCGGTCGACGTACTGCTCGATATGAAGGGCGAAGGCGGCGTCGAAGAGGAAAAGGTGGACGGCGTTTCCGTTTTCAAGCTTCCTAGCGACAAAAGTTTCGTGCGCGACTGGCTCGCCAAAAAAGACTACGACGTGTTCTTCAGCATAGAGCTCACGTGGCCGTCCTATGAAATTCTCGACTGCCTCGCCGATATCGACAAAAAGCTGGTCCTTTGGATCCAAGATCCCCGTCCCAAATCGGCATGGGATGGCGTCATAGACACCATGCAGTCGATCAAAGACCCATCCTTCTTTTTCCAGCCTGTCTACGATTTGGTGAGGAGGATGACCGAACAGGGGAGGGTGGAATATATTTCGCAGGGGTACACGCTCAATCCGCTGGCGCTGGAGCTTTACAATATACCTACGTCCACGCCCATACGTTATGTGCCGAATCCCATAAACATCGACGAAGGCTACGAGTTCGACATCAACCGCAAAAAACGGCAGGTGATATTCCTCGGCAGACTGGAAGCCCAAAAAAGGGCGTGGCTTTTCTGCGAAGTGGCCAAGAGAATGCCCGAGTACGACTTTTTCGTTTTGGGCAGGATGTTCAGGCATATGGAAGACAACGAAAGGATGCTTGCCCCGTATATGAAAGGCGACATCCCGAATCTCCATTTTCTCGGACATGTCGACGGCGAAAAAAAAGAAAAACTCATCAGGGAGTCGCGGCTTCTGCTGAACACCTCCATCTGGGAGGGCATTCCCATATCGTGGCTGGAGTGCCTGCAGTACGGTACGCCCGTGGTAAGCTGCATCGACAACGAACGCCTCGCCTCGCGTTTCGGCGCGTATGTCGGCAACATAAACGGAGACGGCTTTGACAGCGTGGACTTGTTCGTCCCGGAAATAAGAAAGCTCATGGAGGACGATGAATTGTACGCGAAAAAGGCCGCAGCGGCCATCAAATATGTCCGTGAGACCCACAATATCGGACGGTTTCGTAAAGACGTTCGCTCGGTATTGGCTGAATCGGCTGGAAAATCCCGCAGATTCGAGAGCCTGTTGAAAAAATTTGCGGCTTTTTTTAATTGTTCGAAAGTTTGATATTAAGCAGATTGTTTTGAGATAATGAGGTATTCACGCATCGGAAACCGTTACAAGTATGAAATGCAAAAGCATCCCCTCGACTGGGAAAGATGGCCCCGGGACGGAAATATAGGGGACTGCATCCAGTCTCTCGCGGTGAAAAACCTTTATGACGAGCTTGGCATAGCCCCCGTCGGGATTGTAAACAGGGACGATTTGGACTGTTATTGCGGCGAGGAAACCGTCCTGCCGCTTCAGTCTTGGTTCGGCAATTATGCGGGTATTTTCCCGCTTCCGTGGTCGGAGAAGATAAGGCCGGTATTCATCGGATTTCATCTCAGCAAAATAAACGGCACTAGGGATACTTTCATTCAAAAGGGGCTGGCTGAAAAATTTAAAGAGTGCGGCCCAATAGGATGCCGGGATCGCAGCACGAGAGACTTTCTGCTTTCGAACGGCGTGGACGCATATTTATCGGGGTGTATGACCCTAACGTTCCCAAAGCGTTCAGTGGCCCCGACGGACGGCAGGGTCTTTCTGGTTGATTTGACCCCTGCCGCCTTGGAGATTGTCCCCGATGAAATAAGGGATTCGGCGGACGCCTCCATAACGCATTTTTATTATTTCAGCGAATATCCCGTTACGGAAAAAGGCGCCGGGGAATTTGAGAAAGAGGCCGTCCGCATATTGGCGAGGTATGAGCGCGAGGCGAAGATGGTTGTTACGTCAAAAATACACTGCGCGATGCCCTGCATAGCCATGGGCATTCCCGTCATTTTTATTCATGAGGACGTCAACAACGAGCGTTTCGACATTTTGGACGGAATCATCAGGCGTTACAGCCCGTCGGAAGCCAGTGAAATAGACTGGAATCCTGAAGCCGCGAATATCGACGAACTCATAGAAGGCATAAAAAACAACGCCTTTTTTCAAATAAGGAGATACGAATATTATGACCGGGAGCGCGAGAAGCGTCTGATTGCCGGCTTGGATAAATTGTGGGACGCCCTTCCGCGCAGCCGTTCAACGGGCGGCATGCAGAACGGACGGATTAGAAAAAGCCCCAAAAATTCCGTATTTGAATTTTTTTCCATATTCAAAAAAACATAGACGTTTTTGCCTCGGTTTGACCGGTAACATTGAAAGGGGGTCTTTTCCGTTATGGAACGGAGCCTTAAGTTTTCAAGCGTCTTCAGATACGTATCACTGTTTTTCGGAAGGTGAAACCGCTTCCCCTTTGTTGTGCCTGTAGAAAAAGGCGTAGAGCGGAATGCTGCTTAGGATGAATATCATGGCAAGCGACGTCAGGTTGTCGGCGGACCCCTTTACGGCCCACAGGCAGTACACGCACGCTATTATTCCCACGAAGTACACCCCGACCGTTTTCAGCTTCTGCGATTTCCTCGCGAATTTTTCTATGTAGGTTATCGACGTGTACATGTATGCCAGCAGCGTGAGGATAACGGCCATGTCTATTATCTCGTTGAATTGTTTCTGTATGGTCGGCGCCGCCGTTATCAGCACTATTAAGGACATCAGCGCGGCGGAAAATATGAAGTTGTATATCGGTATGCCCGTGACGTTGACCCTGCCGTAGATTTTCGGGAACATGCCGTCCTGCGCCGCCGCCTGCGAAGATTTGGCTATCACAAGTGTCCAGCCTATCAGCGACGAGCCAACTTTCATGATTGCGCACAGCGCAACGATTTTCGAAAGGTCGTTGCCGAACATTTTGGACACGACGAGCACGAAGGGGTCGGCGCTGTTCTGCAGTTCCTGGTTGGGCACTATGCCCATTATCACCACGCATGTGCTCACGTAAAGAACCATCGAAATCGTGAACCCGAGCATCGTGGCAAGCGGTATGTTGCGCTTGGGGTTGTCGATTGAGTCGGACGCGACGGACGCGGTTTCCACGCCCATGTACGCCCACAGCGCGAATGCCGCGCTTTTCGATATGCCGTCGAAAACCTCCATGCCGCCGGGATTCCAACCCTGCATGTATGTGTCGCCGCTGAACCATATCCAGCCGAATATCGCGACGGTCACGACGGGTATCATGCCTATCACCGTGCCCCAGCCCGTAACGTAGCCGACGAGCTTGGGCCCCATTATGTTGATGAACGTTACAATCCAGACGAGGAATATGTTGAAAATCACTATGTTTTCCGGCTGCTTGAGCACTGGAAAGAAAACCGCAAAGTAGCCCGTGAGCGTGGCAACCACCGCCACGTTGCCCACTAGGTTGCCCGTCCAATAAACATAGTTGGTCTGGAAGCCCGTGTATTTGCCGAAAGTCTTGCGCGCGTAGCCGTAAGGGCCGCCCGTTACGGGGTCGGCCGCGCCGAGCATTGCGAAAATCAGGCCTATCGCCCCCGCGCCTATGGACGCGACGAGCCATCCCCATATGGAAAGGCCGCCAATGCTTGCCATGCTTGTGGGGAGCAGGAAAATCCCCGTTCCCATCATATTGACGGCGACCAGCATCGTGGCCCCGAACAGTCCCATCTTTTTGTTGTCGGACGCGCCTTCCATGGCAGAGCAGAATATGTTTAATAAGGTTCGATTTAAGGGGCTAATATGCAAACGCCGGAATTTGTCCCCCCGGTTCAAAAAAACGGCGCGGGCAATCCGACAACCTGCGGCCGCGCTTTGCCAGTTCTTCTAGACACGCGATTTTACTCTTTGTTTTTCAAAGACTTGTTTTTTGCCGGGGATTTTTGCCCGAAGTCCGCGGCCTGCGTTTTCGAATAGATTTTATTCAGCCTTTTCCGCTCTTCGGGAGGCATCCTTTCGATCTCCTCAAGGTCGGGCGTCCCAAAGGCATCCTTGAAGCGGATCATCGGGTCGAGGTGCGCGGCGTAGTTCCAGTTAAGGGCCGACATCACGCCGTTGCTTCTTCTTGGTATCGTTATGCTGAAAGCTTCCATCTGGAGGCCGCGCGGCTTCCCGGGGAAAAGTTCCCCGTCCCAGTTCATAGACTGCTTGGTGTTGTGGGCGGCAAGTCTTGCCGTGTGCAGGTAGTGCGTGTCGCCCGTTTCAATATAGAGCCGGTAAAGGGGGAATGACGCCCATGCAAAGCCGAAGTCCGCCGCGGAGTGCCCGGCCGCTATCAGGTGCTGTCCGACTATGCTTTTGTCTTTCGGAAAACTGGTTTCTCCCGCGCGGTCTTTCTCAACGGGGATTTCGAAGGAGTACACCCATGTTTCGGCGTATGTCGCCGCCTGTTCAGCGGCTTTAAGCCAGCGTTTTTCGCGCGTGAGGTCGTAGAGCGAAAGGAAGGCGTTAAGCGCTATAACCCCCGATTCGCTGTCGATGGTTTGCGGGTTGTCCACTACGCCCGCCGCGTACGCGTATTTGTCGTGGATGTTTTTCAGGCAGAATTTTCCCGCCTTCAGCGCGGCGTTCCCGTATTTTTTCCCGTTTATCGCTATGGCCAGCTCTGCGAGGTAGCGAACGGCGCACGGGGTGAGGAATTTGTTCGGAATTACCGCCGGATGCCTGCCGTTTTCAATTGTGTCGTGGTCGTACTCGAAATAGTAGCTGCCGTCTTCGTTCTGGTTGTTTACCAGCCAGTCGCCGAACTTTTTGCACGCGTCAATCCACGCCGGTTCGTCAATGCCGTTCTTTTTCGCGTTGCACCATGCCTCCAGAAGGCTTAACATGCCTTCGGCGCATGTGCGCAGGTTGCTTCCACGCCTGAAACGCCCCCTGTCCCCGTTCAGCCCGGGATCATACCACGAACGCGGGTATCCCAGTTCCGTCAGGCTGTTTCCCGCCCAGAAATCCAGCACCGATTTGCCCTTTGCGCGCATGTCGGCGTCCCGTTTTTCGATGCCCGCTCGGTGCAGGTAGTAGCCGGTCGCAACCTGCATTCCGACAAAGCCCATCTGGTAGTCTATGCCCTTGGGTTTGAACGTCTCAAGGCTCACTTCGAACGGAAACCCCGGGGCGTCCCTTATCCCGCCCATTGCGGCGGACGGCACATAATATTCTAGCAGGGTTTCAATAAGGCCTTCGTAGGTCTCGCCAAGGCTGACGCGGTAAATCGGCGGATTGTATAGCTCGAATGCGTGCTCCCACGTCTTTTTAAGAGCGGCCGCGTAGTTTGGAGTTTTGCCAAGGCTTATTTCCAAATCGTATTGTTGTGTAAGCCCTTTTTTGACGGGGTGGCTGCGCGGGCCCCTGCCGTTGCGCGTGTTTTTCTCCGAGCCGGGAAATATGAACGCCGCGTATGCCGTCCCGTTTTCATTTTTGACTCCGAGAGAACCGTACAGATAGTTTTCGTTCACCGTCTCCCCGTTCGAATCTGCCACGACCGTCTGCGGGTCCGAGTTTTTCCTGACAATGGAAAATGTTATTCCCGTCTTTGGATTGCGGAACATCACGAGGGGCAGGGTTATCCTGTCCTCGCGATAGAAAAAATCGCTATCGTCTGCCTGAGGAATGTGCCGGGGGATATTTCCTTCTGGCGTAAAATTTCCCTTATACCAAACGCCGGGAACAAAATATTCTCCTTCGGCAATTTTCCCGTTGGGATTGTCCGCGCGCAGACCGAAAAGCGAGTTGAACGATTCGTCGCCTTTTGCGGCCTTTGCAATTTCAATTTTGCGGCGCAGTTCAAAAATTCCGGAACCTTTTGCCGCATACGTGTCGGATACGGCAAATTCCGAGCCGTTTTTCGTTTTGACGGACGCGGCACAAACGAGTTCGGTTTCGTCGAGCCTGCAGGAGTCGTATTTTGCCGCGACTTTTTCGCCGTCCACTTCCAGCAGAACCGGATTTTCCGCGTCGGCCGTTGGGATTTCCGCCCCGTCAAGTTTGAATATCAGGCCGAAGCGGCCGTCTGCGCCTTGCGCCGCCTCGATTGAGGCTTTCCCCGAACGGAGGGCGGATGCGGCGGCATCGGCATGTGCGCAAAACGACAATGCGATAGCGGAAAAAATTGTTGAAATGAAAATGTTTCTCATGCGCGGCTGAAATAGAGTCTGTCTGTCTTTATCCTAGATTCTGTAAGGCCTTGGGCAAGTTTTAATATGAAAAGTAAAAAGCCGAAACAATTGCGCATGGGGAGTATTATCAATGCCGCCCAAAGCTTTGCATGTTTTGGCCGGCGTCCGCGCAATTAATTTTAATTTTATATCTTGTTGATTGTCATCTGATAGCGGTGGAAAATGCGCCTGCGCCCGCATTCGTAAAGGCTTGACAGCCCATGGGTGCAAAGGCAGGATGTTTCCTTAAAAATTTTGGATAAACCGACCTGAACCGGCAAAAATCAACATTACATATAATGATACGCAGAATATTCGTAGAAGACAGGCACGCGCACTCGGCAAAATCGCTTTTGGCCGACCTGAAAAGCAATCTGAACATTTCCATTGATTCGCTGAGAATCCTGCAGCGCTACGATGTCGAGGGCCTCGATGACGCCCAGTTCGAAAGCGTAAAGAACCTCATTTTCCGCGAGGCCCCTGTTGAAAATATTTACGAGGAAAAATTTCCCGTGAAAGACGGCGACGCCGTTTTCGGCATAGAATTCCTGCCGGGGCAGTTCGACCAGCGCGCCGACTCCGCCGAGCAGTGCGTGCAGATTGTCGCGCACAAGCGCCCGAAAGTGGCGTGCGCCCGCGTTTTCGTGCTTGGCGGCAACCCGCCCGCCGAGACTGTCGAAAAGATTAAAAAATACCTTATAAACGCGGTGGACAGCCGCGAGGCGTCCATGGACAAGCCCGAGACTTTGGAGCGCGCGACAAAGCGCCCCGCCGACGTTGAGGTTATGAAGGGCTTCTCTAAAATGAGCGACGAGGAAATCGTTGCCCTGCACAGGAAGATGTCGCTTGCCATGTCGATAGCCGACCTCTATTTCTGCCGCGACCATTTCGCGTCCGTCGAAAAGCGCGACCCGACCATCACGGAAATCCGCCTGCTCGACACCTACTGGAGCGACCACTGCCGCCACACCACATTCCTAACAAAGCTCGAAGACGTGAAGATTGACGGCGGGAAATTCTCAGACCCCATCAAGGCGTCCTGGGAAAAATACCTGCGCGCCCGCGAACACCTGAAGCTGGCCGAAAAGGGCAGGGAAATCTGCCTGATGGACATCGCGCTGATCGGCATGCGCGCGCTACGCAAGGCGGGAAAGCTCGAAGACCTCGAAGAGAGCGAGGAAATCAACGCGGCCAGCATAGTCGTCGACGTCGATGTGGACGGCGAAACACAGGAGTGGCTCGTGATGTTTAAAAACGAGACGCACAACCACCCGACCGAAATCGAGCCTTTCGGCGGTGCGGCAACCTGCCTCGGCGGCGCGATACGCGACCCGCTTTCGGGCAGGAGCTACGTATACCAGGCCATGCGCGTAACCGGCGCGGGCGACCCCAGGACTCCCTTTGAAAACACCATACCCGGCAAGCTGCCCCAGCGCAAAATCGTCGTGGGCGCGGCCAACGGCTACAGCAGCTACGGCAACCAGATAGGCCTTGCCACGGGACAGGTTACCGAAATTTACCACGAGGGCTATGTGGCCAAGCGCATGGAAATAGGCGCGGTCGTTGCGGCGGCCCCGCGCTTCATGGTCTACCGCGGAACCCCCGAGCCGGGCGACGTCATACTTCTCGTCGGCGGCCGTACGGGGCGCGACGGCATCGGCGGCGCGACGGGGTCCTCCAAAGACCACACGGAAACCGCCCTCGAAAATTCCGCCGAGGTGCAGAAGGGCGACGCACCGATGGAGCGCAAACTCCAGAGGCTTTTCCGCAACCCCGACGCAAGCAGGCTTATCAAAAGGTGCAACGACTTCGGCGCGGGCGGCGTGTCCGTGGCCATCGGCGAACTTGCGCCTTCGCTCGAAATCAACCTCGACGAAGTATCGAAAAAATATGACGGCCTCGACGGCACCGAGCTCGCGATTTCCGAATCGCAGGAGCGCATGGCGGTCGTTGTTTCGCCCGCCGACGCCGAAGCCTTCAAGAAATTTGCAGACGAGGAAAACCTTGAGTGCAAGCTGGTAGCCAAGGTCACCGACAGCGGCAGGCTCGTGATGAAATGGCGAGGCAAGGAAATTGTAAGCCTTACGCGCGCCTTCCTTGATACCAATGGCACGACGGCCACGGCCACCGCGCAGGTCGAGGCCCCCTCGGAAAAATCCCCGCTCGAAGCCGCCAGCGGCAAGGCCAACGACGACGAGCTCGCGTGGCTGGACATGCTCCGCAACCTTAACTGCGCCTCGCAGCGCGGGCTGATCGAGCGCTTCGACTCGTCCATCGGCGCGGGCACCGTCGTCCATCCCTTCGGCGGCAAAAACCTTGCGACTCCGCCGGAAGCCATGTGCGCGAAAATTCCGCTGCTTAAGGGCGACACGAACACGGGTACGCTTTTCTCATTCGGCTTCAATCCATACGTTTCCGAGTGGAGCCCATACCACGGCGCACAGTACGCCATGCTCGAATCCGTCGCGAAAATCGCGGCGTCTGGCGGCGACGTGAACCGCATACGCTTCACTTTCCAGGAATATTTCGAAAAGCTGCGCGGAAACCCCGCACGCTGGGGCAAGCCGCTCGCGGCGCTTCTTGGCGCGTTCGAGGGGCAGATGGAAATGGGCTGCGCGTCAATCGGCGGCAAAGACTCCATGTCGGGCTCGTTCAACAATATCGACGTGCCCCCCACGCTTGTGAGTTTCGCGATGTGCCCGTGCGACGTGCGCCGCGTGATTTCCCCCGAATTCAAGAAGGCGGGCTCGCGCGTCGCGATAATCGAGATCGAGCGCAACGCCGACCTTACGCCCAACTGGAAGGACGCCATGAAAAAGTACGCGGCGCTCGCGGAGGCAATGAAGCACGGCAAGGTGCTTTCGGCGCATTCGGTGCGCTTCGGCGGCGTGGCGGAAGCCGTCGCGAAAATGGCTTTCGGCAACGGCATAGGCTTCGCGTTCGACGCGGGATACAAGGGAGACGTTTTCAAACTCAACTACGGCGCGATACTAATTGAAATGGTTGACGGAATTTCTCCGACCGAAATGTTCGCAAAGCAGATAGGCGAGACCATAGCTGAAGGCAAAATCAAAATAGGCAAGGCCGCCATGGATTTGAGCGTGCTCTGCGAGGCGTGGGGCCAGCCGCTCGAAAATATTTTCCCGACGCAGGCCGCGGCTTCGCAGGACGGCAAGCTTCTCAAGCCGTCTTTCGAGCCGAAGAACATAGCGGTGGCTCCGTCAAAGGTGGCCAAGCCGAAGGTTTTCATTCCCGTTTTCCCGGGCACGAACTGCGAGTACGACACCGCCAAGGCGTTCAACGCCGCCGGTGCCGAAGCCTCGACTTTCGTGTTCAGAAACATGAGCGACAAGGACGTGGCCGAATCGATAGCCGAAATGAAAAGGCGCATCGACGCCGCCCAGATTCTCATGCTTCCCGGCGGCTTCAGCGCGGGCGACGAGCCGGCGGGGTCGGGCAAGTTCATCGCGGCGGTGTTCCGCAACGCGGCGCTTTCCGACGCGGTTATGTCTCTGCTCAAGGACCGCAAAGGACTTATACTTGGCATATGCAACGGCTTCCAGGCGCTGATAAAGCTCGGTCTTGTGCCGTTCGGCGAAATACGCGAACTGCGCGAGGACAGCCCGACGCTCACGTACAACAACATTTCGCGCCACGTAAGCTGCTATGTGCGCACGCGCGTTGCCAGCAGGCTTTCGCCGTGGCTGGCCGACTGCGCGCTCGGCGAAGAGCACGTGATACCGGTGTCGCACGGCGAGGGCAAGTTCATCGCGCCCGAAAGCGTGATATCCAAGCTTGCGGCGAACGGCCAGATAGCCACGCAGTACGTGGACGCGTCCGGCAACCCGAGTGCGGTCATACCTTTCAACCCGAACGGCTCTATGCACGCGGTTGAGGGCATAACAAGCCCATGCGGGCTCGTGTTCGGCAAGATGGCCCACACCGAGCGCTTCGGCACGAACGTCGGCAAGAATATAACGGGAAACAAGATTCAGCCGCTCTTCTCGGCGGGCGTGAAGTACTTTAAATAAATATAAAAGCGGACGGGAAACCGTCCGCTTTTTTTTTGTGCAATGTTTCTTTGCCAGTGCGCCGATTTATCTCGCACTTGCGCGCCGCCGAAGAGCCGCGAATGCCAGTGCCGCCGCGCCTAAAAGTGCCGCCAGTGACGATGCCTCCGGTATGGGAGCGCCTACGATTAAAGACAAGGTTCCGCCGTCAATTTCATATCCGTCCGCAATCTCGTATTGAATTCCATCGGCGTCTTCAATCAATATTATGCCCGAAGAAATAGCGTCTTCAAATATGCGGCTCATATCAATGTCCAAGAGGCTGTCCCATATAAGGAAGTCAGGCACAACGTCGCCTTCAGCCGCGCTGCCAACGCAAATTATCATGCCGCCGTCCAGTATTTCAAGGCCCTCGTTCACAAATATCGGGCCTCCGGTATCGACGACAAGGCATCCGCCGTCCATCACGAGGTTGTTCAGGTATGTCTGTTCGGATGAAGCCATGCCCAGTTTCCCGCCGCCGTTTACTTCAACCTTGATGTTTATGGCGTCGGAATCGGGCACGTAAAGCATCAGGCATCCCGAGTTTATCGTCACCGTGCCGTTGAGGGTCTCGCCGGAATAGGCATCGTTTACCATAAACTCATTGGTTCCGTCCCCGTTTTTTATAAGATGAAAAGGGGCCGCTGCGGTGTCTGTTTTTACGGTAATGCCGTCCGTTGAGGGAGCCCCGCCTTGTGTTATTGCGCCGTCAAAGTATCCCGAAATGGCGCCTTCAAATTTTGCCTGTTCCGTAATATTTGAAATGATATTGCAATAATAGGCATCCATATTTTCGAAAGCCTGAGCCGCGCCCGCCGCGACAATGAATGCCTGCAGTATGGAAGCGATTTTTATGATTTTCATGGAATTCTTCTTTGTTGTTTTGATTGTCCGCTTTTCGGATTTTGCGGCCTTTTCGGCAAATTGATTTGTCGGTGAAAGCCGCCGATTTTTGGAAAAATTTGCATCCGCAAGCGCTGTTTGTCAAAGCCCAAACATCCAATGCAGGCGCGTTCATGTAGTTAAACGCGCTTGGCGGAATTGCCATGAGGCGGCTGCAAAAAAAACGGCGCAAAACAAATGCGCCGTTTTTTTGCATAAAGTTTTTTTCCGTTCAGTTGAAAAACAAATGTTCAACCAGTATCTTTATGCCTATGCCCACAAGCACGACGCCGCCTAAAAACGCGAATTTCTTTCCGGCGAAGCGTCCTATCTTCGCGCCGAACTTCATGCCGACAAACGAGAACGCGAAAGTGGTCAAGCCTATGACGGTGCAGGGGAAGATTATGCCGCCAGACATCACGCCGAATGTCACTCCCGCCGCGAGGGCGTCTATGCTCGTGGCTATCGAAAGCCACAGGAGCGTCTTGTAGCCCATGAATTCCGGAGTGCACAGGCCGCCGCAGTCGTCGTCTTTGTTGTCTTCCTTGACGGCGTCCCACGTCATTTTCAGGCCGATGCCCGCCAGCATGAAAAACGCCACCCAGTGGTCGTAGGCCTCTATGTATTTGTGCGCCGCCGAGCTTAAACCCCAGCCGATGAGCGGCATAAGGAACTGGAAAAATCCGAAGAAGAGCGCGACGATAAGGGTATGGCGCAGGTTGAAGCGGCTGTTTTTTATGCCGTAGCAAATGGACACGGCAAAGGCGTCCATTGACAGGGCGATGGCTATAAGCAGCAGTTCGATGAAAGTCATCCGCGCAATAATCGCCCCCAAATTGCGCTACACAAGAAAATTTTTTGAAAATGATTGAAAAACGGGGAGGCATCCGCACGATTCGTTCCATGGAAATTGTTGATGCAAACGGCTTGAAACTTTACAAATGGAACATAGGCCCCTCGTCCTTTCTGATGAACCCGTCCGACGGTGCGCGCCTGATGAACTGGTATGTTTCGATGGCCGACGGCGCGGTGCGCGACGTCATTTTCTGGCCCGAAAACGCCCCGCTCGGCGGAGAGGGCTTTGCCGAAGTCCGCGGCGGTATGCCTGTGCTTTTTCCGTTCTGCGGCGCGTCATTCGCGGGCGGCAAAAAGGATTTTTGGAAAACTCCGGAAGGCGAGGTCCTGCCGATGAAAAAGCACGGCTTCGCGATGGAAGGAAAGTTCGATGACATCCACGTGAGCGACTTCGACTTCCACGCCAAATACGTTCCCTCTGAAGAAAGCAAGGCTTCGTACCCATACGATTATAATTTCAGCGTCTACTACCGCTTCAACGAGCTTTCGCTTTTCTGCGAGCTGCGCCTGGAAAACCTCGGCAGGGAGCGCATACCGTGGGGCGCGGGCCTGCACCCGTATTTCACGCTTCCGTGGATAGACGGCACTTCGCGCAGGGACTACCGCTTTTTGAGCGACGCCAAAAAGGCGTGCTACATCGGCGCGGACGGAAGCTTCATGCCCGCGGGCACAGACAAGAGCTCTTTTTCGGATCTGGAGTTGAACAACCGCATCCACACGAGTTTGAAAACCTCCGCCGTGCGCTTCGGCCCCAAGAACGGCGAGGAGGATGTCACCCTGAAAATAGGCGGCGGCGGAAAGCCCGAAGTGGGCACGTGCGTCGTCACATGGTCGGAGTCTCCCGACGCGCCGTACTATTGTGTCGAGCCTTGGATGTCGCCGCCGAATTCCGCGTCCAAGCCGCTGCATTATGTGGCGCCCTCCGAGACTAAGGCGTTCTTCATCGAAATAAGCCTGATGTAAAATGCGCGCGGTTATACAGCGTGTTAAAAGCGCGTCGGTCGACATAGCCGAAGACGGAAAAATCCTCCGCAGGTCGGGCGAAATCGGCGTTGGATTGCTCGTTCTTCTGGGCGTTGAAAACGGCGATACGGAAGACGACGCCAAGTGGCTCGCGAACAAAATCGCGCAGCTTCGGATTTTTGAGGATGACGAGGGAAAAATGAATCTGTCGCTAAAAGACTGCGGCGGGGAGGTCCTGCTTGTAAGCCAGTTTACTTTGTACGGGAACGTGCGCAAGGGCAGCCGCCCCTCGTTCAACAGGTCGGCGCCGCCCGCCGTTTCCGTGCCGCTATACGAAAAGTTCGGCGAACTGCTCGAATCGGAAATCGGCAAAAAGGTTCCGCGCGGAGTTTTCGGCGCGATGATGGACGTTTCGCTCGTCAACGACGGCCCCGTGACTATTATCATAGACTCCAAGAACAAGGATATCTAGTCAACCGTGCAAAGACGCTAAAAAAAATCCGCAATTGCCGATAATAATCCGAATGGGCTCGAAAATGGGAAAAAAGGCTTGTAAGGAGTCTCAAAATAGCCCTTATTTATTCGGAAAATTCGATATGAGCAAAGACGGAACAGCGATTTTAGCATTCGAAGACGGCAGCGTGTTCAAAGGGCGCGCGTTCGGGGCCACTAAAACAGTGGTCGGCGAGGCGGTTTTCAATACATCAATGACGGGTTATCAGGAGGTTCTCACCGACCCGTCTTATTTTGGCCAGATTGTCACCATGACGGCCGTCGAAATAGGCAATTACGGCGTCAACAAGGCCGACGAAGAGTCGGACGGCCCCAAGGTCAAGGGCTTTGTGGTGCGCGAAGTAAGCCCGGTTTCCAGCAGCTGGCGCAGCGAAATGTCGCTTCAGGACTACCTTAAGCTCAATGATATTCCCGGCATCAGCGGCGTAGACACTCGCGCAATCACCAAGAAAATCCGCAGCTCGGGCGCCATGAAGGCGTGCCTCTCGACCGAGGGAATCTCCGCCGAAGAGGCCGTTGAAAACGCCAGGGCATGGGGCGGGCTGGTAGGCGTCGACTACGTAAAGGAAGTCACCACCAAGGAGCCCTACCATTTCAGCCGCAGCGACGCGGAGCTCATGCCGTTCACCGTTCCCGGCACGAAGCTATACAATTTCGACCGCACAACGCCCGTGTTCAAATGCGCGGCGATAGACTACGGCGCGAAGACGTCCATCTTCACGCGCCTCAGCTTCCACGGCTTCGACGTTACGGTTTTCCCGGCCGACGCGCCCGCGGAACAAATCCTCGAGCACAACCCGCAGTGCCTCTTCCTTTCCAACGGCCCCGGCGACCCGGCCGCCGTCACATACGCGCACGACATCGTGGCCAAGCTCATCCAAAAACTGCCGACTTTCGGCATATGCTTCGGCCACCAGGTTCTCACTCACGCCATAGGCGCGGAAACCTACAAGCTTAAGTTCGGCCACCGCGGCGGCAACCAGCCCGTCAAAAACCTCGAAACGGGCAGGGTGTCAATCACGTCGCAAAACCACGGCTTTGCGGCCGACGCGAAATCTCTCGAAAACCGCGGTGCGGTTGTCACGGAAATAAACCTCAACGACAACACCGTCGAGGGCCTGCGCCACAAAGACCTGCCGATGTTCTCGGTGCAGTATCACCCCGAGGCTGCTCCCGGCCCGAACGACGCAGACGCGCTCTTCGCAGACTTCCACGCTTTCGTGAAGAAGCTGGTATAATTTAAAGCAAGGCCGCCCTTTGGGGCGGTTTTCTTTTTTTAGACATGTCTTTGTCGGGTTTCGCGTCCGGCATTGCGAAGGAAATAAATTCCTTTGTTTTATGCGTTTGCGGCTGTTCCTGTAAATATGGCTAAAAGAAATAAAAATAGCTCCGATTAAAAAAAAGAGAAAAAAATGCTTGATTTCCGAAATAAAAGGAATCTAATCACTCACAATTTATGAACGCTAACTTGGCAGCAAAGAACAACACTTGGCGACTCGCTCTCGGAGCGGATCGTGTTGCCGCGCTTATTGCTAAACAACCCGCGTCGAATGCGGCCTATTATTACTTTTACTTTAGCAAACAGCACAAAGCGTTCGGCTCGGTGTCCTGACACCCTGTATTTGTAAGAAGTAAACCCGAACGCTCAAGGCGCTCGGGTTTTTTTATTTTCAAAAAAATCGCACACCAAAAACAAACAAAAAATTTATTCGAAACAGAAAGAAACAAAATGACAGAACTAGCGAAAAACGCGACTGAAAGCAACCCTTCCCAAAGATGGGTCGGCTACAGAGAAGAACTGAAAGTGCTGGATTGCACCATACGAGACGGAGGCCTCATGAATTCCAGCAAGTTCACAGACGAAGAAGTGCGCGCCGTTTACGACGCCTGTGCCGACAGCGGCATAGACTATATGGAAATCGGCTATAAGAACTGCAAGAAGATATTTTCGCCCGAGAAGTTCGGCCCGTGGCGCCACTGCGACGAGAGCGACATTCTCAGGATCATCGGCGACAACCCGCGCAACATCAAGATGTCGGTCATCGCCGACGCCGAGAAGAGCAACTACAAGACGGACATCCTTCCCAAGAAGGACAGCCCCATCGACATGATCCGCGTGGCCACCTACATCCACCAGATTCCGCTGGCCATAGACATGATAAAAGACGCGCACGAAAAGGGCTACGAGACTACCGTAAACATTATGGCGATTTCCACGGTCCGCGAAAGCGAACTCGACGAAGGCCTTGAAATGCTCGCGAAATCGCCCGTCGGCACCATCTACCTCGTGGACAGTTTCGGCTCGCTCTACAGCGAACAGATAAACTACATGATGAACAAATACATGAAGGTGGCCAAGCCCGGGGGCAAACAGGTGGGCATACACGCGCACAACAACCTGCAGCTCGCGTTCGCCAACACGATCGAGGCGATCGTCGACGGCGCCAACATGATTGACGCCACCATGGCCGGCCTCGGCCGCGGCGCCGGCAACTGCCAGCTCGAGATGCTGCTCGGTTTCCTGCATAACCCGAAGTATAGGATGCGCCCGATTCTGGAGTGCATTGAAAAATATATCGAACCTATGCGGGCTAAATTGGGTTGGGGCTTCGATTATCCCTACATGCTGACCGGTTTCCTCAACAGGCACCCTAAGAGTGCGATGGATTTCAACGAGTCTGAAAAGCGCGGCCGTATCGTCGAGTTCTACGACGAAATGAGCAAGTAAGCTTTAGTTTGACAATGCAAAAGGCCCCATGCAAACGCGTGGGGCTTTTTTTGTTTAAGTGCATGATAAACATCAACGATTTCATAAAGAACCGCCGATAAAACGGCGCGGGGCCGGAACTGCGGCTATCAACTGACCAACTGACAATGAAAAACTGAACTGTTCTCCCGGCCTTCGGGCCGGGAGTTTAAAATCAAGGGAATTTTTCCGATAATTTAAATGTTGGCGGACGGGAAGGGGCAGGAAAATGTCCTGTTGCTAAATGAATTTTTGAGAGAGAGTAATTATATCAGGGTTACAGTGATGTAATGCGCCCTTTGCGGAATTTTCCGCAAAGGGTTTCTCTTTTAATTATTGCGCCGCGAAATTCTTTTATGCACAATACGAGTATGTTTTTCCGAAAAACCGCCAATACGGCGAAAAAATCGAAAAAAGCGTTTGACAAAGGCTGTGCCATGATATTGCCTATTGAACTTTCAATTTATTAGACACTAAATATGGCACTTAGAATAAGATTACAGAGGCACGGTTCCGTGCACAACCCAATGTACCGCCTGGTTGTTGCGGAGAGCACATCTAGCCGCGACGGCAAATTTGTCGAAAACCTCGGCTTGTACAACCCGAGCCCGCGCGGCAAGGATGTCGAAACGCAGATCAACGTCGAACGCGCCGACTACTGGCTCAGCGTAGGCGCACTGCCGTCCGACACGGCGAAGACCGTCATCAAGAAAGCCCGCGCCGCACAGGTCAAGGCCTAATAGGCTTTTTAAGCTTTTTTACAGAACCCGTTGTCGTTATGCGCAGCGGGTTTTTTGATTAGAGCCTTTTTACTTTAAGCAGCGCCATTTGACAAATGCTTTTAAACAATAGCTCCGTTTGCTTCGCACAAAAAAGAAAGGACGCGCTTTTCCAGTGCTGCCTGTCCTTTTTATGCGTTGCAATACTCGCTCTTGCATCAAAATCATTGAGTCTAATGAAGTTTTTCTTATCATAAGTGATTTGTAAATTACGCACTGCATAAAGTAAAAAGGCTCTGAAAATTTCCCCTGTACGGTGAAATAAAAATGGCAAAACTCAAGATAGACTTCCTGACGCTTTTCCCAAACATGCTCTCGGGCTTTTTGGGCGAAAGCATGCTTGCGCGCGCACAGGAAGCCGGAATCCTGGAGCTCAACGTACACGACATCCGCGACTGGGCCACGTCAAAGCACAAAAACGTGGACGACCGCCCCTTCGGCGGCGGCCCCGGCATGCTTATGAAACCCGAGCCTATCTTCGCAGCCATAGAGGCCCTTCAGACCCCAAACTGCACGCGCATATACATGTGCCCCGACGGAGAAAAGCTCTCCCCGCAGATCGCCGCCGAACTTTCCGCCAAAGAGCACCTTATAATACTCAGCGGCCACTACGAGGGAATCGACCAGCGCGTGCGCGACACCATTATCGACCGCGAGATTTCCATCGGCGACTACGTCCTCACCAACGGCACGCTTCCGGCCGCCGTGCTCGCCGACGCGACCGCCAGATATGTAAAAGGTGTTTTGGGCGAAGAAAATTCCTTGACGTTCGACTCATTTAACGGCAATCTCCTCGCTTTTCCACAATATACGAGACCCGCTTCGTTCCGCGGCATGGATGTTCCCGAAGTTCTTATGTCGGGCGACCACGCCAAAATAGAGGATTGGCGGCGCGGAAAACAGGTGGAAAAAACAAAGGAACGCAGACAGGACATTTTAAATCAAAAGGACAAGCAATGAACCAAGAATTGTTGAAAGAAATAACCAAAGACCAAATCAAAGCCGACATGACCAGCTTCAAAGTCGGCGACGGCGTTCGCGTGCACACCAAGGTCCGCGAAGGCGACAAAGAACGCATTCAGATTTTTGCGGGCATAGTCATTGCCAGAAAAGGCAGCGGCATACACGAAAGCTTTACCGTACGCCGCATTTCCTACGGCGAAGGCGTCGAACGCGTGTTCCCCGTCAATTCCCCCAATATCGCACAGATCGAAGTCGACCGCGAATCCGTCCCGATGCGCGCGCGCCTCTTCTACCTCCGCGACCGCGTCGGCAAAAAAGCCTCCAAGGTCAAGGAAAAGCGCCTCGCCAACTACTAGTCGCGAAGCACACGCCCTTTATAAAACGCGCCGAAGCAATTCGGCGCGTTTTTTATAGTTCTGCCGCTTTTAGATATGGGGCTTATAGCCGCCCCATACCCCGCCTAGGCGCGAGCCGCGCCGTGGCATAGTGACGCTGTTTCATCCGTATCTTCCGCATTGAACTCGCTCGCTTGGTTGCACCTTTAATAGCCAGTTCTTTGCTGCGCAAATTCATTCTCGCCCTCCGGGTAATTTTGCTACGCAAAATTATTCTTCCCGCAAGCTACGCAATAAATAAAGCGCACTTGCGTTTTGCCTTGCGCAATGGCTGAATATTCGTTGCTGTTGTTTTGCTGGTTTGCATACACAGCGAAACGCGAACTTACTACGGTAGCTTCACCGTTTATCGGTGTGCAATGCACACGCGATAAACGGCGCATCATGTGGCGACCGCTATTGCGATCGCCAGTCTAAAGCGATATGGAGCGCAAGCGAACTGACTGTATTTTTTGTTATGCAACAGGCTTGTGTTTTGTAAGGTGAGTTCGTTATAGCCTATCTCAACAGCAGTGCGAAAGAACACCAGTGAATGAGCAGGTGAATAAAACCGCTTAACAGGCAAAGTGATTAGGGACAAACTTCGTAGAATCATGTAAAGACCGCCCCGAGGCTTTATTGTAAAACTATATGCATAGCATATAGTTTTAGCCTGCCCGGGTATAGTGGGGGAAGGCGGAAGAATTTGCGCAGCAAATCCGCCTGCTGGGGCTTTAGCCCCACAATGCTCGGCGAGGCTCTCGCCCGACAGTTCAAGCCGGAGGGGAAATATGGCGGCGTAGCCGCCACCCGGAGGGTGAGACATTTTCTGCTGAAAATGCGAGTACAATACGACAATTTTGCTTCGCAAAATTGCCCGTAGGGCGTTCACGGCGCGAAGGCGCCGTGAGTGGATTTGCCGCAGGCAAATAGCCGAGCAAAGCGAGTGCCGAGACGGGCACTACCGTGCGAGCGAGCACAAACAGCCCCTACTAGGGGGTGCGAGTCAATGCGCCCCTCAATACTAAGCCGGCTATGAACCCCGCATATAAAAAACTGCCTTTGCCTGTTATTTGTTTTTGATTATCCTGTATGAGGATTTGGCGTTTGAGATGTCGTTGAAGAAGAAAGTGGAGGAGTCTTCGTGGCCGACCCAGAGGATTACGCTTTCCTCGTTTTTGTTGGCGCGCCTGTCTTTGGATGAACGGAAGTCGTATTCGGCTATGTAGGCGTGGTTGATTTTCCTGCCGCAGTCGCGGACGTATTCGAGCTGGAGGACGCCTTTTTGCGGGGCGCCGTCGAGGTCTTCGGCGGAGGCGCAGACGCGGTTTTCGATAGTGGACGGCTTGGGGAATTCTGTGTCGAGGGCGGCTTTCACGGCATCGGCGCCGAGCATGTCGAGGGCTTTGACGGATTCCGCGAGCTCGAAGCGCGGGTCGCTGCCGACCTTTTGCGACTCGGAGGGGTTGTCGGGGGTAAGCGTCGCATTAGTCTGAATGACGCAGGCCACGCCGCTTTCGTTTGAAAGTGTGTCGTTGCGGAAATAGAGGCCGAGCGCGGGGATGTTCGGCGTATTTTCGGAAATGCTTGGCGGGATTGTTCCTCCTGCGAGGATGAAATCGGCGTATGTTATCGGATAGACGGCGAGACTGGGAGGTTCCATGCGCGCCGACGAATTTTCCGCAATGGTGCCGAGCATTTTTTCCATTGCGATTTTTTCGTTTTCGGGGGCTTTCGGCATCAGCGCGAGAATCATGGATTCCAGCGAATTCCAGCTTCTGCCGCTAAGGAGCTTTTCGTCGCCCTGGCGCATCTCTTTATAGAAAAGGGTCGCCGCGCCGAGGGTGACGGCTGGGTTGGAAACTCGCGGCGAGAGCGCCGCAACCTGATGCGCGGCGTACATGCGCATGTCGGCGTCGTTCGACTTTGAAAGCATTATTTCGGCGAACTTCATCGCGTATTTTTCGGCGAGTTTCTTATAGAGTTCGCCGCGCTTGTCCGGAGAGGCGTTGACGACTTCGGCCATGTCTTTGGCATACGCGCGCATGACGTGCGAGTCGTCCGACTTTATCCACATGAAGAAGAGCAGAAAAAGCACCGCGACCGCCGAGGCGGGCAACCAATATTTCTTATATTTCCTCATACGTGTGCAAGCTATGGAAATTTTGGGCGCCCTTCAAGCTTTTTAGAGGGGCTAAAAAAGTTGAGAAAATTTTTGACAATTCCGGGGCTGAAGCTAGGTTCATCAAGTTAATTATGTCTTGGGAACGTTATAAAAAATACTATCTTGGCCTCGAAGGCCTCGGTTTCGGTTTGGACGTGAGCAGAGTCAGCTTTGACGACGCTTATTTAAGCTCGATGGAGGCGAAAATGCAGAAGGCTTTCGCCGACATGAAGAAGCTCGAGGAGGGCGCGATAGCCAACCCCGACGAAAACAGGATGGTCGGCCACTACTGGCTCCGCGCGCCGAAGCTCGCGCCGACGCCCGAAATCAAGGCGGAAATTGAAGACACGGTCGCCAAGATAAAGTCTTTTGCGAAGAAAATCCACGACGGCGAAATAAAGGGCAAAGACGGCAAGTTTGAAAACGTGCTTTGCATCGGCATAGGCGGTTCCGCCCTCGGCCCGCAGTTTGTCGGCGAGGCGCTCGCGTCGCCCAAGAGCGACAAGATGAAGGTTTTCTTCCTCGACAACACCGACCCGGACGGGTTCGACGTGGTTTTCGACAAGCTCGATGGAAAACTCGGAAAGACGCTCGTTATAGTGACGTCTAAGTCGGGCGGCACTCCCGAGCCCCGCAACGCCATGATGGAGGCCATGGCGCGCTATGAGGCTGCGGGCCTCGATTTCGGCAAACACGCCGTGGTCACGACGGGCGAGGGCAGCAAGCTGCACAGGTTCTCCAAGGAAAAGGGTTTCATCGAATTTTTCCCGATGTGGGACTGGGTCGGCGGCCGTACGAGCGAATTCGCTGCGGTGGGTCTCCTGCCTGCGGCGCTCCAGGGGCTCGACATAGACGGCCTCCTTGCGGGCGCGGCAGAGATGGACGAAGCCACGCGCACGACGGAAACCTTGAAAAATCCGGCGGCGATGCTCGCCCTCATGTGGTACAAATGCACGTCGGGCAAGGGGCTTAAGGACATGGTTATCCTTCCCTACAAAGACCGCCTATTGCTGTTTTCGCGCTACCTGCAGCAGCTAATAATGGAGTCTTTGGGCAAAGAGCTCGACCTTGACGGAAAAAAAGTTGAGCAGGGCATATCCGTTTACGGAAACAAGGGTTCCACCGACCAGCACGCCTATGTGCAGCAGCTGCGCGACGGCATTGACAACTTTTTTGTGACTTTCATCGAGGTCCTCAAGGACCGCGAGGGCGACAGCCCCGACGTCAACAACGGCGAAACCAGCGGCGACTACCTGCAGGCTTTCCTTCTCGGCACTCGCGAGGCTCTTTCGGCCAAAGGCCGCGAAAGCGTCACAATAACGGTCGAAGACTGCTCGGCGCGCACTATAGGCATGCTCATCGCCCTTTACGACAGAGCTGTCGGGCTTTACGCCGGCCTTGTCAACATAAACGCGTACCACCAGCCCGGCGTTGAGGCGGGCAAAAAGGCCGCAAGCAGCATACTTGAAATCAAGGCAAAAATCATCGCCGCCATGGAAAAGGGCAAAGAATTTACGGCAGATGAACTTGCGCGTGAAATAAATCTTGAAAAAGACAAAGAAATTGTATTTAAACTTCTTTCACATCTGGCTTCTAATCCCCAGCGCGGAATAAGAAAGGCTTCCGGCAAGGGGTTCGACATTACATTTATTAAAGAAAAGTAAAATATGAAAGCAGCATCCCTATCTCTCAAAATTCTCGCCATTCTCGCGGCGGCGTTCTGCGTCTTCGCGTGGGTGGATACCCGCGGCAAGGTAAGCACGGCAACAACCAACATGATTGAAGTCGAAGGCATCACTCTTGTTGAAAAGTCGGAAAAAATTCCCGCGTTGTTGAAGTCGAACGCCGACTTGAAGGTTAAGGTCGACAACCTTGACAGCCGCATCAAGACCCTTGAAACCCGCGAAAGCGAGCTCAACAAGGAACTTGAAGGCGAACGCACCAAGAACCTTCAGGTGAATGCCGAACTCACAAAGAAGAACGGGGAAATCCGTACCCTCAATACTTCCCTCGACACTGCCAAAAAGCAGATTACCGAAAAGGAATCCACAATCGAAACCCTCCGCCGCGAAATCATAGACGCCAAGAACATGGCGGTTGACACGGGCGACGTGGAGGCGCTGAACGCAAAGGTTGCCGACCTTGAATCGCAGCTTGCCGCCAAGGCCAAGGAAGCTTCCGATGCGCAGGCCAAGGTAAAGCTCCTTGAAAGCGGGGAAGTTATTGAAGTTGTCGAAACCGACGCGCAGGGCAACAAGGTCGTCAAAAAAGTGGCCAAGGTTCCCTATGTGGCAACGGGCGACATCGCAACCGTTCTCGACGTTGACCAGCCCACCGCCATGGTGAAGCTCAACAGGGGCAAGTCTGCGGGCCTCCAGCAGGGGCAGAAGATACTCCTCAAGCGCGAAGGCAGGCTTGTGGCTGAAATCCTTGTGGACACCGTCGCCGACAGCACGGCAGTCGCTTTCATGAACACTGAAAAGGGCATACCCGAGACCGTTGAAGTCGGAGACCTCCTTGAAATGGCCGACGCCCCCGTCGAAGCCCCCAAGGCTGCGGCTCCCGTTATTTCCGCTCCGGTTGAAGAAGCCGCCCCTGTGGAAGAAGAAGCCCCCGCTGATGACGCCGGTCTGGGCGATTTCCCGGAACCGGACGATTTCGACTTTTAATAAAAATTAATTTGTATCGCTGCGGGGTTCGGTTTGTTTCGAACCCCGCAGTTTTTTTGTATACGCTTGTTCTTTTAGCCGGAAGTTTTTTATGAATTTTCTTCTGGAAAAATTTTCCGGGCGGTATAACCATGTTTTCAGTTAATTTCTTTATGAACATGAAATGGATAGTCACAATTCTTGTAGCCGCGATGGCTTTCTCCCTTGGAGGATGCGCATCGACGCCCACAAAGTCTAAAAAAGAGCTTCCTTCGCGCGCGACGGAAGGCGGCGACCTTCCGTGGGGCAAACCCGCGTCATGGGAAGGCGGCCTCCCCGGCATGGGCGGCGTGGGCACGCCTAACCGCTATTAGTATTAGTATGCTTGCGGCGATCCGTGCCGCAAATATAGTAAAATTGGGATTGCAAATCGGGGAGTTTTGAATTTTTCTTGAGGCAATGAAGAATTTAGGTGAAAAATTGCAGGAAGCGAGAACCGCAAAAGGGCTCTCGCTGAGGGATGTTGCCGACGCGACGAGGCTTCGCGCAAGCGTTATCGAGCAGATGGAGTCGGGCAATTTCGACTTCGACCTCCCCGGCATATACAAGCGGGGTTTCCTGCGCATTTACGCCGCTTTTCTGAAACTCGACGTGGACCAGATTCTCGCCGAATATTCGCTTGAGTACAACATTTCGGACGACTCCAAAAAGAGAAAGGCGCAGCCGCGCATGAATGTCCGCGAGGCCGCCGCGCCGGAGCCGGTATCCATGGTTTCGCGCTACGAGGAATCCGAAGAGGAGCCCGCCGCGCGCGAAGGTTCCGACGACGCCGCGGTGCAGTACATGAAGCTTGGCGGCATATTTGTCGGCGTGCTTCTGGCGGTTCTTGTCATTATCGCCATAGTGGTTTCGCTGGTGAAGGGCGATGCCCCCAAGGAAAACCCGGACATAGCGATTAATTCAGACATCGCAACTCAGCCGGCTCCCGTGCAAAAGGAATTTATCCTCAAGGTTTCCGCCCTCGGCGATACGTATATGACGCTTTATTACGAGGACGCCCCCACACAGCCGCTGTTCGGCGGCGCGTTCAACGCGGGGGAAGTCAAGGAATTCAAATCGGTAAAGCCCATCCGCATAAGGGTGACCGACGCCGAGAAAATCCAGGTGGAAAAGAACGCCAAGATTCTCGATTTAAAAGGCGCCAAGGGACCGAAGATATTCAATGTCTCGGGCAAATAAATTGGGCAAAAATTTAAAACAACGCAAAGCCGGGACATTTCTCTCGGCTTTGTTTTTTAAGGCTAAAAAGCTCTAGAAAGACAAAAAAATGCTGACACACATTGTAATAATCAGGACGCGCCAAAAGGACAAGGTGGATTTCATTCGCAAGGGCCTCGAAACTTTGAAGGCCATCGAGGGCGTCAAATTTTTCAGCTTCGGCGCGCCCGTTCCGAGCGCCCGACCGGTAGTGGACGACTTTTTCGACCTCGCGCTGATCGTCGCCTTTGAAGACGGCGCGGCGGGGCTTAAGCGTTACGCGGAGCACCCCGTGCACGTGAAGTTCGTGCAGGAGTATCTGAACCCCGCCGAAGCGAAGCTTCTGGTCTACGACGTGGAATAGCGCCGATGTTCAAACTCAGCCGCAGGGACGAATCGGCGTGCAGGCACATTTTCGATTCTGTCAGGGAGAGGGGCGGCCGCGCCTATTTTGTGGGCGGCTGCGTCCGCGACTGGCTCATGGGCGTCGAGCCCAAAGATCTCGACATAGAAATCTACGGAATCGAGCCTGATGTTCTCGAGGAAATTTTGTCGCGCAAGTTCAAGTTTGAGATTGTCGGCAAAAGCTTCGGCGTATGGATTTTGAAAGGCTACGAGATAGACGTAAGCATACCGCGCCGCGAACGCAAGACGGGCGAGGGGCATAAGGCTTTCGAAATTGAGGGCGACCCCTACATGTCCGTCGAGGACGCCTGCGCGCGCCGGGATTTCACCATAAACGCCATATTGTACGACTTCCTCGAAAACGAGATAACAGACCCCTACGGCGGGGTGAAGGACATTGAAAAAAAGATTCTGCGGCACACTTCCGACAGGTTTTCGGAAGACCCGCTCAGGGTTTTGCGCGCCATGCAGTTTTCCGCGAGGTTTAATTTTTCTGTCGCGGAGGAAACCGTCGAGCTGTGCTCGAAAATCCCCTTTGAAAACCTGCCTCCGGAGAGGGTTTTCGAGGAATGGAAAAAGCTCATACTGCGCGGGCGCAAAATTTCGTACGGGCTCAATTTCCTTCTGGCCTGCGGGTGGATTAAATATTTCCCCGAGCTCGCCGCGACAGTCGGATGCGAGCAGGATCCATTCTGGCATCCCGAGGGCGACGTTTTTACGCACACGGGTTTCTGCATGGACTCTTTCGCGGAAGACAGGATTGGCGACGAATGGGAGGACCTTGTAGTCGGCTTCGCGGTGCTCTGCCACGACTTCGGAAAGCCGCTTACCACGACCGTCGGCAAGGACGGAAAGATACACTCGTACGGGCACGACGTTGCCGGGGTCAAGCCTGCCGTAAAATTTTTGGAACGCATGACGCGCGAGAGGGCTCTAATAGAGCAGGTGGTTCCGCTCGTCCAGCGGCATATGGCGATACTCGACATGTGGCGCAGCAAGGCGGGCGACGCCGCCATACGCAGGCTGGCCGCGAAGGTCGTCCGAATCGACAGGCTCGTACGCGTAGACAAGGCCGACAGAAACGGCAGGCCGCCGATAGAACCCGAGGAGTCTCCGCAGGGGCTGTGGATTATGGAGCGCGCAAACGAGCTCAAGGTTCGCGATTCCGCGCCGGTTCCTATAGTCATGGGCCGCCATCTCATAGATGCGGGGCTCAAGCCGGGGCCGGGTTTCGGCGACGTTCTCAAGGCCGCGTATGACGCGCAGCTCGACGGGGTTTTCTCTGACCTCGAGGGCGGCATGGCGCATGTGAACAAGATGCTTGAAAAATAGCGGGGCTTTTGTTTTACTTCGTGCTCTTTGTCTTAAAATTACATAAATCAATCCGATAAAACACGCCATATATTTTTTTTAACATGAAACACAAGAAACACGAACAGGCCTGTGAATGCGGCTGCGGCGCGGAAGACGCCGCGAAGGACTGCCAATGCAAGGGCGCGGAAGCCGTTGAAACCGCCGAACAGGCCGCCGGCGCCATGTGCGCCAACGAGCAGGCAATAAACTTTACCGACCTGATGCGCAAACTCAACGACGCCACTGCGGCGGCGGAAAAAAACAAGGATTTGTACCTTCGCGCGATGGCCGACCTCGACACGTACAAACGCAAGGTCCAGCGCGAAAAGCAGGAGCTGGCGGCTTTCGCCATCCAGCCCTTCATAGAGGAGCTTCTGCCCTCGCTCGACCACCTCGACATGGCCATCGAATCGGCCAAGTCCGGCGGCGACTCGCAGAACCTCATCGTGGGCGTGGAAATGGTGCGCAACCACATCAAGAAGGTTTTTGAAAACTACGGCGTCGAGGAAGTCGGCGCCGTCGGCAAGGATTTCGACCCCAATTTTGAAGAATGCATGTCGCAGGAGCCGTCCGACGAGCTTGAAGACAACAAGGTAGTAAAGGTCGTGCGCAAGGGCTACACTTTCAAGGGCAGGCTTTTGCGCCCGGCGAGCGTGGTCGTGTCAAGCGGCAAGGCGGGAAAGTAAAAGGCCATGGCTGAAGATTTCTATAAAATTCTCGGCGTCGAAAAGACGGCGACGACGCAGGAAATCAAGAAGGCTTACCGGAAGCTCGCGCTGAAATACCATCCCGACAAGAATCCCGGCGACAAGGCCGCCGAGGAAAAGTTCAGGGAGGTTTCCGAAGCTTACGAAGTCCTCTCCAACGACGAAAAGCGCGCCAAGTACGACCAGTTCGGCCACGCCGCGTTCACGCAGGGCGGCATGGGCGGCGCGGGAGCGGGCGGCGGCTACGGCGGTTTCCACGACCCCTTCGACATCTTCCGCGAAGTGTTCGGCGGCGGCGGAGGCGGCGGCGCGGCGTTTTACGACTTTTTCGGAGGCGGCGGCGGACGCGGCCAGCCCGATCCGGACGCGCCCGAGCGCGGTTCCGACATCAAGGTTGAAATCGGCGTGACTCTCGAAGAGGCCTACAAGGGCACCAGCAAGACCATCCGCTACAACCGGATTGTGGATTGCGCCACATGCAAAGGTACGGGTTCGAAAGACGGCAAGGGCGGCAGGAAAGTCTGCCCTAAATGCAAGGGTTCCGGGCACGTTTACATGGCGCAGGGGCCGATACGCTTTTCGCAGCCGTGCCCCGAATGCGGCGGCACCGGCACCGTGGTTGAAAACCCGTGCCCCGACTGCAACGGCAGCGGCAGGCAGAAGGCGCGCAACGAAGTCAAGATAGACATACCAGCGGGCGTTTACACGGGCGCGCGCCTGCGCAAAGTGGGTGCGGGCAATGCGGGCTACAACGGCGGCCAGTACGGCAATCTCTATGTGGTGATTTACGTTTCGCAGCACGACAGGTTCGAGCGCGACGGCAACGACCTCTATTGCGCGGTGAACGTAAAGTTTACGCTTGCGGCGCTTGGCGGCCAGATCGAAATAGACACGCTCGCGGGCAAGGCCATTTTGAAGGTGCCGGCCGGAACGCAGCCGGGAACTTCGCTTCGCATGAAGGGGCTGGGCATGCCCGACCTTCGCAACAAGAATTCCAAGGGCGACCTCTACGTGCGCATCGACATCGAAGTACCCAAGAAGCTTTCGTCCGACCAGCGCAAAAAGCTTGAGGAATTTGCGGTGCTTTGCGGCGACGACAACAACAAGGGGACGTCGTCATCATCCGAGCCGTTTTACAAGAAATTCTTCTAGGCCGCATCTAAAAATTTCTTTTGAAAAGGCGGGGCACATGCCCCGCCTTTTTTTTATCGTAATAATTTGACAATAACCGTTGTCCGGCATTAACTCAATTTAACGTTAAAGCGCAGGTTTGCCGATGGGGGATATCGGGCGATTTCCGCGCAAATTTCATAGCAATCATACCATGAGAATATTAGTGACCGCATTGTTGTGCGCGGCTTTCGCGCATGCAGGATTGTCGGAACAGAAGGAATTCTGGAACGACATCAACGTTTACAAAGTGAACAAGGAGGAGCCCCGCGCGTTCTTCACCGTGTTCCCAAAATTTGAGGACGCCGTAAAACCCGTCGGCATCGACGACGTTGAAAAAATTTATGACGGAGACTCTTACAAACTGCTCAACGGCGACTGGAAGTTTTTCTTCGCAAACAACCGTGCGGAGGTAAAGCCCGATTTTTTCAAAAAGGACTTTGACGACTCCTCGTGGAAGACAATCCCCGTGCCGGCGTCATGGCAGGCCGAAGGCTACGATACCATCCAGTACACAAACGCCTTTCTCGACATCTTCTTCTCTGGCTGGACTTGGCGCGAAGACTTCTCCAACGGCTCCGTTCTCCAGAACCCCTATATTCCTGAGGAAAACCGGCAGGCCGGCATTTACAGGCAAACCTTTGAACTGCCTTCCGACTGGGACGGAAAGGAAGTCTACATAAGGTTCGGCGGCGTGCGCACGGGCTTCAAGCTTTACGTCAACGGCAAATTCGCGGGCTACAGCGAGGACAGCTTCACCCCCGCCGAATTCGACATCACCAAATATTTGACTCCAGGCAAAAATACCATCGCCGCCGAAGTTTTCAAATACACCACCGGCGCATACATGGAAATGCAGGACATGCCCCAAATCATGGGCATAATCCGCGACGTGGTTCTAATTTCAAGGCCCAAGGTGCACATCCGCGACTATTTCGCGCCCGCAATCCTTTCAAAGGATATGAAGTCGGCGAAAATCGACTTCAGCGTAGAATTGCAGAATGTTTCCAATTCGACAGCTAAGGAGCTTGTGGTCGAAGGCTTTATCGTGGACTCAAAAGGGCAGCCGCTGGGCAAGGGGCCTGTCTTCAAAAAGACGGTCGCGGACATAGGTCCCGGAAAGACCGTCACGCTCAAAGACACCGCAGAAGTTTCAGGCTTCAAGCTGTGGAGCCCCGACAAGCCCAACCTCTATTCGCTGTGCTTCAAACTCTCTACGCTGGGCGGCAAGGAAATAGAAAGCATCCGCGCCGACTATGGCTTCCGCAAGTTCGAAATAAAGGACAGGACTCTCTTTTTCAACGGACTGCGCTACTTCATTAAGGGCGTAAACCACCACGACTGGAGCCCCGACAAGGGCAAGGCCATGAGCTGCGACTGGATGAAGAAAGACATGGAACTGATGAAGCGCGATAACATCAATTCCGTCAGGACCTCGCACTATCCCAAGGACGACAAATTCTACATGCTCTGCTCGCGCTACGGTCTTGCCGTGCTCGACGAAAACAACTATGAAATGCACGGTTTCATCCACTTCCAGCCCGGCAACGTGGAGCACTTCATTGCGCCCATGGTCGACAGGATGCGCAGCATGGTGATTCGCGACAGGAACGTTCCCTCCGTCATAATTTTCTCGCTCGGCAACGAGGCGGCCACGTCTTATACAAAGTCGCACAAGGCGGCCGAACTGGAGTCTCGCAAACTCGCGCCCTACCATCCAATACACTCGGAGTCGGAAACGCAGAACATCGTGGACAACAGGGCTAACGGAGACTCCGACTTCTTCTCGCCGATGTACGGCGGCCTCGACAGGATGAGGGGCTACCTCCACACCTACGTCAACGAGACGCGCCCCTTCTTCTTCTGCGAATACGCGCACGCCATGGGCAACTCCATAGGCAACCTCAGGGGCAAGTGGGACATGATACGCTCGCACGAATCGCTCAACGGCGGGTACATTTGGGACTGGGTCGACCAGGGCCTCTATATGCCGCGCGAAGACGGCTCGGGCGAGAAGTACATTTCCGACGCCCGCGCCTGGCTGCAGTGCCCAAGCAACGGCGGAAACTTCTGCCTCAACGGGATCGTCTTTGCCGACAGGACTTACTCGGCCAAATATTTTGAAGTCCAGAGGGTATACCAGGACTTGCAGATTACCGCGAAGGACGATGCCGCCGCTGCGGACGGCGAGCTCGAAATATCCAACGAATTTTTCGACACAAACGCAAGGGAGTTTGATCTTCGCGTGGTGTTCGAAAAGGACGGCGCGGAAGTGAAAACCGAAAAGCTTCCCGCGTTCTCCCTCAAGCCCGGCGAAAAGGGAAACCTTAAAATAGACCTCTCGGGCTTCGATACGACCAAGCCCGGCGAATATTTCTACACGGTGGAATTCATCCGCAAAAGGAGCACGCCTTTCGCCAAGAAGGGCGAAATAGTCGCGCAGGCCCAGTTCTTCGTCAAAAAGGTGGAGCCTGCCGAACTCAAGGTTTCGCAGGACGGCGGATTGTCCGTGCGCGAAGACGCCAATGAAATCGTCGTGGAGGCCGGAAAGGTCAAGGCCGTGTTCGACAAGAAGAATGCGACGCTCGTTTCATATTCGAGCAACGGCGACACCCTTATTGATTCCCCCGTGGAGTTCGACTGCAAGAGCGCGTGGATCGACAACTGGCAGACCTCCCCGTACAAAGGAACCTTCGAGGGCGAGGGCTTCCACATTATGGAGGTCAAGGACCGCTCAATAAAGTTTGAAAAAATCGACGGCGCGGTGCGCGTGGAAACGGTTGAATCGCAGGCCAACATGGACGGCAGCGGCTTTAGGATTTTTATTACTTACACTATACTGTCCGACGGCGCTATGCAGGTTTCCGCGAAGGCCGCCAAGCTCAACAACACGCGCGAAGACTTCGATTTTCCGAGAATAGGTCTTCGCATGGGCGTCGGCAAGGAATATGAAAATGTCGAATACTTCGGCAGGGGCCCCTTCGCGAATTACAACGACCGCGAATACGCCGCGGACGTCGGCCTTTACAAGGCCAAGGTTTCCGACTTCTTCGAACCTTTTACAAAAGTTCAGGATACCGGCAACCGCGAGGATGTCCGCTGGCTGGCGCTCACCAACGACAAGGGCAGGGGCCTTTTGGTTTCTTCCACGCACGACCCGCTGCCGATGGCCGTTTTGGGCTACACGCAGAAGGAATTGTCGGAGGCCAAGTATCCCTACATGCTGCCCGAATCGAAAGGCACAGACCTGCGCGTCGCGTGGAAGGTTGCGGGGCTTGGCAACTCCGCCTGCGGCCCGATGACGCGCCCCGAATTCTGCGCCCGCTTCAAGGGCTCCGTGGAATGGTCGTTCTTCATGCGCCCGGTGCGCGGAAATTTTGAAAAGACCGCGAACCTCCGCTGGCCCGACAAATACGACTATGTTTTCGAAAAGGAATCGGAAAACATTTCCGCCCCGGAATATATACCGACACCCGCCGGCGACTGGATATCGGAGGGCGCGAAGGTCACCTACAGCTCGCGCTCAAAGGAATGGTCTCCCGCGGAAGACACGCTTACGACATCCATGAAGGGCGAGATGTCTTTCCACACGGAATCGGAAAAGAACCCATATCTGGTTATAGATCTTGGGTCCGATAAGGAAATAAGGGGCTTTGAAATATATAACCGCCTCTCCCAGCAGCATAGGTCGGTGCCGATGGTCGTTTTTGTTTCGTCAGACGGCAAGGACTGGAAGCAGGTTTGGCGCATCGACAACCTTAAAAATCGCTGGATGATAGAGCTGCCGTCGCCTGAGAAGGGCAGGTATGTGAAGATAATGCTCGACAAGACGGATTTCTTCCATCTGAAGGGCGTGCGAATCTACGGCAAATAAGGCTTGGGTCGCGTGAAAATACGCCTGATGCTTCGTTTCGAATGTTTTCCGCACCAGTCACGTACTTAAGTACGATCCTGCCGCGGAAAACTTTCAAAGCCTCGCCTGAGGCGCAATCTGACGCGCCCAGGGGAGATGTGTATATGCATTGGAAAATTAGTGCGCAACCTGACGCGTCCCGGAGATGTGTCTGGGAAATTCAGTGCGCGCTTTGCGCGCGGGGTATATTTATACATATTGACATGCCGGCGCGGGGGAACTCGCGCCGCATTTTTTTGTCTGTATAACTCATTTGTCTTTGGGGCATTTACATGCCGCAAATCCTTATGCAAAAAAAAGCTTTCTATTGCATGGACTTTTGTCAATAATTGCCGCAATTTTTAATGGAATGCCTTAGATTATCTCACCCAAAGAAAAGCGGCGTGGCGCCCAACGCCACGGCGGAGGTTTCCATTGACTCCGACGTCGCGAAAATAACCTTCAAAGGCGCCTGGCTTTTGTCGGACACCCGCACGGATATCGCTGGCGTCGTCAAGGAGCTCAACAGCGACTTCGTCAAAAAGGTGAGGTTCGACCTCTCTGGCGTGACAACCTACGATTCTTCGCTTATAAGTTTCCTGCTTCGCGTTTACGAGGCTTCCGCCCAGAAAAACGCCGATTTCGACTTCAAATCCCTCCCGCAGGGCCCGCGTTCGCTTTTGCGCCTCGCCGTGGCCGTGCCCGAGGGCGAGCGCAAGAAGGAGGTTCAGGCCTCCAACAATCTCATCGGCATCATAAGCAGCCGCGCGATGGGCGTCATTGACGACTTCAGAAGCAGCGCGACTTTCGTGGGCGAGGCCAGCATTGCGGCCGTCAAAGTCGCGCGCCACACCGCGCATTTCAGAATGTGTGACCTCATGATGCTCATACAGAGGGCCGGCCCCGAGGCCTTGCCCATCGTGGGGTTCATCAGCTTTCTCGTCGGCATGATTCTCGGGTTTGTGGGCGTGACGTCGCTTGGCATGTACGGCTCCGAAATTTTTGTGGCCGACTTGGTGGGCATCGCCATGGTGCGCGAACTTGGCGCGATAATGGTGGCCATAGTCATGGCCGGCCGCACGGGCGCGGCTTTCGCCGCGGAGCTGGCCTCGATGAAGGTCAACGAGGAAATTTCGGCCTACCGCACTTTTGGCATTTCGCCCATGGAATTTCTTGTGATACCGCGCATAATCGCGCTCACGCTAATGTTCCCGCTTCTGACGATTTTCGCCGACGCCATCGCGCTGATGGGCGGCATGGTCGTAAGCGTCGGGCTTTCCGATGTCAGCATGGACCAGTACATTAACAGGACAATTTCCGCCCTCACCCTCGTTCAGTGCTCGACGGGCGTGGGCAAGAGCATCGTGTTCGGCTTCATCGTGGCCGCCGTGGGCTGCCGCATGGGCATGCAGGCCCAGACGAGTTCGGAGGGCGTCGGCATGGCCACCACTTCAAGCGTGGTGGAAAGCATAAAACTCATAATAATAACCGACGCGATTTTCGCGATCATATTCGTAATATTCGGGATCTGACATGGGAGACGCGTTTACAAACATTTCGGCCGAAAACAATCCCGTCGTAAAAGGCGAGAAGAACGGCGGAGACATCTTTAACGTCGAGGGTCTTACGATGGCCTACGGCGATTACACCGTGATGCGCGACCTCAATTTCTCGGTTAAAAAAGGCGAGATATTCTTCATAATAGGCGGCAGCGGCTGCGGCAAAAGCACCCTTCTGCGCCACATGATAGGTCTGATAAAGCCCGCAAAGGGCACGATATATTTCAAAGGCGAAAATTTTTCGGGCGCCGACCAGCGCAAGAAAACCGAGATGCTGCGGCAGTTCGGCGTAATGTACCAGGGCGGGGCGCTTTGGACTTCCATGACGCTCGCCGAAAACATCGCGCTGCCGCTGACGGAGTTTACCGACATCACCGAAAAAGACCTGCTCGACATGATAGACCTCAAGCTGTCGCTCGTGGGGCTCAACGGCTTCGGCGCGTTCTACCCCTCGGAGATAAGCGGCGGCATGAACAAGCGCGCGGGGCTTGCGCGCGCAATGGCCCTCGATCCCACCGTGCTATTTTTCGACGAGCCAAGCGCGGGCCTCGACCCGGTGTCGTCGCGCCGCCTCGACGAGCTCATCATGGAAGTGCGCGACTCTCTCGGCTCTACCGTGATAGTGGTCTCGCACGAGCTTGCCAGCATTTCGTACCTCGCCGACAGGATTTTGTTCCTCGACGCCTCCACCAAGACGCAGGCGCAGGTGGGCACCTACGAAGAACTTTTGAATTCAAACATTAAAGACGTGCGCGTGTTCATGAACAGAGGCGTGGACCCGCGCGAGAAAGACGGAGAAGCCAAATGAAAAGCAGTATGAATCCCCTGGCGGTGGGCATGTTTGTCCTCGGTTCCGCGATTATCGCGGTCGCCGCGATTATAATTTTCGGGTCGTTCAAGTTTTTTGCAAACACCGAAATGTTCATCTCGTATTTCCCCGAGACGGTCAACGGGCTCGACGTGGGCGCGGCGGTGAAGTACAAGGGCGTGAAAATCGGCAAGGTCGAGGACATCAGGATCGGCCCCCAGCGCAAGGACATCAGGGAAACATCCGTCATCGTGGTCTATTCCATAGACGTCGACATGGTCCGCAGGAAGTCGGACAACAAAAAGGCTCTAGATTTCGACCAGTGGATGGAGCGGCAGGTGGCCAACGGCATGCGCGCAAAGCTCAACTACCAGAGCATCGTGACCGGCATGCTCTACATAGAGCTCGACTACATCGCCGACAAAAACGAGCCCTACCACAAGAATTACGAGGGCTTGGAATACACCGAAATACCGTCGTCGAAGTCGGGCCTTTCGGAACTGGCCAAGGCGTTCGAAGACACCCTTTCGGAAATCTCAAAGATAAACTTCAAAGAGATAACCGACAACGTCAACGCCGTCCTCGTGAGCGTCAACGCCAAGATAAACGACGTCGACACCAAGGAGATAAGCGACAGGGCCCTTCTCGCGCTTAACAGCATCAATGAGCTCGCCAACGACAAGAACATAAGACAGGCCGTCAAGAATTTCGACACGCTGCTGAAAGACGCCAACACGGAAATAAAGTCGCTTTCGGAGGCCGGCAAAAAGACGCTTTCCAACGTGGACGGCGTGCTTGAGAACGTGAATACGATAGTTGCGCCCCAGTCGCCGATACGCTACGAGCTGGCGCTTCTGTTCAGGTCGCTTAACGAGTCGATGAACTCCATTTCGAATTTTGCGGACTACCTCGAAAGGAATCCGAACGCCATACTCACCGGAAAATCCGCAAAGGAGAAGGAAAACCAATGAGAATAATATCGCTTTCAATCGCCGTTCTCGCGGCGGCGCTGCTTGGCGGATGCCTCGGCTCGCCCCAGAAGGACCCCTCGGTATTTTACCTGATGATGCCCGACGCTTCGGGCGTCGCAAAAGTAGACGTGCCCAAATGCGATGTCGACGTCCTGCCCATCACCATACCCGCGTACATGTCGCGCAGTCAGATAGTGTACCTGCAGGGCGGCGCGGTGACGCTTTCGGAATTTGACAGGTGGGCGGAGTCTCCGGCCAGCGGATTCATGCGCGCGGTCATAAGCGTGCTCAACGAAGCCGCGCCGAACGCCTCGCTTTACGCGTACCCCTCGGTTTCGGGCAAGAAAGACAACTCTGTCGCGCTGCGCATAACCATATACGAATGCATAGGGCAGATGGGCGGGGATTTGAACTTCAAGGGGCAGGTGCGCATGGACAAAATTGGCGCGAACGCCGAACCCTTCGTAAAGGAAATCAGCTATTCGGTGCCGTGCGGAAACACCCACGCCACATACGTAAACGCAATCGACACGTGCATAAAAAACATGTCGGATGAAATCGCCAAGGGATTGGCCCAGTATTTGAACTAAATATGAAAACAGCATTATTATTCTCCGGACAGGGGGCTCAGTCGGTCGGCATGGCGAAAACGCTGTACGACAACTACGCTTCCGTAAAGGAATTGTTTAACAGGGCCGACGACGCGCTTGGCATGAAGCTCTCGTCGGTATGTTTCGAAGGCCCCGCCAGCGAGCTTACCAAGACCGACGTATGCCAGCCCGCCTTGTTTCTGCACGGCTTTGCCGTCGTACAGGTACTCAAAGAGCGCGGAATGCTAGGCGACGTTGTCGCGGCTTTGGGGCTCTCCCTCGGCGAACTCACGGCGCACGCATTCGCGGGCACCTACGACTTCGAAACCGGGCTTAGGATAGTCCAGGAACGCGGCCGCCTCATGCAGCTCGCATGCGACGCCACCGACGGCTCAATGGCCAGCCTCATCGGCGGCTCCCTCGAAAAGGCGCAGGAATACTGCAGGGAATTCGACGTCGAGATTTCCAACCTCAACTGCCCCGGGCAGATTGTCATTTCCGGCGAGACCGCGAAAATCGGCAAGGCCGTCGAGGCCGCCAAGGAGCGCAAGGAATTCAAGATGGTCGTTCCGCTCAAGGTTGCGGGCGCATACCACAGCCGTCTGATGGAACCCGCCAAGGTTGAATTTGAAAAGTTCCTCGCGGGCATCGAATTCAGGAAGCCCAACATTGCGGTGTTCACTAACGTCACGGGCGAGCTGGTCTCCGACCCCGACACCATCAGGAAGATGCTCGTAAGTCAGGTTGTAAGCACCGTGCGCTGGGAAGACTGCGTGCGCAATGCGGCCAAGCTCAATGTGGAGCAGTTCTACGAATGCGGCCCCGGCGGCATTCTCGGCGGAACGCTCAAGCGCATCGACAAGGAGCTTCCCGTGAAGTCCCTCGCCGAAGTGCAGGACTTCTAAGACGGGTATTTGACAAAAATCCGCAGATGAATTCAGCTGCGGATTTTTTTGTGCCGACTCATCCTGCTTTAATCGCCCGGCATGGAAACAAAAAAAACGGGATTGAATTTTTCAATCCCGTTTTTGTTTTCCGCTTACGGACTACTTCTTGAAAGTGAATTCAAATTTGTAGGTTCCGGAACCGAGCGTAATCTGCTGGTACTGCCTGCCGGACGACTGCACTTCCTTGACGCCGTGCAGCCAGACGGGCTTCTCGCTAGCTAGCTTTTCGAGGCTCTTGCCAGATTCAGTTATGTCGGCGGGCTTCGCGGGAATGTAGACTTCGCCCGTGTTGTTCGCGGGGATTTCCACCGTCCACGACACCTTTTCGCCGTCGCGCTTCCAGCCGCTGGAGATTTTTCCGGCCGGGGGTATGATGGAGGCTTTCGCCCATGTCAGCCCTTCGAGCGGGAACCATTTGAAAATCCACGGGCCTTTGCCGTCGTGGCGGCCTTCAATGCCCGCGGTGCTGTAAATCCATTCGTCATATCCGCCGTGGAAGGGGTGCGACATAGAGCCCGTAAGAGCGTCGTAGCTGGTCGGCCAGGCCTCCCAGAGTGATGTGGCCCCCATGTCGAGCATCGCGCGGTAGCTTGGGTATTCGGGCTTGGTGAGCAGCTTGTAGGCCACCTCGTGCTCGCCGTAGTCGTTGAGAGCGCGCATCATGGCCGGTGTGCCGTAGACGCCTGCCTCGAAGTAGCTGCCGCCCTGCGAGCGTTCGAGAAGCGCCTTCATGAGTTCGTCGTTGCGGCTCGTGTCCTTGAGGTACGCGAGCGAAAGGCCCAGCGCGGTCTGGGTTTTCTGCGAAACCTCTTCGGGCAGCCAGCGGTGCTTGAGCATCTTGGTGCTGCATTCCATGGCCATGTCGGCGTATTTTTTCGCCTTCTCTTTGTCGCCGAGTATTTCGGCGGTTTTAGACAAAATGTCGAGCGAGTGTATGAACATCGCGGTCGAAGTTATGCCGAGTTCGCGCGGGTTGAGCCAGTTTGCGGGGTCGAGAGACTGTGCGGGCGCGCACCATTCTCCAAGCCCCGTGTTGATGAGGCCGAATTCGTCCTTGTGCGAGAGCAGGTATTCAACCCAGCTTTCCATCTGCGGGAAGAAGTCGGTGAGGATGGATTCGTCGCCAGTCGCGCAGTAAACCTGCCACGGTATGAATGTTATGGCGCAGCCCCAGTCGGGGGAGGCCTGGCCGCAGCGGCGTTTGCCGGGGGCTATCATGTGCGGGACATTTTCCGGCTTTTCTTCCTGCGCCACCTGGTTGGGCGTCACGGGGCGCCATTCGGGGCTTTTCTTCCTGCCGCCGGTTTCGATGTCTTCAACATACTTTCTGAAGAATGCCGCGGCGTCGAAGTTCATCATCGCCATGCGCGCCGTCGTGTGGGCGTCGCCCGTCCAGCCGCAGCGCTCGCGCACGGGGCAGTCCATGGGCAGCGCGTGCGCCCCCATCAGGTAGGTGTGCACGGCCACGTCGTGCAGCCTGTTGAGGTTTTCGTCGGACGACTCGTAAGAGCCCGTCACGGGCATGTCGGTGTGGACTACCTGCGCCACCGCGGTTTTCCTGTCCGGCTCCTTGTTGAGTTCGCCTTCCACGAAAAGCTCCATATACTGGAAGCCGTGGTAGGTGAATTTGGGCTCCCACGTTTCGGGGCCGTTGCCCCTGGGGATATAAATGTCGCACTGCGTGACCAGCGTGGCGAAGCCGCCGCATGTTACGTAGTCAACTTCGCCGTCGCTCTTGCGCTTTTCGGCGAACTGCATTCTAATGGTTGTTCCCGGCTTGGCGTCGATGTTGAGCTTTACCCAGCCGACAAGGTTTTCGCCGAAGTCGTAAATCCACACGTTGTCCGTGCCGGGCTTCTTTTCGACCTTTACGGGCTTTACCTCCCTTATCTTGCGTTCCACGGGCAGGTTTGCGGCTGTCATGATTCCGCCCGGGGCTTCCTTTTCGACGACGGCGTCCCAGCCTTCGTCCGCAGTCATCTGCTGGCGCGTAAGCTCCTGGTTGGCGTCCTTGTATTCGCCGGCGTAGACGTTGTTGGAGACGATCGCGCTTTTGCGGGTCTTCCACGAGAGGTCTGCGGGGACGCTCTTCTGCGTGCCGTCAGTGAAGGTGAACACGAACTGGGCGCGCAGCCTCGGCTGGCCGTAGCTCAAAAGGTTCTGGCCGAACGCCACGTCCTGGTTATACCATCCGTCGCCGACGAGCACGGTCAAATCTGTTTCGCTGCCGCTTTTTTTCTTCATGGCGGAGGTAATGTCGAAAGGCACGTACATGCACCTGATGTCGTAGTCGGTCTGCGGCGGGTCAAAGGCGTGGTCGCCTATCTGCTTGCCGTTTACATATAGCTGGAACCAGCCGAGGCCGCTTACGTAGGCGCGGGCGCTTGCGATGTCCTTGTCGAACTTGACTTTTGTCCTGAAGTAGGGCGCATGGCGGCCGCGCACGTTGTCGTCCATGCCGATCCACGGGCCCGTCCAGTCTTCCTGCTTCAAAAGGCCGAATTCGAATTTTGCGACTTTCGACCAAGAAAGTTCTCCTTCGGAATTCCAAACGCCGACGCGCCAGAACACGGTCGAGCCCGTCTGCGGAATTTTGCCCGCGTATTTTGCGATCTGCTTGGACGACTCCACTTTGCCGGAATCCCACAGGTCGGGCTTGTTGTCGTTTAGCAGTTCCTTGCTGGTGGCCGCCTGAACCTGGTACGCAGACTGTTCAACGTTGCGCGAATTCTTCGGCGCGTTAACAGTCCAGCTGAGTTTTGGCGTTCCGTTTTCAACCGCGAGCGGCGCAACGAGGCTGTTGACCCTCAAATCGACCGCCGTTGCCTTTCCCTGCGCGTGCGCGCTTCCCGCGAGCGCCACACCCGATAACAACGCCGCTATGGCGCATAGTTTCCCCAATTTTTTCATATATATTAGTGTTTCGATTAATTTGTGCGTGTTTTGAGCTTTTTTAGTTTAAGTGACGGCATTTGGCAAACAATTTTGGCGTCTGGCCACGTTTGCTTTGCCTCTAAAACAGGGAATGCACTTGCAGTGCTATCCCTGCTTTCTCGCCTTCGCAAGCCTTGCCATGCGCACAAACTTGTCGGGCCAAATGCAGGTTAATCTGAATTGAAAGCCTCTTAAAAAATGGTCGTCACTTAAATTAAAAAAGCTCTAACTTTAAAAAATATCAACAAAAACACAGGCGAAGCAATAAAAATCGGGCAGATGGGTTGAATTTAGATCATCAGGGAAATGTGGTATGCAAAGGTTGCGGTTCCCGTCATAATGCCGCCTATAAGGGTTTCATACGGAATGAGCTTGAGTCTGTTTGAAATTTTCATTTCAACCGCGCCTCCCGTGACGTGGAAGAAAGAGCCGTGGGGCAGATGGTCGAGAACCGTAGCTCCCACGTTCGTGAGCGCCGCGCCCCAAACCGCCGAAACGCCTGCGGCCTTTACCGCGCCCGCGAAAGTGGCCGAGGCTATGGTCGCGCCCGCCGTGGTCGAGGCCGTTGCGCCCGACATCAGTATGCCCGATATCGGCGCGATGTAGACGTCGGAAATCCCCATGTAGTCGAGCGACTTAAGCAGCACGTCCTTGAGCGTGGACGCCTTTATGATGCCTGCGATTGTGCCCGTGCCTATGAGCAGCACGCACACGCCCATCATCTTTTCGAGGCCGTACTGGGCGTGGTCTTTGAAGTGCCTGAAGTTTCCGGTCGCGACGCCGCAGACGAAGCCGCCGACTGGCAGTGCTATCATCGGGTCGATGGCAAACCCCGTGACGGGGCGCAAAAAGAGCAGGGCGATTGCGACAACCGGGCCGAGTATGGCCGCCCGGAATTTCGGCAGGTCTTTTTCGTCGTAAAGCTTTTCTTCAACGTCCGCAAGCGGCGGCTCCTTGAAGGGCATGTACTTCACTATTAGGAGGGTCGCTATTATGCCAACAATCGCGGCGGGGATGTTGACGGCCATCACCGACGACAGGGAGTCGGGCACGCCGTAGTTCGACGCCGCCGCTATTGTGTTGGGGTTGGGCGAAATTATGTTGCCGCTTTTGCCGCCGCCTATAAGCGCGAGCAGCGTGGTCATGCCGCCCAAGGAGGATTTTCTCGCGACCTCGAGCGCGATGGGGGCGACCGTGAGCACCGCGACGTCGATGAACACGCCGCTTATGGTAAGTATCACCGTGGCGCATATGAGCGCGAAAAGCGCGTTGTTCGCCCCCAGCTTTTGCGTGATGGTGAGCGCTATGCGGGTGGCCGCGTGCGTCTTGATGAGCGCGCCGGCCAGTATGCCTGCTGTGAGCACGCGCAGTATGGCCGGCGACAAATCCTTGACGCCCGAAACCATTTCGTTGACGACAAGGCCGACGTCCCACACCGAGACTGCGCCGCCTATGAACGCGCCGATGACGAGCGAGTACGCGGGCGAGAATTTCCGCAGTATTAATACTATTGCAATGGCAAGCCCGAGGATTGCCCCCCACGCGGGTATGAGTGTAGTCATTTCTTTAGGGTTTTGATGAGTCTGAAAATGTTTTCGCTTGCGCGCTCCATATTGCGCATGGCGTTGTCGTGGTTTACGGCGTCTTCGAGCGCCATCGGCGAGGGGCAGATTGAGAACATCGCGCCCACGTGGCAGTCGTAGAGCCTCGCGGCGTCTTCTGTAATGCCGCCGCCCAAGGCTATCACGGGGATGCCCTTTTTGTGGGCGCGTCGCGCCACGCCTTCCGGGGCTTTGCCCATAGAGCTTTGGATGTCGAGCCTGCCTTCGCCCGTCACGATAAAGTCCGCGCCCTCGATTTTTTCGTCAAAGCCTGAGGCGTCGAGCACGCCTTCTATGCCGTTTTTAAGCTTCGCCTTGAGGAAGGCGAGAAACGCGCCGCCAAGGCCGCCCGCCGCGCCCGCGCCGGGGTGTTCGTCTATCGACATGCCCGTGTTCGCCTCGACGGCTTTCGCGTAAGATTTAAGCCCCGCGTCGAGCAGTTCAACCATCTCGGGCGTCGCGCCCTTCTGCGGGGCGTAGACATGGGCCGCGCCGTTGGGGCCGCTGAATGGGTTGGACACGTCGCAAAGCACGGTGAAGTCGGCCTCAGCCAGCTCGGGCATCGCGCCGGAAAGTTTTATTGAGGCCACTTTCGCGAGGTTTTCGCCGCCGTATTCCGAGAGCCTTTCGCCGTCGGAATTGAAAAATTCGAATCCGAGGGCGGCCAGCATTCCCATGCCGCCGTCGTTGGTCGCGCTTCCGCCGATACCCACCGCGAATTTCCTCGCGCCGCTTTTGAGCGCGTGCGCGATTATCTCGCCGGTGCCGAAGGTGCTGGTTTTCATCGGGTTCAGTTCGGAGGCAGAAAGCAGGGTTATGCCGGAGGCCCTGGCCATTTCCATGACGGCCGTGCCGTCGGCGAGAACGGCGTAATGCGCCCTTATCCTGCGCCCCAGCGGGTCGGCCGCCTCGATTTCGACGAGCCTTGCGCCTTCCTGCGCCGCGAGCGCCTCAACGGTTCCCTCGCCGCCGTCGGCCACCGGGATTTTCACGGCTTGCGCCGTCTCGAACACTTTCAGCAGGCCCTTTTCGGCCGCATCGGCGGCCTCCAGCGAGCTCATGCTGCCCTTAAAAGAATCTATGGCAAATACTACTTTCATACGGTATTGGGTCGCGCCGGATTTCGGGCGCGTTGAGACAAAAATACCCCGGGCCACGCCAAAGTAAAGTACAATTAGGCGTGTTAGTGAATGATGTCCGCGTATTTCGGCCCCAAATTGCGCGTCATTCTTCATTTGACAAACCGCCGCGTTAAACCATGTTTGCAAGGATGGAAAATTTTGTCAACGCAAGCCCGTCAAAGCGCCTTTCAAGGGAGGACGCGCTGGGGCTGCTAAGGTCTGCCTCTCCGCTTGCGGCGGGCGAGCTTGCCGATGCCGCGCGCCGAAAAATGCACGGCGGCAGGGCCTTTTATTCGGTAAACGCGGCCATAACGTATTCCAACATCTGCGAGGCCATGTGCCCCATATGTTCCTTTGCCCGCAGGGAGGGCGAAGAGGGCGGATACCTGCTGACTCCCGAGGAGGTTTACAGGAGGGCCTCCGACTTTTCAAAGGCTGGCGCGCTGGAAATACACATAATAGGCGGCATTTACTCGAAGCTTCCTCTGGAATACTATTTGGACGTCGTGCGCGCGGTCAAAAGCGCCGATAAAAATTTGAATGTCGTGGCTTACACGGTGTCTGAGTGCGACCTCATATCGCGCGTATCCCAAAAGCCTTTGGAGGAGGTCATCGGGCTTCTCATGGAGGCGGGCGTCAACGCGCTCCCCGGCGGCGGCGCGGAAATTTTTGAGGAAAGCATTCGGAAAAAGATTTCCCCCAACAAACTTACCGCCGACCAGTGGCTGGATGCCATGCGCACGACGCACAGGGCGGGGCTAAAAACCAATGCAACGATGCTTTACGGGCACATCGAAAGCGACGAGCATGTAGTGGACCATCTTTTGCGCCTGCGCGATTTGCAGGACGAAACGGGCGGCTTCAAGGCTTTTGTACCGCTTCCGTACAGGCAGGGCAAGAGCAGCATACAGTCGAAGGCTTCGGGCGCGTACGATTTGAAAATCTGCGCTTTGGCAAGGCTCATACTCGACAATTTTCCGCACATCCGCGTGCCGATAACGCATTTCGGCGACCGGCTCGCGCAGATTCTCCTGAATTTCGGCGCGGACGACGTGGGCGGAACACACTGGAACGAGGAGGTCGCGGTTTCGGCCGGGGCCGCGCAGACTGAACGCGATGCCGCTTTCATGCGCCGCACGATCGCGGGCGCGGGCTTTGAACCTGTGGAGGGCAATTCCAACTATGGCGCATAGGCTGGGCAAAGTTTCCTATATCAACAGCCTGCCGCTTTTCTGCGCCGGTTCCGTAGACGGCTTCGAAATCGTGCCGGAGCACCCCGCAAGGCTCAACGCGCTTGTAGGCGAGGGCGCGCTGGACGTGTCGCTCATATCGCGCTGGGCGTACTCGGGCGAAATCGCAAAAAACTACCGCGTGCTGCCGCGGTACTGCATAGCGAGCGACGGAGACGTTATGTCGGTCAAGATTTTCTCGAAGTGCGCACTTTGCGAGCTGGAGGGGAAAAAGATTTTCATAACGCCCGAGACGGGCACGTCCTCGCGCGCCTTCCGCCATGTGATAAGAAAACTGCACGGTATAGACATATTCGCGCTTGAACGCGCCGAGATTAAAGACGCCGACGCTGTTCTGCTTATCGGCAACAGGGCTCTGGCTTTCGCCCCGTCGCCGTATGCGTATCGGTACGACTTGGGCGCGATGTGGCGCGAGACTTACGAAATGCCCATGATTTACGCCGTGTTTGTGGCCCGCAACGACGCATATGACGCCGTAGCCGGCCCGCTGTCGGCCTATCTTGACGAATCGCTCGAACTTTTTCGGAAAAAACGTTCCGATTTCCTTTTGCGGGCGCAGAGGGATTTTCTGGCGTATTCGGGGATGGACATCGGCATGGAAACCCTCGACAGGTATTACAATTGCCTCATCTACAAACTGGGGCGCGGGGATTTCGAAAAAAGCTTCAACTTTGTGAGCGAACATGGAAAAGAAGATTTTTAGCGCGGAGCGCATTGGCGCAGACGAGGCCCTCGCGATGGAGGGCATGGGGCTTTTCGCGCTCGCGCGCGCCGCGAATGAACGCATGCTCAGGCTGGATTCGTCCGGCGAGGTCGGCTACATCGTCAACCGCATGATAAACTATTCGAACATCTGCAAGGCGCAGTGCAAGTTCTGCGCGTACCATGCCAAGGCGGGCAGGGTCGCGCCTTTCAGAATGTCGGACGACGAAATTTTCGCCCTTTGCGCCGACGCCGTCGGGCGCGGCGGCGTTCAGATAATGCTCCAGGGCGGCTTGCATCGCGACTTTACTTTGCCGTGGGCGGAAAACCTGATTAGGCGCGTTAAAACGGCTTTCCCGAAGCTTTGGCTCCACGCCTTTTCGCCGTCGGAAATAGTATGGTTCGCGCGCGAGGAAAATATTTCGGTGGAAAAATGTCTCGAACGTCTGCAAAACGCGGGCATGGATTCCGTGCCCGGCGCCGCCGACCTCCTCGTGCCCGAAATACGCCGCGAGCTTTGCGGCAACAAATGCACCGTCGAGGAATGGACGGGCGTCATGCGCGCCTTGCGCAAACTGGGCATGTATTCTTCGGCAACAATGACTTTCGGCATGGGCGAATCTTTCAGAGACCGCATAGAACATCTTGATGTCGTCCGCCGCGTTCAGGACGAAACGGGCGTGTTCAAGGCGTTCATCGCTTGGCCGGTTTCCCCTGAAAATACGCAGATTGAGGGAAAGGTCGATCGTGTCGGCGCGCCAGAGTTTTTGAAAATGCTTTCCATCGCGCGCATATATCTGGACAATATAAAGTACATCCAGTCGGGATGGCTCACCGAGGGGCTCAAAGTCGCGGAAATCGCGCTGGGCTTCGGCGCAAACGACGTGGGCGGCGTGCTGATGGACGAGATGGTCGTGCGCGCCGCGGGCATAGACAACCGCGCCACGCCGTCGAACATGCGCAGGGTGATTTTAAATGCGGGCAAGACGCCGCGCGAGCGCGGCGGCCTGTACGAGACCATAAAAATTTTCAACAGGGAGGAAGCATGAAATTCGCGATAACCCCGTGCCCCAACGACACGTTTTCATATTACGCGCTCGCGAACGGGCTGATAAAAAACGGCTTTGAGTTTGTTTTCGACGACATCGAGGCGCTCAACCTCACCGCCGAAACAGGCAAATATCCCGTGACGAAAATGTCTTTTGCGGCGTTCCTCAAAAACCGGGAAAGATACGAGCTTCTAGACGCCGGCGCGGCTTTGGGGCTCGGTACGGGGCCCATTCTCGTTGCGCGCGAAGGAACGCAGTTCGACCACTCGAAGCCCGTCGCCGTGCCCGGCCTCAATACCACGGGCGCGCAGCTTTTGAAATATTACGCGGGGTGCAATTTGACGCTTGTGCCCATGCATTTCCGCGAAATAGCCGACGCCGTCAAAAGCGGCGCGGTCGACGCGGGCGTGCTGATTCACGAGGGGCGTTTCGTGTTTTCGTCGATGGGCCTCAAGCTCGTCGCCGATCTCGGAGGCTACTGGACGGAGAAAACGCAGCTTCCAGTTCCGCTGGGCTGCATCTGCATACGCAAGGATAAGGCCGACAAAAAGGAGCGCGTCGAAAACCTGATAAGGCAGAGCGTGCTTGCGGCCTTTGAAGACCCGCAGGCGACATATCCCTACGTGAAAAAGTATGCGCAATACCTCGACGACGCAGTTTTGCGCCAGCACATCTACGCCTTTGTGAACGAGTATTCCAAGGACATCTCTTCCATAAGGGAAAAACTTTTGGAGAATTTGGAAAAATGCTGAAGCCCGTATTCATGGCGATGCGCAGCGAGGCCGAGGAGGCGCTTATGGACAGGCGTTTCGGCTTCAGACTCGTGCGTACCGAACCTTTCGAGGTTTGGCGCAACGACACGCGCCTCGTGATTCTAAGCGGCATAGGCCTCGTAAATTCGTCTATGGCGTTCGCGTGGGCGGCAAAAGAGTTCGAATTTGAAAGCGCCTTCAACGTCGGCGCGGCGGGAGCCACCGACATCGCCCGCGACGGCCTGGAATACGGCGGCGTATATGCGGTTGCCAAAGTCGCGTGCATGGAGCCCTACAACGACAGGGAGTTCGCCCTCGCCGAAAACGGCAAAACGCTTGCAACATCCAGCCGCCCCGTGGTGTCTTATGAAGACAGGAAGAAAGCCGCGCGTCTCGGCGAGCTTGTCGATATGGAGGGCTATGCGTTCGCGGCGGCGGCGGAGCTTTTCGGAAAAAAGCTTGAGATGGTGAAAATCGTCACGGACTTTTCTTCGGAATGCGTCATAAGCGAAAATATTTTAAAGCTGCGGCACAAGCTTGCGCGGCTCGACAACATTTGGATTTAAACCGGCACCATGAGACTCGGCAGAAAAAAATTTTTAACAGCCTCGGTTGTTTTCGCGTTCGCGATATGCATCTGGACATTCTTCATTTGGCGCGACGACATCTCGACGCTGCTCGCAAGCGTCAGCGCGTACCTGCGCGACAGCATATCGATTCTGAGCGACGTGCCGCTGATATTCTATTCGATAGCCATCGCCATACTGCCGATAGTGTTCCTGCCGGTAACCCCGGTGTATATTGTGGCGTCCGCGCGCTGCGCCGACGAATCATACCTGACGGTGCTTCTGTACTGCTGGCTGGGGGCGGCCATAAATATCGCGGTTTCGTATTTCATCGCCCGCAGGTTCGGAGACGTCCTGCGGCGCAGGCTCGAAAAACGCAGTATACACATCCCGATCATTCCCGACTACGAACAATACGAGTTCATCCTGCTTCTGCGCCTGATTCCCGGCAACCCGCTAACCGTACAGAACTACGTGCTTGGCGGCGCGAATGTCGATTTCTCCAAATACATAATCGCGTCCACCCCGATACAGTTTATCCAGGTCGCCGCGTACGTATATTTTGGCGAGGGAATCTTTGACGGCATGCTTTCAAAATTCATACTGGGCACCAGCTTCCTCTTTGTGCTGGCAATCATAGCGCGCATGGTCGACAAGCGCTTCGGCCACAAGATACGCCGGATGCGCCGCAACTGCAAATGTGACGATGGAGTTTCTGAAGAACAGTGAGGAGATCCTCGGCGTCGGCGAGTTTTCGCGGCGCTTCAAGATGCTCGTGAAAACCGCCGTGCCCGAACTGTGGCTGCGCGGAGAGGTTTCCAACCTCAAAACCTACTCAAGCGGGCATGTCTATTTCACACTGAAGGACGAGGAGGGCGCGATAAGCGCGGTGCTTTTCAAGGGGTACTCGCGCGCGGTTTCATTCCCTCTTCGGGAGGGGATGAAGATTTTGGCGTACGGCGAAATTTCCGTGTACGAGGCGCGCGGCAGCTACCAGATTGTGGTCAAGGCCGCCCTGCCGGACGGAACCGGAGACCTCGCGCGCCGCTTCGAGGAGCTCAAGAAAAAACTCTCCGACGAGGGGCTTTTCGAAGCCTCGAAAAAGAAGGACATCCCCGCGCTTCCTAAAAACATAGGCGTCGTCACTTCGCCGACGGGAGCCGCCATCAGGGATTTCTGCCGCATACTTTTGCGCAGGGGCTGGCGCGGCAACGTGTTCGTTCTGCCCTCTAGGGTGCAGGGCGCGGAGGCTGCGCGCGAGATAGTAGGCCAACTTGAATTCGCGCAAAACCACAAATTCGAAAGCGGCGAAGGCTTCGACCTGCTCGTAGTCATGCGTGGCGGCGGAAGCCTCGAAGACCTGTGGCCTTTCAACGAGGAGGTAGTCGCGCGAGCCGTCGCCGAATGTTCGATACCGGTGATTTCAGCCGTCGGGCACGAGATCGATTTCACCTTGAGCGATTTCGCCGCCGACCTGCGCGCGGAAACCCCGAGCGCGGCCGCCGAATACATTTCAAGCGCATATATAGAGGCGTTCAACTCCGTGCGCGAAACTTTTGGCGGCATAGCGCGCATTGTAGATTTCACAATGAAATCGCTGCGCGAAAAACTTTCTAACGCCGAAAACGTGCTCAGGCTGAATTCGCCCAAGGCTGTCGTGCAGAATTACATGCTCAAACTGGACGAAATGGAATCGCGCCTTTCGGCGGCCTTTTCGATGGGGCTTTCGGAAAAAAGGTACGGGCTTTCGCCGCTCTCCGAAAGGCTGGCGAAAATTTCGCCCGAAAACGCGATAAACCTGTACAAGGGCAGGCTGGGTGCGCTTGAAAAACAGCTCGAATTGCTCGGCATAGACAGCGCGCTGAACCGCGGCTTCGCCCTAGCGACCGACAAGGCGGGCAATTTCATTTCCAGCGCCGAAAAAGTTCCTCAGAACGGGGCCTTTTCCCTCCGCTTCCACGACGGAAGCGTGGAAGTGAAACGCTGAATGGAACCCCGGCGGCGGCGGCGTGTCAAAATACTTTCAAAAGTTTTATCAATATCAAAAGGAAAACAGCATGAATACGAAATTCAAGGGAAGCCCGGTGAATGTGGCCGGAGAATTTGTGAAAGCCGGGGCGAAGGCTCCGAATTTTGAACTGTCGAAAGGCGATTTAAGCACTTTCAAACTGGCCGACGGCAAGGGCAAAAGGCTGCTTTTAAATATTTTCCCGAGCCTCGACACATCCGTGTGCGCGATGTCGGTGCGCCGCTTCAACCAGCTCGCCTCGCAGATGGAAAACACGCAGGTTCTGTGCGTGTCCAGGGATTTGCCGTTTGCGCAGAGCCGCTTCTGCACGGCAGAGGGCATAGCCAATGTGACGGTGCTTTCAGACTTCCGCTACAAGTCGACATTCGGCGAAGACTACGGCGTAGTGATGACTGACGGCCCGCTGAACGGCCTCTTTGCGCGTTCCGTGGTAATAATCGACGAAAACGGCAATGTCGTTTATTCGGCGATGACCGCCGATATCACCGACGAGCCCGACTACGACGGCGCGATGAAGGCGCTTTCGAAATAAGTTTTTTGATTGTTTCCAATATTAAAACGCCTCCGGGACTCCGGAGGCGTTTTAATATGCGATATATTGGGTTTCCGCTCGCAAACCGAAGCGGGGCTTGCGCATAAAAAAGGCTTGAGGGTAAAATTAAAAGAACTATTAGTTTTTGTCTATGAATTTGGCAGGTAAAGTAGCTGTACTTGGGGCGGGGCTTTTGGGGGCGTCGTTTGCGCGCGCCGTAAAAGAATACGGCGTGGCCGACCGCGTTTGCATGTGGTCTCGCGGCGAGTCCACCCGCGCCAAGGGCAGGGCGCTTTGCGGGGTTTTCGACGAGGTTTTCGACACCCCGCAAGAGGCCGTGAAAGACGCCGACCTTGTCATACTCTGCACGCCCACCGAGCACATACCGGTTCTTGCCAAAGAGATAGCGGGCTCGCTGAAAAGAGGGGCGGTTGTAACAGACGTGGGCAGCGTGAAGCGCAACATCTGCAAAAAATGTTCGGAAATCATAAACCCGACCGGGGCGGTTTTTGTGGGCTCGCACCCGATGGCGGGGTCTGAAAAAATCGGATTGGAGTATTCGGACGCCTCACTTTTCAAGGGGCGTCCGTGTTTCGTGACGCCCTACAGCGAAATTGAAGCCGAGGCGGCCGGGCTCTTGCGCAAAATCTGGACTGATATTGGAATGAGGGTCCATTTTTCGACGCCTGCCGAGCACGACGCGATTGTCGCCCGAGTCAGCCATCTGCCGCACCTTCTTGCGGGGCTGCTTTGCATAAACGCTTCTAATTTCGATAAAGACGACCTGAAAAAATACGCAGGCCCCGGATTCCGCGACACGACGCGCGTGGCGTCCGGCTCCCCGGCAATATGGGACTCCATCATAGCGGACAACCGCGTTGAAATACTGCACGCGCTTAAATCCTACGCGGCGAATTTCAACGAGATGCTGGAGGCCATAGAACAAAGCGACTTTAAACTGATAGGCGAAATGCTTCGCAAGGCGAAGGACTTTCGCGACGAATTGCAGAAAACACTATGACATCAGAAATTTCCGTAAGGCCCTTCGGCGGCCCGTGCCGCGCCGGCGTCTTGACGCCCGGCTCCAAAAGCCTCACCAACCGTGCGATGGTCCTCGCCGCGCTCAAGCCGCGAATAACAACGCTCACGGGCGTGCTGCTTTCGCGCGACACAGAAATCATGGCCGACTGCCTTGTGAAGCTCGGCTACAGCGTGAACGTCAACGCCGAGGAAAAGAGCATTAAAATCGTCGGGCGCTACGGCGGCATACCGAACGACTACGCCGAATTGAACGTGGGCAACGCGGGCACCGCGGCGCGGTTCATCGTTGCGCTCGCCGCGCTTCGCATGGGCGGCGAATACGTTTTCGATTCGGACGAAGCCATGTACAGGCGCCCGATGGCCGGCCTATTGAGCGCGCTAAAAGAGCAGGGCGCGGAGTTCGAATTTCTCGGCGCTGAAAACCATTTCCCCTTCAGAATGAAAACGTGGGGACTCAAAGGCGGCGAGATAAAAGTGGACGCGGGCGAGTCCAGCCAGATGCTTTCGGCGCTGCTCATGGTTGCGCCTTTCGCCGACGAAAAGTCGAAGGTCGCCCTCAGCGGAGAAACCGTTTCGCGCCCCTTCGTGGATATGACTCTGGGCATCATGAAGGACTTCGGCTTCTCGGCCGAACCCGACGGAAACGCATACGATGTCGCGCACTACGACGCCGCGGCGCGCCGCGGCGACGCGCTTGAAAAGCCCGCGCAGTACGCCATAGAGCCCGACGCCACGGCAGCGAGCTATTTCGCCATGCTTCCGGCCCTCGCGGGCGGCGTGTGCGAGCTCGAAAATTTCGCCGGCTGCAAGCTCCAGGGGGATGTCGCGTTTGTTTCGACGCTTGAAGGGATTGGGCTTGTGAAAACGGAGCGCGTGGAAAACAACCTTCTGGTTTTCGCGGCCGACAACCCTGTGTTTCCGGAAAAGCTTGAGCTCGATTTCAACGACATTTCCGATACATTCCTCACGCTCGCGGCGGCGTCCGCGCTGCTGCCGTTCAAGACGACAATCACCGGAATAGCGCACACGCGCAGGCAGGAAACTGACAGAATTGCCGCGATGGCGGCGGAGCTGAAGAAAGTCTGCGCGGAAGTTTCCGAGACGGAAGATTCCATAAGTATCACCCCGTACACGCGCGACGAGCTCGCGAAGAAAATCCGCGGTGAAGTTTCGATAAGCACCTACGAGGACCACCGCATAGCGATGAGCTTTGCGGTACTCGGCTGCGCCGATTTGCGCGGCGACGGAAGCCCGTGGATTAAAATCGAAAACCCGCACTGCACGTCGAAAACGTGGAAGGAGTTTTTCGAAGTTCTCGGCTGTGCGAAAAGTTCGTCAGAACGCATGAGGATTGTGGGCGTCGACGGCGGCGCGGCGGTAGGAAAGTCGAGCGTGTCGAAGGAGTGCTCGCGCATCCTCGACTACATGCACGTCGATACCGGATCGCATTACAGGACGCTCACCTACGGGCTCCTTGAGGGAGGCATAAGCGACGTTGACACGGAGGCCGTTGAAAAGCATCTTGGGGGCCTTAAAATCGGCACGGAGCTGGTCGGCAACACCGCCCGCATGACGGTTTGCGGCGCGCTCGTGGACGACGCGGAAATCCGCACCGAGCGCATCAATTCGAAAGTCGCGCAGGTCGCGGCCATGCCCGCCGTGCGCGCTTTCCTTAAATCCTACCAGCGCTCGATGGCCGACTTCGCGAAAGAAAAAGGCTTTGCGGGGCTCATTATGGAGGGCCGCGACATAGGATCTGTTATTTTCCCGAACGCGGACGTCCTGATATTTTTGGACGCCGACGAGGAAACGCGCGCCGCGCGCCGCGCCAAGGAGGGCATAAGCGACTCCATCAAAAAGCGCGACGAAATAGACAAAAACCGCAAGACTGCGCCGCTGGTTATGGCGGAACGCGCGGTTCGCATCGACACGTCTCACATGACGAAGGGGGAGGTTGTTGCAAAAACAGTCTCTCTCATAGTGGAATCAAAATAAATGAGGTTCAGGTTTTTCAAATTCAGCGGATTGCACATTTACAAGTCGTTTCTGCTTTATGCGGAAACGGTTTGCGACGTTTTTGGGAGGATAGAGCTTTACGGCCACGAAAACGTGCCGCGGCAGCCCTGCATACTGGTCGCGAACCACGTCAGCTTTCTCGACCCGCTTGCGATGGGATTTTTCCATGAAACGCGCATGTGCGCCCTCGCCCGCGACACGCTCTTCAAGGGGCCCGTCCTCGGCTGGATTTTCAGAAACCTCAATGCGGTCCCCGTCAAGCGCGGCGAATCGGGCAACCTAGGAGCCTTCAGGGACGTCCTTGCGCGCGTCAAAAACGGCGACAGCATCATGATATTCCCCGAGGGCACCCGAAGCCCCGACGGAAAACTCATGCCCGGCAAGGGCGGTGCGGGGCTGCTGGCCATTAAGGCGGGGGTGCCCATTCTGCCCGTGCGTTCTTTCAAATTCGAAGAAGTTCTGCCGCGCTCCAACAGGCTGCGCGGCGGCACGCGCATAGCCATATGCGCGGGCAAGCCCATAGACCCCAAGGAAATAGACCCCGGCAAGGGATGCGCCGACAGGGCGCAGGTAATTGTTGACAGAATTATGGAGCGCATAGCGGCAATCGAGCCTCCGCGTTTCAACGAACTTTAGAAGCGGTTTCCGGGCATAGGCTGTTGACTTTGCGCCGCTTTTGTCCATAATGCAAACCGATGTTCAAGCAAAAGATTTTATTTGCGTCGGCGTTTGCGCTTGCCGCGTTTTCCGCGCATGCGGCCGCCGACCTTTCGGGTTTTGCCGCCACCGCGATAGTGTCGCCCGAACGCCCCCTTTCCAAAGATCTGGCCGAACAGCGCCGGGCCGTGCACGACAAATGCCTCGAGCTTGCGTCGATGCGGCCCGAAGACATAAGGGCGCATCCGTCTGCCGACTTTTTTCCCGGCGCAGTTCCCAAAGACGCGAAGCGCGTTTCTAAAAAGATAAAAATATCGCACAGGCAGATTTCCGAAGAGCTTTACCCAATCGCCGAAAAACTTTCGTATTCGGGCTGGGACAGGCCTACGCTTTATTCCACCGGTCTCTACGCCGCGCCCGGCGAGCTTGTCAAAATAACTATGCCGCAGGAGATGGCGGGCAGGATTTCGGTGCAGATAGGCTGTCACAGCGACGATTTAAACCGGTGGATGGCAAAGGGGGAGGATTGGCGGCGTATGCCGCTCGTCGTAAACTCGCGGCTGCTGGAGAATGCCGTAAACACCGCCGCAAACGCCTTCGGCGGGCTGATATATTTGTCGTGCCCGCCGACCGGCGGCGATTTTGAAGCGGAAGTGGAAATAGAAAACGCCGTTCCCGCGCCGCATTTTGTGCTCGGCAAAACGACTGAGGCGCAGTGGCGGAAAATGCTGGAAAATTCCGCCGCGCCGTGGGGCGAAGTGGAATGCGCAAGCATTATACTGACCATATCGGCGGATTCCCTCAAAAAAATTCCCGACATTGAAAAGAACGCAAGGGTTTGGGACGCCATTGTCGGCGCCTGCTACGACCTCGCCCAAATCCCCGTTCCGTTTTACAGGAAGCAGAGGGTCGTTTCCGACGTCCATATAGGCGGCGGATTCATGCACAGCGGCTATCCCGTGATGGCGCAGCACTGCCCGTCCGCCGGACTGGAAAGCGAAAGCTATATTTACGATCCCGCCAAGCTGATGAATTCGGTCGAGGGTGCGGCAAACTGGGGGTTCTTCCACGAGATAGGCCACAATATGCAAAACGTCGTCGACTGGGTGTTTGGCGGCAGCACCGAAGTAACCGTAAACCTGTTTACCCTATATGTTTTCGACACCGTGCTCGGCGGCAGAAACGGCGCGCACCCCGGCATATCTAAGGAGGAAACACGCAAAATGACGGAAGCATATTTCGCTTCGGGCGCGAAGTTTGAAGACTGGCAGAAAAACCCCTTTCTGGGCCTCATAATGTTCAGGCAGATTCAGGCGGATTTCGGATGGGACATGTTCAAGCGCGCTTTCAAAAAATTCAACGAAAAGGGGAAGCCCTCTGCGGAGAAAACGGACGGCGAAAAGATCGACGGCATGGTCCTGTGCTTTTCTGAGGCTGCGGGCAGGGACATGATGCCGTTTTTCAGGGCTTGGGGCGTCCCCGTTTCGGATTCGGTCAGGGAAAAGACGAAAAAATACCGCCCGTGGATGCCTTGCGGTTTTGAAAAATACGCATCCGCAAAGCCTGAAACGGCAAAGCCTTAAAAAATGAAAAATTTTAAAAAAACTGCTTGCCAATACAGAAAAATGTTCCAATATACTGGGCTTTTATTAATCAAATTGAAGACCGCTTCATCTTGATGGATAATAAAAAGTGCGCCTGTAGCTCAATTGGATAGAGCGTCTGACTACGGATCAGAAGGTTAGGGGTTCGACTCCCTTCAGGCGCGCCACTTAATTTAACATTTTAAAATCAGTACCATGACAGAAGAATCAAAGAAAAAGAACGCAATGGAGCTCACCTACGTCGACACGGACGCGCTCAACCGCTTCGTGACCGAAACCGGGAAGATTCTCCCCCGCAAATTCACAGGCCTTACCGCCGCAGAACAGCGCCACATCAAGAAGACTGTTAAGCACGCGCGCAACATGCTTCTGATGAAGTAAGGTTGGGCGTTTTAATTGGGGCCAGCCCCCATGCATAAAATGCAAAAAGATTTACAGCAGCCGTCCCGGGAAATCCTCGAGGCGGCTGGTTTTATTTTGTCAGGCGGCATCGGCGCGGTGCCGACCGAAACCGTCTACGGCCTGGCGTCCGACGCGCTCAACCCCTCGGCCGCCCGCAAGATTTTCGAAGCCAAGGGCCGCCCTTTCATTGACCCGCTTATTGTGCATGTCATCGACATTGAAATGGCCGAAAAGGTTGCGGTGTTTGACGGCGATTCCAGACGCCTCGCGGAAAAATTCTGGCCGGGGCCCTTTACCATGGTTCTGCCGCGCCGCGAAATAATAGACGATATCGTCACAGCCGGTTTGGATACCGTGGCCGTGCGGATGCCATCCCACCCCGTAATGCGCTCTTTGATAGCTGCTTCCGGCAGGCCGCTCGTGGCTCCCAGCGCGAATCCTTTTGGGTATGTTAGCCCCACTACTGCCGCGCACGTGCGCGAGCAGCTGGGCGGAAAAATAGACTTTATCCTCGACGGCGGCCCATGCGAATGCGGCGTTGAATCGACGATACTTCTGACGACGTCGTCGCCCAAGAAGCTTCTGCGCCCGGGGCCGATATCGCCCGACCAGATAGAGGAGGCTTTGGGGGAAGCCATAGACAGGTCGCCCAAGAAGAACGAGGCGCATCCGCAGGCCCCCGGCATGCTGAACTCCCACTATAGCCCCAAGTCGAGGCTGAAGCTTTTCAAAAATGAGTCGGAAATTCCCGCAGACTTTAAGGGCGAGGTTATTTTTGTAAAGCGCCCGGCCAATCCGCTTAAAAACCACTATTGGCTGAGCGAATCGGGTGACCTTCGCGAAGCCGCGCACAATCTCTTCGCGCTGCTGCGCTCTCTGGACAAGGTTTCGGTTAACGGCATGTACTGCCAGATCCCCAAAAAAGAAGGCATAGGGCTCGCGCTTTTCGACAGGCTTTCGCGCGCCGAAACCAAGATGCAGTCGTAGTGGCGCAAAAATGCGCCTAATACGGCTACATTATGTTTTTATAAGGATTTCAGCCGTTTTACGGAATATTTCGCCGTGATTTACGCGATTCTCCGTTGTCCGCTTTTTTTCATGGAATAGGGATTCTCTGGTCTCTGCGACATGGCATAATCCTATTCTGAGGCGTTTTTCGCTGTTTTAAAGCTTTCGTATGCAATTTTTAAACGCGATGGAAAACGGCTTTACGGCATAGTTTTTTTCTCCAGCCCGCGACAGCTCGGCTTGCGATATTCGTTAATATTTCTCTGGTTTTGCGTGGGAATTATTAATTACTTATAGTTTCTTGCTTGCAATGCGTTGGATGACGTACATATTAAGGCAAATATTTTAACCATTTGGTTTAATTGATTGGCCTTAAACTAATGTTTTCATGAAAAATTTGCTTAAAATCGTGCTTTTTTTGTCGGGAATCGCATTTGCCGCAGTTGCGGCTTATGCCTCATACGAGGTTTTCGTTCATGGAAACATGCTTGTAACGGAGGAAGACGGCCCGATTGAAATATTGCAGGCCCTCATACTGGCCTTGAGCTTGGTTTTGTTCTTGAGGGCTGCCTTTGTAGACAAATGGTCGGAGAGGGCGATAGTGCTCTTTTGCGCGATGATATGCTACGCTGGCATTTTGCGCGAGGTGGATTTCGACAAGATGGGCCTGGGCGCTTTCGCGGATTTCATGCTCTATGGCGCCGGAAGGCATGCCACAATAATACTCGGCTTTGCCGCGATTTTGGGATATGCCGCCTATCATTGGCGCCGCTATTTGAAATCTTCCATAAGATTTCTCGGTTCTTCACGCGGCATTCTCTGGATTGGCGCGGGCCTGCTGATTTTTTTGTCCCAGGAAATCGAGCATTCCGACATTCAGTATGCGCAGTTTTACGAGGAGATTACGGAGCTTGTCGCCTACTATCTGATTCTTTCGTCGTCGGTTTTGATGCTGCGCGGCAATCCTGCGGCGGCGGAAGAATCTGCAAGCGAAAAAACTGAAATCGTCGAGGCCGCATGAAAAGGTTCGCAAAAGTTTTTGCTTTCGTGTCATCCGTCGTTTTTATCGCGGTCGCGTCCTATGCGGCGTATGAGTTTTTCGCGTTTGGCAACGCCGCGTGCACATTCGAGGACGGATGCCTCGAGATATTGCAGGCGTGCGTTCTCGCGCTGAGCTGCGTGATGTTCGTTTCGGCCGCCGCGCTGGTTGAAAAAGGGAGGGGGCGCGCCATACTCCTTTTTTGCGCGCTTGCGTGCTATGCGGGGATTTTGCGCGAGGTGGATTTCGACAAGATGAACTTGGGCGCTTTCGCGGATTTCGTGCTCTACGGAGCCGGGCGCTATGCCACTTTGATCGTAGGTTTTGCGGCCGTATTGGGATATGCGGCGCTGAATTTCAGGCGTTATTTCGACGCTTCGCTGCGCTTTCTTAAATCCGCGTCGGGCATTCTGCTCGCAATGGCCGGGGCGTTCATTTTTGCGGGCGGATATTTCGAGCATTCGGAATTTGAAAGCGCGCAGTTTTTGGAGGAATTTTTTGAGCTTGTCGGCTATTACTGCATAATGGCTTCCGCGCTGACGGTGCTTGTTCTGGTTTCGGACGGTTCGGAGAATGGCCGTGCGGCGCAGTCCTCGCAATAGTGCTTAAAAATTGTTTGTTTATATGTCGCCCTGCGGGAAATATCCCCCGGGACTGTCTGTTTGTATGTCCTGCTGTTGTTAAATCTGGCGCCATCCGCTTAAGAAGGCGTTAAGTTTCATTAGTGAATGATTCGTATAGTTAACTTTATATTAGCAAATATCATTGATATGCGGATAATAAAACGAGCGATTTGAAATTAAAGTTTGAAAAAATATGCCGCTTGTCCGTTTCCTTAAAGGGGGAATGGACGATTATATGAATGCCGCCGGAAAATTGCGCAACATGTTGTGCGCCTCTTTTTTTGCACGCTACAAACCGACTTTTCACTAAACGGCTTCGGATTGACACAAAACCAAAAACGCTCGGGCGAATACGGGCTCATGAAAAAATACGCAGTAATATTGGCAGGTGGAGTTGGCGAAAGGTTCTGGCCTCTCAGCAGAAAAGACACGCCCAAATATCTTTGGAACGTAGCGGACGGCGGCGACAGGCTTGTGACGATAGGCATTGCCCCCGCATATCCCGCGACGGGATTCGGATACATTCGAAGGGGCAGGGAATACGGGACGCCTTCGGATGCTTATTACAAAGCCGCCCGCTTCTGCGAAAAACCCGATTTGAAAAAGGCGCAAAAGTTTCTTGCGGACGGCGGGTATTTCTGGAATGCGGGCATTTTTGTATGGAAGGTATCTTCTGTTCTAGGGGCGATTGAAAAAAACATCCCGCAAACATACGGCGCATTGACGCGCATGAAAGGCGAAATTGAATCCGGTGTAAAAACCGCGCGGGCCGCCGCAAAATATTATCCGGAAATAGAAAAAATAAGCATAGACTTTTCCGTCATGGAGCGCGCGAAAAACGCGTATGTCGTACCCCAGAATTTCGACTGGGACGATGTGGGCTCGTGGAACGCTCTCGAGCGGCATCTTCCCAAAGATGAAAACGGAAACGTTGCGCGCGGCGAGCTTTACGCTTCCGACGCGAGCGGCTGCGTCGTGTTCGACGCCGCCGGAAGGGGCACGGCGCTGCTCGGCGTTGACGACGACGTCGTCGTGCATTCAGGCGACTCCACTTTGGTTTGCTCGAAAAAATACGCGGAAAAGCTCAAGGATCTGGTGAAGCTTCTTCCCGAAAAATACAGATAGCAACATGTCCGTCATCAGGTTCATACCGGTATACGACCGAAAGGTTTGGGGCGGCCGCTCGTTTGAAAAAATGGGGCGCGTGCTTCCCGACGGCAGCATAGGCGAAAGCCGCGAGGTTTTCGACTTCCCGGACGAGTCTTCCGTGGTGGCTTCAGGCAAATACGCCGGCGAGACTTTCAGAAGCGTTTTGGAAAAGCATCCGGCCGAGATAATGGGCGCGGGTTGAAACAAGAAGGACCTGTTTCCGATAGTAGTAAAACTTCTCGACTGCAGGCGCCGGCTTTCACTGCAGGTGCATCCGTCAGAGGCGGCGGCGCGGTGAGGCTCTACGGCGGCAACGCACCGAGCAGGGTAGAAAACAACGTGTTTACCGACGTGGGCTTTACCGACAACGTCGCCTCCGTCTACAATGCGACGTCGGCGACCGTCGGCGGCGGAGCGGTGTTCCTAGACGGCGCGGTGCTTGCGTTCAAGGCCACCAAAGACATGACTTACAGCGGCAACGCGGCGGTCATAAACGGCGTCAACGACGACCGCTACGGCGGCTTCCTAATGATGAACAAGAATGTCGACACGAATCCGCCCGCCGAGAATTACGCCAAGGCCATTTTCGACACCGATCGCGGCGCAACCCTTACAATCGGCACTGCGGGCAGGACCGGCTGTGACTCCATTGCGTCGGTGGACGGCTCTTCAATTGTCGAAAAGCGTGGCGAGGGCAAACTCATCGTCAATTCGTCCATGGAGCACTTCAAGGGCTCGCTGATTGTGGGCGGCGGCGATATGACCGCGAACAACAAGCTGGGCGCGTCGTCCATATCCATCGCTTCCGGCGCCGCGCTGGGCGTGAAGGTATTCGGAAACGCCGCGCTTTCGTCGTCTTCGCTGGCCTTTGACAATTCTGGAACTTTCAAGCTCGTTGCGGCCGAAGGCCTTGCTGCGGGCTCGTACGGCGTTTCGGCCGACTCGGGCTTCGCTTCCGGCGACAAATACATCAACGGTACGGTGAAAACCTTCGGCGGCACCTTCGACGCCGCCGCAAATTCCTTCATCGTTGCCGAAGCCAAGAAAATAACGATAGACGACCCGATACAGCCCAAAACCAACGTCGAGGAAAACGGCAGGGTGGAAATATCGACTTCTTCCGTGGCGGACGCACCGGCTGTAGTCATGAATTTCTCGTCAAACAACGAGTACGCCATAAATTCCGTGACCGACGTCGCCGCGGATGAAAAGTTCGTGGAGGCCGTAAGCTCCCTTGAAGAGGGCGCGCTCATGGCGGGCGCGTACGACTTCAACCTCGAAACGGAACTGGCAGAAGGCGACTCTGTAAGCTTAAGTTTTTATATAGGCGCCGGCAGCTTCAATCTTGGCAGTTTCAAGCTGTTCCACCAGAACGGCGACGGTACTTGGACTCTTATGGAGAATGTCGAGGGCGTGACATACGACGGCAACTATCTGAGCTTTGAGGTTACGCACTTCAGCTCCTACGGATTTGCCCTCGTGCCGGAGCCGGCCGCGTTTGCCGCGCTGGCGGGGCTCGTTATCCTCGTATTTTCCGCGCACAGAAGGCGGGTTTAGCGGTTTAACCCGCTAGAACGCAGGCAAAGAAAAATAGAAAAGGCGGGCCGCATAGTCGGTCCGTTTTTTTTGCTGTTTTCGTGTGAAAACTACCGCAGGCGGACTGGCTTAAAATATTTTGTATATTTTTCCACCCGCAAATTCTGCTCCAGCGCATATTAATTTTTCTGACTATTAAACATTTGTCAATATTGGCTGTCTTAATCTTTACGGAATCTTAATTGGACTATGTTATGTGATTGTGCGATAATCTTTAAATTACAATGGCTATTGCCGATCGACTAGAAAATTAACAATACACTAACTATGCCGGAAGAGAATACACAGACATTGGAGTCGCGTCCTGCCCAAGAAAATTTCGAAGGGGCGTCCGAGACCCGGAACGTTTTGATTATTGAAGACGACCCCATCGCCAGAAAACTGCTCAGGGTAGTCATAGAATCCGAAGGGATGAACGTTATCGACGCCGAAAAAGGCCGTGTGGGGCTTGCCAAGCTTGCAAAGGCCCAGCCGGACGTGGTTATTCTCGACCTCGGGCTTCCCGACATGGACGGCAAGGAGGTTCTGCGCCGCCTGCGCGAATGGAGCGATATTCCGGTTCTGATTTTGAGTTCGCACGAGGAGATTGACGACAAGGTTGACGCCCTAGATTGCGGCGCACAGGACTATGTTACAAAACCCTTTAACGCCAAAGAGCTTCTCGCGAGGCTGCGCGTTGCGTTCAGGTCTAAACCCTCCAAGCCGGAGCCTTCTTTCAACTACGGCGACCTACGCATAGACTTTTCGGCCCGCATTGTAACCGTGGCAGGCAAGATGCTCCATTTCACCCCCATCGAGTATTCCATATTAAGGGTGCTCGCGAAGAACAAGGGGTGCTTCGTCCCGAAGACTTACATTAAAAAGCTGATTTGGGGCAACGTCATTTCCTCCACGGACGACCAGCTCAGGGTGCATATGTCGTCGCTTCGCAAAAAGCTGAAAGAAGCCGGAATGGACGGCGTCATAAAAACCGAGAACGGGGTAGGCTACATGATTTAGCCCGCTGCAAGCAAGCCCGTATAAAAAAGCCCTGGCGCTCTTTGCGCTATGGACTTTCTGTTTGATTTATCATCATGTTCCATCTGAAGAGCCATTTTATCAAAACCAAAATGTCCGCGAATGCGCGGGTGTTTTCATGGCCGCCGGCGCGGTTGGCTTAAGCGGATGGGCGCAATGGCAAAGTCGTTTTCTTTCGGTCCGGGGACAAGCCGCGCCGAGGCGGAGGGTTTGCAACGCCGCATCAAGCTTGAAGCGGCCTTTTGTGGGGCCGATTCAAAGCGTGGCCGGCGCGTGAGGGACAATTCATGGGCTTTTTGAAAAAAACAAAATTTCTGGCGGTGTGCGCCGTTTCTTTTATGGCGCTGACTTTTGCTGCTGCAACTTGCTCCGCAAAAGGAGGGGGTTCTCCGGAACATACGCAGGTCCCTAAGAAAATCCTTTTCATCGCGTCATTTGCCAAATCCCACACATGGACAAAGAACATCATATCGGGATTGGAGCAGTACCTCGACAGGGCCGATTATCCCGTTGACGTTTCCGTGCTGGAACTCGGCGTGCTGCGGACGCCTGACGGCAAACCGATTGCGGGGGCCTATGAAAAGGCCATGGACATAATCCGCAAAAAAAAGCCGGACATTGTCGCCGTCTGCGATATGCCCGCGATAGAGCTCTTCGAGGGCCATTACACGGACGAGCTCAAGGACATCCCCGTGGTTCTCTGCGGCTTTCCCTCGGGCATTGAATTTTCGCACGAAAAATATGTTGCGCGCTATAAAATCAAAATCGGCGGCGGAAAGATTTTTCGAGGTCAGCCTTTTTTTTGCGAGGATAAGCCCGTAGCAGCGGTTAAACATGAGTTTTGCCGCCTCACCGCGCCAAAGTTCCGTAGATTTTGCCTCTGCGAACGCCACGTCGAATTCGCCGCATTTTCCGCAGACGACCTTTGCCTCCGAGAGCCATTTCGCGCCACATCATAATGCCGAGCCTTTGCGCTATGTACGACTCGCTTTTGGCTGCGCTGAAGTCCACATCGATGCCGAGCTTGAAAAACCACGAGTTTTTTGCCCCCGGCTCCCTTTTGAAAACCGCGCACTCCGCCGCGCCTTTGCCGGCGACGGTCATGGATTCGCGCTTTGGTATGCCCATTATTCTGTATGCCGCGTACGCGGGCAGCATGGATACCCCGATGGCGAGCGCCAGCGGGATTTCGACCGCCCTTCTTGCGCTTCTTGCAAGGCTTCCCTGCGAGAGCGCCGCCGAAAACATATTGTCGCGGAATTCCAGTTCGTGGCCTGAAACGGGGTCTATTACCTTGTTGCCGAAAAGTATTTTGCCGCGTATTTCCAAGTCCTGCGCGATGTAGGTTTTGCCCAGCACTATAGAATTTTCAACGGATGTGCACCTGTCCACAATGCAGGTGTCGCCGACCACGACGCACGGGCCTATGCGCGTGTACGCCTCAATCTGTACGTTGTTGCCGATCACGAAAGGCGGCTCTAGTTTCGCCTCCGGCATCACAACTATGTTCATGCCCATGAACACGCCCGGCTCCGAGCCGTAGCCGTTTATTGTCAGGTGCCGCGTTCCGCGCGATAGCAGCGACATGCAAAGCTTGTAATATTTTTCGAGCGATTCCAACTCGATGGGTTTGCACTTACAGTAGTCGTGTTTGCGCGGCCCCTTGGCGTTTGTGTAAATTCTTTTTTCCGGGTCTTCGGAGACTTCCGACCTGTGTGCGGTTTTGTCGTAGTACGGAAAGAAAAACCCGCTCATGACGGAGACGCCGCCGTCTGCGAAATTCGAATTCCTTTTGAGCGTTTCTTCGTCGGACGCATCGCCGGAGTTTGCGGATACTGTGGCGTCAAGCCCCCATTTGGATCCGTTGGAAACGAAATCGGCAAAGTCTTCGTCGTATTCTTCCGCGACGACAAGCACCTCCTGTATGCCGCTTAGCGAGCACCAGTCAAGATAGTATTCTATCAGCGGCTTGCCGAGCACGGGGAGCATGTACGGGTTTATGCTTCCGAAGAACCGGGACGGCCATGCGCACTCCGGCTTGGCGCAGTTTATGAGGGCTTTCATTAGGGCATTTCCGCTTTGAATGGCAACATTTGGCAAGCAATTTTGGCGTCTGAGAGCGTTTGCTCCGCCTCAAAAACAGGGAACGCACAGCCCAGTGCCATCCCTGCTTTTTTGGATTTGCAAGCCTTGTCATGCGCGCAAACTTGTCTGGCCAAACGGAGATTTGTGTGAACTGTAAGTTTCATCGAATTTGTTGCCATTTAAATCGAGAGCGCCCTAGTACGCGCCTTTGCCCGTTATGACTGCCGGGATGGTTTTAAGCAGTATCATGATGTCCTTGAAGAACCCGCGGCTTTTGATGTATTCCTCGTCCAGCTTCACCTGCTTTTTAAAGGGAATGTCGCTCCTGCCCGACACCTGCCATATGCAGGTTATGCCCGGCTTTATGTGCAGGCGTTTGCGCTCCTCGAGCGTATAGTTTTTCACTTCCGCGGGAAGCGGGGGGTCGGGGGCCGACGAGGCTCATGCTGCCTTCGAGCACGTTGAAAAGCTGGGGGAGTTCGTCTATGGAAAATTTGCGTATCACGGCGCCTATCTTTGTCATGCGCGGGTCTTTTTTCATCTTGAATATCACGCCGTCGGAGCTGTCGTTTTTCGCCGAAAGCTCGCCCTTGCGCTTGTCGGCGTCAACTTTCATAGACCTGAACTTGTAGAAATTGAAATGCCTGCCGTTTTTGCCAACCCTCACCTGCTTGTAGATTATAGGCCCCCTGGACTCCATTTTTATGGCTATTGCCACGGCCACCATGAGGGGGAAGAGCGCGATTATCGCCGCTACCGACACAAATATGTCCGTCAGGCGCTTTGCTAGGTAAGCAACGAGAACCGTGCCGTTCTAGGCGCGCATTTTCATCCTGCGCCGCGCCAGTGATCCATGGTTGCGTGCCTCGATGGATTTAATGATGTCGTCTATTTCTGCGTTCATCGCGAATCCGGAGCATTTTCGGTTTAAATGAGTTTTATGTGAACAGAAAGGTCCATCGAATTTGCCGCCATTCAAATCGAATATGCCCTTGCCATGCGGGGCACGTGGCCTCCGTGCTACTTGAGCTCTTCGACGAGTGACTTGCCGATGGCGCTTATCTTTGCGGCGTTTTCGTCGAGCGGCCCGGATTCCTGCGCCTTCGCCGCGAATTCGGCGGCTTTGGCGGCTTCGGCCATTTCGGTGTGCCCGCAGTTTAGCGCGCAGCCCTTTATGGAATGCGCCGTCTTTGCGACCGCGGCGAAGTCCTTGGCGGCCGCTTCGCGGCCGAGCTTCTCGACGTTTTCGTTTATGCTCTGCACATATGAAACGAAAAGCTCTTCGGCGTCGCTGCCGTCCAGTCCAAATGCGCTGTTAAGGTATTCAAGGATTTTTTGTTTCATCGTATGATACTGTGAATATTGTTTCGTTTAGCATGTCCGCGTACCTGTTTCGGCTTATCGAGGACGTGAGTTTTTTAATCATGGAAAGACCCCTGCCGGATTCCGCGCACGCACTGTTTAGCATGTCCGCCGTCCTGTCGTTGTCGATTCCGCCCGACTGCATGTTCCAGCGCTTGTCCCTGTCGTAGAACGCGAGCAGTATGTCGTCCTTGCGGAACTCTATGTGCGCGGAAATTACGGGGTGGGGCGCGTTTTTATTTTCGAGACCGTGCACCACGACGTTGTTGAGAAACTCGGACATCAGAATTTCAACCTTGGCCGCGAGCGTGTCGTTGTGCGTCCTTTCGGTTACCGCCATGCACATGCGCTGCGCGAATTTGTCGACTTCGGAAAGCATGGGCTTTATCGTGTAGTCGCAGCCCGATTCGTCGGGCAGGTGCGGCGATATGGCAACGAGGGCTATGTCGTCCTTGATTTCGTTGAAGCCCAGCTTGAAAAGCGCGTCCATTATCTTGAACGTTGTCGAAGCCTGCAGGCTGTTGCGCGAAAAGGCCTCCATGAACTCCCTGATGGAGCTTATGCCGTAGGTCCCGTTGACGCCGTCCTGCAGGTCTGTGAGCCCGTCGGTATAGGCGAACAGGATTGCGTCGCCGGGGAAGCCCATGCTGACATTGTCCTCGTCGCCGTAGCTTGTCTCGTGTGTGAGGCCCACGGCTATTGAGCCCTTCCGCTCCGGGTTTGTGTCTATAGTCGCGCCCAGCGAGGGGCTGTACATTATGAAGTCCGGATGCCCTGCGTTCTGGAAGGTGAGCCTGCGGTTTTTAAAGTCTATTATGGCCGCGATGCACGTCATGTAGCGCTCGGAGCCTATATTGTTCATGAAGGCCTGCAGGTGGTTTAAAACCATCTGGGGCGTTACGTTTTCGGGACGCACGTACTTGGTAAGCGTGGCCATCGAATAGTTGACCGCCGACATGCAAAGCGCCGACTGTATGCCGTGCCCCGAGATGTCGCCCATGAGCATAAGGAAGGTGTCGTCGTAGAGGTGCGTGAAGTTGAGTATGTCGCCCGTGATTTTCATGTATGGGCGGTAGTATAGGCACAGGCGCGTGCCGCGGTAGATGGAGTCCCACGACGGGAACATTGTCCGCTGGACTTCCCCCGCGAGCTCCACGTCCTTTTCCATCTCCCTGAAATACCTCTGCTTCTCGATTTCCGTGTTCCTTTCGGAAACTATGCCGTTTATCTTGGAAATCAGCTCGTCCTTCTTGAACGACTTGCTCTGGTAGTAGGTGTTTTTGTCCTTCGAAATCCTCTGGAGCATCGTTCCGTTGATGTCGTCGACCTTCGCCGTGAGCATTATAATGGGCACGTCGGGGCGCACGTTTCTGATGAGCGAGTGAAGCTCGAAGCCGTCAATGCCGGGCATCACGATGTCGAGCAGTACGATGTCGAAATTTTCCCCTTTGAAAACCGCCATCGCCGACATTGCGTCGGAGCAGGTTTCAAGGTCGAAGTCCGGCTTCTGCATGCATGCCCGCTGTATCTTGAGCATGTATTCCTCGTCGTCTACAGCCAGAACTTTGATAGGATCTTTCATCGTTATTATTGACACGTAAAAAATGTTTTAAGCGGAAGTATAAGTCAAACTACTTAATTCAAACTTAACATTTAAAATCTTGATAAACTACCGATTAACACACAAGTTTAATTGGAAAATCTAATTGACAATGCAGATTACGGTAAAAGAGGACGGCGACGTTCATTTCGTCTCGATAGATGGAAGGTTTACGGTCGGGAACGAGGGGCTTTTCAAGAACGAAATGGCTTCGTTCGGCGACAAGGCTTCGAAAATCGTCTTTGACTGTTCGAAGATGGAATATATCGACTCCACGGGGCTGGGCATGGTCGTGAGGTTTTTCAAGGACTTCACCTCCAAAGGCGGAAAATTCGCCCTCGCCGCATTGCAGCCCAAGCCCAAGATGGTGTTTGAAATAACCCGCGCATACAAGATTTTCGACATATTCGACAGCGCGCAGCAGGCCGCCGAGTCTTTCAGGTAGGCCGCCGCAGGTATTTCTCTTCCGGATTTTATATTGTTTTGGCGCGTGAAATCACGCGTGATGCTACGCTTTGAAAGGGGTTGCCAGTGGCCGCACACGCCAGTATGCTTCCACCGCCGACCCCTTTCAAGTACTCGCCTGACGCGCAATTCAACCGGAGGGCGAATGGCTGCGAAGCAGGAAGCTTTGCGCAGCAAAGACCCGGAGGGCGTTCACGGAGCAAAGGCGCCGTGAATGGGTTTGCCAAAGGCAAATAGCCGAGCAGTGCGAGCGCAAACGGGGCGTAGCCCGCGAGCCAATTTGACACGACGAGTAGGCGCGTGCTTTGCACGCGCAAAAAATATAAAAAAGTGCTTTTGCCAGAATGCTTTGCAGGCACTCCCGCGGCGAATGTTGCTGGAATTTTTCGTTTGCGGGGGATTGTTGCGAACATTCCCGCGCGGCGTGGGTCTTAACATGTATGCCTCGCATGCGGAATGTTTCCCGCAAAATTTTGCGGCGCAAATCCGGTTCATGGGCGTTTGCGCCATGCGGTGCGGGCTTATTAATTGCTTGCTAAGAACGGCGATTAGTTGAATGTTTATTGGCGAGTTAACAAGTGGTTTTTATATGTATTTTTTTGAACGCATAAAATTTTCGCCGGCCTTGTGCCTGGCGCGTTTTTTTTGTCTCCTTCTGTTTTTGGGGGCGTTGCCGGCTTCCGCCGTTCCGCGGGACGCTGTCGGCGAAAGCGGCGTTAAGAAAATACTGGTGGTAGATTCGCACACATCGGCGCACGCATGGTCGGGCGATTTCATTTCGGCGTTCGAAAAGGGCCTTGCCGAATCTTCAGTCCCCGCCAGCATAACCGTGGTAGAATTCGGCGTTCTGCGCATGCCTTCGATATCGCCGATGGACGGCGCGATGGAGCAGGTGAGGGAAAAGGTGGCGGCCGACAAGCCCGATCTCATCGTAATCATGGGGCTTCCGGCAATCGAGTTTCTCGAGGCGCAGTACACGCTCGATTTCAAGGATACGCCCGTAATATTCGCGGGCTATCCCGACTTTCTGGAATTCGACTCCGAAAGGTTCCCAAACACTGTGGCCGTCACCGAGACGCCCGACGTGCTTTCGAATGTCAACCTTGGTATTAGGCTTTTCCCCTATACGGAGGAAGTTGCCATAATAACCGACGCGGGGCCTAGGGGCTCGGCCGTTGAGCGGCACGCAAAAAGGCAGCTTGAAAATTTTACCGCCGCGAAGCTCAAGTTCATAAGCGGCTCCGAATACGGCACCGACGAGATGATGCGCATGTTGGGGGAGATGGGCAAAAACTCGTTTGTCGTATTTGACGGCTGGCGTAGTGCGGCGCCCGAAATATTCCTCACGCAGTCCAGCCTTCTGGGCATGATGAGGGAGCATTTTTCGGGCCCCATTTTCAGCGACGAGTTCCTCATGAGCGACGCCGTGTTCGGCGGCATGTCGGCTTCTGGAAGCGACGCGGGCGCGGAGGCGGCGAAAATCGCCGCGGAAATACTGAAAACGGGCGCTATGCCCGAAAACAAAATTTACGCGACGCCCGTTTCGCCCGTGTTCAACTGGAAGGCCGTCGACCTTTACGGCGTGCCGCGTTCCGAGCTTCCCGAAGGCGCAATGTTTTTCGGGCGGCCGCCAAGCGTTTGGAGCCAGCATAAGCTCTCCATCGTCGTTTTGGCGTTCGCGTTCGTAATCCTCGCGGGCGTCAGCATTTTCCTCGTGGTGCGCAACAGGATTCTCCTTCGCAACAACATACTGCTAAAAAAACTCCCCTTGAGAATCGCCGTGTTCGACGCCGACGGCAAGGTCGTTTTCAGGCGCATGGGCGACGCCGAAAGCGCAATAAGGGAAATATCCGACATGCCCGAGGGCATGAAGAAAATCTTCAGAGATTCCGTGGCGCAGGTTTTGTCCACGGGCAAGGACGCGACGGTCGAATACGAGGTCTCGTCGACAAAGCGCAAGGCCATACTTTCAAAGCTTCCTTCGGACGCCTTCGGCGAGAATCTCGTTCTCACTGCGTCGATGGACGTAACCGACCTTTTCGAGGCCCGCGCAAGGGAGCGCGACACCGCCGAGCATTTGCGCATAACCATGGAATCCATCGGCGACGGCCTGATTGCCACCGACGGCGCCGGGCGCATAACCATGTTCAACGGCGAGGCCGAAAACCTCACCGGGCGCAGCCGCGCGGACGCAATCGGCAAGGCGCTTGAAGAAGTGTATAAAACGGAGGATTCCGAAAGCGACAGGGTGCTTGTATCCGCCGACGGCGAAAGGCGATTCATTTCGGAAAACGTTTCCGACGTGTCGTACTCGGGAGCGGACAGGCCGGGCAAGGTGGTAGTGTTCCGCGACATATCCGAGGAGCGCCGCAAGAGGGACGAAATACTCGCCCAAAACACCTTTCTTACGAACGCCGCGGAGCTTTCGAAAATAATTTATTTCACGTGCAACGACGACTTTTCGCTCAAGCAGAAGTCGGGCATGCCTTCGTTCGGAATGGAATTCTGGGCCAAGCGCGGCGGCGAGTATGTCTCTCCCGAAGAATGGATTGTAGACGAGGACCGCGCCGCCTTTCTCGCGCAGTGGCACGAATTCATGGAGGGGAAGTCGGACGTAATAGACTCCGCGTACCGCTCTGAATACGGCGGGAAGCGCAGGCATTTCAGGATGGTAGTCCAGCGCAAAAAAACATCCGTCGGCCCCGAATATTTGGGAATCATACAGGACATCACCGATTCCAAGGAGACCGAGCTCAAGCTCAAGGACAGGAGCGAGCTTCTGTCGAAAATGATGGAAAACCTGCCGTGCTCGCTGTGGATAAAAGACACTTCCGACGGCGGCAGATACGTGATGGCCAACCTTATTTACCGCGAGGCCCTCGGCATGGAGTCGGACGATCTCGTTGGCAAGACCGACTACGACATCCACCCGGAGGAATTCGCCCGCAAGTATGTCGCCGACGATCTCAGGGTTGCGGAGTCGGGCGCACCCGAAGTTCTCGACGAAATCGCCGTCTACAAGGGCGAACGCATAAACGCGCACACCATAAAGGTGCCGCTTGAGTCGGACGGCGAAAAGCTTGTTCTCGGCATGAGCTTCGACGTCACCGACCTCGTGCAGGCGCGCGAGCGCATGAAGGCTTACGCCGAGCAGGAAAGGATCGTCAACGAGTGCCTGAAGCTCGCGATTTCTTCGGATTCGCGCGACGGAATGGCAAATGGAATTCTTGAAATAATGGGAAAACGCCTCGGCGCCGCGCGGTGCTGCGTTTTCGAATTCTCCCCGGATTTCGGCATAGGCGGCGTCTACGAGTGGTCGGCGCCGGGCGTCCCGTCGCGAAAGGGCGACCTCAAAAACGTGGCGGGCGCAGACATTTCGGAGTGGGCGAATTCGCTCAGGCAGCGCAAAACAATTGTCACCGACAGGCTCGCGCAGGATGCATCTCCTGAGTTCATACAGATGCGCCGCCTTTACGAATCCAAGGGGCTGGACTGCTCGCAGATAAAGTCGCTTATGGCCACGGGCATATGGAGCGCCGGGAAACTTTGGGGCTTTATCCTTGTAGACTTCACCAACGGCGGCCACAAATTCATGACCGCCGAGGAGCGCATGCTCGAATCCGCCGCGGGCATATTCGAACTTTACATGGACCGCCAGCGCGGCATCGAAAACCTCGAGCAGAGCGAGGCCGAAAAAAGCATGATTCTGGAATCCATCCAGATACCGGTGCTGCTTTTCGACAACGGCGGCCTGCTGGTTACCGCCAATAGGGCGGCGGGCAAGATGTTCGCGAAAAAAACCGACGAAATGGGCGGCCTGCGCTGGCGCGACCTTTGCGCGCGCGATCCCGAATGCGCCGGAACTGTCGCCAGGTGCATCAAAAGCGAGGAGCCGCAAAGCTCGGAAATCACCGTCAACGAAAGGGAGTACGTGGTGCACGCCTCCCCGATATTCGGCATGGACGGCGAGGCGTCCAACGTGATTGTCAGCGCCATTGACATGACCGAATTCAACGAGGGCAGGCGCATGCTGCTGAAGGCCATAGACGCAGCCAAGGCCGCCGACCGCGCGAAAAGCTATTTCCTCGCAACGATGAGCCACGAGCTGCGCACGCCGCTCAATTCCGTTATAGGCTACAGCGAGCTCGCGCAGGACCCCGGCATGAACACGGGCGACCGCGTGGAAAACATCAAAAACATCAACTATTCCGCGAAGGTTCTGCTCAACCTCATCAACGACATACTCGACCTTTCCAAGCTTGAGGCCGGTCAGCTGGATCTCGTCCCCGTTCCCGTGGATATGCGCGCGCTTATGGACGAGCTTGAGCACGTGTTCGGCTTTGCCGTGAAAAAGCAGGGTATAAGCCTCGGCGTGTCTTTTGCGCCCGGAATGCCCAACATGTTCATGCTCGACCTCATGCGCCTCAAGCAGGTGCTTTTAAATGTCGTGGGCAACGCGGTCAAGTTTACAGAAAAAGGCGGCATAAAGGTGAGCCTTTCGTTCAAGCCCGATTCTTCCGGGAAGTCCGGGCAGTTGAGCATTTCGGTTGCCGACACGGGCAGCGGCATTTCGCCCGACTATCTCGCGCGCATTTTCGAGCCGTTCAAACAGCATCCCGGCGCCGTGCGCGGCAACCATGTGTACGAGGGCACGGGGCTTGGGCTTCCCATTTCCCAGAGGCTCGCAGACCGCATGGGCGGCCGCATAGAGGTGAAGAGCGAAAAAGGGCGGGGAAGCGTGTTCACGCTCGTTTTGGAGCATGTCCGGCTTGCCGGACAGGAAGCGCTTCCGGCTCCCGCCGGGCAGCCCGCCGCCGTGTCCGGCGGAAGCGTTTCGGGTACCGTCATGATTGTAGACGACGTCCCCATGAACCTCAAGGTTCTCGGCGCGGTGCTCAAAAAGCTCGGCTTGGAATCCGTGCCGTGCGGCTCCGCCCAGGAGGCGCTCGAAAAGCTTGAAGGCTTCAGGCCCGACGCGATTTTCACCGACTTGTGGATGCCCGAAATGAGCGGTGCGGACCTTGCAAAAAAGATCCGCGAAAATCCGGACACTTCGGATATCCCCATTGTGGTGATCACGGCCGACTCGCAGATGGACGGGCTCGACAGGAGCCTCTTCAAAGACGTGGTTCTCAAGCCCATAACCATCGACAAGATGAAGGCCGCCATTCAGCACCTCGGGAAGGGCGCATGAACACCGAGCGAAGGCGAGGGGAAGTATGGCGGCGAAGCCGCCACCCGAAGGGCGAGACATTTTCGGAAGAAAATGCGAGTACAACATCAGCCTGAAAGGCGAGGGGAAGTAT
>CALXSL010000005.1 GCA_944391135.1 uncultured Opitutales bacterium
AAAACATCTACTCTACATTCCTTAAACCGCTTGTCTAACTCCTTTAGCTTTTATGCACTGGAGATTTTAATTCGCGTGTTTTTTTGAAAAAATACATTGCTTTTTTATACTTTGCACGCGCAACGCGCGTGCTCACTTTCTAAAGGGCGCGTCAAATTGCGCCTCAGGCGAGGCTTTGAAAATTATATGCGACAGGAGCGTACTTGAGTACGTGACTGGTGCGGATGATTTTCGAAACGAAGCATCAGGCGCAATTTCACGCGCCCCTATGAGCATGATAGAGATTTTAAGCAAAAAAGATACGGCCGCGGCCACGCGCATATGGCTTGTGGAAAACGTCAACGCCCACGGTTTTATCCCGCGCGAATACTGGGAGGCCAACCGCTCCGCGCTGGAAGAGAACAAGGGCGGCGCAGACATTTATTCCTTCACGGAAAACGGTGAGATAAGGGGCTTCATGGGATTGTCGAACGGATACGTCGCGGGAATTTTCGTCTCGGGCAAATACCAGTCTTCGGGCATAGGCAAAAAGCTTCTGGATTTTGCGAAGTCGAAAAACGACGCGCTGGAGCTGGACGTTTACGAGAAGAACACGCGCGCCATAAAATTCTACGAGCGCAACGGCTTCAGCGAGAAATCGCGCGGGATAAGCGCGGAAACAGGCGAAACGGAAATAAGAATGGTTTGGAGGAGGGAATAAATTCTCATGCTGCCCGATATAAAAAACATGCCCGAAATTTCAAGGCGCCCCGCCCTGCGCGAGGTGGCCACAGCGCTCGTAGAATGGATCGGCAAAGACGAATTCGTACTGCGCAAATCCGTCCGAGGAAAAATAATCGACGTGCGCGGCGCGCCGAGGTCTGCGGGCTGGGACTTTCGCCTGAGGCAGTTCGCCTACGCCATGTCGTCGCCAGTCCCCGCCGGAGACCGCATAAGAAAAGACATACTGCCGATAACCAAAGGCTTTGCCGCGATAACCGCGAAATATGACTGGCGCAAGGTTGGAAGCGAAAAGGACATCGCAAAAAAAGACCTCGAGGCGCTGGAAGATTTGGCGCGGCAGACCGTCATATGGGGCGGCCTGCGCCCCAACAGCTACGATTTTTCGAACACTTGGAAGGTTGTAAAAACCGCCATTACAAACCGCGACGACTGCGGCGCGCCCATGAACAGCGGCTGGACGAAAGTCGCGGCGCTCGCAACCTACGGCAGGAAAAACGAGCAGAACATATACGACTCGCGCTGCTCGTTTTCGATACTCCACAGGCTCGACCTCATGGGGCTTGCGGAAGAAAACCTGGAAGGCGCGGGGCTAGACAGGCTCTGCCTCGTATGCTCGGGGCGCGGCGGCACGCGCAAAAAAGGCGGCGCGGGCCTGCGCGAATTTAAAATACGCAACCCCAACAAAAACACTTCGGCCACATGGGGCGCGCATTTCGCGTGCGCTGAACTAGTCCGCGAAATGGCCGACGTGCTGAACTCTTCGGGCAAGTATCCAAAAATGCCCGCCGGAAACGGCAAAACGAAAAAATGGGACGTATTCGGCGTAGGAATCGTCCTGTTCATGGACGGATACTGAAAAATTTTCCGCGCTTTCGTAAAAAAAACGAAAAAATTTACACTTTAGGCAAACCGCCCGGGAAGACTCCGGGCGGTTTTTCATTTAAGTTACGTATTTTCAATTAATTAAACTCGAAAATCCGGCAAAATTATTTTTCAAAAACGTCAAAAATATTTCCAAGAAACACTTGACAATGGGGGTAAATGGGCAAAAATGGTGAAAAATGGAAAAGATGTAAGGAATGTTCGACGAGTTCAAAAAGGAGTTTTTCTACGCAGGCGAGTTTGCAAAGCAGCTCGACGAAAAACGCCGTGTGAGCTTCCCGACAAAGTGGCGCTTCGCAGGCGACGAGGACGACAATTCCTATCTGGCCATAGTTCAGGACGACGAATACATATCCATCCTGCCCCCCAAGGAAATGGCGCTCATGCGCGAGAAGATCTCGCAGGTGAGCAAAAAGAACAAGGTCAAGCAGACGGCCATCCGCAAGATGATGAAAGACAGCTATACGTTCGGGTGCGACAAGCACGGGCGCATAATGTTCACGGAAGCGGTGTTAAAGAGGGTCGGCATCGACAAAGAGATATGCCTCGTCGGCAACGGCAACACTTTTGAAGTCTGGAATCCCGAGAAGTACAAACAGGTTACCGAGGGAACGGCCCAGGCTGAAGACGAGAACGTTGACTATGACGAAGTCCTCGAAGAGATGGGCTTCTAAAAGCGACAAACATCCCGCACATGAAAATTTTTTACACTATCCTGACAAACCCAACAACCAAATGGACGCCGCAAGGCGGCCGCAACATCAGCAAAGCAGCAGGACGAGAAACCTTAAATGTCAACACCAGATGACGACAGAAAGATAACAAATACGGCGCCGCGCGGGCACTACCCCGTGATGCTGGAGGAGGCTGTCGAAATTTTGGCCCCCTCGGACGGCGAAACCTATCTTGACTGCACATTTGGAGGCGGCGGCCATACCCGCGCCATACTAGGAAAAGCGAACTGCAAAGTCATCGCGATTGACCGCGACCCCGCCGCTGTTGAGCGCGCGGAGGAAGTCAAACGGGAATTCGGCGACAGGTTCGTTTTCGAGCCGCTTAACTTTTCGAACCTAGACAAACTACAAACCGGAGGATACGCCGGAATTCTTTTCGATTTCGGCGTATCCTCGTTCCAGCTTGACCAGGACGACAGGGGCTTCTCGTTCATGCGCGAAGGCCCGCTTGACATGCGCATGAACACCAAGGACGGCCCCACCGCGCTCGAATACATCCACAGCGTCGGCGAATACGAGCTTTCCACCGTTCTGCGCGAGTACGGCGAGGAGCCCCGCTCCAAGAAAGTTGCGCGCGCGATAATCGCCGCGAGGGACGAAGGCAGGCTCTCGACCACCGCCGACTTGGCAAAAGCCATTGAGGAGGCCGCCCCCAACCCGCACGAACGGATACACCCGGCCACGCGCGCGTTTCAGGCCATCCGCATAAAAATCAACGACGAGCTGGGAGAAATAGAGCGCGCCCTGCCCAAGGCCTTCGAAAAGCTCAAGCCCGGCGGAGTGATAACCGCCATAAGCTTCCACTCGCTCGAAGACAGAATCGTAAAGAAATTTTTCAAACGCATGGCGGGGCGTCCCGAAGACCGCCGAGACACGAGCTTCGTCCAGGACAGGATAAGGCTCGGCGAGCTCATAACAAGAAAACCGATACTACCAACCGAAAAAGAGACAAAAGAAAACCCGCGCAGCCGCAGCGCAAAGCTGCGTGCGTTGAGAAAGGACTGAAACAATGACAGACCTTAAGGCAAGGCATATAATATCCATGGCGGTTCTTTTTGTCGCATTCCTCAGCGTGACATGCGGCGGCGCGTTCGCCATATCCGCAGAACGCCACGAGAAGGCCGAAATTTCCAGGCGCATCATGTCCCACGAGGGCAACATCAAGAAGCTGCGCCGCGACAACGAGGAGCTCAGCGTGAAAATCGCCGAGCAGGAAAACCCCGCGACTTTGACCCGCCGCGCAAGCACATACCTCACGCCCCCAAAGATGGCGGGCATAGTGTGGGCCTATGAAAACTACGACGGCGGCAGGGTTGACTACACCGACAGGTCGAAGGGGCTCGTTTCGTTCAGAACCCCCGAAGAACGCGAAGGAGGCGCAAGGCAGTGAGAAGGAAGCGCGCAAGCAAGGCGTCCATATTCATATCGCGCGGCAGGCTGGCATTCATGGTAACGGTGCTGGCTTGCGCATTTTGCGCGGTGTTCGGACGCCTCTACTATCTGCACGTCGTAAAAAGCGACCAGAGCATAGCCGTGACCGACAAGGTCCGCAACCGCCTCGACATCATCGAGGCGCGCAGGGGCAGCATAACCGACTCCCGCCACAACCTTCTGGCCACGAGCCGCCCCGTCATCGAACTCGGCGTCGACCCCGAACTGACGGATGTTAACGACCCCGAAGTGCGCGGGAAAATACAGACGCTCGCCATGATTTTGGGCGAAGACTTTTCCGAAGTGCTCGCGAAGTGCTCGCCCACGCCGGACCGGAAGCGCTGGCGCAAGCTCGCCGAAAACATGGACGAGGACGTCTACAAAAGGATAATGGACCTCAAGATCAAGGGCGTCTACGGCACGCGCAGCTACACGCGCGTGTACCCCTCGGGCGCGCTCATGTCGCACGTAGTAGGCTTTGTCAACAAGGAGTTCGCGCCCGTCATGGGCGTGGAGCGGCAGTTCGAATACTACCTGCGCGGGCAGGACGGATGGATTGAAACGGAGCGCGACGGCAGGCGCCGCGAGCTGGCGCAGTTCCGTTCGCGCGAAGTTTCGCCCACCGACGGCCTCAATGTCGAGCTTACCATAGACCTTATCATACAGGAAATGGCGCACAGGGAAATCGCCCACATCGTGGAAAAGTACAATCCAAAGAGCGCCACGATAATCGTAAGCGACCCCGCCACGGGCTACATCCTCGCAATGGCAAGCTACCCGAATTTCGACCCCAACGAGTATAACAAGTACGACCAGGACGCCCTGCGCAACCGCGCAATCAGCGACCAGTACGAGCCGGGCTCTACCTTCAAAATCGTCGCGATTTCCGCCGCGCTCAACGAGTCGCTGGTTGGGCCCGAGGACGTGTTCGACTGCAACGCGAACACCCTGACCTACAAGGGCCGCATACTGCGCCTGCCCAAGGAAGCCCACGCCATGAGCAACCTTACCGTGCGCGAAATAACGAAAAAGAGCAGCAACAAGGGCGTCGCCCACCTCGGCGTGCTCCTCGGCGAAAAGAAGCTTTACGACTACGCCTCGCTCTACGGCTTCGGCCGCAAGACCGACCTCGGCCTCGTTGGCGAAATAGGCGGCACCCTGCACAAGGTGAAGGACTGGGACGGCCTGACGATCACGCGCCTTCCCATGGGCCATGCCGTGGCGGTCACACCGCTGCAGATACACTGCGCCATGAGCACCGTGGCAAACCAGGGCATATACATGCAGCCCCAGGTTGTGCGCAGAATTTACGACAGCAACGGCGAAACCGTAATCAACTACGCGCCCAAGGCCGTTCGCCGCGTCATCAGCCCGAAAATCGCGACCCTCATGAGCGAGATGCTCTCCGAGGTCGTCAGCGAAACCGGCACGGCGCGCCGCGCGATGCTCGACGGCTTCAAAGTTGCGGGCAAAACCGGCACTTCGCAGAAAATCATCAACGGCAGGTACAGCACCAAGGACCACGTCGCGTCTTTCACGGGGTTCTTCCCCGCTATGCGCCCGCGCCTCGCGATAACCGTCGTGGTTGACTCGCCGAAGATGAACGGCGTCGGATACGGCGGCATAGTCGCTGCCCCATCGTTCAAGACGATAGCGGAGCAGGCCGCCAACTACATGGGCATCCAGACGGACGAAGAGTTCGACAAGAAGGTCGCCTGGAAAGGAATGAAACAGTGATAGGATTTTCCAATTTGGACAGCTTGATTTCCCTTTGCGGCGCAAGAAACCGCTTCGGGTCTTTTTCTTTTGCGCGTCAGGAGGGCGGCAGCGCCCCCTACACCGCCGACGACCTCGCAAAGGCCGTGAACGCGGTGAAGCTTACGGGCGACAAGTCGGTCGAGATAAAGATGCTCATAGCCGACAGCCGCAGGGTTTCGCCCGGCGCGGCGTTCTTCGCCGTGGGCGGCTGCAACACGGACGGCAACGTGTTTGTCGAGGAGGCCGCCCACAGGGGGGCCGTCGCGATAATATCGGAAAAGCCGGCCCCGAAGATTTTCCCCGCCACGTGGATACAGGTGGCTAACATCGGCGACATCATGGGCGCGGCCGCCAAAAGCTTTTATTCAAACCCCGACGAGGCCCTCAAGGTCTACGGCATAACAGGCACCAACGGCAAGACGAGCGTCTCGTGGATGGTCCAGCACATGCTCAATGAATCCGGAGACAAAACCGGGCTCATAGGCACGATACACTACGACCTCGGCGGCAGATGCCTGCCCGCCAGCCGCACGACTCCCGAAGCGCTGGAACTGGGCGCCATGCTCAACCAGATGCGCTATGCGGGGTGCTCCTCGGCGGCCATGGAAATAAGCTCGCACGCGATAGCCCAAAAGCGCGTCAAGGGCGTGCATGTCGACTGCGCCTGCTTCCTGAACCTCACGCAGGACCACATGGACTACCACAAGACGATGGAGTCTTACTTTGAGACGAAGGCCTCGATGTTCACGGGCGCGCTGGGCAAACTGCCCTCGAGCGCGGCGCTTAATTTCGACGATCCCTACGGCAGAAAAATCGCCGCGATGCTCGACCCTTCCGTCAAGCTTGTATCTTTCGGCATAGAAGCGAAGGACGCCACGGTCTCGGCGCAGAACGTCGTCATGGAGCCGCAGATGTCGCGCTTCACGCTCGTATGGCCCGAAGGCCAGTGTGAAGCCGTAGTTAAAATGCCCGGCCACTATAATGTGTCGAACGCGCTCGCCGCATTCGCCATGATGTACGCTCAAGGCAAGGACATGAAAAAGGCGGCCGAAGCCCTCGCAAATTTCAGGGGCGTGCCCGGGCGCATGCAGAAGGTCAACAGCCCGACAAAATTCGACATTTTCGTGGACTACGCCCATACCGACGACGCCCTCAAGAACGGCCTCTCGATGCTTCGCAAAGTGGTCAAAGGCAAGCTGCTCGTGGTGTTCGGCTGCGGAGGAAAGCGCGACAGGGGCAAACGCCCGCTCATGGTCAACGCCGTGCAGAAGTACGCCGACATCGCGTGGGCCACTTCCGACAATCCGCGCGGGGAAAGCCTCGAACAGATTTTTGACGACATGAAAAAGGGCGTCATCGACGACAAGCGCATAGCATTCGTCGAAGACCGCCGCCGCGCGATAAACCTCGCAATAGACGCCGCGGGCGAAGGAGACTGCATTCTTATCGCGGGCAAAGGGCACGAAACTTTCCAGGAACTGGGCGACACCATCATACCATTCGACGACAAGCGCGTCGCGGAGGAGCTTTTGACGCTGAAAGGGCTTTTATAATCCGCAAAACCTGCTAGCCTTCCCCTTTTAACTTTTCACAGCTTATTCACATTTCAAACAAATAAAAAAATGCCTTTTTACAAAACAGACGACCTTCAGGCCTGGACGGGCGGAACTTGGACAAACCTCGGCGCCGACAAGAAGCCCGACATACACGGGTTCTCGAACGACAGCCGCAACATGGAAAAAGATTTCGCCTTCGTGGCCCTGAAGGGCGAGCGCGACGGGCACGATTTCGCCGCCAACGCCGTTGAAAACGGCGCGAAGGCCGTAATCGCCGAGCACGAAATAGAGGGGCTGGACGTCCCCGTACTCGTCGTGAAAGACTCGCTCAAGGCGCTCCAGCAGATTGCGAAATTCCACCGCCTTCGCTACGAAAACCCTGTGGTGGCAATCACGGGCTCGTGCGGCAAAACTTCCACCAAGGAAATGCTCGCGCAGCTTCTGGCGTGGAAAACCCCGCTGGTAACCGAAAAGAATTACAACAACGAAATAGGCGTGCCCCTCACCCTGACGCGCATAGACCTGCGCCAGAACCAGGCTGCCATCATAGAGGCCGGCGTGGCCGCGCCCGGGCAGATGAAGGAGCTCGCGCAGATGATTGAGCCCGACATCGCCATCGTCACGAATGTGGGGCTTACGCACCTCGAAAATTTCATTGAAGTTGCAAACGTCGCCAAGGAAAAGGCGGTGCTGCCCGCGCACGTGGCGCAAGGCGGCTGGTGCGTCCTGCACAACAACCTGCTAAGCTGGAAAAGCTTTTCCGACCTGCCCTGCAAAAAGGCGGTCGTTGCGCACGCCGACGCGCCCGAAGTCAAGGCCGACCTCGTGTTCAGGTACACCCTCAGGGACGAGGGCGACGACATGGTCGCAATCGACATGTGCATCGAGGGCGGCGACGAATTTTACTTCCGCGTGCGCCGCATGAGCGCGGGCATGCTCGACAACGCGCTGCTCGCCGTGGCCGCAAGCCTCATGCTGGGCAGCAAGGAAGAACAGGTGGCGCTCAAGCTTGAATCTTTCGCGCCGCTGCCGATGCGCGGCGGCGTTGTCGAAACCGAGAAGTCGAAATTCTACGTGGACTGCTACAACGCCTCGCCCACGTCGATGAAAGACGCCCTTTCGTATTTTGCCAAAATCTCGGCCGACGCCGAAAGGCGCATGTTCGTTCTCGGCTCCATGGCGGAGCTGGGCCTCGCCAACCACAGGCACCACAAGGAAATAGGCTCCACCCTCCCCCACAGGGACGGCGACAAGGCCGTGCTCGTCGGGCCCAACGCCGACATTTACAAGGCCGGCATGCTTGAAGGCGGCTGGCCGGAAGACGCCATAAGCGTGCTCGAAAACTCGCAGGACGCCAAGGCGCTCCTCGAAAGCTTCGAGGGCTTTGCGTTCGTCAAGGGAAGCAGGGTGTGCGAGCTTGAAAAGGCGCTCCCCGCCGAAATACTCGAAAAACTTTCCATCACGACTTCAATCGAAATCGAAGAAGACCCCGAGGAGGAAGACGAACCTGAATCCGCGGCCCCCGAACAGGAGGACGATTCGGACGACGGCGACGAATTCGCGGAAGAGGAATTTTCGGACGAAGAGATCGGCGACGACGAGGACGACGAAATAGGAAACATAGAGGAAGAAGAGTCGGAAGACGACAGGGAAACGATCTAAATGCTTTTCGATTTGGCAGATCTCGAGACCTGGTACGGGCCTTTGCGCCTTTTCAGGTACTTGTCTTTCAGGTGCGCCTCGGCGATGGCGCTTTCTTTCTTCCTAGGCATATTCTGCGCACCCTACGTGATAGAAATGCTAAGGAAAGTAAAGTTTGGCCAGAGCTTCAGGACGAAGGAGGAAGTGGGCAGGCTCGCCGAGCTTCACGGATCAAAGAAAGGCACGCCCACAATGGGCGGCGTGCTCATTTTCGGCGCGACTGCGATATCCATAGTGCTTTTCGCACGCATGAACGCGCTGGTGTTCACCGCCCTTTTTGTCTACACGGTCCTTACCGGCCTGGGCTTCGCCGACGACTACCTTAAAATCGTCAAGAAGAACAGCAGGGGCGTTCCCGGCAAGCTGAAGCTCGCCGTGCAGGCTTTCGCCGCATTCGCGGCGCTCGCAATCCTGCTTTTTTCGAAAGACTACGGCGTTCTGATGCGCGAGCTTTGGGCCCCCTTCTTCAAGGAGCCGATCATGACTTCCATGCCGATATGGTTCGCGGCGGTATTCATGTTTTTTGTGATAGCGGGCTCGAGCAACGCCATCAACCTTACGGACGGCGTGGACGGGCTGGCCATAGGCTGCACCGTTTCGGCGGCGCTGGCCTTCGCGGTGTTCAGCTACATTGCAGGCAACTCCATTTACGCGGAATATCTGCAATTGCAGTACATACCCGGCTCCGGCGAGCTTACCGTGGTTTGCTGCGCGCTTCTGGGGGCCTCGCTCGCATTCCTTTGGTACAACGCGCACCCGGCGGAAGTCTTCATGGGCGACACCGGCTCGCTCGCGCTCGGCGGCCTCATAGGCGTCATCGCGTTCATGGTGCAGCAGCCTTTCACGCTCATAATAGTGGGCGGCGTGTTCGTAATGGAGGCGGTCTCGGTCATTCTTCAGGTGGGCTCGTACAAGAGCACCAAAAAGAAGATATTTTTAATGGCGCCCATACACCACCACTTCGAGCTCAAGGGCTGGAAGGAGACTAAAGTCGTGGTGCGCTTCTGGATAATTTCGCTAATCTTTGCGCTCGCCGCTCTGGCGACTTTAAAGGTCAGATAGGAAATGGAAAAGCAAAACGGATACAATGCGATAAAAGAGCTCGCGGCGGGAAAAAAGGCCGCTGTGTTCGGCACGGGCGTAAGCGGCATGGCCGCACGCGGCCTGCTGGAGCGGCTCGGCATTGAATCGGTTTTCTACGCGCAGGAAAACTCCAAGCGCGACGGCAGGATTTCCGGCTCGGAGCTTGAGCCTTTTTCAGAAGAGGCGGCGAAGAACCATGCGCTTATCATATACTCGCCCGCCTTCCGTCCAGACCATGAATGGATAAAAATAGCCGAAGACGCCGGGGCGGCGGCCATATGCGAACCCGACCTTTCAGCCCTCGCGTGGGACGGCAAGATAATCGCGGTAACCGGCACCAACGGCAAGACCACCGTGACGAGCTTTATTACGCACGCGCTAAAGTCTGCGGGCTTTGACGCGCTCTCCGCTGGAAACATCGGCGAACCGCTAAGCGCGTTTTGCAACGGCGCGGACAATTCCAAAAAAATCGCGGTGTGCGAGCTGAGCTCTTTCCAGACGTTCAGGCTGAAATACCTGCGCCCCGACGCCCTGCTCTGGACGAATTTTGCGCCCGACCACCTCGACTGGCACAAGGACCTGCGCGAATATTTTGGGGCGAAATTCAAGCTCGTCGAAAATTTGAAAGGCAAAATGCTCGTCGCGGGCGAAAGCGTCGCCGAAGCCGCAAAGGAATACGGCAGAGAACTTCCGTGCTTTTCCGCTGTCTTAAAGGAATGCGGAAGCGAGAGGGGGCCGGTTCCCTTTGACACCTCCGTGCAGTCGAAAAACTTTTTTATGGCGCGGGAGCTTTTAAGGTCATTTGGAATTTCGGACGCGGAAATAGAGGATTCCGCGCGGACTTTCTCATTGCCCGCGCACAGGTTCTCGAAACCGATAGAGGCGCGCGGCGTGAAATTTTATAACGACTCGAAAGCCACCAACGCTCATGCGGCAATCGCCGCGCTCGAGGAATTGAAGGGCGCGCCAAACCTTGTTTGGCTCGGCGGAGGCAAGAACAAGCACTGCGGTTTGTCGGAACTGGTCAAGGCCGTCAAAGAGTCGGCAAAGGGCGCGGTGCTCATCGGCGAAACCGCGGAAATTTTGAAAAACGAGCTCAAAACGCTGCCACTCGGGGCGGTCATAAAACCCTCCATGGAGGAGGCCGTAAAGACGGCGGCGGAAATGGCGAATGGCGGAAGCGTGCTTTTCAGCCCGGGTTTTTCGAGTTTCGGCATGTTTTCAGGCTATGCGGACAGGGGAAAATCTTTTGAAAGCGCAGTTTTGTGTTTGAAGTAATTTAAAATATAGTAAAAATTAGACGAAAATTAGGGGTATTAGAAACATCATGAAAAAATCTGTAGCCATCACAGCAATAGTAGCTTTGCATGCCGCGATAATCGGCACACTTCTGGTCCAGGCCGGATGCAGCTCCGAACCTGAAAAGCCGCAGGCGGGAACCGCCACGGCGAGCGCCGAGGAAATAGCCGACACTTCGACGACGGCCCCGGCCGACGACCCGTACAAGGATCTCGCGGAGATAACACCCCCGGAAGGCAGCGCCGCGCTCCGCGCCGCGCCCACGCGCCCCTCTTGGAACATGTCGGGCAACAGCGTCAACGAAGTAATCGTTCCCGTGGACGACACCGAAATCGTCGAGCCCGCAAAGCCCGCCACAGTCAAGAAGCCCGAAACGGTCAAGCCCGCGGCATCTGAATCGTCCGAATACGTAGTCAAGAAAGGCGACAGCCTCTCGAAAATCGCGTCGGCGCACGGCGTGAAGCTCGGCGACCTCCTCGCCGAAAACAACATGAACATGAAAAGCGTCATAAGGGTAGGCCAGAAAATCAGCATTCCCGGCAAGTCTTCGGCCGCGGCGCCCAAGCCCGCCATGGAAGAATTGGTTTCGTCCCCCATTTCCGAAGAAACCTCGATCTACACCGTCAAAAAGGGAGACTCTCTTTCTCGCATAGCCAAGAACACTGGCATGACCGTAAGGCAGCTCATGGAAATCAACGGCCTTAAAAACCACAACATAAAGATAGGCCAGAAACTCACGGTCGCCAAAGGCGCAAAGGCACAGGCAGTTGCCCGGACAAATTCCTCCGGCTCGGCTGCGGCTCCAGCGGCGGGCGAAATCTCCTATACGGTCAAGGCCGGCGACACTCTCGGCGCCATCGCAAAAAAATACGGCACGAGCATCAGCGCAATTTCCGAACGCAACGGCATTTCCGACCCGCGCAAGATAAGGGTCGGCCAGGTTATCGCAATCAAGTCGGACAAGGCCCCCGAAAAGAAGGCCGAAGCCAAGGCACCCGCCACAACCGACCCCGTCAAGACGGAGCCCGCCCCCGCCATCAAGGTTGACCCCACCCCGGCGGCACCCGTTGTGACTCCCTCGGCTCCCGCTACTGCGGCACCCGTTGTGACTCCCTCGGCTCCCGCTACTGCGGCACCCGCCACAGGCACTCCCGCAGCCCCCAAGGAGCAGATAGAGGAGCTGGAAATACTTGAGGAAGACATTCCCGTGGTCGAACTTTAATGCTTGATGGAAGCCGGCTCGAAAACATCAGGTGATGGAGGTAAAATCTGAAAAAGGTTCTTTTTTAGGCGCGTGGATTGCAATCATACTTCCTGTGCTGTTTTTGAGCGTGCTCGGCCTCCTGATTCTCAGGAGCGCGGGCGCCAACAGGGCCGACCCATTCATGATAGCAAGAAAGCAAAGCATATGGCTTTGCGTGGCATTTGCGGCGGGAATCTTCGCCGCATTTGTCGATTTAAAGCTCGTTAAAAAGCTTTCCATACCCCTTGCAATCGGCACGCTCGTGCTGCTGGCGCTGGCGCTCATACCCGCAATCGGCAAGGAAGTAAACGGCGCGCGCAGGTGGCTGGAATTCGGCCCGATACTCATACAGCCCAGCGACATCGCCAAATTCTCGCTCATCATCCTGCTGTCGTCGTACCTGCACGACAACCAGCGCAGGATGGGCGAGTTACTTACGGGCATAATCAAGCCATTCTGCATACTCGGCGCATTCTGCATGCTGATTATCCTAGAGCCCGACTTTGGCACGACCGCCCTTTGCGGCGCGGTTGGCTTTACCCTGATTTTTCTCGCGGGCGCGAAGGTGCGCTATCTTGGCTCGCTCGTGCTGCTCGCCGTTGCCGCTTTCGCCGCGGCAATCTACCACAACCCCGTCCGCCTGCAGCGAATCATGAGCTTCATGGACGTGGAAGGCACGAAGGCCGACGGTTCGTACCAGCTCTACCAGGCGCTTCTCGCATTCGGATCGGGCGGCGTTGAGGGCGTTGGCTTAGGGAACGGACGCCAGCAGCTCTCGTTCCTTCCCGAGGCGCACACCGACTTCGTGTTCGCAATCGTAGGCGAAGAGCTCGGCCTGATTTTTACGATAGCGGTGGTAGCGGCGTTTTTCATACTTTTCATAGCGACAATTTACAGCCTGCGGAAGGCGCCGAACATGTACGAGTTTTCGCTGTGCACGGGCGCGATGCTTATGATAGTTTTGCAGGCGCTGTTCAACCTGTGCGTCGTCACCGGGCTCATGCCCACAAAGGGCATATCCCTGCCTTTCATAAGCTACGGGGGCTCCAACCTCGTGGCGATGTTCGCGTTCACGGGATTGTTGATAAACTGCGTGCGGTCGTGGAGCAAACCCACTCAAATCAAGATTAGCGAATTATGAGCAGATTTATAATATCATGCGGAGGCACCGGCGGGCACCTGGTTCCCGGCATAGCCGTGGGCCAGGCGCTTATAAAGGCCGGCCACGAAGTCAGCTTCGTCATCAGCCAGAAAAAGGTGGACGAGCGCCTCATGCAGAAGTATCCCGACCTCCACGCGATAAAGACCCCCGGAGTCGCGTTTTCCAAAAATCCGGTACGCCTCGCGAAGTTTTTGCTGGAGCTTGCAAAGGCGATAAGGTTCGGCAAAAAAACGCTCAAAGACGGCAGGTACGACGCGCTGATAAGCTTCGGCGGCTTCACGTCGCTGGGCGTTTCCTTCGCCGCCGCGATGCTCAAAATCCCGATAGTTCTGCACGAGGCCAACAGGCGCCCCGGCAAAGCCGTGCGCCTGCTGGGCAGGTTCGCCACGCGCATCTACGTTCCCTACGGAGTAAAGATACCGAAGAAAAAATCCGGGCAGGTTAAGTACGCGGGCTATCCGATACGCGACGAAATCAGAAAGCTCCCCGCCGAACAGTCCAAAGAGGCGCTCGGCTTTTCTCCAAGCGCCAACATCGTGCTCATACTCGGCGGCAGCCAGGGGGCGCTGGCCCTCAACGAATGGGGCAACTACAGCTTCGACAAGCTCGCCGAACAGAACATGGACGTGCTTTGCATATGCGGCCCCGGCAAGGACAAATTCCAGGACCGCGAAAAGGCCGGCGGCAACGGAAGCACGCGCAAAATAAAATTCATTGAATTCTGCGACAACATGGCGGCCGCGATGTCGGCGGCCGACGTCGTGGTGGCGCGCGCGGGCGCGGGAACGATTGCGGAACTGGCGAGGTGCCGCGTTCCGTCGGTCATAATACCCTACCCCCACGCGGCCGACAACCACCAGCAGGAAAACGCCCTCTGTTTCGAAAAGCAGGGCGCGTGCGTGATGGTTCCGCAAAACCAGATAAACAGGCTTTACGAAGAGGTGGTGGAGCTCATGCGCAACGAAAACGTGCGCGAGCAGATGCTACGCAACCTTGAGCGCGTAGACTACACCAACGACACCACCAAGATGGTCTCCGACCTCGAAATGATAGCGCGCGGGGAGAACAAATGATGTCGGAAAGCGGCAAAAAAAACTTTTTTCTCGGCGGCGTGTGCGGCATGGGCATGGCCCCGCTCGCGGCCTTCCTTAGGGAGGACGGCAACGCGGTCTCCGGCTTTGACGACTGCCCCAACGACGGCGTAAAGCTGGACCTCGAGTCGCGCGGCGTGGCGTTTACCGACACCCCCGAAAAGGTCGACGAGATTGTCATCAGCACCGCGCTAATGCGGCACAGGGCTGAAATTGAAAAACGCTTTCCCGGCAAAACCATAATGCGCCGCGGCGAATGCTGGGCGAAAATCTGCGCGGACAGGCGGCTGGTGGCGGTCGTGGGCAGCCACGGCAAAAGCACGGTAAGCGCCATGCTCGCACATGCGGCCAGCAAGTCCGGCGAACGGTGCGGCTGGCTGGTGGGCGCCATACCGCGCGGCTTCCCGATGCACAGGCACTGCGGCAAAGGTGAAATAATAATTTCCGAAATCGACGAGAGCGACGGCACGATAGAAAACTTCTCGCCCGAAATAACGGTCGCGCTCAACGCCGACCTAGACCACACCGACACCTACGCCGACGACAACCGCCTAGGGGAAATGTTCGGGCGGCTATTCGCGAGGACGAAGAAACTAATAATTTACCCCGAAAGCGACAAGGTTCTGGCGCGGATTGCGGGCGAATCTAAAACGCCCTCGCTCGCCGTCAAGACACGGGGAGACTTCATTTCCAAAAACAGGGCGATGGCGCGCGCCGCGCTTGAAAAAACCTTCTCGAAAGAATTCTCCGAAAACATTTTCGACGACTTCAGGGGGCTCCTGCGCAGGCAGGAGATATTTTGCGACACAGGCGGCGTGGCCGTGGTCGCCGACTACGCTCACCATCCGCACGAAGTGGAATCGTTCCTCGGATGGTTCTACGAAAACTTCGACGGAAAAAAGCTGATAATATTCCAGCCGCACAGGTACACCCGCACCAAGAGGTTTGCCAAGGAATTCGCCGACATATTAAGCGCCCGTGTGTCGGCCGACTGCGACGTCGTGCTCTTCCCCGTGTACCCCGCGAGCGAGCCGCTCGACCCGGAGGGCACGAGCGAGAAAATCATAAAGCTTGCCAGCGCGCCAATCGCGCTGTCAGACCCCGACGATTTCGAACGCCTTGTTGAGGCGAAAATCAAAAACTGCGGGGAATGCAAACTTTCGGTTGCAATAGTCGGCGCGGGGGATTTCTATTTCAGGGCGAAAAAATTTTTCAACGACAGATATGGAAAAGAAATTTAAGGTTGTCGTGCTCAGCGGCGGAATCTCGCCCGAACGCGACGTTTCAATAGTCAGCGGAAAGCACGTTCTCGAAGCCATGCGGAAGAGCTTCGACGCCGTCGGCATACGCCTCGACGAAAACAGGCTCCCCGAGGGCCTGGTCCAGGACGCCGTCGTGTTTCCCGCCATGCACGGCGACTACGGCGAAGACGGCACGCTTCAGGCCGAGCTTGAGGCCGCTAACATCCACTACGCGGGCTCGGGAAGCCTTTCGAGCCGCGTGTGCATGGTCAAGCCCGCCGCGAAGGCGCTCATGAAGTTTTACGGCCTGCCAGTGGCGAGGTCGCTCGAATTTTCCGCAGAAAACAAGCCCGCCGCGCACACGCTCGCGGAGCTTTTCCCGGACGGCGCAATAATCAAGCCCGCCGACAAAGGCAGCAGCGTGGGCCTTATCATCGCGCACAACGCGGATGAAATCGCCGAAGGCCTCGAAAAGATAAGCGAAGGCGATTGGATGGCCGAGGAGTTTGTCAGGGGCCGCGAATTTTCGGTAGGCGTGATTTACGGCGAGGCATCGGGCATTGTAGAGATAATACCCGAGGGCGGCGTGTACGACTTCCAACGCAAATACACGGCGGGAACTACGCGCTACGAATTCCCCGCAAAACTCTCCAAACAAACCGAGGCGAAAATAAAGGACGCCGCGCAAAGGGCCTTCGAAGCCTGCGGATGCCGCGACTTTGCGAGGGTGGACTTCATATTGGCCGACGACGAAAAGTCGGACTTCATAATACTCGAAATCAACACCCTGCCCGGCATGACGCCAACAAGCCTCCTGCCCAAAAGCGCGAGCTGCGTCGGCTACGACTACGAATCGCTCTGCGCAAAACTGATGGAAGGCGCCGCGAAAAGAAGGAATGCCCAAAAAGACTAAACAGTCAGTCGCCGACTGGCGAAAGCTCAAGGAAGGCTCGCCCGAGACAAGGAAAAAGCCGCTGTCCTGGCGCGCGCGCTTCAAGTCGCTTTCGTCGTGGATAAAACGCATACTCGTCGCGGCCGTGATAGTCGCGGCGGGCAGCGGCGCGTACTATGTCTACAGCAATTTTTACGTGGACGAAATCCTCAGCGGCAAAACGGGCAACATAAAAAACATAGAGCTGAAAACCGACGGCGCGATAACGGGCAAATGGCTCGGCTCATTCCTGAAAATCCCCCCGGGGGCGAAGCTCGACGACATCAATATTTTCGCGGTGAAAAAATCGCTGGAAGACTTGGAGCAGGTCACGAGCGCATCGGTTGAGCGCATATACCCCGACGTGCTTCGCATCACGATAACCGAACTAAAACCCATGATGCGCGTCACGGTGAAGATAAACGGGGGGCCGCGCACCTATCTGATGTCGCCAAACGGCGTGTTCTTCCGCCCGGTTTCGATGGACAGAAGCTTCATAGAAAAACTTCCGCGCATAGAGGACGCTAGGATATCCTTCGACGGCAGCCGCCCGAGGCCCTACGCCAACGCCCACAAGGTGCGCGAATTTCTTGCGTACGCGCAGAAACTGATGCCCGAGGAGCTAGCTAAATGGCGCGCGATAAACGTGCGCGAACTAGACAGCGTCATCCTGCCCCTCATCATAGTGAAAACCGAAGGGGGCGCGCAGATAGTTTTCGCGACGCAGGACTATCAAAAACAGTTTGACAGGCTCGACTATATTCTGCGTTATTCACAGCAGAAACCGCTCAAATCCATAGAGCGTATCGACCTCTCCCTCAAGGACAGGGCAGACGTGAGAATTTCCGACCAACGGCAGCAATGAGCGACAGCAAAACCATAACGGCACTTGAAATCGGCACAGGGAAGATGCAGGTTTTCATCGGCGAGGTAGTCGACGACAAGCTGCTGAATTTCATCGGCAGCGGACAGGCGGCGACCGAAGGCGTAAAAAAGGCCGACATAGTGGACATCCGCCGTGCGGCATCACAGGCGCAGGCGGCGATAGTAATGGCGGAACGCTCGGCGTCGGCGCAGATAAAGTCGGTTTGCCTGGGCATAAGCGGCACGCACATCAAGGGCTTCAGGAACGTCGGCTCGGCCAACGTGTCGGGCGCGGACGGCGTCGTAAGGCGCGAGGATGTGGAGCGCGCCAAAGAGGACGCGCGAACAAAATCTCTCGCCGAAGGCCGCAGCTACATCCACAGAATCTGCTGCGGATACTATGTTGACGACAAGTTCTGCACCAACCCGCTGGGCCTAAGCGGCAGGCGCGTGGATGCGGAATACTGGATGATGCACGGCGACAACGACAGGATCGCCAGCGCGATCCACGCGGTCGAAAGCTTCGGCATAGAGGTGGAGCACCTTGTGTTCTCGGGCATAGCCTCGGCGCTGGCGGTCACAAGCCCCCAGCAGAAAATCGACGGCGTGCTTTGCGTGGACATCGGCTGCGGCACTTCCGACTACGCCTACTACAGGCACGGCCACATTGTGCAGGCGGGCGTCATACCGGTTGGCGGCGACCACATAACCAACGACCTTTCATTCGGCATAAGGCTCACGCGCAAAAACTCTGAGCGCGTGAAGATACACTGCGGCAAGGCCAACCTCTCGGAGGACGAGCGCGGCATGCAGTTCTGGAGCCTCGGCGACAAGCAGATAGGAGACAAAAAAATACCGCTCGACGCCGTCAACAGGATAATCCGCGCGCGCCTCGAAGAGCTCTTCCTTCTCCTGCGCGAAGACATACAGGAATATCTGACCGAAGACGGCATAAAGGAAGTCGTGCTCACGGGCGGCACCTCGAACCTTGATGGCATATGCGAGCTGGCGGCGGCCGTATTGGAGCGCCCCTGCGGCAAGGGCAGGTTTGACTCGAGCATCGGCGAAAAGCTCCGCTACCAGGAATACGCCACGGCCCTCGGGCTCCTTGAATACGCCCGCATAGAGGGCGCGAAAAGCTCGCGCAAAAAATCGGGATGGCTGGGCAAAACTTTCGGGCAACTTTTTAACATTTAATACTCTAATGGGCGCAAATTTGACAATACGCGCGATAGGCGCGGGCGGGGCGGGCGCGAACGTCATCAAGAGGCTGGCGGCCCTCGGCCTGCCCGGCCTTGAGCTCGCCGCAATAGACGCAGACCTTTCCGCTTTGGAAGACGCCGGAGTGGAAAACGCGATCGCCATCGGCGGCAGCCATACCGACGACATGGGAACAGGCGGCGACGCGAACCTCGCAAAAGAGGCCGCAATAGCGCACTACCCCAAGCTAGTGCAGGCGGTGCGCGGCGCAGACGTCCTTATAATAATTTCCGGCTTCGGCGGCGGCACGGGCAGCGTCGTTGCACCAATTCTTTCAAAAATCGCGAGCGAAATGAAAAAGAAGCCCTTTGTGGTTTCGTTCTCATTCGCGCCCCTCGGGCTTGAGGGCGCGGAGCGCGGCACGCTTGCGACGCTCGCGCAGAATTACATCAGGAAGCGCAGCAACCTCGCGGTGTCGCTGCCCAACGACATAATCCTCGCGCGCGCGCAGGTTCCCGTTGAAAAGGCATTTTCAATCGCCAACGCGCACGTGGTCAAATCGGTCGCGGCGATAGCCAAGATGCTCTCGAAATCGGGCACGGTGAACATAGACTTCCCCACGCTTAAAAAGGTTTTTCCAAAAACCGGAGAAAAAACCTTTCTGGCTTTCGGCATGGCACGCGACAACAGCGTAGAAAATGCTCTTGAAAGCCTCGCGGCCAGCCCATTGCTTGGCAAATACCAAAATTTGAAGGCGGGCAGCCTGCTGATAAGCCTCACATGCGGCAGCGGGTTCGAGATGAACAAAATGCAGCTCTTGCTCGAAAGCGCGGCGCAAAGGCTCGGCGTAAAAGGCAGGGTCGGTTTCGGGGTCGTTACGAACGAAAAGTTCGGCGACAAAATCGAGGTGTGCGCAATGGGAACGATTGAAAGCGCGGAGCTTCCGCCGGAGCCCGCCGCGATGCCCCCGAAAATTTCGGAGCGTTCCATAGCGGCCAACGAAAAGGCGGCCGAATCCGCCGAAGAGGAGGAAAAGCGCGAAGAGGAACAGGCGCAGGAACAGAGCGAGGAAATGAACTCGCAGCTTCAGGCGTCGGGCGCCGACGGGAACGTCGCCCCGCCCCCGTCCGCTTCCGACGTAGGCCCGGCCCCGGTTCCGGCCGAACCCGAAGAGGCGCCGCGCAAAAAGCGCAGGGGCTTTTTCGGCTTCGGGCGCGGCAAGGATGAAAAGGAGGAAGCCGCCGCCGCGCAAGCCCAGCAGGCCGAATTCAAGTTTATGGAAATGTCGCAACAGCGCGGATTCTTTGAAGACACGCCCCCCAACCTGCGCAACGACGTCGACCTCGACGTGCCCACCTACCTGCGCAAGGGAATTAAGATAACGCTATGACGGCCCCCGAAAAGAAAATAGAATACAGGGGTAACGCCGACAAGCTGCATCAGAAAATTGTAAAAAACGCGATAGCATACGGCGAGCTCGTGAAGCTTGGCCACACGCTTTTCGCCCTGCCCTTCGCGCTCTCCGCGGTGTGCCTCGCGTATCTGGAGGGCTACTCGCTCTCCGTTTCAAAGCTCGTCTGGATAGTGCTGGCCTTCACGGCGGCCCGCTCGGCCGCAATGGGCTTCAACAGAGTGGTTGACGCGAAAATAGACGCGGCCAACCCTCGCACGTTAAGGCGCCCGACGGTCACCGGCGAAATCTGCATGCGCTACGCCAAGCTCTTTACATTCCTTTCCGCCGCGCTTTTCCTACTTTTTGCATGGCTCATAAACCCGCTGTGCTTTGCGCTGGCCTTCCCCGCCCTCGCGGTGCTTCTGGGATATTCGTACGCCAAGCGCTTCACATGGGGCGCGCACTACGTTCTGGGGATCGCGCTGGCCCTCGCCCCTACGGGCGCGTGGATTGCCGTAACCGGCAATTTTTCGCCCGCCATACTGGCCTTGAGCGGCGTCCTGATGTTCCATATCGCAGGCTTCGACCTGATCTATTCGCTGCAGGACATGGAATTTGACATAGCCAACGGCCTGCATTCAATCCCGGCGAAGTTCGGCGTGCGCGCAACGCTCCTGATTTCAGGCGCGTCCTTCGCGGCGGCCGTATCGCTGCTCGTCATAACGGGATGGCTTTTCGCGCTCAGCGCCGCCTATTTTTCGTGTGTCGCAATAATCGCCGCAATGTATGCCGTCGGCCAGATTGTGATAAACAGGTGCGGCATGAAACGCGTCAACGAGGTCTTTTTCTACCTCAACGTTCTGGTTTCAGCGTTAATTTTTGTTGGCATAGCGTCAAATTTAGTTTATCGCCTTAAATTTTAAACATGGGCGATTCGGGCAAAAAAAGGGCTGTAGTGGCGGTTACGGGCGCATCCGGAATAATATACGGACTGCGCCTTATTAAGATGCTGCTCTCCCAAAACTGCGGGATTTTCTGCATAATAAGCCGCGCGGCGGCGGAAATAATGCCCGCCGAAACAGACGGTGCGCAGAACGCGCTGCAGGCCCTCGAAAACATCTGCACAAAGGACGAAGCTCAAAAACTCAAGTGCGTGAAGTTTTTTGAAGAGGACGACTTTTACGCGCCATGCGCGAGCGGCTCGTTCATGTTCGACGCCATGGCGATAGCCCCTTGCTCGATGAAAACGCTGGGCAAAATCGCTTCCGGCGTCGGCGACAACCTCATAATACGCGCGGCGGAAGTCGCGCTGAAGGAACGCAGAAGGCTTGTTGTAGTCCCTAGGGAAACTCCCTTGGCGTTAACGCACCTGCGCAACATGTGCGCGGTGTCTGAGGCCGGAGGCATTGTGCTGCCCGCCTGCCCGGCGTTCTATCAGAAGCCGGAATCGGTGGACGCGCTCGTCGACTTCGTCTGCGCGCGCGCCGTATCGGCCATGGGGTTCAAACAGGATTTTTTGAAGGAATGGAATTATGAAGAAATGCTATAAAGACATTCAGGAATTTATCGCCGCGCTCGACGCGGCCGGAGAACTGACGCGCCACACCGAAAAGGTGTCGCCCGAAATTGAAATCTCGAAGATAACCGACGAGGAGTCGAAGAAGCCTGACGGCGGCAAGGCCCTCCTGTTCGAGAACGTATGGGACGGCGAGAAGCAAAGCTTCCCCGTCGCCACAAACCTTTTCGGAAGCTCCAAGCGCATGGCAATGGCCCTCGGGCTCAAAAGCCTCGACGAAGCGGGCGCAGAAATAGAGGAACTTGTGAATACAACCCCGCCGCGCTCGATGCACGACTTCTTCGAGCTTGCAAAAAAAGCCCTGCCGCTTACCCGCATAATGCCAAAGCGCGCCAAAGGCTCGGCGCCCTGCCAGGAAGTGGTCAAACAGGGCAAAGACATAGACCTTTCGGAAATCCCGGTGCTTAAATGCTGGCCGCACGACGGCGGCAGGTTCGTTACCCTTCCCCTCGTGTTCACAAAGAGCGCAGACGGAAAAAAGCGCAACGTGGGCATGTACCGCCTCCAGATTTTCGACCGCAGCACGACGGGCATGCACTGGCACGTGCACAAGGACGGCTCGCACTTTTTCAGGGAATATTCCGACCTCAAGATGAGAATGCCCGTGGCGGTCGCAATCGGCGCAGACCCCGCAACGGTCTATGCGGCCACAGCCCCCATGCCGCGCGGCATAGACGAGATGATTCTCGCCGGGTTCTTCCGCAAGAAGGGCGTGCCCATGGCCAAATGCGTGACGCAGGATTTGGAAGTGCCCGCCGACGCCGAGTTCGTGCTAGAAGGCTATGTGGACTACGATGAACGCCGCCTCGAGGGGCCTTTCGGAGACCACACGGGCTACTACTCGCTGGCCGACATGTACCCCGTTTTCCACCTTACGGCGATTACGCACAAGAAAAAGCCCGTGTACTGCGCCACACTCGTCGGGCCGCCCCCGATGGAGGACTGCTACCTTGCCAAGGCCACCGAGCGCATTTTCCTGCCGCTTCTCAAATCGGTAATGCCCGAAATCCAGGACTACTTCCTGCCTTGGGAGGGAGTTTTCCACAACATTGTGATAGTCTCGATCGAGAAGGAATACCCCGCCCACGCCCAAAAGCTTATAAGCGGGCTTTGGGGACAGGGGCAGATGAGCTTCTGCAAGTGCATAGTGGTCGTCGACCGCGACATCAGCCCCTCCGACCTGCCGCGCATATGGAAGCTTTTCGTGGAGCAGTTCGACCCGGCGGAAGACATTTTCTTCAGCCACGGCGTGCTCGACGTGCTAGACCACTCCGCGCCCAAGGCCTTCATGGGCTCGAAAATAGGCATAGACCTAACAAGGCGCGTCAAGGGAGAAGGCATAAGGAAGGCGAAAGCCCCGCAGTCGCTGTCGCTGGAAAACGTCTCGCGGATAGAGAAATTCATGCACGAAAGTTTCGGCGACAGCTTCATAGGGCTCAACCCCGAAAACAAGTTCTGCGCGATGCTTGTGCGCAAGGACGGCAAAAGCGGCGCGGAAATCCTCAAGACGCTCGAGGAATCCGGGCTCTTCGACAGGTCCTTCCGCGCGGTCGGAATTTTCGACGAGGGCGTGGACATTTCGAACTACTCGAAGGTGCTCTGGAAGATTTTCAACAACGTCGACCCGTCGCGCGACATAAGGAAGTCGCCCGGCGGCGTCTGCTTCATTGACGCATGCAAAAAAGGCATACTCGACGGGCACCACCGCGAGTGGCCCGACGACCTCTCTTTCGATAAATAGGCTTGTAATGGCCCGCCATTTGGCTAAAAAGTAATGGTAAAAAATGAGCATTATGGATATTTCATTTGACAGCCTCATCGCCAAAACAAGCCATTTCATCGCGCTCGCGGAAGAATTTGCGGTGACCGCGTGGAACCAGAAGTACGCGCCCGAAATGCTCGGCACCGCTCTCGGCCTGCTCGCGCTGCTCATAATAATCCGCAGTGTTAAAAAACATTTCAGGCCCATAAGGCTTTTCGACAACCGCGCGGGCGTGGTGGAAGTGTCGCGCAAGGCGCTCGACCAGCTCGTGCAGAGCGTCTGCTACAGCCTCGGCGCGCTCAACCGCCCCGACGTTGAAATCTATACGAGGCGCGGAAGGCTCAATATGAGCGTCGCCGTAAAGCTCGAATCGGGCCAGAAACTAACCGACGCAACCGCGGAAATCCAGAACGCCCTGACGTCGGCTTTCCGCGAACACCTCGGCGTAGAAAAGCTCGGCAAGATAGACGTTAAAGTAACGGGCTTCAAGGGTCTCATATATAAGCCGACCACAAAGTTCCTGCCGCCATCGCCCGAGCTCGACAAGAACGACGACGACCTTCTGCTGTCGGAGCGCGACCCGCTTTTCGACTCGGTCGACGACGACAGGGCCCCGCTTAAGTAATACGCATGGGCAGTCTTTCCAACAGGCTGGAAGACGCCGTTTTTTACGGCATTCTCGACACGGGCTACGTATCCCGCGAAAACCTTTACCCGAAGTGCCGCGACTTGGTAAACTCCGGCTCCAAGATAATCCAGCTGCGAGCGAAAAAGGAAAGCGCCGCAGAGCGCCGCGAAATCGCGTTTGAAATCCTTCCGCTTTTCCAAAAGGAGAACGCGCCCTTTTTGATAATAAACGACGACGTAGAGCTCGCCGCGGAAATACCCGGCGCGGGCCTGCACATAGGGCAGGACGACATGCCCGCACACGAGGCGCGCAAAGCAATCGGCGAAGGCCGCGTGCTCGGGCTCTCGACGCACTCCATGGAACAGGCTAAAGGCGCGGACAATCTTGCAGAATACCTCGACTATTTCGCGGTCGGCCCCGTATTCGCCACAAACACCAAGCCGGGACGCCCCGCTGTCGGGCTGGAGCTGGTCTCGGCGGTATCGGCCATGAACCCCACCCTGCCGTGGTTCGCCATAGGCGGCATAAATGGAAGAACGGTCGAATCCGTCCGCAAGGCGGGCGCAAAGCGCATTGTTGTGGTTTCCGACGTCCTCGTGCAGGACGACACACGCCTCGCCGTAAAAGTTCTCACGGCAAAATTTCTTGGCGTATAGACGCAAAAAAAGCGCGCATTTCTGCGCGCTTTTTTAATGTGCCTTATTGGCGATTGCTATTTCCTTCTGCGCCAGATGCCAAGCGCGATGGCGAACAGCCCGAGAAGCGCGGCAACTTGGGCCGGCTCCGGAACAGCCACAAACGACAGCACGCCGTCCTCGCCGAGAACGGCCGTATAATTGTCGGTGTCGTATCCGGTAATCTGGAGCGCGTCCATAACCATGCCGCCGACAAAGTTCTTGAATATCGCGTAAGTTCTGTCGTAGTCGATGTCTGCAATGACAAGTTCGAGCACGCCCGCATAAATTAGAAACTCGTTGTCGCCGTCGCCGAAGAAGGTGTCGAAACTGTCGGGGTCGGCAATCGTCAGCTGCAGGGTGCCGGAATTCATAACGAAGTTTCCGACGGAAACATTGTAGGAGCCGACATTCGCGCCGTTGGCGTTCAATATGCCGCCGGAAAGCTCAACGCCGCCCACGTTGGCCAGCGCGACCGAAGTGTCGGCCGTTGCCCCTGAATTCACCACGAGATTGGAGGCGCCGAAAGCGTCCGTATGGGCCGCTAGAACGCCGCCCCTGTCGACAATGAGGTCGCAAGTCATGGAATTGGCCTGCATGAATGTCAGGATTCCCGCGCCGTCCTTGCGGAGGTCGCCCGATCCTGTTACGAGTGCAGCTATCGCGAGGTTCTGGCCGTTGGTGTCAATCGTGCCGCCGTTTCCCAGAAGGTTTATCTGCACGGAGTTCACAAAACGGCTGCCGTCGGCATTGTACGCGTTGGAAGCCGCCTTTAGCGTGCCGCCGTTGAAATTCAGCTCGGAAGAGCCGCCGCCCGCAAGGACGCCCCTGGTCTGCGCCACGCCGCCGTTGAGGTTTATCACCGCGGTGCTCGACGCGTTTCTAGACGCGCGTATGGCCTCCTCCATTGTGAAGTTTCCGCCGTTGACCGTCAGTATGCCGTTGCCGTTGTAGCCCAGAAGAAGGTCTCCCCTGCCGCTGACGGCATTGATGGCCAGCGTGCCGCCGTCGACGGTAATGTCGCCGGTCGTGCCCGCGCCGTAGCCGACATACACATGGTTTTCCGCGGTAAGCCTGGCGCTGCCGTCAACGAGAAGCGTGCCGTCGCCATAAAAGCCCACCGAAAGGCCGCCGGCATCCATTTGCGCGTTTTCGTCGATAACAATCTTGCCTGTGCCGTACCAGCCGGAAGTGATGGTCGAAACGACGGCGTACGAAGAGCCCTTCATGTTGAATTCGCCGTAGCCGCCGGCCTTGTCGCCGACTTCCACATTGTACGCGGTAAGCTTCGAGCTTTCGCTCATGTTGATATAGCCGCTGCCCGCCTTTCCGCCGACGGAAACGACGCCCTGCTTGGCCACTTCAAAATACGCTTCGGAGTTGCCCGAGAGGTTGAGTATGCCGGTGCCATTGGGGGACTCGGAAGTGTTCCCGCCGCCAAGGGTAAAATACCCGTTGCTGGAGGAGTTGCACAGGAAGTTCAGCTTGCCGTATCCCGTTACGTTGATTACGCCCAAGCCCGCATAGCCCAAATACGCGTGCGTATAGAGCGCCGAATTGAGTTCAAGCATGCCGTAATCCGACTCGCTTGCCCCGCCGATGTTTATTTCGCCGGAAGTTCCTTCGTCGTAGCCGACCTTCAGAACCCTCGTCTCGGGAGAAGTTGTGTTGTAAACCTCAAGCTTCCCGCTGTTGATGTTGAGAACGGTCTTTTGCCCGCCCGCAACGTTGAGCGAATTGACCTTCTGCGAGCCAGACGGATAATTAAAATCCGCGGAGCTTCCGCCGCCGATAATCGCGTTGTCGGATTCGCCCGGAAGGGCGTCTCCCTGCCAGTTGGCCGCGTTGGACCATTCGGAATCTTCCGATCCCGACCATTCGATGTCGGCGGCCGAAAGGACGCCGGTCGTCAGAAGCGCCGACAGCAGGGCCGGCGCCAAAAGGTTGGTTGATTTTTTCATATAGGTTGAGTTGATAAGGTACGCTTAAAATATGCGTAACTAATACCAAGCACATAAAAGCGCTACTGGCAACAGATATTATGCCAAATACCCCTGCAATTAGCAGTTAAACGGCAGTAAACCCGTTTTGAAGGCCAGACTTTTCCGTGCGCATACGGTAAAAACGACGTAAGCCGACCAAGACAAGGGCAAAAACACGTCCGCAGCCGCCGATGCTTTCCGTTGAAGACGCCCCCAATTGGCGAAAATTTTTCAAAGATATCTCTGCTTACAGCGCAAAACTGCCGTAGCCATATGCAAGACAACATAAGCCATTTGCATTAAACATTTAAAGTTGCCAAATATGATAATCAACATATGTTAATAATAAGTTTACGACAAACTGTTCTTTCTTAAAACCAGGGCGTACCTGATACCTTTCAAGAACAGGTTTTGACTTTACGACAAACTGTTCTTTCTTAAAACTATAAACTGCGAAACTTGTGGCTTGGGTGAGTTTTGACTTTACGACAAACTGTTCTTTCTTAAAACCGGAATTGGATTTTGCGCTTTCAAGTCCGAGTTTTGACTTTACGACAAACTGTTCTTTCTTAAAACAAAAAACAGAAAGTCGCAAAAAGATGAGTAGTTTTGACTTTACGACAAACTGTTCTTTCTTAAAACCCGCCAAAGCCGCCTGCCAAGCAGACTTCCGTTTTGACTTTACGACAAACTGTTCTTTCTTAAAACAACATCTTTTGCATTTGCTCTTTTGAATAAGTTTTGACTTTACGACAAACTGTTCTTTCTTAAAACCAATGCGTCTGATTTGGCTTCGGCTTTGCGTTTTGACTTTACGACAAACTGTTCTTTCTTAAAACCCTTTGTTTGTGATTATTGTTTGTGATTGTGTTTTGACTTTACGACAAACTGTTCTTTCTTAAAACATTATAGTATATATTGTTAGTTGTTAAAGAGTTTTGACTTTACGACAAACTGTTCTTTCTTAAAACTTATTTTTATCATAAAATAATGCTAAGTATGTTTTGACTTTACGACAAACTGTTCTTTCTTAAAACCGTTGTTTTTTATTCATATAAGCAACAATGACTTAAGATAGATTTTTCGGAAAGTCTTAACTGATTTTACAGTGTTTTTTGCTCTGCAACGCACCAAAAAACACTGTATTTTTTACCAAAACTCTATTTGTTTGGGGACTTTCTCCAGCACTTTTGCCTTTTTGTCCTTTCTCACAATAAGCTTGCTCTGTCCCCATTGCTTGTCTGTAAAAAACAGCAGGCGCACATCTCCCGTGTGCGGCGCATAGGCCCTTACTTTTGCCTCGTATTGCATCATTCGCTCCAAACTCACGCAAGGCCGCGCGTAAACGGAAAACTGTATCATTATAAACCCGTCGTCCAGAAGAGCCTTCCTAAAATCGTGGGCTTCACGGCGCTCTTCTTCGTCGCTTACCGGAAGGTCAAACATTGCCATCACCCATCCCATTCTAAAATGACTTAGTTTTTCCGGAGATTTTCTCATAATCTGGATTTATATACGGCAGCCAAAGCCCTTTGACGCTTTTTTCCTTATAGCAATTCGCCAGCGACGACGCCAGCACGTCCAGTGAATCCATAAGCTTAAGCGAGGCCCCCTTCCGGGCTATGCGAAATTCCCTAAGCTGGCTCCCAATATACCTTGTCCAGCCGTTCATATCCGCAAAACTTTTTTGAAGCAAAAACCTGTAAAGCAGCATGTCAACAACTGCCCTGTAAGGCTCCATTATGTCGTAAACCAACGGGTTGTTCTTGTAATACGTCTTATGGCAAACCCCGTACAACGGCGACAGCCCGTGCACGATCAATGCCCTGTGCGCCAACGCACCGACAACGCCATAGCCGTAATTGAGCATCGCATTCGGGCGCGAGGCGGCGTCCTTGGGTTCGCGTCGCTCCCCGCAGGCGCCTATCGCGGGAAAATATCCGCGCCAATACAGGCGGGCGCACCGGGCCTCGTCCATCGCGGAAGATTTCGACAAAGCGCGCCTCAAAGCCCCGCACGGAACACCCAGCTCTTCAAGCGAGGCAATGCTGTTGGCGATTTTGCAGTGAAGCAATTTGCGCCAAATTTCCCTGTTGAGGATTTTGGGGGACGCCCCCTGCGTCAATGCCGTGCGGGCGTCATACACGCGCGGAAGCGGAAGCGTTACGCCTATCGGCTTATACCTTCGGCAATGCAGAATGACTGCGTCGTTTTCCAAAAGGGCCGCCGTAACGGCGGCGCTGTATGAAACGGCCTCGCTCAATAAAACAAGCGCGCGCATGTCCGCCATGGCAATCGAGCCTGTTATTTTGCCGTCCTTTTTGCACACAAGCAGCCCCCTGTCTTTGGAAAGGACGCAGCCGTGCTCGCCTATGTGCAAAATGTGAAAGCTCATGCGTGCTCCTTGTCGGGATAATAGCGTTTAAAACCGTGTTCCATAAGAGTTTTTATGCCAAGCGGGCTTTTTACCGCCACACCGTTACAATCCGTCAATTTCACCTGCCCGTCTGTCCGAATGGTATTCAGCTTATGAACGCCTTTCGGCCAAACAAGCACGCCGTCCTTCAGTATGTCTTTTGCTATTTCGACAAGGCAGCCGCTTCTGAAAAAACCTACGAGCGAGTCAAAATCCGGCCTGCATTTTAATTCGCTTTCGGTTTTAAACTTTGAGGAATGCGCATATACGGGTTTCACAAAATACCCGCCGTTTTTCGAGCGCCATACAAGCTGCCCCTTGTGGATTTTCCCCTTGCGCCATGCGCCGCATCCGTCTTTTGAAAGGTCTTTATATTCGGCGGGCTCGCCAACCTCGCACACGCACTTTCTTATGACAGGCCCCGGCGATCCGTCTTTCCTGACGCACCGGAAATTGGCGCACCACGACAGCCACTCTTCTTCGCTGGGGTTCGTTTCGGCAAAAGCCGAGATCCTTGACGCTATGGATTTGTCCATAACCTTTTTCACAGATTTATTGGCGGAAGATATGTCGTAAACATCGCGCATGTTGACCTGCTTGTACGCGAATTTTTCAACAGGCCTGCGCACTGTCATTTTCGCCTTGCCGTCCACCGTGCGCATGCCGTAAATCGTCTCTTCAAGCGCGGGCTTTTCAAACGCTACATTCTGCGGACATACCCTGTCCAGCGCGGACTTGAAGAAATCATACGGATTTTTCCCAACACCGACGCCGAAATCGAATTCCCTTTTGGCCCTGTCCGCCGCAGCAAAATCCGGGGCAAAAGAAATTACAAGGGCGTCCAATGCGTGGTGCTTTTTGTTGTCCCTGTTTTTCTTTTCCTCCTCCCGCTTCATCCTTAGGTAGTCCGCAAATGAAAAATCGTCCGGACGTTTTTCATCCCCAAGGCCATTCGCAAGTATCCTGTTGAGGCCGTATCTGCCGCGTATCCGCGCGGTGGTTCCCCCCGAGCATACGAATATTTTCCGTTCTCCGGAATCGGAGGCCATGGGCCATCCGAAATGCATTGCCACGATGCTTTGAGACAATTTGGCAATCCACGCGCTTTCGGCCAGCGCAGTGTATTTTTCCATCAGTTCATAGGCGTCTTCGCGCGTCAGCAGGGCGCAGCGCTTGCCGCCAAGCTCCCTGTACAGCTTGTTAACCCTATCAACATAGCTTTGCCAGGCGCCGCCGGACCGCAGCCATTCATAGGGGGTCCTGTCGCCTTTTTGTTTGTTTGTCTCGCTGGTCGTCAAAACATAGTTGAATATGGAATCCGCACCGCCTTTTGAACGCGGAACAATATGCTCTATTTCATATTGTGCGATATTTGCAGGCTCCAGCGGAGCGCCCGTATAGACGCACTCACCTTTTTGCGCCTTGAGAAGCATGTACTTAAGCAGGATCTTTCCGCCACCGCCGATATTTTCTTCGTCCAGCTCTTTGGCGGCTTTCTGGCGTTCTGCGCGCCGCTCCGCCATGATGCGGGAAAGCTCGGCTTTTTTCTTCTTGCCCAGAAAGTCGTCCCTTACGAATTCAAGCACGACGCGGTCCGGAGTGCCGAACTTGGACGACAAAAACTTGAGCCTTGAATAAAAGTAAAACAGCCTGTGTCTGACAATTGGGTCATTTTGGCCGCCGATAAGCTCTTCGATACACTTGCGCCGCGACGCCTCATCCGCCGGCAAAGACGCCAAGTTGCGCATATTTGGAATGAATATTGCATTGTTTGGAGACCGTCCAATAAGCCTCAAAAACTCCAAGTCTTCTTTTACGAGCCCCTTTGACGGATCCGTATTCGTCGTTTCCGAAAGCTTTCTCCCGTAAAAATCTTCCGCACTCTCATCGCCCAAAATAAGCTCTTTCAAAAGCCTCAGCGCCGGACGGCTGAACGAAGCCCTGCCGCTTTCGGACGGTTTTTCAATTTCTTCGTGCCCCGGAAGGACTTCGCAATTAATTCCTTTAAGAAATGATTTCCAATCCCTCTTTCCGAATTTGAAAGAAGATTTTTTGGCGGCCTCAAACGCGTCAATGAGCTCGTTCTTTGCAAGGGGGGATACCGTATTGTCTTCAAGGCGCAATACGCGGACGTTAAGAAGCTTCATAAGAAGCGTCACTTCGTGCACGAGAAGGTCGCCCTCATTTCGGGCCTCGCTTAAAGGCCTTATTTTGCAAACATTGAGCCTCGGGATAAGCGAGCATTTGTCTATTATCCTGTTGTCGAACCTGGGAACCTTTTGCGACAGGCATCCATTCCAATCGGACGCGCTCCCGCGCTTTATCGAAAAATTCTTACGCAAATCGGGATAATACGACGCATATGCGCTTTCCGAAGGGCCGTATAAAATAAACATCCCCTTTCCTTTCAATGCGGGATATTGCTTTGACGCCTCCTCTATGAGTTTCAGGCATTCCGCCTCGACTAGTTTTCTGGGCATAGTATATCCCGACGCCTTCCCGGCGTTGCAGTCTATCCGGACCTTTACGTCGTCCGGAGAATCCGGATTCCACAGGCCCATTTTCCATGCCTTGAAAAATGCCGGATATCTATAACGCCCAAGTTTGAGCGCCCCGCCAAACTCTTCTTCAAACGACCGCATGGCGTTATCCTCCTCTTCGGACTCCGGATCGCCTTTTTTCCAGGGCAAAGAATTGTCATACCCGCGCAGCTGGATCGCGGAATTAAGGGCCTTGTATATTTGCCATTTTTCCAGCTTATGCCCAAGCAGCAGCTTGCACCGCAGGGCAATAGAATTATAGCATGTATCATCCCCTTTCGGGGGGAATTCCCTTTCCAGGCGGGGATCTCCTTTTGCCTTCAAAATCCATTTGTCTCCGTCCAATGCGGTTTCGCGCCGCTGAAGAACTTCCATTCCAAATTCGGAAAGGCAAAAATCAAGCCAGGCCTCACGCGCTTTGTGGGCCTCGCGTGTTCTCATTTGGCGGCGTGCGGCGGCGGCGCTTTTTGTTTCGGCAAACTCGGCCGGAATCAAGTCCGACCTGAGGTGTTTTATATCCGTCCCAAACCTGACGCATTCCCCTACGGATCCTTTTCCCAAATCAAACGAGAATACGCTGTTGACGGAAGATTTCGCTTTAACTTCTTTCATATGATACAAATATGTTTATACATATGAAATATGCACCGGCATTAAATATTTCAAGCAAATGAAGATTTATTATACCAAAAAAAGCAGGATGCGCGGGTATAAAATAGAGCCTTGCATCCTGCAAATTCAGTTAAGACTTTACGATTAACTTTGATTAAACTGATGAATTTTCTAAAAGAAGTCAACCATATGCTTTCGTAAAAAAGCGCGAAAACCATACTGAAACAGTTGAATCTTCGTACGGGTATTCATATCCGATGGGACAAAGGCCGCGCCTCCGTGCTCGCCCTGTATGCATACCCCGCCCTTGACGGCGATGCAGGTCTTTCCCCTCCGCAAGAACGCCCGGAAATGAAATCATTTTTTCAAGCCAAATTCCTTTCCCTCAAATCCTCGTCGCGCACCACGCTCATCACGAGGTGGTCGAGTATCATGTGTATGTCTTCGCTTACCTGCATGTCGTCGATTTTCGCGTTCACGCTCAACGACGCCATTTCCCTCAGCCTGCCGCCGTCGTAGCCGGTTATTCCGATTGTCAGGCCGCCGTTCGCGTTCGCATATTCGACCGCGTTGAGGATGTTTTTCGAATTGCCGCTGCCTGAAATGCCGATAACCACGTCACCGGGATTGAAAAAGTTTTTCAGGCTTTCGAGAAATGCGTCCTCGTATCCGACGTCGTTGGCGTAGGCGGAAAGCTGCGACACGCTGTCGTTGAGGCATATGAATTTGAAGCGCGGCTTGTCGGGGCTGGCGTAGCTCACGCCCTTGTTGAAGTCGCAAACGAAGTGGGACGCCGTGGACGCGCTGCCGCCGTTGCCCATTATGAAAATCTGGCGCCCGGCCTGCCGCGCCCTTTCGAGTGCGTTTATGAACGCGTTTATTTCCATCCTGTCGAGGTTCGACAGCGCAGCGCGCACCCTTTCTATGTACGCGTCAACCTGGCCGGTCAGGTTTTTATACCCTGCAGTCACGACGGCACCTTCACTTCGGACGGGAGGAACTCCCTGTTATAGTCGTAAAGGGAGTGCAATAACCTGTTGCCCTCCTTGTAGTTTTTAAAGCGCATCTTTTTCGCGTCGTACTCTACCGGCTCTTTGCACCCCGCCGCGATTAGCAGCAGGAGCGCGATTTCGGTGAACGGCGCGGAATATTCGAAACTCGAAGGCGGCTGCTCGCCAGCGAGGCAGGCTCCCACCCATTCGCACTGCGGATTGCCCTGGGCGGCCGACGGCTGGACCCTTGAAGGCGCGTCGAATTTTCCGCTTTCGCGCAGTTCCTTCATTAGGTCGCGCGAATCCAGCATGGGGCGCGAGCCGTAGGTGTCCACAATTGCCGTGTTTTTGGTTCCGACCAGATACGAAGTGTTGTCGGAAACGCTTTCCTGCGGAATGCGCTTTACGCCTTCTGGCTTAAGGCCGCCGTCGAGCCAGTGCATGCGCACCTTTCCGCCCGCGCCGTATTTGGAATCGAACTCCATGTGGACGGATGTCTGGTGCGGGAAGGTGTAGTCGTCGCCGGGACTCGAATCGCCCCAGATCTTCACGGGGGCGCTCAAGTCGAGCGCGGAAACCGCCGCGTCGAGAATGTGGCATGCCATGTCGCCCGCCGCGCCCGTGCCGAAGCTGCGCACCCCGCGCCAGTCGTGGGGAATGAACGCGCCGCTGTACGGGCGCATTGGCGCGACTCCCAGCCAAAGCTTGTAATCCAGAGTGCCGGGGATTTTCTCCCCTTCCTGCGGATAGCGCATGCTGTCGGGCCCCTGCTTCCACCAGTTGTTCGGGCGGTCGGTCGACGCGTAAATATCCTCTATTTCGCCCAGCAGGCCATCCTCGTTCCATTCCTTGAGGATTCGCCAGCCGTTGAACGTGTGCCCTTGGTTCAGCATCTGCGTTATGACGCCGTGTTTTTTTGCGAGACGCAGTATCTCGCGCGACTCCCAGACGGTGCGCACGAGCGGCTTTTCGACGCAGACGTGCTTTCCGCTGCAAATGGCCCACGCTGCCACGGGAAAATGCATGTGGTCTGGCGTGCAGACCGCGACTCCGTCGATGTCGGCGCCCATTTTGTCGATCATCACCCTGTAGTCCTTGAATTTTTGAACCGCCGCATAGTCTTTGAACGAACCTTCCGCGCGCGCCCCGTCAACGTCGCAAAGCGCGACAATCTGCGCGTCTAGCGAGCCGTTTATGAGGTCGAGCGAGGCCCTTCCCCTTCCGCCCGCGCCGACAATGGCCACGTTGAGCCTGTCGTTGGGCCCTTTCTGGCGGCCGATGCACCACGAAGGCAGTACCATCAGGCCGCCAAAAGCCGCGCTTGATTTTATAAATGAACGTCTCGTTACTTTGCTTTTCATGCGTTAATCCCCTGTTTCATTGAAGTTAAATTCTGTTGGCCGCGCCCGCCGCTGAGAAAGGCCGAAGCCGCCGCGCCCTTGAGGGCCGCCTCGTATCCGAGGGCGGTTTTAATAATGTTTACATCGGAACACTGCCCGACCGCGCAAGATTCAAATTCTTTTTTTAGCGCCCCAATGAACAGGTCCAAAGAGTTTGCCACGCCACCGCCCATGTAAATTTTCGACGGGTTTAAAAGGTTGGCAGTCGCCCCCAGAGCCCTGCCGATATACATGCCCGCCGTATTGAAAATTTCGGCGGCCTCCTCCACGCCTTCCCGTGCAAGCATTGCGCATGTGGCGGCGTCAAACGCAAGGCCGCGTTTTTTTATCTCGGCCTTCAGGGAAGGATTTTCCCCGGCCTTTTCAAGCAGCATTCTTCCGATGGCGCTCCCCGAAGCATGAGCCTCTACGCAACCGGACTGCCCGCAGGGGCATAGCGCCGGCCTGTCGTATTCCACTTTGACGTGCCCAAGTTCTCCGGCGCAAAAACCGCTCCCGCGGACAAGACGGCCGCCGGAGAAAAACGCCCCGCCGATTCCGGTACTAGCGGTAATCCACAAAAAATCCCCTCCGTCGCCGCCGAAAAAATGCTCTCCTATAGCGCACGCGTTTACGTCGTTTTCCACCGATATGCTTTCGGTTTTCAGCAGCCCTCCGAGAAATCCGGAAACGTTGACGTTACGCCACCTCGCGAAAGGCGCGTCTATCAGAATCCCGTTTGACGAATCCACCATACCCGGCATGTTTACGCCTATGCCGGCCAGATCGGATGCGGCCAGCCCGAGTTCGCAGAGGCATTTTTCAAATTCCACGGCCGCCTGCGCAAGGCACGCGAAACAGTCCCCCCTGAAAGTGGGAATTCTCATGGCCGACATCACATGCCCGTCCGCGCCTATCACGCCGACGAGGGTTTTTGTTCCGCCTATGTCTATCGCTCCCGCTTTTTTCATCCAATTAAATCCCGTTTTTGCATAGATTATTTTACTCCCGCGCCGCCAAACCTGCAATTTATATTTTGGATATCTTTTATTAAATAGGATATCTTTGTTGAAAATAAAACCAAGAACGTACAAAATGTTACAATGAAAAACAGAAAGTATCTGGTTGAGCAAAAAACCTCCAACGAGCTGAAACTGTGGCCGACGACAAGCAGGGAGCGGTACCTTGCCAAACCCACCCTTCCGGAACATCTCGCCAAGCGGAACAGGCGCGCGAAAATCGCCGCCCCCGAGAATCTTCCCGTGGAACTTCTGAAATCGCGCGGCATTATAGCGGCGGGAATAACCGAACACAACGGCAACTACTACCAGGCGCGCGCCAACGAGAACTTCCACTTTGTGATGTTCACGTCCAAAGGGAACGCCAGACTAAAACTTTCCAAAAACGCGACGCAACTGCGCCGCGGCGCCGTTCTCATAGCCCCGGCCGGAACCGAATACGAGCTGTCCGTAGACTCAAAATGGAACGGGTTCTGGTTCCACATGGCGGACGTCATGAATTGGAGCCTGTTGCTCGGAAAAGATGCGTTTGTGAAAAAATCCAAATATCTTGCCGAACTTGAAAACGCCGTAAACATGTTTGCGAACGAGGTATATTCCGAGGAAAGATCCATGCAGCTGCTCGAAATATGCGCGGATCTTATTGTGTTTTATTTGAAAAGGGATTTTCAGGCGGCTTTCTCCGGCGCCGGCAAAGCGGCGAAGCTTGAAACATTCATGTCCGAAATAAAAAGCAGGCTGTACGGGGACTGGACGCGCAAAGCGGCAGCAGAAAGGATGGAAGTGTCCGAACGCGAATTGGATGCGATTTTTTTACGGAACTTTTCAATGACATTCACCCAAACGCTCACTTCCATACGCATGAAGATGGCGAGGTCAATGCTGGAAGACGGGGACATGCCGGTAAAAAAAATTGCCGCAGCGCTCGGCTATTCAAACGGGTATTCCTTTTCGAAAGCGTTCAAGGCGCACCACGGCGTGTCGCCTAAATTCACCAGAAAGCGCAACGGCATTTGAGGCGCAAATTTCGCGGATAAACAAATTTTGTAAAGATGCGCGCACATTCTCCAAAAAGGCAAATTCGGCCTGCCTGAATTCGGGCAAAAAAAGAAACCCAATGATTTTTGCAAATCATTGGGTTTCAAAGTGGTGGTAGGGGTCGGATTCGAACCGACGAACATCAGAGATGAACGGATTTACAGTCCGCGCCCTTTAGCCACTTGGATACCCTACCATCTAGCTAAAGTGTAAAAATGAAGTAGCCAATCTACATATATGATGTTTCACCTCAAGCTTTTTTTTCAGTTGCGCAAAATTATTTTTCAGAGGACAGAGCCTTTGTTATTTTAACGCTTATCCAGCGGTATGAAGGGATTTTTGCAGCTGTCGGTTTTTCTTCGCCGCCTTCAAGAGTTTCATTTGTATGCTCCACGCGTTCGAAAAGAACGGGCGCGGTATTCAGCGTAAATTCCTCGCCTGACGCGAAATCAATTTTTTCAAAAGCCGCCGCGCTGTATATCGGTACGAGTATGCCGTCCGGATTCGGCCTTGGCGGGTCGCCGACGGCGTCGTTGGCATCCACAAATCCTTCAAATTCGCGGACAATAGCCTTTATGGACACGATAAAAACATCCCTGCTCGACTCTTTGCGTTTGTCCAAGGATATTTCTATCTTTTCCCCGATTTCAAGGTCGTAATTCTTGTCTGTTTGACTTGCGGTTTTTTCCGCCAACGCCCTCTGTTCGGCAGGCGCATTTGTTTCTTTCGCTTCTTCAAGCCAGATATCTGTCAGCTTTTTGAAATCGCCAAAACAACCGTCCCGTTTTCGCCAACCTTTCCCGAAAACTCCTTCTCGCTGTAAGCCCGCCTGTTGGCCTTCCCTGCCATGACGTCGCCGTAAGCTTCCACGGGGCATGAGTTGACGTCTACTACGACGTCATACTCTGCGGCATTGGCGGCAACCGCAGCCGCAAAAATGCGGCAAGCAATGCAAATTCTTTCATTATGTTCCTTATTTGAGCTTTAACTTTACCACATAAAATCCAAACTGCTTTATGTCCATTTTAAGCGCGCCGCCGTCCAGCTTGATTTTCTCATGCTGAGGCACCACGGCATCGGGATTTTCAACCGTATTGCCGGCCGTCAAATCGAGGCTGTGCAGATATGTCACGTCCGCCGTGTCCCCGGATATTTTCGCGCCTTTAAAGTCGAATTCCACGGGGACGTCGCGAAATTCCGCGTTGGAGATTTTTATGATAAGCTCCTTTTTGTTCTCGTCGACAACCGCGCTGCCGTAGAGGCGCGTGCCCTCTCCGCGCAAATCCATGTCGGGCGACGTCATCTCGACCGCATGCGTGCCCGCATTGTTCGAGAACATGTGCTGAACCCAATAGCTTGGGGAGCGCGCAACGACGTTGTTGTCGAAATGGATCATGTTGGGCGCCCACTGGAACCCGCGCTCTTGCGCGAGAAGAGGCGCGTAGGAAGTCATGTAAACGACGTCCGCGTTGCGCTCAACAGACGTGAGGTACGACGCCTCCGCAAGCGCGGCCTCGTAGGCTTTTCCGCCCGTGTGGCAGGCGTATTCGCCGATGAAAACCCTGGGGCCATTTCGGTCGTAACCGTCGTAGCGGCGCATGTTGTTGTAGAACCAATGCTGGTCGCGGTAATAATGTTCGTCTATTACGGGAATTTTCATGCCGCTCTGCGCAGCCCAAAGCATGTCGAAATCGGCGCCGTCGGAACCGGGGCCGGAGGAGCCTATTACGACTATGTCGGGGTATTTCTCGTTTATGGCCTTTTGGAAGGCGGCAAGGCGCTCAATGAAAACTTCTCCCCACTGCTCGTTGCCTATGCCGATCATTTTCATGTTAAACGGCTTCGGGTGCCCCATATCTGCGCGAACTTTGCCCCATTTGGAGGTCTTGGGGCCGTTGGCGAATTCGATGAGATCTAGGGCATCCTGAATGTAGGGCTGCAGTTCGTCCATCGGAACGGGCGGATTGCCCTTGAACTGGCACGGCAGCCCGGCGTTCACCACGGGCACCGGCGACGCGCCTATGTCTTCGCAGAACTGGAAGTATTCGTAGAATCCGAGACCGTAAGACTGGAAATAGTCCGACGCCCTCGCCTCCCCGAAATTGTAGCTCCAGATGTTGTAGGCAATCGGGCGGTTTTCGACGGGACCAACGGAATTTTTCCAATTGAAGCGTTCGTCGAGCGTGTTGCCCTCTATTATGCAGCCGCCGGGGAAGCGGAAGAAGCGCGGTTTGAGGGCGGCTATGGCCTCGGCCACATCTTTTCTCAGCCCGTTTTCGCGGTTTTTGAAAGTGTTTTTGGGGAACAGCGATATGTGATCTACATCCACAGTTCCGTGCGCGGCCAGCTCGAGCCTGAATTTGCCGCGCGTATCGTCATAGGGCGAAGCGATTGAAATCTCATACTTTTTCCATTCGTTGCCGGAGACTTCGACTTCCGCGGTAGCCATGTCGCGTCCCTTCGAATTTACGATAATACCCTTCAATTTCACGGGATTGCCGTTCGGGGTGCGCGCGTAAAACGAAAGCCTGTACTCCTCGCCGCCCTTGAAGCCCATTTCGCGGAATCCCCCGTTTTCAAGGGACGGATTTCTAAGCCCGCCGGGCCAGCTCATGCGCGCGTAATTGGGGTTCCTCTCGAATGCGGGCTTTTCCTTTTCAAGGCTGACATCGCCGAAAGGAGTCCAGCCGACCCAAGGATGCGGAAAATCAAAAGAGCGGTTTTTGATAAGCTCGCCGTAGAGGCCGCCGTCGGCCGCCATGTTTACGTCTTCTATAAACAGCCCCCACAGGTATGGCGAAATTTCGGCAGTTTTTTTGGACGCATCCACCTCTATTTTGTGCTGCGCCCAAAGCGCGTTGCAAACCAACGCGGCCAAAATGCCGGCAAACATTTTTTTCATGAACATATTACCTCCCCCTGTTCGTTAATTGGAATAGTTGGATACACGCTATAAATGGCGCACCGGACAGTCAACAAAAACAGCAGTCCGAACGAGAATTTTGTCATGCGCAATCCGCCGCAAGAACCTGAAAAACTGCGGAAGAACATTCCACTGCATTGCGTTCTATACCCCTTTACATGCAAAACATGTGCACACTTCCCGGGGCCCGTCAAATTGGGCCTCAGGCGAGGCTTTGAAAAATTCCCACGGCAGGAGCGTACTTATGTACGTGACTGGTGTGGGAATTTTTCGAAACGAAGCATCAGGCCCAATTTCACGGGCCCCACTTGAGGATGATGGCGCTCATCGCGGGCAGAGTCAGAAGCGCGCCGAATTCAAAGCCGTTCATCGGCGTCTTTTCCGCGGCAACCTTGCCGCTGTTTCCGTCCCCCTTGCCGCCGTAAACCTTGGCGTCGGTGTTGAGCACTTCGCGCCACTCGCCCGCCCGCGGCAGGCCTATGCCGTAGCCTTCCCTCTTTACGGGGGTGAAGTTGCAAACCACCGCATAGCACGATTTTCCGCCGGCGCAATAGCGCAGGAAGGAATAGACGCTCGCATTGCCGTCGTCGGCGTTTATCCATCGGAAGCCGTCGGGGTTGAAGTCGTTTTTGGCGAGCTGCGCGTCGTCGAGATATAGCCTGCACACATCGGCGACAACCCGCCGTACGCCCTCGTGCTCCTTGAACTGCATCAGCGACCATTCCAGCGATTCATCGTAGCGCCACTCGTGGCCCTGCGCAAATTCGTTCCCCATGAAGAGGGTTTTCTTGCCGGGCCACATCCACATGTACGCGTACAGCGCGCGGAGGTTCGCGATTTTGTCGCCCCAGTACGCCCCGCCCATTTTGCCGACCATGGGGCTTTTGCCGTGCACGACCTCGTCGTGCGAGTAAACCAGCATGAACTTTTCCGTGAACTGGTAGACGGACGGGAAAGTCATCAGGTTATGATGGAACTTGCGGTTTATCGGATCTTCCTTGAAATAGTCTAGCGTGTCGTGCATCCAGCCAAGATTCCACTTGAAGTCGAAGCCGAGGCCGCCGTCTTTTACGGGCGCGGTGACGCCGGCGAACGTGGTGCTCTCCTCGGCTATCATTATGGCCCCCTTGAATTCGCCGTGTACGGTTTCGGTCGTCTGCTTGAGAAATTCTATGGCCTCGAGGTTTTCGCTGCCGCCGTATTTGTTGGGTATCCAATCATTGCGCGAGAAATTGAGATACAGCATGGAGGCCACCGCGTCCACGCGCAGACCGTCTATATGAAACCTGTCGAACCACGCGAGGGCACTCCCCATTACAAAGTTCGATACCTCCTTGCGGCCGTAGTTGAACACGAGCGTTCCCCAGTCGAGGTTAGCGCCGAGACGCGGGTCTTCGTGTTCGTAGAGGTGCGAGCCGTCGTAGGCCGCCAGCGCGAAGGCGTCGCGCGGGAAGTGCGCGGGAACCCAGTCCATGATCACGCCAATGCCGTTCTCGTGGAGGATGTCGACCATCTCCATGAATTCCTGCGGGGTGCCGTAGCGGTGCGTGGGCGCATAAAACCCCGTGACCTGATAGCCCCATGAACCTTCGAAAGGATACTCGGAAAGCGGCATAAACTCCACGTGCGTGAAGCTCATTTCTTTGCAGTACTGGGCAAGTTGACTGCCTATCTCGACATACGAAAGCGGACGGCATCCGTCTTCGGGAACGCGCCTCCAAGAGCCGAGATGCACTTCATAGACCGAAATTGCCTTTTCGTCCCATTTGGTATTTTCGCGCTTTTCAATCCATTCGGCGTCGCGCCACTCGTGGCCGGAAAGGTCCCAGACTATCGAGCTGTTGTACGGCGGCGCCTCAAAGCGGACGGCGTAGGGGTCTATTTTCAGGAAGGGGGTGTCGTTGTTCGCGGCGAGAATCTCGTACTTGTATTTTTCGCCGGACGAAACGCCGGGGATGAAAATCTCCCAGATGCCCGAGCTGCCGAGCGCGCGCATCTGGTGGTAGCGGCCGTCCCACTGGTTGAAGCCTCCGACGACGCTCACGCGCCGCGCGGTGGGCGCCCACACGGCAAAGCTTGCGCCCTTGACTCCGTTTATTTCGCGGATGTGAGAGCCCAGCTTGTCGTAAATTTTGCGCTCGTCTCCCTTGCCGATAAGGTAAAGCTCGCTTTCGGAAAGCATGGGGGCAAACGAATAGGGGTCGTAGAACTGGCGTATTTCGCCGTTGTACCGCTCCGTCCTGAAGCGGTATGGGAAAAACGCCCGCTTGCCCTTGAGAAATACCTCGTAAAACCCGGACTCGTCCAGCCTTGTCATGGGATAGCGGGCTTTCATCTCGTCGCGCAAATCGACAAGCTCGCAGCTCTTGGCGTCGTTCACATACGCCCGCACCACTATGCCGCCCTTGGCCTTGTGCATCCCTAGGAAGTCGTGCGGAAGCGCGCAGCGCGCGCGGGTTATCGACCTGAGTTCTGGTTCGGATATTATCATGCGCTTAAAATTTGAATCGTTCGTCCGGATCCTTAAGGGCGGCCGGGCGGCCTATTATTTCGGAAAAGACTATCGCCTGCCGCAGGAGCTTTTTGTCGCGCCGCAGGTTTTCGGATATTTCTTCGTGCGTCTTTATGCGGTAAACTTCCTTTTCGTTTTCGGCTCCCTTGACGGCATATGCGTCAGAATTGTTCAGGCCACCCGCAATGCCCGACTCTTCAGCTTCGCGCAGCAGGCGGGCAATTTCTTCCTCGGCGGCCGCGTAAGGCATCGGGGTTGCCGCGGCGGGCGCTGGGGCCGCGCTTTTTGCGGCGGTATCGGGCCGCCTTGGCAGCGTCCAATGGCTGTCAAAAGTAGATGCGGCGTCATAGCCGCCTGAAACGGTTGCATTCCCGCCGCCGTATTCGCCTTCGCCGCTGCGCGAACTGTAGCCGCCCTGCCTGCCCTGCCGGCGCGCCTGCTGGCGTTTTTCCTCAACCATGCGCCGGGCGGCTTCAAAGTCGGAATCGCCCCGCGACTCTCCGTAACCGGAGGACTCGGGCTTCTCTTCGCCGGCCTTGGGCAGTTTCTGCACGACATATATCAGAAAGTATATGCCGATGAAAATGATTGGCCCTATGTACTCTTTTATAATTTCCATTTGCTCTTAGGGCGAAGCGGCGCGCCGTCAAAACGGATCGCCGTTCGCTCCGGAATTACTTCTTGTGGGTCTTTCCGCCGCCTTCGCCGGAAATGCTGTCGCGCATGGCGGTGTCGGCCTGGATGTTCTGCATCCTGTAATAGTCCATGAAGCCCATCTTGCCCGTGCGCAGCGATTCCGCGAGCGCGAGCGGCACCTGGGCCTCGGCCTCGACGACCTTGGCCTTCATGTCTTCCACCTTAGCCTTCATTTCCTGCTCGAGGGCAACGGCCGCCGCGCGGCGTATTTCTGCCTGCGCCTGCGCCATGTTTTTGTTGGCCATAGCCTGGGCTTCCTGAAGCTTCGCGCCGACGTTCTCGCCGACGTCCACATCGGCGATGTCGATTGAAAGGATTTCATACGCCGTGCCGGAGTCGAGCCCGCGCTCAAGCACGACCTTCGAAATGCGGTCGGGATGCTCGAGCACGAATTTATAGGAATCGGCGGAGCCTATCGTGGTGACAATACCCTCGCCCACACGCGCGATGATTGTCTCCTCCTGCGCGCCGCCCACGAAGCGTTCAAGGTTTGTGCGCACGGTGACTCGCGCGCGAACCTTAACCTGGATGCCGTCTTTCGCGACGCCGTCAATGGACGTCCTGCCCGACGAGCTTGGGTTGGGGCAGTCGATGACCTTGGGGTTGATGGACGTGCGCACGGCTTCGCCGACGGTCTTGCCCGTGCCCTTGGTGGCAAGGTCTATGGCGCATGCCTGTTTCCACGTGAGACCCATACCCGCCTTTTCGGCCGCTATAAGCGCCTGTATGGTTGGGATAAGGTGGCCGTCGGCCAGATAGTGCTCTTCAAGCTCGTTTATGGTGAGGTCGAGACCGGCTTTGACCGCCATGATGCGCGAATCGACTATCATGCCGTAGGGGACGCCCCTAAAGCGCATGGCAACAAGCGTGAGCATGCTCACCGGCGCGCCCGCAAGCAGGGCCTTCAGCCACGTGCTGATGAATGAAAATATAAAAAACAGCAGCACAAGGCCGATGATTGCAAAAACCGCAAGTATTATTAGCGTGATGGGATTCATATTATTATATATCTGATTTGTTTTGGTTCTCTGTTAAATTCCATTAATCCTCGTCATTTTGGGCAAGGTCGGCCTCGCAGGCCTGCTCCCACGTCATGGCGACGCCGTCGTTTTTCGCGTCGACAATCTTGCCGACAGCGTTGTCGGGGTCTCCGCCCGCGAGGTAATGCCTTTCAAGCTGGTCGATGCTTACGTTCAGGCACGCGGCCGCAGCCCTCGCGCGGGCCATCATGATATTCCTGCACGGCATGCCGCGAACGCGCATGGAAATCAGTTTAGACATCTTCACGGGCGCCCCCGCGAACAGCCCCGTGAGCCACAGGCCCAGCACGGAAAATATCACGTAGAGAAATATTATGCCCGCGAGAATCGCGGCGGCGGCAAATATCATGTAAACGATTTCCATACGCTCTAGTGTTTTAGTTTTTTAACTTTCAGCTCGAAAGAGTCCGCGCCTATAACCCTGACGACCTCCCCCTTTTCGATGTGAGATGCCTCGCTTTTGGCGTCGTATGGAACGCCCTCGACCGCGACCTTGCCCGTCGGCATAAGCGGCGTAAGCGCAACGCCTTCGCTTCCGACGAGCGGTTTTAAGCTTTCTGTCATAGCGGTTCCGTCCTGCTTTGTGTCGAGATAAAGTTTTTTTCCGAATCGCGTCTTTGGAAGAACTTTCAGCCAAACGAGAAAAGCGGAAATACAAAGCGCAACGGCGGCCGCCACTACACCGACGGCGGCAAACGCGCCCCAAAGCCCGTATGCCTCGTATGCGGCCCATCCGTATAGGGCTACCCCTGTGACACCCCAAATCCCTCCCGGCAGGAAGGTTTCGAGGAACACGAACACGGTTCCGAGCAGGAGCAAAATCGCTATCAATGTCATATTTTGTCAACTTATCTTTTTTACGAGGAAATTGAAATCTTTTTTTGCGACCACCTCGACTTTCTCCCCGGCCCCTATGTGGCCGAAAACCGAAACGGCGTCGACAATCCTTCCATTTATATTGACCTGCCCCGATGGCATGAGTTCCCCGACGGCCACTCCGCGCGACCCCGCCTTCACCTCCACGCCGCCGAGGGTTTCCGCGTAAGGGTCTGCCGCTTCTCCAACTTTCACCGCCGCGCCGCGGCTGTCGAGCGACGCGCTCGTGGGGGCGAGAACCATGCGGCCCCACAGGGGGGTCTTTGGCAGGAACTTTGCAAAAAGCAGCGCGAGAACGAACGAGAGGCCGACGCCGATAAAGACCTGAAAGACGCCGCGCGTAAGCCCGCTGAAATTGTATTCGAAGCCCTGCGCGGGCCATATGCCGCCCAGCGCCCACGCGAGGGATCCGAGCATCAACACTATTCCTATCATTATCGGGAAAACCATTCCCGGGAAAAACAGGAGCTCCGCGACAACGAGCGCGGCGCCCAAAATGAATATCAAAATTTCCTCGTAGCCTGATAGCCCCGACATGTGCGTGCCGGCGAACACTCCGAGAAGCACGGCCACGCCTATGCCAGCAAGCACCCCGAAGCCGCCGTTTTTCACGTCTATTATAATGAGGAAAAAACCCACGCCCATCACGAGCGGCGCTACCGCGGAAACGTATTTCGCCGCGATGTCGGCCCATGTGCTTTTTACGTGAACTATCTCCGCGCCTTCGCCGAGCACGTCGCGCACGAGAATTTGCACGTCGGCCGCGGTGCCGTTGGAAAGCACGGGCGCGCCGTCGATCACTTCGGCGGCCTCCTTTGCCGTAAGGCTCAGCAGTTCGCCGGGCTTCTTTAAAATTTTCCCACCGATATTCAACTCGAAATCGGGGTCGTTCATGGCGCGCTGAACTTCCGCGCGGCGCGAGTTGTCGCCGCTTATCGAACGAACCTTTGCGGCGAGGTACGATGTTATCTTGCGGCGCATGGATTCGTCCACGTCGCCGCCCGCCGCAGTAACGGCTTCCGCCGCGCCCATCACGCCGTTGGGCGCAAACCAGATTTCGTCGCAGGCCACGGCGATGAAGGAGCCCGCGCTTATCGCCTCGGGGTTGACGTAGCACAAGGTCTTGCCTTTGAAATTTGAAAGAAGCTGCATGAGCTCGAGCGTAGTGCCGAGGTCCCCGCCGGGGGTGTCCATGTCGAGCACTAGCAGTTCCGCGCCGGCGGCGTTCGCGGCGCGTATGGCGCGGCTTAAGATGTAAACCTGCGGCGTGGCTATCTGACCGTCTATTTTCACGACGAAAGCCTTTTTGACCGCATCGGCCTCAGCCGGGGTCTCCCGCGCGGCGGCATCCGCCCTCGCAAAACAGGCCGCGCAGAAGAAGAAAACGCCGAAAAACAATGCCCTTAATGTCATGTTGAAAATCCTAACGAACATAGCCCGGCATTCAAGACATTACTTCAGATTGCGGACAAAGTATTTTTTATTCTTAGCACGCGCTCTGCGCGTGCAGACCTGGCGCGTCAAATTGCGCCTCAGGCGAGGCTTTGAAAGGGATTCGCAGTGGGAATTCAAGGCGAAGCCGCGAAAACAACCGAAGGGCGTTTAGATGCGGCTAATGCCGCACCCGAAGGGCGAGAGCAACAAGTCAATAGACAAGCGCAGTGCGCTTGTCTGCAAGGGTGCGGCGGCTTGCGCCAGCAAACACGCATCAACGTACTTGACGTGCGCAACCACTGCGGATAACTTTCGAAACGAAGAATCAGACGTGATTTCACACGCCCTCGCGAATACATGGGGTTTGTCAGCAATCTGATTACTTTTTCTTCGCGAGGCCCAGCTCAAAGATGCCGCCCGCGACATTTCCCGGCTTCGCCTCGAAACGAACCTTGAAAACGCCGTCCGCCGCCCGGCGAATATCTTCGGGGATTTCATATTCCTTTATATAATAGCCGGCGCTTTGGCCGCCTTGTAGGGATTCCTCGGCGATTGCGGTTCCGTTGACGCTTATGGTGAAATCGCGGCCGCCCCTGTCGCCGCTGAAATACTCAGCGTAGACGACAAGCGGGGCGTCGGCTTTTCCGCGCAGCTCGTATTCAAAGAAGCCGAAAGCGTCGCGCCACGGCCTGCCGTCGCCCGCACTGCCGGAACGCGAATTGTCGGTCTTCATTTTGTGGTCCACCTCAGGCTGCTGCTGCCCGGGCGTGAGGGAGTCCAGCGTGCGCTGCTGAAGTTCGAGCTTGGCCTTGGCGGCCTTGTCCTCGTATTTTTCCAAAAACTTTTCGTAGTCATGCGCGCCGCCCATGCCAAAAAGCATGTTGTAGCGCGTATGGTGCGTTTTGTAGAAAGGCTTGAGCACCACACCGTCCGAATTGAACAGCGAGGTTTTTTCTATCTCAAACTCCAGTCCGCCGCCCGGCTTTTTATGAACGTGGCGCGTTATGTTTTCGGGAGTGGAATTTATGAACGGCATACCCGACACGGGGAGAACCTTTCCGCGGGCGATGTGATCGGAAACGCCTTCCTCGCCCCAGTGGAAATTCGCGCCGCTTTCGTCTTTTACGGGCGAAACCAAAAGAACCGGGCCGTACATTATGGCCGCGAAATTCGCGACGCCCTTGAAGGGCTCGGCAACTATCTGCATGGGAAGCCCAACGCGGATTTTATCGCCGGGCTTCCATTCGCGCTCCAGCGTGACATAGCCGTCCGCACCGACTTTTGCGCTTTCCGTTTTGCCGCCTATTGAAATGTCGAGGCTGTCGGCCTTCACCCACCACGGCTTTCTGATTTTGATTGCGAAATTCCCGCCAAACTTTGCGCCGTCAACCGCGTTTATAGTGAGTTCGGAAAACTGCCCGCAGGGAAATTTTGTGTTCTGCACGACTTCAACGCCGCGCTCCTTCCACTTGAGCTCCGACGCAATGAACAAATTCACATATAGGGAGTTTTTCGTATGGGCGTAAATGAACTTGCCGTATTTCAGATGGTTTTCAAAACCCGTGCCGATGCAGCACCAGCCTTGGCATTCCAACGTTGAATACACACGGTAATGGCCGGGACGGACGGGCGTAAGATACGCAAAGCCGCCGTGCTCGGCGTCCTGCGACGGGAGTATGGCGTTATAAAGCGTGCGCTCGAAAAAGTCGGCGTAGCGAGCGTCGGGGTTGTTTTCAAAAAGCAGCTCCGTAAGGCGCAGCATGTTGTAGGAATTGCAGGTTTCCATGCCGCAGATGGAATCGAGAAACCTTGAAAAGTCGTTGGGCGCAACGAAGTGCTCGTCGGAGCTGTTGCCGCCCGTGGAGAGCGTCTGGGTGCTGGTTACAATATCCCAGAAATTGTCAGCAGCCTTGCGGTATTCAGTTTCATTTTTGCCTTTGGCCTCCTCCATCAGCGCGATTCTCGCAAAACCGACAACCTTGGGGATCTGGGTGTTGGCGTGCAGTCCGGGAAGAATGTCCCTGCCCTCCGCCATCGGCCTGAGCAGCCATTTTTGGGAGAAGCGCTTGGCGGCGGCGTAATATTTCTTTTTGTCGGCGGGCTTGTCGGCGATTTCAGCCGCCTGCGCGAGCACCTCGTTCATTCCGCCGTACTCGACCGACAAAAGCTCCTCCATATCCTCGTCGCTAAGCCTGCCGGAATAATCGCTAATCCAGTCGCAATATTTGAGCAGAACGTCCTTGGCCTTTTCATTGCCCGTATAAATGTACGCGTCGTAAAGACCCTTGGCGATTTTGTGCATGGTGTACCATGGCACCCAATACCTGCCCAAGAACGAATGCGTGTGCGGGGAGTCCTTTTTCCTTGAATCCAGAAACTCCTGCATGACGCGCTTGTTTGCGTCGCCCGAGCCGATAAAGCCCGTGCCGTTGGCCTCCTGCGCGGCTTCAAGAGCGTCGACAATACGGTTCGCGCGCTCCAGCGCCTCTCTGTTTCCGGTCGTGGCATAAAGCATTGAAAGCGCGCTTAAATAGTGGCCGCCGGTCTGGCCTGAAACGCCCATGGACTCCCACCCGCCATAGCGCGGCGCGGCAGTGGGCAAGCCTGCTTCCATGAGATAGGGCGCAATAAATCTGTCGGTGTCGTGCGCCAAAATGTGTGCAGTGTCGGTCTGCATGGCATTGTAGAAGTCAGACCCCTCGAGCAGTCGCACATCGCTTAGCGGAAATTTCTCAACCGCCCCCGCAAACGCGCCAAACGGCGCGAACAAACACAAGCCCGCAGCACAGGCCTTCAAAATTTTGCATTCCAACATTTATATTCCCCCGTATGATTGTTAATTGAAACATATCATACCGCCCGCCATACAAACATCAATCAAAAACCCAAGCCTCACCTTTTAAAAGCACCGCGCGCCCGAGGGCGCGCTGTAATAATCAAACCCTTGATACAAACAGTGTTCGTGTTTAAAACGATGCCCTGTTTGACTCGCACCCCCTCGCGGGGGCCGTTTGTGCTCGCTCGCACGGTAGTGCTCGTCTCGGCACTCGCTTTGCTCGGCTATTTGCCTTTGGCAAATCCACTCACGTCGCCTTCGCGCCGTGAACGCCCTCCGGGCAATTTTGCGAAGCAAAATTGTCGTATTGTACTCGCATTTTCAGCAGAAAATGTCTCGCCCTTCGGGTGGCGGCTACGCCGCCATACTTCCCCTCGCCTTCGCTCGGTGTTCGCGCCTCCGGCTTGAATTGTTTTTGCCGCAATTTGAAGCACGTAGCCCGAAGAACGGCAATGCTTTAAATTGCGGCAAAACCACATCAGACCATAGGCTGACTGGCAGGGGGAAAAACATCATCCATAGCGATGCGAAGCATCAGGAATGGAAGCTGCGCTTACTAGGCGGGCTTAGGTGAAGGCCATGAGCCCCGCATTTAAAACAGGCAAGGCGGCAAACGCCGCCTCACTATCTTCTTCAAATTACAACGCGTTAATGCGCTCCATGATTTTTTCGGAGTCCGACATTTTTTCGAAAGTGCTTTCCGCAAAACTTTGAACAAGAAGCGCGCGCGCCTCTGCGGGGGAAAGCCCCCTCTGGTTCATGTAGAAGAGCACTTCCTTGTCGGGCTTGGCGGCAGTGCAGCCGTGCGAACATTCGACGTCGTTTGCGCAAATTTCGAGCACGGGGGCGGCCTGCGCCTTGGCCTTGGGGGAAAGCATGAGCGAGCGGCAGCTCTGGTAGGCGCGGGTTTTCTGCGCCTCGGGCTCAACGCGGACAAGGCCGGTGAACGCGATTTTCGCATTGTCGCCGATTGCGGCGCGCACGGCCAAGTTGCTGTGCGACGAAGGCCTCCTGTGGAACTGCTTCGTGCGCAAATCGTGCGTGATATCTCCCTTTGGCGAAATGAACGCGCGCGTGTCGATGTCCACGCGCTCCCCGAGGAGCTCGAAATTCCTCTCGTGGCGGGAGGGGGCCGCGCCTATCTGCGCAAGGGCGTCGGCAACCGCCGCGCCTTCAAGCGCCCAAAAGTCTTCGCGCTCGTAACTGCGCGCGGAACCTTCCGAATTTTTTATGTGGGACAATTCCAGCTTGGAATTTCTCCCGCAGAAAAAGCCCGTTCTGAACACGGAAAAGCTTCCGCCGAAAGTGAAGGAATTGCGCGAGAGCTTGAGCTTCGAGCCCTCGCCAAGCTCGACAATCGCGCCGGCGATTGAAACGTGCATCTTGGAGACTGCGTTCAAAACGAGCTCCGCCTCCGCGCCGTCCTCCACGCGTATGTATATGCCGGAATCGGGGCGGGACGCCTGCAGTGTGTCGAACTTGCCTTCGGCGGTGAAGAAGAAACGCTTTACGTTTTCCGCGTGCGACTCGGCCGCCTGCCCCATTGAGAGCACCTCGACGCCTTTCGGCACGTCGGCATGCATAAGCTGGCCGTCGAACAAAAGAATCGAATGCGGGGCGGGTTTGCAGAACTCCTTTTCGCACTCGCGCATCTTCGCGTTTTCCTCGCCCTTGGGGGCGTGGTTCTGGAAATGCGGGAAGAGCGCGTCTACGCCCCACGCGCCGTAATCGGAAAAGCGCCAGTATTCGTCCTTGCGGTGCGGGAAGGGGATTTTCTCAAACCTCTTTTTAGCCGCCTCGGAAATGTCGTGCAGAAGATTCATCCTACGGATCCCTCCATTTCAAGCTCTATAAGGCGCTTGAGCTCCACGGAATACTCCAGAGGAAACTCCTTTACAAGGTCGTTGACAAAGCCGTTGACGGCGAGGCTGACGGCCTCCTTTTCGCTCAGGCCGCGCTGGCGCATGTAAAAAATCTGATCTTCGCTGAGCTTCGAAACGCTGGCCTCGTGCTGGACGCTGTTGTCCTCGCCGGAACACACTATCGCCGGATACGTGTCTGTGCGCGAGTTCTCGTTGATGAGAAGCGCGTCGCACTCGGTGTTGTTTTTGCAGTTTTTCACGGTGTCGGGCATAAAAACCATGCCTCGGTAGGAAGCCTGCCCCGTACCGATGCTAACCGATTTTGAAGTGACGTTCGAAGTGGTGTCGTCGGCGAGGTGTATCATTTTCGCGCCGGTATCCTGAATCTGCCCGCTGTTGGCGAGCGCGATTGAAACGACCTCGCCGCGCGCGCGCGGGCCCTTTAGGACAACCCCCGGGTATTTCATTGTTATGCCGCTGCCGATATTGCAGTCTATCCAGCGCACCTGCGCCTCCTCTTCGGCCATGCCGCGCTTGGTGACTAGGTTGAACACGTTGTTCGACCAGTTCTGAACGGTTACATACTGGATTTTCGCGCCCTTGAGCGCTACGAGCTCGACTACCGCAGAGTGCAGCGTTCCGGTTTCAAAGCGCGGCGCGGTGCAGCCTTCCATGTACATTAGTTCCGCGCCCTCGTCGGCGATGATGAGGGTGCGCTCGAACTGCCCGAAGCTTTCGGCGTTGATTCTGAAATAGGCCTGCAGGGGCTGCTGTACCTTCACTCCCTTGGGCACGTAGATAAAACTGCCGCCCGAGAAAACCGCGCTGTTGAGCGCGCTGTATTTGTTGTCGGAAATGGGGATAACCTTGCCGAAATATTTCCTGAAAATTTCGGGGTGCTTCATTAGGCCCTCGGTGGAATCGACGAAAATAACGCCGTCCTTCTGCAGATAGTCCTTCATGTTGGAATACGCCGACTCGGAGTCGAACTGCGCCTCGACCCCCGCGAGAAACGCCCTTTCCTGTTCGGGCACGCCGAGGCGTTCGAAAGTTTTTTTCACGTCCTCGGGAACCTCCTCCCACGAGCGCGTCTTGCGCGCGCCCTTGGCGAGGTAGTAGCGGATTTTGCCAAAGTCAAGCTCGTCGAGCTTCTTGGGGGCCCAGTGCGTGGGGTTTTCCATTTTCTCGAAGGCTTTAAGCGCCTTGAGGCGGAAATCGAGAATCCATTCGTCCTCGCCCTTGACCTTTGAAATATACCTTACGACCTCCTCGTTGAGGCCGACGCCCGCGTCGTACGCGTAGTCTTCCGCGAAACTAAAATTGCCAACGTCCCTGTCGAGGTTGAGCGCCTCGGCGTCGGGCTTGGCATGCCTGTCGTCGCCGGACATTTCAGGCCTCCTTGATCCAGTCGTAGCCTTTGGCCTCGAGCTCTAGCGCGAGTTCCGGGCCGCCGCTTTTCACGATTTTGCCGCCGCTCATCACGTGCACCCTGTCTGGCTGGATGTACTCCAAAAGCCTGTGGTAGTGCGTTATGAGAAGCATGCCGATGCCGGGGCCGCGCGCGGTGTTTACGCCCTCTGAAACGATGCGAAGCGCGTCAATGTCGAGGCCGCTGTCGGTTTCGTCGAGTATTGCGAAAGAGGGTTCAAGCATGAGCATCTGCAGGATGTCGGTGCGCTTTTTTTCGCCGCCGCTAAAGCCGTCGTTTACGCTGCGCTTCGTGAAAGACCTGTCCATCTTGAGCTTGTCCATCACCGAATAAAGGCGCTTGTAGTATTCGACGGGATTGAGCGTTTCGCCCTTTGGCAGGCGCGCGTTCAGGCACGCCCTTATGAAATTGGCGATGCTCACCCCGGGAATTTCCACCGGATACTGGAACGCGAGGAAAAAGCCCCTGCGCGCGATTTCGTCGGGCTCCAGGCCCACGATGTTTTCGCCGTTAAGCAGAACTTCGCCCGAGTCTACCTTATAGTCCGGATGCCCCGCAACCGCCTTAGAGAGGCTGCTTTTGCCCGTGCCGTTGGGACCCATTATCGCGTGGACCTCGCCCGCCGGAACAGTGAGAGACAGGCCGTCTACCACCCTGCGGTCGCCTATTTTGACGACCAAATCCCTGATTTCCAAACCGCGCATTTATAAAACCTTTCCTTTTTGCTTTAAGGCGCATGCGGGCAGAAAGGGCTTGACGAAAGCCTCCTCGAAATCGTACCCGCCCATGAAGTCCTCAATCCTGTCCTCGTCGGTCTTGGTGAGGGCCTTGGCCTCCACGAGGTTGAAAACTATGTTGCCGAAATCCTCGCACTTGCGCACGCCCCACTCGTCCAAGAGCGGCATGGCCATCGGCCCGAAAGTGTCGAGCGCAAACTCGCGTATCCCCTCGAGAAGCTCCCCGCCCGACACGTTCCTGTCCTTGCGGCCGGTGTCGGACTCGTTAACCTTCTTTACGGTATAGTCCAGCGCCATGCGCACGAAAACGTACGCCCCGACCGCATAGCGCCTGTCGTCTTTTAGTATGCTTTCGAGAGTCTGCTGGAATTTCCTGCCCATTGCCGTTCCCACCTTAGCAGCCGCATTCGCGTTTGCGCTTCGCGGCCATCTCCGCGCCGTATTCCTGGAGAGATTTTACTTCGAGCGGCTTCGACTTGAGGGCCTCTATGCCCTTGAGCGCCGCGTAGGCCCCCATTATGGTGGTCATCATGCAGACCTTGCTAAGTAGCGCCTCCTCGCGGATTTTGTTTTCGTCGAGGCGCGGGTTCATGCCCGACGGCGTATTGATGATAATGTTCATCTGGCCGTTCTTAATCATGTCGACCACGTTCGGGCGCGCGCCCTCGCTGAGCTTGTAGGTGCGCGTTACCGGTATGCCCTTCTGTTCGAGGAAGGCCGCCGTGCCGGAGGTCGAGTAAATTTTGAAGCCGAGTTCGCTGAACTTTTTGGCGATTGCCGCACCCGCCTCCTTGTCGTGGTCTTTCACCGAAAGGAACACATTGCCCTCGGTGGGAAGGCCCGGCTGGGCCGCAAGCTGGCTCTTGGCGAACGCCATGCCAAGGTCGTCGGCGAGCCCCATAACTTCGCCTGTCGAGCGCATTTCGGGGGTGAGCATTATCTGCGAGCCGAGGAAGCGGACGAAGGGGAACACGCTTTCCTTAACCGCGATGTAGTCGGGCTGAATCTCTTTCGTGAAACCCAAGTCCTTGAGCTTTTCGCCGGCCATGACGCGCGAGGCGAGCTTGGCGAGCGGAACGCCGATAACCTTCGATACGAAGGGAATAGTGCGAGACGCGCGCGGGTTCACCTCGATTAGGAAAAGCTCGCCTTTCTTGATGGCGTACTGGATGTTCATGAGCCCTATGACCTTCAGCTCCTTTGCGAGCGCGTAGGTCGCCTTGCGCACTTCGCTTAAAATGTTTTCGCTGAGCGTATGCGGAGGCATTACCATGGCAGCGTCGCCCGAGTGAACGCCCGCATATTCGATGTGCTCGAGCATGCCGCCGATGACGGTGGTTTCGCCGTCGCTTATCGCGTCGACGTCGAGCTCTATTGCGTCCTCAAGGAACTTGTCGAGCAGGACGGGCTTGCCGGGGGCCGCGTCGAAAGCCTCGCGGATAACCTTTTTCATGTCGTCCATTTCATAGACGATGAACATTCCGCGGCCACCGAGGACGAAGCTGGGGCGCAGGAGAATCGGGAAGCCGATCTGCCCGGCGAGCTCGTAGGCCTGTTCGGGCGTGGTGGCCGTCGCGTTGACGGGCTGCTTGAGGCCGAGCTTGTCGAGTATCTTCTTGAAAATTTCGCGGTCTTCGGCGGCGTCGATGGATTCCGGCGATGTTCCGATGATGTTCACGCCGTTGGCCTTCAGTTCGCTTGCGAGGTTCAGCGGGGTCTGGCCGCCGAACTGCACTATCGCGCCGTCGCACTTCTCGCGCTTGTAAACTTCAAGAACGTCCTCAAGCGTGAGGGGCTCGAAATAGAGCTTGTCGGAAGTGTCATAGTCGGTCGAGACCGTCTCGGGGTTCGAATTTATCATGAGCGTTTCGTAGCCCGCGTCGCGAAGGGCGAAAGAGGCGTGAACGCAGCAGTAGTCGAACTCAATGCCCTGGCCGATCCTGTTGGGGCCGCCGCCAATAATCATTATCTTCTTCTTGGTCGAGGGGCGCACTTCGCTTTCAACGCCGTATGTAGAATAATAGTAGGGCGTGAAGGCCTCGAATTCCGCAGCGCAGGTGTCCACGAGCCTGTAGACGGTCTCGATGCCAAAGTCCTGGCGCAGCTGCTTTATGTTGCGGATTTTCGTGCCGCATATGTCCGCGATCTGAAGGTCGGTGAAGCCCGCCTCCTTGGCGCGGCGCAGGAGGTCTTCGCTGATGTCGAGCGGGCCGGCCTTTTCAAGCTCCCTTTCGATATCGACAATGCCGCGCACCTGAACGAGGAACCACGGGTCGATGAAGGTTAGGTCGAAAATTTCCTTGTCGGTCATGCCGGCGCGCATCGCATAGCGCAGGAAGAAAACGCGTTCGGCCGTCGGGCGCACGAGGCCCTTGCGGATTTCATCCAAATCGGTTATTTCGTCCCCGCCGAACTTGCCGCCGCCGCCGAGGCCGCGCGCGCCGATTTCCAGCGAGCGGAGCGCCTTCTGGAGCGACTCCTTGAAAGTCCTGCCTATCGCCATGGCCTCGCCCACGCTCTTCATCGAAGACGTGAGCGTATTGTTTGAGCCCACAAACTTTTCGAAAGTGAATCTGGGTATCTTGGTTACGATGTAGTCGATGGTGGGCTCGAAGCTCGCGGGGGTTTCGCGGGTGATGTCGTTGCGAAGCTCGTCGAGCGAGTAGCCGACGGCCAGTTTCGCTGCGATTTTCGCGATGGGAAAGCCCGTAGCCTTGGACGCCAGCGCGGAAGAGCGCGACACGCGCGGGTTCATCTCGATGACAATCATCCTGCCGTTGGCGGGGTTGACCGCGAACTGGATGTTCGAGCCGCCCGTTTCGACGCCGATTTCGCGTATGACGGCGAAGCTCGCGTCGCGCATAAGCTGGTATTCGCGGTCGGTGAGGGTGAGCGCGGGGGCGACTGTGATGGAGTCGCCGGTGTGCACGCCCATGGGGTCGAAATTCTCAATCGAACATATCACGACGCACTGGTCCTTATGGTCGCGCATAACTTCCATTTCGTATTCCTTCCAGCCGAGCAGGCACTCTTCAACGAGAACCTCGTTGACGGGCGACGCGCTGAGGCCGAAAGACACCATCTTTTCGTATTCCTCGCGGTTGTAGGCTATGCCGCCGCCCGTTCCGCCGAGCGTATAGCTGGGGCGTATGATAACGGGGAAAGTCTGCCAGTTTTCAATCCATTCTATAGCTTCTTTCAGCTCGTGCACAACCTTGCTCTGGGGAATGTCTAGCCCGATTTTAAGCATGGCCTCGCGGAATTTCTGGCGGTCTTCGCCCTTTTCAATGGCTTCCTGCTTCGCACCGATAAGCTCGACGCCGTATTTGGCAAGTATGCCTTGGCGGGCGAGTTCGAGGGAAAGGTTAAGGCCGGTCTGGCCGCCCAATGTGGGCAGGAGCGCGTCGGGGCGCTCCTTGGCGATGATTTTTTCGAGAACTTCGGGCGTGAGCGGCTCGATGTAGGTTACGTCGGCAAAATCGGGGTCGGTCATGATCGTCGCGGGGTTCGAATTGACCAGAACCACCTTGTACCCTTCCTCTTTCAGGGCCTTGCAGGCCTGTGTTCCCGAGTAGTCGAACTCGCAGGCCTGCCCGATGACGATCGGGCCCGAGCCTATTATAAGTATCGTGTGGATATCTGTGCGTTTTGCCATAGTGTGAATTTATTCCGGGTACAGTACTCCTAAATATAAAAAATCCTGCGGATGTTAGATAAATCGGAAATCCACGGCAAGCAAATAAGCGCAAAAACTGCACGGACTCCGCATGCGCCCAAACGCGCACCGCCCCGACGAATTTGCTTTAACTTTTGGAGAAACGCGGATAGCTTATAACTGGTTATGAAACAGTTGCTTTTCTGCCTCACTTTATTTGCTTCGGCCGCCGCGTTTGCCAACCCCACCGTTGTGGAGTACCCACGGGAAGGCATGACCGTAAAGCTTCTTTCCACGGACAAAATACAGATGGCCGAGGAAGAGGTTAACATCAAGCTTCCGCCTATTGGAAGAATATATTACTGTTGCACTCTTCCAGCACAATACGACTGCCGCTTCACATTCAAAAACCTGGGCCCCGAAAAAGTTTCGGCAAAAATAGGGTTCCCGCTTGTTGAAGATAGGTTTTACCAAAAAAAGTTCGTTGAAAGCCTGTACAAGTTTTCCGTAAGCCGCAACGGCGTTCCGTTTGAATTGGAATACCACGAAGGCGACGAAGACGGAGTATACTCAAACATATTCTCATGGGACATGGAATTTGAACCAAACGAGACGGCCGTTGTCGATCTGTCCTACCAAATGCCCGGGCTTTTTTTGAAATGCCCGCTGGGAGTTTCCGCCTACAACTGGAACAGCTCTTATGGCAGGGAATACCTGAACGCGCTCAACCAGTCCATGTCGTACATGTTTTTTTACATAACCGAAACCGGCAAAGGCTGGTCGGGGGACATTGAAAAGGCGACATTCACGGTAGACGTTTCCGAATTTGAAAAATCCATAAGCGAGTGCGGCGACATCTTCGTAAAAAGATACACCGACATATACCGGGGAATGGAGATGGACGAAACGAAAGAAGATGACGATGAATATATTGACGAGGATTCAAATGAGGACGCGAAGTACAACGAGAAGCGCGACTTTGAGAAAGCCGTAAAAAACGGACAAATGATTGTCAATGTTTCGCCCGGCGAATGGGATACTATCGATGACGGGGGAGTTAAAAAACTGCGGTTCACCGCGTCTCCGTTCAATCCCGGCGGCGTGATAGAAGTCGGCTATTACTTTACAATAATCCCCAAAACCGCCGACACGCTTGATATCGTAATGCGGTACGCCCTTGAATGGTACAAAGGCTCTTGGCAATATATGAGGGATTTCCACGACAATGTAGGCACGATTCCGGAATACTGCCACAAGGCGGCTCTCCAAAACACCGCCGACGTCATACTAGAATTCTACGGCATAGAATCCGGCAACGAAGACATAAAGGACTTCCTTAAAGAACAGGTCTGGTACCCTGTCAAAGAGCCGCGCGAGATAGACCCGCAACTTAAGGAGGCGCTTTTAAAGTACAGCGCCTTCAAAAAGCAGGCGTCAGACGGCCAAATCGGGATTTAGAGCATTTGCCAAATGTACGCATTTGATTGTGATATGCCCTATCGTCTTTTCCCGTAAAGGGCCAGCATGAGGGCGAGCAGGCCGAACATTGCGGCGAATTCCGCAGCCTCGGGTATTGCCGCCAAATTCCAGACGAGAGCGAAAGTTTCCGCGTCGCCCAGAAGATCGCCGTATATCATCTCGTCAAAGACCACGCGCAAAAAGTACTGCCCGGCGGCCTCGAGCGCAAAGCTCAGGTGCTCCACCGAGTTATATAGGGAGTCGGAAAGCGCTACCGCCGAATACGCGTCGGCCGCCGCGTCATAATACCAGACTTCGAGGTCGAGATTGCTGAAAGCCGCGTCTCCATAGCCGAAAGAATAGTCGTCGCCGGAATCGTCGATGCCCACCGCAATCTGCTCGAACCAAGTGAGGGTTGTCGTGAGGACGTCTCCCGCTTCGGCCGTACCGATAGCCTGCACATATTCGCCGCCGAGAGCGACATCGCCTATAATCCAAGTCGAATCTTCGGCGTACTGCTCGTAGGCGGCCTTGGCGTTGAGCGCTCCGCCGCCGTAGGTGTAGTCGAGCGACTGGTCTGTGGCGATGACGTTGTCGAACGACGCATTTGCGGCGCCGTTAAAGCCGGAGACCTGCACGTTGTTCCTCACGCGCTGGCCGTTGTCCCAGCCTGAAACCTTGTCGGCGGAATTGATAATGACGGCCTTCATAAGGCGCGCGTCGCGAGACTCCTCGCCGCGGTTTTTGGCGTAGCTGTCCGAGTACAGAAGCGATACGACGCCGGAAACTATGGGAGCGGCGAAACTTGTGCCGCTGTCGTAAGAATAGGCTCCGGTTATGGACGGGTTGCCCGTCAGATAGGTGGCCACGCCTATGTTCTGCCCGGGGGCGACAACGTCCACCCCGACGCGCACGCCGGAAAGCGTCTGGCCCGTATCATAATTGTAAAAATCAACGGGGCCGCGGCTGCTGAAAGACGCGATTGCGTTAAAAGAGTTCGGGTTGCCGAGCGCGCCGACCGAAATGGAGTTAGAAAGCCTCGCAGGGGTCGCAACCGTCGTGGTCGCCCCGTCTTTCGGCGCTCCGGAATTTCCCGCCGCAACCACGAGCGAGGTAGTTTTATATTTGTAAATCAGCGCGTTCAGAGAAATGTCTATCACGTTGGGATTCCCCGCGCCGTTGCCCCAGCTGCTGTTGATAACGTCGGCCTTCTGGGTTGTGAAATAGTTTTCGTAGGTGTCGTAAAAGCTCTTGCCGCTAATAGCAAAAGTGCCGTCGCTGTTTACCTGCGTTGCTATCGTACCGGAATATATCTTCGCGCCCGAGGCAACGCCGCCATCGCCCGCCATAATGCCCGCGCAGGCCGTCGCGTGGCCGGTCACGGAAGTGTCGGCAGTCGATGGAACGTAAATTCCGCCCTTGTCGGAGCCGGAAAAAATGTCGTGGTTGAAAAACGAAAGGCCGCCCTCCACGTTCGCAATTTTCGCCCCTTGCCCCGTCACCCCTTGCGAGTGTATGTAATTTACGCCGAGCATGGCGTTCAAATCGGCGGTTGTCGAGCCGTCGGAAGACAGCGATTCAAGGGCGTTGGCGTTGAAAGCGGCGGCTGAAGCGAAACACGCCGCCAGTTTGAATAGTGTTTTCATATGCGGGGCCTAAATGGATTCTTGCCAGCCCAACACAACAAAAACGCGCAAAATATTCAAGGTAATTGCGCGGGCGAACAGATTATTCAACCCAAACGCAAACCGAAAGAGGCGGAAGCGTAAGCACTCCGTGCGCGTATTCAAAGCCGCCGGGCGCTATTCCGTTGGCGTCGAAACGGTCGATGTCGGCAATCTGTCTGCACCCTGATATATCCGCGTCGGGATCTCCCACGGGGATTTCCGCGAACTTGTCCGACGGATTGAAAGCCGCAAAAATCCTTGCCGCGCCCATCTCCCTGTTCGCGTTATAGACAACGGCGACGGCCGGACTTTCGTCGCCCCTGAAAAACTTGAAAAAACCTTCGCCCACGGGCGACGACGGGCGCAGCGCGCGCGCCTCGCGGCTCCGGCGAAATTTCACAAAATTCCTAAGCCACTGCCCCTCGCCCGTGAAACGCATGCCACGGCGGTAGTCAAGGGCGTTTGCCGCGCCGTCCTTGTACGTGTTGTGCTTTCCGTTTTTCGTACGCACGAGGTCGAAGCCCTCGGCCACCATCGGAATGCCGTGCGACATCAGGATGAGGGCATAGGCTATCTTGTAGCGGCGAAGGTCCTCCGCAGAAGGATGCACATGCCTGTCCGTAATGCGGTCGAGCATGCACTTGTCGTCGTGGCTTTCCATGTAGTTGACGGTCTGCGCGGGAAAGGACGAAAAGCCCCCCATGCTGCCGCCTATGAAATATTTGAAACCCTCAAAATTGCCGCCGCCCATGGCGTACTGCAGCATGAACTCGCGGAAGCCGTCGTTCCACGCGGCAAAGCCCGTACCCTTTATCTGTTTGCCAAGGTGCCCCCTGAAGCTCCAAGGCTCGGCGATTAGTATTACCGAAGGCTTTATCTTTTTGAGTTCCGCCTCTATCTCCTTCAAAACGTTTATGCCCAAAAGTTCGGCGAGGTCGAAGCGGAAGCCGTCCACGCCGTAGGTCGTAATAAAGTTTTTGAGGGAATCGAGAATCAGGCGCCTGCCCATGGGCGTGTCCGCGCGGAAGTCGTTTCCGCAGCCGCTGTAATTCATGAGCGAGCCGTCCGGCGCGAGTTCGAAATAGTATTCCTTGTCCACGTACAGCAGCGAGTTCGGCTCGCCGTAGTGGTTGTAGACGACGTCGAGCACAACGGCGATTCCCGCCTCGTGAAAGGCCTCGACGAGCCCCGCGAAATCTTTGTTCTGAGTTCCCTTTTCGGCGTCGGTCGCATAGGAGCTCGCCGGGGAAAACCAGTTGGTGGGCATGTAGCCCCATTCGTAGTCTTCGGGCCTTTCGGCCTCGTATTCGAGAATGGGCTGGAGCTCGACGCAGTTGACGCCCGCCTTGCGCAGGTAGCACTCGTCGCTTTTAAGCCACTTGGCAAGGCCCTCGAACGTGAGCCTCTCCTTGGGCGACAAATCGGCGCGGGCATGGGCGAGAACGTCGCGCACATGCGCCTCCATAATAACCAAATCATGCCAGTATGGCGCGCGGAAACCGCCGGCATGCTCGGGAAGCTCGTCGCGGTATTTTACAATGCACGGGCCGCCGGGCGCGGCCATTGCGTTGGCGTAAGGGTCGGCTATCGGAAAGCGCTTGTCGAAATTCGCCCCGGAATCGAGGTTGTTCCCGTCAATGTGCCACGAGTAGAACGCGCCGTCCAAGTCTCCGTCAGATGCGGCGGTCCACACCGCGCCGTCGGAACTCGAAGCCTCGAGAATATGTTCAACGCCTCCTTCGCGCCACCAGCGCACTGCGGCTGCCTTGGCGCGCGGGGCGAAAATCGAAAATTCCGTACCGCCGTGTTTTTTGAACACCCCGAGACGCTCGCCGGAATAGGTGCGGCACAAGAGTTCTCCTATTTCGACGCGCGCCGAAACGCCGTATTCGGGAAGAGTTAGAACCATGCCCTCGCCGAGGGCGCAGACGTCGGAGCACTTTATGACGAAAAGGTTTTTGCCCGTGCGCTCCAGCAGAAAGCGCAGGTTCATGTTGCCGTCCTTGTCGCGCACAATGTTGGGCGCAGCCGACCGCGGCTCCATCCATGCACCGTCGGCGCTGGCAAACTTGAAAAAGCCGAACTTCTTTTTAAGGTTCAAGTCGGCAATCGGGACGGAAACCATCCGCTTCGAACCAACGCGCACGGCTTTCCATTTTTCGACGCCGATGGCCGCGCCCCAGCCGTTGAAGTCGCCGCACAGATAGTAGTCGGAGTCAGCCGCCACGTCGGGGAATACATTCTTCCCGAGCACAAAATTGATAATGCCGTCCTCGACATAAAACGAGGTGAAGTGCGAGAAAAATTCTTTCGACGCGCGCGACACCGAAACCTTGGAGGACGAGCACGCTCCGGACAGCGATATCTTGGGAATTTCCGGAACGTCCTTGTCGAGCACAACGACGATTTCGTCGGAATTGTTCCACCATGCCCGCAGAATTTTCATGTCAGTTGCTCCTGAATCTTATGACATTTCCGCCCGCGGGCTGGCCGGCGGGCTCGGCGGCTTCCGGGGCCGGATCGCCGCCGTAATCGAAGCGGACTTCCGCGCCGCCGCCGTTTTGGGTTGAAGTTTCGTCACGCACGGGTTCCGCGACGGGGATCGGCTCCGCCGACGTGTTTTCGGGGGCGGAGTTCGCGGCGCCCTCGTCGACGCCCAAGTCTATGGTAAATTCGGGACTGGCCGAGCCGCCCGTGTTGCGGCGCATCAGCCTGCGCAAAATGGATTCGCTCTGCGGGTTTTCCATGGGAACCTTTTGCGCGGATGCAGCCGGAGTTTCGGCGGCCGCCGCGGACAACGCCTTTTTGGGAATCGGCGGCGCAAAATGCGGCATGATGCCGTCGTCGATGGTCGTCGGCACGGAGTCCTCGAAGCGGAACACGATGTCGCGCGGGTCAGCAAAGCCGAGCTTTTCGCGGATTACGCGCTGGGCGAACTTTTCGTCGTGCAAAAGCCTGTAGTAGTACTCGCGCTTGTAGTCGCGGTCCTTTTCGAGCGACTGCGCCTGGTATTCGAGCTTCTGCTCGTAGAGCACCCTTTCCACGTTTTCGGCGCGCATGTTCTTCCACGATATATACAGGAACGGCGCGACACCGACCGTGCCCGCCGCCAGTAAGAATACTATAAGCCTGTATGCGTTCCTGCCCATGGTTGGCTGTTGAAAAAAGACGCGCGCCTTAAGCCGCATCCTGAAGTTCCGACGCGGGAATCTGGTCGCCGGCGGGTGCGCCCGTTTCGATCTTCACGTCATTCCCGCTTTTTTCACCCTTTTCGAGTTCCGCAGGATTGTCGATTATTTCGATCCAGTCGGTCATGATACGGAGGGCCTCGCGCAGCTGAACGTCGAATTCGGGGGCCTCGTCCTCGCCTTCGGGGTCGAATTCAAGGGCGTCGTGCCTCTTTTCCGCCGGCTTTTCGGCCGCGGCTTCGGCGTCCTTGTGTTCGTTTTCCTTGGCGCTTTCCAAAAGCACTTCTTCGTTCTTGAAGTTCAGCGGGGCCAGTTCCTTCTGATGTTCCTTGACCGAGTCATTGAAAGCCTCGTCGGATTTCAGCTGGTCTTCGCGGTCCTTGAGGTTGAGGCTCCAGTCTTTCTTTTCCTGGCGGTTCTTTATCCAGTCTATCCTGTCGTTCCAAACCTTGAATTCTTCGAGGGTTTTCTGGCGCTCTTCGGAATCCTCCTTGAGCTTAGCGATGAGCGCATCCTCTTCTTTCTCCGGAACGCCGTAGGCCCAGACCTTGTCGATGTCGGCCGACCTTATCTTGTCCCACTTCATGGCGTAGTCCTTGTATTCCTCGCCTATTTCCATGTAGTCATAGGCAGAAGGCAGGACGATGTCGGAGTGCACGCCCTCAATCTGTATGGAGTCGCCGCTGGGGGCGTACCATTTCTGGATTGTGATTTTCGCCGAGCTCTTCTGCTCGGGGTCGAACCTTGAAAGGTCCCAGACGGCCTGGACGGTACCCTTGCCGTGCGTGCGCTTGTCGCCTACGATGAGGGCCCTTTTGTGGTCCTTGAGCGCGCCCGCGAGAATTTCGGAGGCCGATGCGGAAAGCCTGCTTACGAGTATGACGAGCGGGCCGTCCCATGCGACCTTCGGGTCTTCGTCGCTGAGGGTGTTTATCCTGCCTGCAGTGTCGCGCACCTGAACGACGGGGCCCTTGTCGATGAAAAGCCCTGTGAGGTTTACGGCCTCGTCCAGGAAGCCGCCGCCATTGCGGCGCAGGTCGAGCACTATGCCCTTGGCGCCCATGGACTTAAGCTTCGTCAAAAGCTCTTCGACGTCCTTGGTGGTGCTGAAGCCCTTGGTTTCGCCCGCCCCTTCGCCGTAGAACGCGGGAAGGTCTATGACGCCTATTGCAATGGTCTTGTCGTCGCCGTAGGGCACGTCGTAAAGGGCGGCCTTGGCGAGCTTCGTGGTAAGCTTTATCTCCTTGCGAACAAGCGTGATGGTCTTGCGCGACCCCGGGTTGTCGGCGGGTTCTATGAGCAGGCGCACCTTGGTGCCCTCCTTGCCGCGTATCATGCGCACGGTTTTGCGCAGCTTCATGCCGATAACGTCGACCATGTCGCCGGTTTCCTGCCCCACGGCGAGAATCTTGTCGCCGGGCTTTAGAAGCTTGCTTTCCTCGGCGGGGCCGCCGGGCATGATTTCGGCCAGCGTGCAGTAGCCGTCCTTGTCCTGCAGGAGCGCGCCGATGCCGACAAGCGAATTGCGGACGGAAATGTCAAACTCTTCCCTGTAGTACTCGGAGAGGAAGGATGTGTGCGGGTCGTAAAGGCGCGCGAGGGCGTTTAAGTAGATTTCCTGAATCTCCATGGCGTCGGCCTTTTGGTAGTTTTCAACCAGCCTCTTGTAGCGCTTGAGAACCTCTTCCTTGGCTTTTTCGAGCTTTTCCTCGAAAGTCTTGGGGGCCTTTTCCTGCTCTTCGGCAACTTCCGCGATTTCTTCCGGCGTCGGAGTCTTGTCGTCCTCTTTCAGGGTATTCTCGTCCTTCGCGTTTTCGGAGTAGCTGAGAATCTGGTTTATGAGGTCGAACTTGAGCCTTTTTTCCCAAAGGGCGTCGGCGTCGGCCATGTTCTTTGGCCAGTCTTCCTTGCTCCTGTCGGGAACGAAAGTGTCTTTGGTGTCGAAATCGAAGGGCTGCTTCATGCGCTCTTCAATCCATTTTATGCGCGCGTCGGCGCGTTCGAGGAACTTGTCGTAAATGGAAAATGCCGGCAGCAGGGTGCCCTGACGCAGCATGATGTCGATTGACGGCGCGAAAAAGTCCTGGAAATACTGGACGTCTTCGACCGTGTAGAAAAGCTTGAAGAAGTCGATGCTCTGCATGTACTCGCGGATGAATTCGCGCACGTCGAGGTCTGTTATCGGGGTGCGCAGGTAGTGCCCGCGTTCGAGAATCGTAACCAGATAGCGGGTTTCATTGCGCATTTTCTGGGTTGTCTGCAAAGGAACAGGAGATTTCTTTTCGGCCGGGGCGGCTTCCTGCGCCGCGGTTGCGGACGCAAACACAAACAGCGCCAGCAGCGGCAGTATAAGTCGTTTGAGCTTTTTCATGGATTTCAAATAAAATAAATACCTTTGAGTGTTTTTGACAAGCTTCTATTGAATATTGTTCAAGCGGGGGCGCTTTTACTTCAGATATTCCTTCGCCCTGCGCAGCGTTTCGCGCTCGTCGTCCGTCAGCGCCGAAAAGCCCTTGCGGTTTATCTTGTCAAGAATCCTGTCGACTTCGCCCTTGAGCTCGTCGGGGTTCGTGATGTTGACCTTGAACCTGTACTGGTCGGCGCTCTTCTTCCCCTTATCGGAAGAAATTTTTCCCAATGAAAACGAATTTATGAAGTCCAGACGGCCGCGCGCCTCGGCCCTCGCGTACATGTAGCCGACGGCCAAACCGCCCAGATGGGCCGTGTACGCTATATTCGGGCCGCCGACGGTTATGCCGTACAGAAGCCCGAGCACTTCCAGCCCCGCAACGACCTTGAGCATCGTGATGGGCCGCATCGTGATGGGAAACACGAAAAACAGCAGGAAGGTCATGGGCCTGTCAGGGTAGAACGCGCAAAAGAACGCGAACAGCGCGGCGGCGGCGGCCGACGCGCCCACTACCGCCGAAATCGGCTCGGAAAAAATATAATAGTTGGCCACGTCCGACAAAAGCCACACAAGGCCGCCGACAATTGCGCCCGCGAAATACAGAACGAGGAACTTGCGCGTGCCAAGCCAGCGCAGCGCGGGAAGGCCCATAAAGTAGATTACCAGCATGTTGAGCGTAATGTGCGCAAGGCTTGCGTGCATGAACGAGTATGTTACAATCGTCCACACCTTGCCTTTGAGGATGTCCGGCAAAGAGAGCTCGAACCACGAGTGGAACACGCCGACCCCGAAAATCCTGTCGACCACCGCGCCTATGAAAAACACGGCTATGTTTATGGCTATCAGCGCCTTGAGGGCGGTATCCGTGGCGAAAAACCCTTTCAGCGGGCTCCCGCCCCTTCTTGGGGAGCCAAAACCGTCCGAGCCCCCCATGTAGTTTCTGTCGTAAATTGACATTATTTCAGATCCTCCTGCGGGCCGCATTGCGGCGCGCCTTCTTTTAAAAGTTCATCCGCGGCCAGCCCGGCGAGCCTCAGGCCGAAAACGCCCGTGACAATGGGGGTGCTGCCTATCACCTTTGTCTTGCCGTCGCCGCCGCTTTGCATGTGCGATTCGCCCGACGGAAGCTCCTTGGAAAACACGCACATGCAGTCGGGCTTCACCCCGTCGCGGCGCAGTTTCTTCCTGAGCTTCGCAGCCATTGGACAATTTATAGACTTGGAAAGTTTCGAACAAAATACCTGCGCCGGATCGGTTTTACGCGCCGCGCCCATACTCGAAACTATCGGAATGCCCGCCGCAAGCGACGCCTTTATGAGCGCCGCCTTCGACGAAAGCGAATCTATGGCGTCGACAACTACGTCGGGCTTCAAGTCCGCAATAAGATTTATATTGGCTTCGTCAAGAAACATGTCGAACACTTCGACTTTTGCTTCGGGATTGATGTCCAGAATGCGGGCTTTCGCAAGCTGCGCCTTCTTCATACCTATGGTAGACTGCAGTGCGCAGAGCTGGCGGTTGATGTTGCTTATGTCCACCGTGTCGAAGTCGAAAATGTAAAAATGCCCCACGCCAATGCGCGCGAGCGCCTCTATCGCGAAGCCGCCCACCGCGCCCGCGCCGCACACGGCCACGCGGGCCTTTTCGAAGCGCGCCTGCGCCGCCCCGCCGTAAAGGATTCTGCTTCTGGAAAACCTGTCGCCGCTCATTTGCCGTAAAACCTGAAATAATTGACGTATGCCGACTGCGCCAGTTCGACGTCTCCTGTACCGCGCAAATCGGCAAGTTTGCCTATGGTCTCAAATATTATTTCGCGCGACGGCAGGGCGTCGGTCTCGACTAGAATCCTGTCGGGCGACACGGCCGCCGCGCATGCCGCGCCCTTTTTCGAATTGAGTTCGCGCAGGCCGAATGAGAAATAGCCGCCGATTTTTTCGAGCTCGCGAGCGATTTCCGGCGAACATTTCGCCGCGTGGAGCATAAACTTCGCGCCCGGCGAGCGCGCGGCCCATTCCTTCAAAATTTTCACAAGCTCTCCCCAGAAGCCCACGCAGTGTATCACTGCGGGCAGGCGGAATTTGTCGGCGAGCCTCAATTGCGTATCAAACACCTCACGCTGTTGTTCGAGAGGTATGCCGTCGGCGGCCCTTTCGTCGAGACCCGTCTCGCCGACTGCCGACGCGAATTCAAGGTAGTCGTCGATTGTCGGCAGAAGGTTCATGTCGGCGCGCGTGGGATGGAGCCCGAAAGATTTTTTCACTTTAGGCGCGGAGAAATCCCTCAGCGCCTTCCAGTCTTCCGGGTAGCACGCGCACGCGCACAGGTCCATGCCGGCGTCAAGGCCGCCGTCGGGCGAGGACTTCGTAAAGTCCGCGTGGCAGTGCGCGTCTGTGAGGCAGTCGAACATTCCCCTATTTCAAAAACTCCGACACCATCGATTTCACCGTGTCCTGCGGAACTTCCTCGGTCTCCGTCTCGCCAATCGCGTTAACAACGACAAAGCGCAGAACGCCGAGCTGCGTTTTCTTGTCGCGCATCATGGCGCGCATGAGCTTTTCGGCGGACTCTTCGCGCTGAATGTTCCCGGGCGCGGACTTGTTTTCGGCGAAAACCGACGCTTTTACTTCAACGGGGAGCCCGCACAACTTGAGCATTGTTTCAATGCGCCCGACTTCGACATCCGAAATTTTGCCGAGCTTCTTTGAGAGCCTCGCCGCGAAAGCCATGCCGATCGCCACGGCCTCGCCGTGCAGAAAATTCCCGTAACCGGCGCAGTTTTCCACGGCATGGCCGAAAGTGTGCCCCAAGTTGAGCAGCGCGCGACCGCCGTTTTTTGACGTTTCAAATTCGTCCTGCGCGACGACCTTCGCCTTCAGGCCGCAAGACTTCAAAATGGCCTCGGCCAGATAGGGGTGTTTCGGGCCGAGCGGCTTGCTCTCTTTTTCAAGCTGCTCGAAAAACCTTTTGTCGCCAAGAACCGCGCATTTGACCACTTCCGCCATGCCCGCCGCAAACTCGCGCACAGGCAGGGTTTCGAGAAATTCGGTGTCGGAAAAAACGCCGTGCGGCTGGTGGAATGCCCCCACGAGGTTTTTGCCCTCGGGAATGTTTATCCCCGTCTTTCCGCCCACGGAAGAGTCCACCATTGCGAGCAAAGTCGTGGGTATCTGGTAAAATTCAATGCCGCGCATGTACACAGCGGAAACAAATCCCGCGAGGTCTCCTATAACGCCGCCGCCGAGGGCGAACACCGCGCTTTTCCTGTCGGCGTTGTGCCGGGCGAGCTTCGAGCAGATTTCGGCGAGCATCGGAAAAGACTTGCTTCCCTCGCCGCCCGCGATTTCGAAAAGCTCGGCGTATTTGGAGATTTCCGCAAGCTTTTCGGCATGCGCCTTGAGCACTGCGGCGTCGGCTATGCAGAAAACTTTTTTCTTCCCGGAACGGAGCTCGGCCATTTTGGCCAAGGCGAGTTCAAACGCGCCGCCGCCCACAAATATCGGGTAGCTTCTGCTTCCAAGTTCTACATTCAGTTCAGTCATTGCCGGTCCAATCCGAACACGCCGTTTGCGTAGGCGCGTATGTTGAATTTCTGGAGGTCTTCGGCCTTCTCGCCGAGACCCACGTAAAGTATCGGCAGCTTCAGTTCGCGGTAGATCCCCGCAAGCGCGCCGCCCTTGCCCGTACCGTCGAGCTTGGTTATTATCATGCCGGTCAGCCCGAAAGCCTTGTGGAAAGCCTTGGCCTGCTCTATGCTGTTCGAGCCCAGGCTGCCGTCGAGCACGATTATCGAATTCTGAGGCGCGGTGGCGTCGTGCTTTTCAAGCACCCTGCGGATTTTCGCAAGCTCGCCCATCAGGTTTTCCTTGGTATGCAAGCGCCCGGCCGTGTCTATTATCAGCCACTTCGCGCCGCGCGCCTTAGCCGCCTGCCACGCGTCCCAAGCCGTCGCCGCCGCGTCGGCGCCGTGGTGGCTTTCCACGAGCTGTACGTCGAGGCGCTGCGCCCACGTCCTTATCTGCTCGTTTGCCGCCGCGCGGAAAGTATCGCACGCGCCCAGTATGGCGGGCTCGCCGTGCTCGCGCTGCATTAGGTGCGCAAGCTTCGCCGCGGTAGTCGTCTTGCCCGCGCCGTTTACGCCGACAAGGCATATCACAGTCGGGTTGCCTTCCGGCGCGCATGCAAATCCGCCCTCCGCGCCTTCAAGAATCTTGCAAAGGACCTCCGCGCCTATTTCCGCCGCCTCCTTGCCGCGCAGCTCCCTGTTTCTCGAATATTCCTTCTTTATCGCCGCAACGATTTCGCCCGTGGTGTCGTAGCCGAAGTCGGCGCCGTAAAGCGTCTCCTCTATCGTCTCGATGTCCGCGGCGTCTATCTTTTTGGAGAACAACCCCGTCAGCCCGCCAAGCGCGCTGCCCGCCGTCTTCTTGAGCCCCTCCTTAAACTTCTTAAATATCGACAACATCTTTTATAGTTTCATCTGTTCGGCGATTGCGCAGCAATGCGCCTCTATTTTTTTTCCAAATTGCGCAGCAATACGCCTCTATTTTTCCAATCTGACGGCAATGCGCCTCTGTATTTTTCAAAACCCATCGCCATTAATTGCCGAAGGCAGCCCTCCCCTATATTTTAGGAGTTCTGAGCGGGCGGTTAAGCCTGCCTTTCACGCTGTCGAGCACGCCGTTTATGAACCTGCGCGACTCTCCCGACGAGAATGTCTTGGCCAAGTCTATGGCCTCGTTTATCGAGACTATCGGCGGGATGTCCTCGCGGTGCAGAAGCTCGAATATCGCGAGGCGCAGGATTGCCAAATCGACGCGCGCAATGCGTTCGAGCGTCCAGTTCGTGGCGCATTCCTTAATGATTTTGTCGATTTCGGCCTGGTGCGCCTCGACGCCCGCAACTAGCTCTTCCGTAAACCGGTAGTATTCGCGCGGGTTGTCCTTCGTTTCGTAAAACGCCTCAAGCGCGTCCGAAATCCTGTCGCCCCTGTTGACCTCGCGCATGTACAAAAACTGCATCGCCGCAACGCGGTTTTCGCGGCGGGTGGCCATCTTGCTTTCCTTTTCCTCGGGCATGATTATTTTCCTTTCTTTTCGTCGGATTCGCGCGCGTCCTGCGCGTCGAGAACCTCGTCCAGAAGCAGGGCCGTCTGCCACGCCATTTCGAGCGCGGCCCCAGCGAATTCCACGCCGCGCCTTATGTCGCCGATCGTGCGGGCCTCGGCCTGCCCGCGGTTGTTGGCCACAATTATGCCGTTGATGATCGGAACGGTGGTCGCGACCGCCACGGCCTGAAGCGCGTTGGCGGTGCTGAAGCCGATTATCTCGTGGTGCGGCGTCTCGCCGGCTATCACCACGCCCAGCGCGATGATGGCGTCGTACTCGTCGGTCGAAGCCAGCATGTTGCACACGTGCGGAAGCTCCGCCGCGCCGGGGACGCGCAGCAGGCGGACGTTCTCAGAGCTTACTCCGCTGCCGTGCAGGGTGTCGATGACGTCGCGCACGAGCGCGTCGACGAGTTTCTTGTTGAAGCGCGACGCGACTATCGCAAAACGGTAGTCGCCCGCGGAAATTTCCGGCATTGTTCCTTTGTCGAGACTCATGTTTTAAAGCTCCTCTTCGCTAACAATTTCAAGCCCGTAGCCGTCCGGTATGACGTGCCTTCCGACGTGCGTTGTAAGCAGTTTGATTTTTTTGAACCCGAGCGCGCGGAGAATCTGCGCGCCCATCCCGTAGCTGCGCGACGACGGCATTATGCTGCGGCCGTCGGGCACCGCCACGCCAGAATTGGGCAGGCTTATGTAGATTGCGGCCCCCTTGCCCTCCTTGGCGATGGCGTCGAGCGCGCTTTCAAAAGATTTCGTCGTCTGCGCCTGCGACGCTTCGCAGAACAGGTCGGCCAGCACGTTTTCGGAGTGCACGCGCGCAAGCGCGGGCTCGCCGTCGATGTTCCCCGCGACCAGCGCGTAGTGCGTGCGCTTGTCGTTCGAGCGGAATCCGACCAGCCTGAACTTGCCGTGCCGCGTTTCGACCTCGCGCTCAAAAATCTTTTCGATGAGCGTTTCGTGCTTGAGGCGGTACTCGATGAGCGAAGCCACGCTCATCATCTTCAGCCCGTGCTTTTTCTTAAATTCCACGAGGTCTGGTATGCGCGCCATCGAGCCGTCCTCGTTCATGACTTCGCAGATGGCCGCGCACGGGTAAAGCCCCGCCATGCGGGCGAGGTCAACCGCCGCCTCGGTGTGTCCCGCACGGTCGAGCACGCCGCCGGGGCGCGCGCGCAGCGGGAAAATATGCCCGGGGCTGACCAAGTCTTCGGCGCCCTTCGACGGGTCGCCCATTATGCGTATGGTAAGCGCCCTGTCGGCCGCACTGATGCCCGTGGTGATACCCTTCGCCGCGTCGACAGAAACGGTGAACGCCGTCCCCTTGGAGTCGCGGTTGAGCCGCACCATGTCGTCTATGCCGAGTTCCGCAAGACGCTCGGTGGTCGTCGGCACGCACACGAGCCCGCGCGCGTACTTTATCATCATGTTTATAGACTCCGGCGTTGCTTTCTCCGCGGCGACAATCATGTCGCCCTCGTTTTCACGCCCCTCGTCGTCCGCGACAATCACTATGCCGCCGCGCCTGATCTCCGCGACGCATTCCTCAACGCCGTCAAATATTGCCTCTTTTTCCATGCCCGTAAATCAATCGTTGCTTAAAAGTTTCGCTATGTCCTTTTTGCCTAGAACCTTTATCCCGCCCTGCGGTATTCCCTTGAGAACGTAAGAGCCTATCTGGATGCGCTTTAGCTCCTTGACAAAGTACCCCATAACCTCAAACATCCTTCGGATTTCGCGCTTGCGCCCCTGGTTTAGCCACACCTCCACGCGCCTAGCGGCGTCGGCCGCCGGGGTTTCATCGCGTATTATCTTCGCGGCCTTAAGCTTTTCGCCTTCGCTCACCACGCCGCGCAAAAGTATCGGGATGATTTTCTCGTCCAGGTCGCGGTTGAGCAGAACCCTGTACTTTTTGATTACGCCCGTCGACGGGTGCGTTATCTTGTTGGCCAGATCGCCGTCGTTCGTGAGTATGAGAAGCCCTTTAGAGTTTTTGTCGAGCCTGCCGCAGCAGAAAAGCTTCATCCCGGAATACGGCTCCGGCAAAATGTCGAACACAGTCTGCGCATCAAAGGGGTCGCTGTTCGAGCAGAGGTAGCCCTTGGGCTTGTTCATCGCCAGCACAACCTTGTCTTCGACAACGCCCGTCGCAAGCCTGCCCTCGACCCAAACCTTGTCCCTGCCCGGCTCAACGTCCTGGCCTATTTCGGCCGGAACCCCGTTGACCAGCACAAGCCCGTCTTCTATCTTCCGCTCGGCCTCGCGCCTCGAACAGATTCCGCACTGCGAAATGTATTTCTGTATTCTCATATGTAAAAAAACTCCCATGCGCCTCACGGCGAATTATTAAATAAACAACTAAATGCCCTTTTCATAAACTTTTAAAGCAAAAAAACAAAGGCACATTATAGCCACTATAATCGTCAATTAGCCGTTTTTTTATATTGCGGGGCTCATAGCCGCCCCGCTCCCTGCCTAGGAAGCAAAGCTTCCATTCATACTGACCTTGTTTCGTTCGTATCTTTCGCCCATTACTTTCAGTAATGGGCTGATTTATTTATAGCTCACGTTTTCTTTTATAAGAAAAATATGATGAAATGCGACCTGTCTCGCGGTCACTAGGCTTTATTGCCGCCTGCCCTTTGTAATTGGGCAGACTAAAACTATATGCATGCATATAGTTTTACAATAAAGCCTCGGGGCGGTCTTTACACGATTCTACAAAGCTTGCTTCCTAGTCTCTTTGCATGTTAAGCGTTTTAATTACCTGCTCATTCACTAACGTTCTTTCGCATTGCTGTTGAGATAGGCTATAACGAACTCTCCTTACAAAACACAAGCCTGTTGCATAACAAAAAATACAGTCAGTTCGCTTACGCTACATATCGCTTTAGACTGGCGATCGCGCAAGCGTGTCGCCACATGATGCGCCGTTTATCGTGTGTGCATTGCACACCGATAAACGGTGAAGCTACCGTAAGCAGTTCGCGTTTCTCTGTGTATGCAAACAAGCAAATACAATAGCTACAAAGTATTCAGCCATTGCTTTAGCAATAGCGGAAGATTCATAAACAACCAACGTCAAGGAGGAACGGAGTTCCGAATTCAAGCCGGAGGCGCGAATGAGATTTTGCCGAAGGCAAAAGACCCGAAGGGCGAGATGGTTTGCGGCAGCAAACACGAGTCAAGTGCAGGCGCGCCTGCTAGCGGGGAGCTTGAGGGGCAGCAATGCGCCCCTCAATACTAAGCCGGCTATAAGCCCCGCGTTTACAACGGCTGTTCGCGGCTTAGGAGGATATTGGCGGCGTAGGGGGCGCCTTCGATTTCGACGAGTTTGTCGCGGGAGGTATCGCCGGTGACGATGGTAATGGCTTTTTTGGGGACCTTGAGGGTTTTGGATAGGAATTTGACGAGTTCGGCGTTGGCTTTGCCGTCGACGGCCTGCGCGGCGATTTTGATTTTAACGGCGTCGCCGTACGGGCCGACGCATTCGCTTTTGGGCGCGTTGGGGACCACGCGTATTTTGATTCTTTCAGCCATCTGTAAAAATAGAAAGCCTGCCGCAAAGGGCGGCACAGTCACTTGCCCATGGGGTAGCTGCCGAGCCACTTGACCATGTCGATGCTGCCCTGCAGGTGCTCTATGGCCGACTTCACGTTGGCGTCCTCCCAGTGGCCTTCGAAGTCTACGAAGAAGTAGTAGCTCCAGGGGGTTTTCCTGTCGGGGCGCGATTCAATGCGGGTGAGGTTTATGGCGTTCATGCCGAAGGGCAGAAGCACACCGTAGAGCGCGCCGGGCTGATGCTTGATGGACATGACAATGCTGGTCTTGTATTTCACGCCGTCGGACTTCGGCATGGGCTTTTTGCCGATTACGAGGAAGCGGGTCTGGTTGTTTTTTCTGTCCTGAATGCCGCATTCGACGACCGGGACGTCGTAATACTCGGCGGCGACGACACTGCCTACCGCGGCGATTTCCGGGTTTTCGGCGGCCATCTTGACGGCGGTCGTTGTGCTGTCCACATATTCGATTTCCGCGTCGGGCAGGTGCCGGCGCAGCCATTCCCTGCTCTGGCCGATGGCCTGGTCTTTGGAGCATACCTTGCGGATGCTTTCGAGCGTTCCGCGCGAAATGAGGCACTGTTCAATCGGGATGTAAATCTGGCCGACGATGTACAGCGAGCTTTCGGCGAGCATGTCCATGGAGTGGATTACCGCGCCGTCGGTGGAATTTTCAATCGGGATTACGCCGTAATTGGTTTCGCCGGAATCGACCGAAGCGAACACGTCTGGGATGGACGGCATTGGTCGGTAGTCGACGCTGGAGCCGAAGCTTTTTACCGCCGCCTGCTGCGTGAAAGTTGCCTTGGGGCCGAGATAGCTTACTACGAGCTTCTTTTCGGAAGCGATAGACACCGAAATTATCTCGCGGTAAATGGCCTTGAGGGCGCCCTCGGGGATGCGCCCGGCGTTTTTTTCCAAAAGCCTTTTGAACACGAGCGATTCGCGGCCGGAGTCGAAAACGTCCTCGCCCTTTTCCACCTTTATCCGGCCGATGGCCTTGGCGCGGGCAACGCGCTCTTCAAGCAGGTTGAGGATCTGCGTGTCTATGGTGTCGATTTCTTTTCTGATGGAATCCTTGTCCATTATTCGTCTTCCGTATCGGGCTGTTTGTCGTCCACGGGCTCGAACATTTCGATTGAGCCGGCGCTTTCGCCGCCGCCGCGCGGGAAGTGCTCGTCGCCCACTTCCATCACGGGCTCGCGGGGGACAACCCCGAATTCTTCGTTGATTTTAATGTCTTCAGGTGTCTGGGCCTCGAAGGTTTCGACCACCTTTTTGTCAAAATTTTCCTGCATTCTCGCGGCAACTTCGGGGTCCTGAAGCTCGGGCGAAGTTTCGCCTTCTTCCGGGGCTTCCGTTTTCTCCTGCTTGTCGGCTTCGTCCTCTTCGGGCAGGCCCATTTCCCTGTCGTTGAGGCCGGAAGGGGTGCTTGCGCGCTTTATCCATTCGGAAATCTGGCCGGGGCTGAGCACGTCGGACGACGGGAGCTCCTCGAGCGAGTTTATGCCGATGAAGTCCAGAAAGTTCTGGGTTGTCGCGTACTGTATTGGGCGCCCCGGCAGGTCGGCGCGGCCGCTGATGTAAATGAGCTCCTTTTCGGAAAGGCGCGTAATGGCGCTGTCGGCGTTGACGCCGCGTATGGCCTCAATTTCGGCGCGGGTGACGGGCTGGCGGTACGCGATAATGGCGAGGGTTTCGAGCGCGGCGCGGGAGAGCTTCTGCGGGCGCGGGTCGTTGCGCAGAAGGCGCACCCACTCGGCATAGTCTTTGGAAATGGCAAGCTTGAAGCCGGACGAGCTTTGCAGCAGCCTGTAGACCTCGTCGTTTTCCTCTAGCTCCCCGGCTATTTCCTCCATTGCCTCGCGTATCTGCGTGGCGGTGAGCAGGGTCGGCACCTGCGATACGATGTCCTCGATTTCGGCCTGCTCGCCCTCGACGTTCTCGGGGGTGTCGCCGTCGAACTCCTCCTCGCCGCGCCTGTTTTTGCGCGCCTCCATCTCGGCGTGGTAGCGCGTGATTACCGCCTGGACGTCCTTGATTGAGAGGGGCTCGCTGGTGGAAAACATCAGCGCGCGCAAAATCTTTTTCAAATTAAATGCCATAAAAATAAAAAATTCTTAGCGTTGATATTGCAGAGAGAGGGGGAGTCTTTCAACAAAAAAGCCCGAAAAAGACTTGCGGCAAAGGCAAAAGCGCAAATGGGCGAAATTCATCCGCCGGACAGGCAAAAACTCAGGCGCGGCGGCGGCACACAATGTGCTCCAATATCAGGGCGAGCACACACCCGGCGGTAAAGCCGTTGCCGAGAATCGGGCGGGCTAGCGCGGGCATGGAGTCGAAGAACTCCGCGGGAGCAAACGCTATGCATATGGCGGCCATCACGGGAAGGCCTATGACAAGTCCGTCCTCCGCGCGCACGACGGACTTTTCCTTAACCGCCATCTGTATGCCCGAAGCGAACTGCGCGGCCAAAACATAGAACAGCACGGCCCCCATCACCTCCTGCGGCACGAGATGAAGTACGGCTATCGACTGCGGCACGAGCGCACAGGCCACAACCAAAAGCCCCATGAGCGCCACAGGATATTTCGACGCGCACCCCGTTGCGGCAATCACGCCGGGGCTCGTGGAAAAGTCCACCTGCCCTATCACGCCGCACGAACCGGAAAGGAAGTTGAAGGCGCCCGTTGTCCTCAGGGCGCGGCGTCCCTTTTCGGCCAGCCCCTTTTCGCCTATCAGCGCGCCGACGGCGTACACGGAGCCAACCTCGTTGACAAAGAGCGCGAGGAAGCAGAGTATGAACGCGGGAATCACGTTCATGTCGAATTCGGGGCGTATAAAAAGGTTGTTCCACAAGTCTCCCCATTTGTAGGCGTCGGGAGCGTCGCCCGGCGGCATTCCAAAAATCGCCCAGTACGCGAGCGCGCCCGCGACAACGCCGAAGAACATCGACATCGACTTCCACGCGCCGGGAAGCTTCGCCCCCAGAAACATGACCGCAAACGCAAGGGAAAGGGAGAACGCGAAACTTTTAAACGCCGAAACTTGGCCGATCCCAAGCGAAAGCTTGAGCACGAGAGGAGCAAGCGACAGCGCGACAAGCATTAGTATGACGATTATTATGCGCGGCGTTATGACCTTCTGAATGACATTGAAAACCCTCCCGAAAGAGAGCGGTATGAGCATGAGGCCGCCGAGCGCGATTGCAGTGTAAATTGCGTCTATGGATGCGTTGCGCGAAGAAAGTATGCCCACGAGCAGCACGCTCGCGGGGCCTATCATAACGGGCATTTTATGCCCCCAGAAAACCTGAACGACAAGGGCAAGACCCGTCAGAAAAAACATCTTCTGCGTGTAGACGGTCTGCATACCGGCATCGTCATAATGCAGCTTGGATACCACCCCAGCCAGCACGAGGACGGTGGGAATCATAACGCAGAACCACTGCAGGGCGTAACCCAGCATTTCGAGAGGTTTGGGCTTGTCGTTGACTCCGTATTTCATGCCGACCGATAAAAGCGCATTTTGACCATTCAACAATAAAAAAAATCAGAACACACGCTTTTAAAATCCCCGCACATGCAAAGCATGTGCACACTTCGCTTACCACGGGGCGCGTCAGGTTGCGCCTCATATCTGGCAGAACGCAGGAGACTTTGGCAAACACTCCCATTCCGGGAGATTGCGCCGCGAAACCAGGGCATGAAAAAGGACGTGCCCAGTTAACGCACGCCCTCCTTTTTTTGGGCATATATGCCGATTCAATTATACGACAAAACTCACTCTGCGGGCTTTGTCTTGGGGAGGCCAGTCACGCGTGTGACCTTGGAGATCTGGCCGCGCTTGCGCAAAAGGTCGATGCGCTCAAAGCGCTTCAGTACGCTGCGCTTTTTCGATGATGCGGAACCCCCGCTCTTAAGACTGTTGTGCTGTGACATAAATTCGTTTCTCCTGTTTGAAAAATCAATAAAAGACAGCGATTAAACGGGTTGCCTTTTAAAATGCAACTGTTTTTTTCGAAAATTTTTCATTCCGCCGCCGGCCGCGTCCTCAATAGCCGTAATCGCCGTTTATTATGACAACATGCGCCTCGCAGCTTGCCGGAGGCCGCGTGACGATGGAAGTCGTCCGGCAAATGCGCTCGGGCGAATTGCATTTATAGCAATGGTCGCCCTTTACGGCGCAGGGCGTCTTTCTGTCGAGGCGCTTCGCGTTTAACGGCGCGGCGGTGTTTTTCGCGCGGAATATCGCCTGTTCGAGGTTTTCGACAATCTTGTTTGTCCCCACGACGTAAAAGACCTTTTTGCGGTTCGGGCCGTATGCAAGAGAGGCAACTCTGTTGCCCGTGGCGTCTATGTTGACTATTTCCCCCGCCATGGAGACAGCGTTCGCGCTGGAAATGTAGACGTCGGCGAGCATCGCCTGAGCCAAGGTGTCGGGCGCGGCGTCCTGCCAGTGCCAGTGGATAGTGTTGTTTTCGCCCAGAACCTCGTAAAGCCCCAGTTCCTTAATGGTCATGGAGCCGCCCATACCCACGGTAACGCCGCTTATTTCGGCTTTCAGGTAGTCCAAAGCCGCCTCCGGGGCTTCAAAGTAGGACGCCTTGAAGCCGTGCCTGTTTAAGATTCCGACCAAATTCTGCATAATCATGAATTTTGATAGAAGCTTAATGCCGCCCGCTGTCGAGCATAATTTCAGCGCACGAAATTCGTGTAAATGCGATCCTCCCTTTCCGGGGGGTTCACACCGTTTTCGGCGCCCGACTTTATAAGCTTCATCACCCACGCGAGTCCGGCGGCGTTGCCGCGTATGGTCTGCACGCCCTCGGCGTCCTGCAGCAGTTCGCCCTTGTCCAGGCCGTGCCCCACGACCCAGTACTGGGACGGCGCGACCACCACCTGCGCGAGATGAAAATAGTTGTGCAGCTGGTGGAACACATCCTCTCCGCCGCTTCTGCGGGCTACGACAACAGCCATCGCCGCCTTGTGCCTGAACCCCGCCCCGCCCGAATAAAAAAGCCTGTCGAGAAAGGATTTCATCGTACCGGGTATGCCCGCATAATATGTGGGGCATGCGAGGACAAAACCGTCGGCCGCGGCTATGCTTTGGGCTGCGGCATTTACCAAGTCTTTGGTAAACACGCACATCGAAGTTCCCGACGTTTTGCAGTAATTGCACGCCATGCACCCGCGTATTTCCATGCCGCCTATGTTCAAAACTTCCGAATCTATACCCGCCTTGGCGAGCTCCTCGGAGACCAGCCCGACCGCCGCCGACGTGTTGCCGTTTTTGCGCGGGCTTCCGTTAATTATAACCACTTTCATATCAAACCTTTCTTATAGTGTTTTCTATTGACATTGGCGCGGGGTTCATGGAACCGGCAAATTTGAAAAATACTTCATTTGGCAAAACATTTTTGGATGAATGGCAAAACTTGCAAAGCATTAAAAGCCGGGATAGCACTGGACAGTGCATTTCCGGTTTTTAAGACGAAGCAAACGAAACCATGCGCCAAAACTGTTTGCCAAATGCGCCAACGGCAATAGAAAGCGCTATATTGGGAAATTATCATAAAAAGCCAAAAAGGAAAGAAAAAGATTGTAAACACGGGACTATTGTGGTTGTTTTGGAGACTTCATTGATTTGCCTTCGGCGCGGTTATCGGCGCCCGTTCACAGCATTGTATTGCGGCAAATCAAGCCGCCGCAGGCGCCATGGGGAAGGTCTGCGGCGTTAGCGCGCCCCATAAGCGGCGCCCGGCGACCACGCTACAGCATCAACGCTTCCCCTGCACCAGCAAAACACACAAACATGGAAGAAGAAAATAAAATCGACGAGCAAAACACGCCCGTCGAGCAGGAAACTCCGGCAGCCGAGGCTCCGGCAGAACCTCAGGCCCAGGAAACGGCGCAGCCCGAAGCTGCAAAACAGACAGCCCCCAAGAAACTGCGCAAAAACGGCAGAAACCGTTCGGGTGCGCGCTCCTCATCGGCCGCGACAGCGTCAAACTCGTGCGTATGCGGCGAAATTGAAGACCTTGGCGCGGTAAAGGAAAAGCTCAGCGGCAAGAACATCGGCGGATACGGCGAAAGACCCCAGAAAACCGGATGCCAGGCCGAAGACCGCCCCGAAAGGCGCGAACGCAGGCCCCGCAGGGAAGAACAGCCCTCCGAAAATGCGGAAACCGAAGTGAAAGCCGAATCGGCCGAAGTTGCGGTTGAAATATCCGAAACAGTCGAAACCGAAGCAAAATCAGACGCTACCGGTCCTTCGTTCGAAACCAAGGAATTCAAGCCCAGGGCGATAGAAGTTCCCCTCTCCGACAAGCGCGTAAGGGGTGCAAAGGACAGCAGGTCTTCGACGGCCGGCGCGGTGTCCTACTCCCCGGAATCGCTTCCGCCCGTCTCGCTAATGGCCAGAATAAAGGAAGCCATCAAGTCGCTGTTCGGAGGTTCTGAAAAGAAAAGCAAGTCCGGCAAGGGCGCCAAGGAAGACAGAAAGGGCGGCGACCGCAAGTTCCACGGCGAAAGGCGCAGGGACGGCAAAGGCGGCCACCACCGCGGCGGAAGCAACCGCCACGGCAGCGGCGGCGGAAAGCGCCGCTACAACAACGACCGCAAGCACACCGGCGGCGGCAGGAACGGCGGAAGAAGCGGCGGCGGAAATAACACCCCCCAAAGCTGATCATTTTAAGGCCCTAGGCGCTTCCACCGGAAGCGCCTTTTTTTTGGCGTTTGCCTGTGCGCCCTTCTGATAAAAAACCGCCTTTGGCAAAAAAGTCAAAAAAAGTGTTGATATCGCGGGGTTTTGAAACAATATGTGCCCCTTATCAATTTTTAAAAAGGAAAAGAAATGCCCAGAGAAATAGTAATCATCGAATGCACAGAAGCTCGCAAAGAGAGCAAGTCTCCTTCGCGTTACATGACAACACGCAATCCGCGCAAGCAGACCGAGAAGGTTGAAAAGGTGAAGTACAATCCTTCCCTCAAGCGCAGGACCCTCCACAGGGAAATCAAGAAATAAGCGCGCGCAAATTTCAAATTTGAAAAGAGGAAGCCCTAAGGCTTTCTTTTTTTTGTGCCATACCGGCGCGCTATTTCGCTTTACGGGCAAGGATGCGCAAGCTGGTCGATGCAAATTAATATGCGTTTGTCCCATTGCCACATGGCAAAACCTGTTTGCCCGCATTAGCATAAAACCGATCATCAGGACTGCCAGCGCCCCCCATTCACATGTGAAAAAATACAGAACAAAAAAAGGAAGCCAATGTGGCTTCCTTTTTTGCGTCCTTAGATAGGATTCAGGCGGGGTATGTTCGCTACTTGTTGCGCTTGCGGCGCTTTTTCACTTCCTCGTTGAGAATGGGCTCGTTCCTGTACGGGAATCCTTCGAGTTTGCGGCGCTCAATGCGGGCGCCGATGAAGCTTTCCACGCGCCTCAAAAATTCCGTCTCTTCGGACGAAAACAGAGTGGCCGCAGTGCCGTCGCGATTGGCGCGCCCCGTCCTGCCGATGCGGTGGACATAGTCTTCGGAATGCTCGGGAACGTTGTAATTTATAACGTAGCCCACGTTGGAAATGTCGAGGCCGCGCGAAGCGATGTCTGTGGCGACAAGTATGTTGGTGTTACCCTCCTTGAAGTCCTTGAGCGCCTTGTCGCGCTCGCGCTGAGTGCGGTCGGAATGCAGGGTGGACACCTTGTAGTCGTGCCCGAGCAGCCATTCGCTGATCCTGTCGGCGTCCATGCGCGTGCGCGTAAACACTATGAGGCTGTCGAATTTTATGGATTCGAGCAGCTTTATGAGAAGGTCGTACTTCTGGATGCTGTCGACGGGGTACACAAAGTGCTCGATCGTGTCGGCGGGGCTGTGCGTTATACCGGTGCCGAGGCGTTCCGGATCCTTGAGCGCCCAGTTGGAAAGGCGCATGACGGCGTCCGGCATGGTGGCCGAGAAAAACAGCGTCTGGCGCTCCTTGGGGCAGTAGCGGATGATGTTGGACACGTCTTCGATAAACCCCATGTCGAACATCCTGTCGACTTCGTCGAGCACGAGGTATTTTACTCTCTTGAGGGAAATCGTGCGCTGGCGGATGTGGTCGAGCAGGCGTCCGGGCGTGGCGACGATTACGTCCACGCCGGCTTCAAGCGCGTCGAGCTGGCGGTCCATCGACACGCCGCCCTGCACCAGCAGGGTTTCAAGGTTGGTGTACTTGGAGAAATTCTTGAACGCTTCGGCCGTCTGCGAGGCGAGCTCGCGGGTGGGGCTGAGAACAAGGACGCGCGGCGTCGGCTGGGAGTCGCCCAGCATATCGACGATGGGCAGAGCGAACGCCGCCGTTTTGCCGGTTCCTGTCTGGGCCGTGCCGATTACGTCCTTGCCCGACAAGACCATGGGCGCCGCGATTTTCTGAATAGGCGTGGGTTCGGAATATCCCATGTCCTTGACGGCGGAAAGCACCTTGGCGTTCAGGCCGAGTTCCGCAAAAGCCGGAAGCTGTTCCCTGAGTTCGGCGATATCGTAAGATGCCGGAACCTCCCTCGGCTCCCTCTTCTTGGCGGGGCGCCTCGGTTCGGACCTTTCCTCCCTTTCATCGGAACGCCTTCTTGAGTCGCGGCCGCGCCCTCCGCGTCCGTTCTGCCGGGTTTTCCCCCTCGGGCGGGATTCGTTTGACGCGTCCGCGCGTTTTTCGCGGGCTGCGGGGCGTTTCTTATTTTCGCCCTTCCTGGGCTCGGACTTTTTTTCGGAAGCGCCCTTTTTCGAGGCGAGCGATTTCCCAAATGACAAAATTTTCTTTATTAATAACTTCATGAAAGCGTTAAATTCAAGCAGACGCGGAAACTTATTCAAGCAATTTTTTGAAGGGTTCCATGCCGCGCTGGCGAGAAAAACGGCCATGAAAAAGCCAAGAAGTTGTTGACACAGCGCGTCTAAAAAATACGATTGCGCTCATGAAAAGATTTACCCTCTTAATCTTGGGGGCGGCGCTGGCTGCCGCATCCACACTTGCACAGGAAATACCGGCAGACATCAAGGAAAAGCTTGTGGTAAAGTCTGCGGAAGTAAACCCCGACAGCGAACAGGCCGCGCGCGCGTGGGTCAGAAAACAGGCCACCGCATGGGAAACCATCCAGTACATGGATTTCGCCGGCGACCCGCAAATACTGAAAATGGTAAAAGAGGAAGTCGAAAAGCTGTTCCCTCTCGATTTTCTCAAACAGGAAAGCTACCTGTCGGCGCACGGCGACCAAATCGCCGTCATAACCGAATACAAAGCAAAGCTCGGCGACGAAGACTACGAATTTATAAAGGGCCAGTACCTGAAGGACAACAAGTTCGACCTGCAAAAATTCACCGAATACCTCATAAAACAGTCGATGGCCAAAGACTCCCTCAACTCCCTTGCCAAACCCGACGCGGTCGACGACATGACCTTTACCATAACCAAGGAAGTCGCCAAAAAGAAATTCCCCGGCGACTATATGGCGCAGATGGGCGCCATCAAGGAGCAGCTCGGCATACTTTCGGACGCCGAGCAGGAAAACGCCGACGACGCCCAGCCGGGGGCGGCGAAAGATTCTGCCGCAACCGAAAAGCCCAAAAGCATTAGCGAGCTCAACCAGCTGTCGAAAGACATTTTCCAGCAGAACACCCTTTCAATGGAAGGGCCAAATGGCAAAGCCACCTTCACCCCCATAGAGATCAAGGGCAGACAGGTGCTCATAGGCCCCGCCTCGGCGTATTCGCGCGGCGAAAGCAGCATCATCAATTCGATGAGCGAACTGGTGGATTTCAGCGAGGACAATATTTACGTTTCGACAAGGCTTCCCCTTATGATAATAATACCGACCACTATGCCGGAAGGCGTAAAGACTTCCAGCCTGCTCAATGAAAAGGAATACAGGGACCTTATCGGCAACACCATATTTTTTACGGGCATAAGCGGATCGTCTGTGCAGGCTTTCCCCGTGAAAGTGGCGTCAATATCCGAATCGACCATAAACATGAGCACAAGGATGCCGACAAACTTTCAGGAGGGCACCATACTTATCAAGGCTGACGAGGAAAAAGTTGCCGGGATGGGCATATACGCCCCACAAAAACTTCCGCCGGCAAACTGGAACGACCGTTCCAGCATAAACAGGTATAACAGGCTTTTCAACGAGAACGGCGGCAGCATGATTTCCATCAGGCTCGACAAGCTCGACGGGATGGAAAAGCTGGACCCGGAAAAGGCGGCGCAGCAAAAAGCCGAAATAGAAAGGCTCACATCGCTTTGCAACGACATGATGAAGTTCATTTCGGCGACAAGGTTTGAAGACGGGCAGTCGAGCCAGTTCCTCGGAGACATAGTCAAGAAGTATACGAAAGAGTTCAGAACGCGCATGGAAAAATCCCGCTTTGAGAGGGTCTTCCGATCATATCTGCAGGATGTGATAACTCTGCTTCGCAAAGAGATAAAAGTGTCAGATCCCAAAAACTACTATTCTATATACAGGAACGACGCCACCAAAATCGACGAAACCCTCAACAGCATGCTTAAGGCCTTTGACAAGGCGGCGCGCGGGCAGATAACTGAAATGATGCACGAAAGCGTAAAGCGTCAGCAGTCGCTGTGATCGAAACCGGTCAAACCGCAGATTTTGCGGGTTCGTCCGGAAACCAATATAACGGCGTTCTCTTCAATTGAAGCGGACGCCTTTTTTATCGACCCTATTTTATGGGCCGGCCTGCCGAACATGCGCTCATAAGCCGCTTCAAAAGCGGATGAATCCTCCGGTCGGGCAGTAAACAAAAGCTCGTAGTCTTCGCCGTCGGAAAGCGCCTTTTCAAGCGTGGCTACCCCCCCTCCAAGCGAGTTTCGCGGGATCGCCCCGGCGTCCAATTCGACGCACGCCCCGAACGGGATTATGTTGCGTATGTCCGACGCCAGCCCGTCGCTTAAGTCGGTGCAGGCATTTACGCATTTTTGCGCGGCCAGCCATACGCCCTCTTCGACCCTCGGCTCGAATGTCAGATGCCTGCCGCTTTCGAATGAAAGCCCCAAAGAGCCCGTCACATAGACGTTGTCGCCTATTTCCGCCGAACTCCTCAAAAGGCATCTGCCACCGGTGTGTCCGACCAGCGTCATGTGCATCGAGAAAAAGTCTCCGTCAACCGCGGCGATGTCGCCTCCGACAAGGCTTATGGAATATTTTTGCGCGGCCTCCGACATGCCCCGGCAAAAGGCATCGAGCCATTCCAATGAAAGCCCCTTCGACACTATTGCGCTCGTCACGGCCGATACGGGACGCGCCCCCATTGAGGCGATGTCGCTTATGTTGCGGTTTACAAGCTTCCGCGCCGCCAGCTCCGCGGGGGTGTCGGGCAGGAAATGCCGCCCGAGTATCACGGCGTCGCTCGTGACGCATACGTTTTTTTCAAGCGACGATTTTTCGATTATGGCGCAGTCGTCGCCGGGGCCGAATGGCGCGGGGGGAACTGACGGCCCGAAATTGCGGCATATGCGCGCTATAAGCTCCTTTTCGCCCAGTTCGGAAATATTGCTACTTGATGAAAATATCGGGGCCATATTCTATCATCGCAATGGTGGCTGCGTTAAACAGCGAATGCGCCAATATCGGCGTGAAAATGCTGCCGCTTTTTTCATAGGCCGCCGTAAGAACCATCCCCATGACGAACAGCGGCACAAACGCGACGTCGAAGCCGTGCATGCCCGCAAAGAGCAAAGAAGTGATAATCGCCGCCGCGACCGTCTTTACATGGTTTGGCTCGGAAAAGGTAACCGACTGAGCTTCCGCGCCGTTGTCGGGCTCCTTTTTAAACGGCGAAAACTCGCCCTTCACCACCCTGTACACAAGTCCCCTGAAGAGAAGCTCCTCCGCAATCGGTGCCACAATTATTATGGAGAGTACCGCAAGAATTTTTGTGGGAAGGTCTTCTATGGACGAGAAAATCCTCACAACCCCCTGCCCAGAAGGATATTCCCCAGTGGCTATTTTAAGCGAGAAGGAAATGACATATCCGGCCGAGTAAACAACGAGCAGTGCTATTGCGAAATATGCGGCGCCGATTCTGAAGCTCCTGCGCGACGGCAGGAAATTTACCATGAAGCGCGACGAGCAAAAGCGCTGGAACACGAAAAATATGGCGATTATCAGCAGGTGCCAGACGATTGTCGATGCGAACACGGCCAAGTTTGAACCCATGCCGAAATAGTCGTGGCCGAGCCGCGCAATGAAAGCCCCTCCCAGAATCACCGCGACGAGCGAGATGCCGACCAGAAACAGGTCGGAGAGCGCGGTGTCTATGGGGGCGACGCCGTGAAAATCTTTCAGCGTGTATACGTACGCGTAGTAACCCGCGCAGAGCAGGACTATCAGTGCGGTCAGGAGACTAAATATTGCCATTGTTCATTCAGCTTTGAATATTCTTTTGCCGTCGAGGTATGTCTCCACGACGCGCGCCTTCAGTTTTTTGTTGAGCCAGGGTGAATTTTCAGAGCGTGAAACGGGGTGCGAATACACGTACTCGGCGTCTTCGTCTATAAGCACGAAGTCGGCGGGGGTGCCCGGTTTGAGCGTACCCGCGTTGATGTTCAAAAGTTCGGCGGGGCGCGTGGACATGAGCCTTATGAGCTTGGGCATCGTTATCTTGCCGCTGCGCACGAGAATCTCGTGGCAGACGCTGAAGGCTGTCTCAAAGCCCGTTATGCCAAACGGCGTCTGGTCGAAAGGCATGTCCTTTTCGGTGCTGGTGTGCGGCGCATGGTCGGTGGCAATAACTTCTATCGTGCCGTCAATAACGCCTTCGGCCAGCGCGTCTGCGTCGGCGCGGGTGCGAAGCGGCGGGCACATTTTGTAGTTCGAATCGTAGTCCTTGAGGGCTTCGTCCGTAAAAGCCAGATGGTGCGGCGTAGCCTCGGCCGAAACGCTTATGCCGCGCTTTTTGGCGGCGCGGATTATGTCGACCGAAAGTGCGCTGGAAATATGCTGCAAATGTATGTGCGACTGCGTGTAGTGCGCGAGTATTATGTCGCGCGAAACGATGATGTCTTCGGCGGCGGACGGCCAGCCGCCAAGCCCGAGCCTCGCTGACCATTCGCCCTCGTGCATCTGCCCCGACTTCGTAAGGGTGTTTTCCTGACAGTGATCCATGACAAACAGACCGAACATCTTGGCGTAAATCATGGCGTTGCGCATGATATCAACATTCTGGATGCAGCTGCCGTCGTCGGTGATGGCGCGCACGCCGAGCTTCTTGAGAGACCCCAGCGGCGCGAGCTTTTCGCCCTTGCGCCCCTCGGTTATGGCCGCGCTCTGGTAGACCTTCACGTTCGCGGTCTCGGCGATAATTTCGCTTACGAGCCTGTATGTGGCGGGGGAGTCCACGGGCGGCGTGGTGTTGGGCATGGCCATTACGGAAGTGAAGCCCCCAGCGGCGGCCGCCGCGGTGCCGGTCGCTATGGATTCCTTGGCGGTCTGCCCCGGCTCGCGCAAATGCACGTGCATGTCGACCAGCCCGGGCGCGAGTATTTTGCCCGAGGCGTCGATCACTTCGGCCTTGTCGGAAACGCTTTCAACAAACCTGCCGCCGGCCACCATGACCGAACGAATTTCGTCGATATCCTGCGAGGGGTCTATGACCCTCGCGTTCTTTACAATAAATTCCTTCATATTATTTTCCCCTCAAAGCGGCGTCCATGCAAAGTTTCATCACGGCCATGCGAACCGCCACGCCGTTCGTAACCTGATTGAGAATCACCGAGCGCCCGGAGTCGGCCAGATAAGAGTCGAGCTCGACACCCCTGTTAATCGGGCCGGGGTGCATTATTATGGCGTTCTCCTTCAGAAGCCCCTCCCTTTGGCGGCTGAGGCCGAACACGTTGGCGTATTCCGAAATAGACGGGAAATGCGTGTCGCTCTGGCGCTCGTGCTGTATCCTTAAAAGCATCACGACGTCAGCGTCGCGAATTGCCTCGGCCAAGTCGTAGCAGACCTTGACGCCCATTTTTTCAAAATCCAGTGGCACCAGCGTGGAAGGCCCCGCGAGAGTCACGCTCGCGCCCAGCTTGTTGAGCGCGTGAATATTCGAACGCGCCACACGGCTGAAAAGTATGTCTCCCAAAATAGTGACTTTCTTGCCCTTGAAGTCGCCGCCGAAGCGTTCGCGCATGGTGAAAGTGTCGAGAAGCGCCTGCGTGGGGTGCGCGTGCGCGCCGTCGCCCGCGTTTATCACGGGGATTCGCAGCCTTTCTGCGAGGTACTTCGCCGCGCCCGAAGAGCTGTGGCGCACTATTATCATGTCGCTCATCAGGGCCTCGATGTTTTTGGCGGTGTCCTTGAAGGTTTCGCCCTTTACGGAAGACGACGAAGCGGCGGCGACGCTTATGACGTCGGCGCCCAACTTGTGCGCGGCCATTTCAAAGGCGGTGCGAGTGCGGGTGCTGGGCTCGAAAAACAGGTTTACAACGGTTTTTCCCTTCAGGTAGGGAAGCTTCGAGCCGTCCTCCTTCAGCGAGGTTTTAAAAATGTCCGCGAGGGCGAAAACTTCGTTTATTTCCCGCAGCGAAAGGTCTTCAATGCAGGTTAAATCTTTGCGGTTCCAAGAAACGTCGGTTAAAAATTCTTTAGATATCATACCACTCTCGCCCAAACTACCCATTGCCCCGTTCTTGTCAATTTTTTTGCGGCGAATATTTGCCGTTTGCGAGGCTTCGTACTGCGGCCAAAGAAAACGGCCCGCAAACATCGCCTGCGAAGCCGCCATGGTTAACTCAACCAACCATTTTTCGCGGACAATTCGGCAAAAAGCATCAGGCCGTACCGCAGCCCGGTGAAATGCGAGGCCGCCGGGCCGCTTCCGGCGCGCTCGGCTAAATAAATTTGACGTATGCGCCCAACAGTGCTTTTATCCAAAAACATTTCACAAAAAGATTATGCCAGAATACAGATCAAAAAAGAGTTTTGAAGGTAGGAACATGGCCGGCGCGCGCGCGTTGTGGCGCGCGACGGGAGTCAAGGAAGAGAACTTCGGCAAGCCCGTCATCGCCGTGGTGAACTCCTACACCCAGTTTGTGCCCGGACACGTACATCTGGACAAAATAGGCAAATACGTCTGCGAACAGGTGGAGGCCGCGGGCGGCATAGCGCGCGAATTCAACACCATCGCCATCGACGACGGCATAGCCATGGGGCACGAGGGCATGCTCTATTCCCTGCCCTCGCGCGAACTTATTTCCGACAGCGTCGAATACATGTGCAATGCGCACTGCGCCGACGCCATGATATGCATTTCAAACTGCGACAAGATTACCCCCGGCATGATGATGGCCGCCATGCGCCTGAACATTCCGGCGATATTCGTTTCCGGCGGCCCGATGGAAGCCGGAACCGCGAAGCTTTCGGACGGCGAGCGCAAGCTCGACCTCATAGACGCCATGATTGCGGGCGCAAACCCTAACGTTTCGGACGCCGACTCGGAGCTCATGGAGCGCAACGCGTGCCCCACATGCGGCTCGTGCTCGGGCATGTTCACGGCGAACTCAATGAACTGCCTCGCCGAAGCCATCGGCTTGGCCCTGCCCGGCAACGGCACGATAGTCGCCACCCACGCCGCTCGCAGGCAGCTCTTTGAGAAGGCGTCAAAGCGCATCGTCGAAATGGCGAAGCAATACTACGAGGGCGGCGACAAGTCGGTGCTCCCGCGCTCGATAGCCACGCGCTCGTCCTTCCTCAACGCCATGCGCCTCGACATAGCCATGGGCGGCAGCACGAATACCGTTCTGCACCTTCTGGCCGTCGCGCGCGAAGGCGGCGTGGACTTCACCATGGCCGACATCGACGCTCTCTCGCGCAACACGCCCTGCATCTGCAAGGTCGCTCCCAGCACGCAGAAAGTCCACATACAGGACGTCCACCGCGCGGGCGGCATATTCGGCATACTCGGCGAGCTCAACCGCGCAAACCTTTTGAAAACAGACGTGTGCACCGTCACCGAGCCCAGCCTCGCCGATGCGCTGTTGAAATACGACATCATGTCGCCCTACGCGACGGAGGAAACAAAAAAGTTCTTCCGCGCCGCGCCCGCCGGCAAATACAGCATAGAGGCGTGGAGCCAGGAAACATATTACGACAGTCTGGACGAAGACCGCGAAAACGGCGCGATACGCTCCGCCGCGAACGCGTACAGCAGGGACGGCGGCCTCGCGGTTTTGCGCGGCAACATCGCACTCGACGGCTGCATAGTCAAAACCGCGGGCGTAGACGAATCCATTTTGAAATTCAAGGGCACCGCGAAGGTCTACCATTGCGAGCATGACGCCAGCGAGGCGATACTCGCGGGCAAGGTTTCGCCCGGCGATGTCGTGGTCATCATCTACGAAGGCCCGCGCGGCGGCCCAGGAATGCAGGAAATGCTCTACCCCACAAGCCATCTTAAGAGCATGGGGCTGGGCAAGGTCTGCGCACTGCTCACAGACGGCAGGTTCTCGGGCGGCACCAGCGGCCTCTCGATAGGCCACGCCTCGCCCGAAGCGGCCGACGGCGGCGACATCGCCCTCGTCAGGGAAGGCGACATGATAGACATAGACATACCAAACCGCAAAATTTCGCTCGAAATCTCCGAGGCCGAACTCGCCGACCGCCGCGCGAAAATGCAGGCCAAAGGCAGGGACGCCTACAAGCCCAAGCGCGACAGGGTCGTTTCAAAGGCGCTTCAGTACTACGCCAAATCTGTGTCGTCGGCCGCCGACGGCGCGGTAAGGAGGCTATAATGAAAAGCATGACGGGTTTCGGCCGCGCCACGGCCGACTGCGCGGAATTCAGCCTCACGCTCGACCTCAGCTCGGTGAACAAGAAGGGCTTTGAGCTCTTCGTGTCGCTCCCGCGCGACTGGCAGCCGATGGAAAGGCTCATCTCCATAGAAATCAAAAAACCCTTCACACGCGGCAAGATAAACGCCGCGTGTAGGGTCGATTTCAAAAAGGGCGAAAACGCCTTTTCCATAGACGAAGCGGCCCTTGCCGCCGCAGCCGACAAGCTGCGCCGCGCCTGCGAAAAACTCTCCGCGCCCTTCGCGCTCACGCCCGAACTGCTGCTTAAACTCAACGGCGAAATACGCACGGACTCAAGCGCCGCGAACGACTGGGAAGACGCCTGGCCGGTTGTGGAAAAAACGCTGAACGAAGCCCTCGAAAAAATCGACGCAATGCGCGCCGAAGAAGGCAATGCCCTCAAGGCCGACCTCACCATGCGCCTGCAGGCTATTTTCGAAATGGTCGCCGAAGTCGAAAAAAACTCCAAGGACACCGTCTGCAAATACCGCGACGCAATGCTCCAGAGGCTCGCAAACTCGGGCCTCCAGCTCGACGTAAACGACGAGCGCGTACTCAAGGAAATCTCGCTGTTCGCCGACAAGTGCGATATCAGCGAGGAAATCACGCGCCTCAAAAGCCACATATCTCAGTTCCTTTCGACGATGGACGAAAACGACGCCGTCGGCAGGAAGATGGATTTCATCTGCCAGGAAATGGGCCGCGAAATAAACACAATTGCCAGCAAGGCCAACAACCTCGAACTTACCAAGCTTGCAATAGAGCTGAAAAACGAGCTTGAGCGCGTGCGCGAGCAAACCCAGAACGTCGAATAGCCCTTGCCTTCCGCCATAACAGGAATTTCCTACGCCGTACCCGAAAAGAGGCTGACGCACTCCCAACTGTGCGAACGCTTCGGCAAGGGCGTGATGGACAAAATAGCAAGGGCCTCGGGCATTCTTGAAAGGCGCGTCGCCCCCGAAGGCGTCTGCGCTTCCGATCTCGCTTTCGACGCCGCGAAGCTCCTCATAGAGCGCAACGGGCTGAATCCGAAAGATTTCGACCTGCTCCTGATGGGAACGCAAACGCCCGACTACATGCTGCCCACAACTGCATGCATATTGCAGGACAGGCTCGGGTTCCCGAAAAGCTGCGCGGCCTTCGACATCAATCTGGGCTGTTCGCAGTTCATTTACGCGCTCGGCACTGCACGTGCGTGGATTGAGGCCGGCATGGCAAAAAAGGCGCTGGTGCTCGCGGGCGACACTCCCACGAAGCTCATCCACCCGATGGACAGGAGCGCAGTTTCGCTTTTCGGCGATGCCGCATGCGCCTGCATCGTGGAAAAGACTTCCAAAAACTCCCTGCTCGATTTCTCGTTCGGCAGCGACGGAAGCGGCTACGCCGACCTAATCTGCCCCACCTCGGGCATGCGCCGCCGCCCCGTCCCCGAAGATTCGGTTGAATTCGAAGATGCCGACAAAAATATCCGCACGAACAACAACATGTTTGTGGACGGGTTCAAGATTTTCAGTTTTGCCTACAAGATAATAGCGCAGGAAGTTTCCGAAATACTCAAGCGCAACGGTCTCGGCGTGGACGATATAGATTTGTTCGTATTTCATCAGGCAGGCGAAATGATTGTCGAGCGCTCCGCAAAACGCATCGGCATCCCCTCCGAAAAATTATTTTACAAAATGCACGACATCGGCAACTGCGGCGGCTCAAGCGTCGGCATTGCCCTGACCGAAGCCGCCCTCTCCGGGCGCCTCAAGCCCGGAATGAAAGTCGTCCTGTGCGCGTTCGGCGTCGGCCTCTCATGGGCGACCGCCCTCGTTGAATGGTCTGACGCGTTCCAAGCCGCCCACACGATTGCCGATTATTCCGAATCCCCTGCAAGGCCGAAAAGTCAATCGCTTTAAATGCGGGATTCATAACATTCACCTGAACCCCGTTTTAGAATGCGGGGCTCATAGCCGCCCCGCGCCCGCCTAGGAAGCGCAGCTTCCATTCCTGATGCTTCGCATCGCTATGGATGATGGTTGTTCCCCTGCCTGTCAGCCTATGGTCTGATGTGGTTTTGCCGCAATTTGAAGCATTGCCGTTCCTCGTTCGCGCAAAGCGCTCCTCGGAACTTCGGCAACCCTTCGGGCTAAAGTGCTTCAAATTGCGGCAAAAACAATTCAAGCCGGAGGCGCGAATACGACAATTTTGCTTCGCAAAATTGCCCGGAGGGCGAGACGGCCCCCGCGAGGGGGTGCGAGTCAAACAGGGCATCGTTTTAAACACGAACACTGTTTGTATCAAGGGTTTGATTAACAGAGCGCGCCCTCGGGCGCGCAGTGTATTTTAATATGAGTTAATGTGAGTTCGATATAACACCGTTGCGAAAGCCTCCGTATTCCAAAACACAGTGTAACCCGAAAGTATTCCCTTTAGCGGCATCGCGCTTACACACTGCAACCATAAGCGCGACAGCGATTATGAAGAGAGAGAAAGGTTTATTCGTAAAAATGCCCTACGGGCATTTTTAGGGCATGTCCGCGCATCAGCGGGCTTGCCCGGCGTATAAACCTTTCTGGCGAGACTTCGCTTGTTCGTTATTACTTTCAGTTCGCAACCCTAGGATATCCGCTAATCAGCCATTGCGCAAGGCAAAACGCAAGTGCGCTTTATTTATTGCGCAGCTTGCGGGAAGAATAATTTTGCGTAGCAAAATTACCCGGAGGGCGAGAACAGCGCGGATTGCACCGCAGGTGCAACCAAGCGAGCGAGTTCAATGCGGAAGATTCAGAACAACCAAGGTCACTATGCCCCGGCGCAGCTTGCGCCTAGGCAGGGAGCGGGGCGGCTATGAGCCCCGCATTTAAAGAACTGGATTATGGGCAGCAATGCGCCCCCTAATATCTAGAACGGGAAAAATATGGGGATAAAGATAGTGCCGATGGCGAGGACGATGAAGCAGAATGGGACGCCGATTTTGACGAAGTCGAAGAATTTGTATTTGCCGGGTTCGAGGACGAGGGTGTTGACGGGGGAAGAGATGGGGGTCATGAAGGCGGCGGACGCGCCGATGGCGACGGCCATGGCGAACGGGTACGGGGAGACCTCGAGCATTTTTGCGGCGGTGATTGCGAGAGGGGCGAGAAGTACGGCGGTGACGGTGTTGGAGATGAAAAGTCCGGTTACCATGGTAAAGCACAGCAGGGCGGCGAGGACGATCCGCGGGCCCATGCCGCCGAATGCACCGAGGAGGGCGTCCGCGGCTATTTTTATGCCGCCGGTGTTTTCGAGGGCCGTGGCGAAAGGCATCATGCCGACTATCAGGATTATGCTGGGCCATGCGATGCTTTTGTAGGCGCTTTCCATGTCTATGCACTTGGTGAACACCATCAGAAGGCAGCCGATGAAGGCGGCCATGGCGTTTGGCACGGCGCCGGTAATCATTAGGGCCACCATCACGGCTAGGCTTGCTAGGGCATAGGGAGCGCGGCCGGGGGCGGCAATGGCGCGGTCGATGTCGGCGGGGAGGTTGAGCAGAACGAAGTCGTTGGTCGCACCCTGTAGCTGGCGTGCGGATTTCCACGGGCCTATGAGAAGGAGGGTGTCGCTCACTTTGAATTTCTCGTTTATGAGGTCGCCTTCGATGGGCTTGCCGTCGCGGCGTATGCCGATAATATTCATGCCGTACTGCGTGCGGAATTTCGACTCGATTGAGGTTTTGCCGATGAGGCTGGAACCGGGGGCAATCATGACTTCCACCATGCCGATTTCCATGGAGGCCCCGGCAAAGTGGCCGTCGTGCAGGTCTTTTTTTGCAAGGCCCAAGTCGGAGGCCATTTTGTCGATGAGGGCAATGTCGCGGAAATTCACAAGCATGTAGTCGCCGGCGTGAATCTGCGTGGACGCGCCGGGGTCTATGAGGCGGCGCGAAAGCCCTCGGCCGCGCTCGATGCATATTATGTTGGCGGAATAGTCGGCGTGCATGGACAGATCCCTGAGAAGCTTGCCGACAATGGGAGATTTTTCTCCGACATAAAAAACGGCCTCGCGGTCGAAGAGGGCGTATTCCCTCGCATAGTCGGCCACGCTGGCGCGCGCCGCGAGCTTTTTGGCGGACTCTTTCGGGGCGTTGTCGAGAAACCTTCTGGCGTAAAGCATGTAAAGCACTCCCGCAACAAGTACGATAAGGCCGATCGGGGTGAAGCTGAAAAAGTTGAATCCCTTAAATCCCTCCTGCACGAGCGCGCCGTTCATTATCATGTTTGGGGGAGTCGCCACGAGAGACATCATGCCGCTTATAAGCCCGGCGAAGCTCAGGGGCATCATCAGCTTTGACGGCGAAATCTTCAGCTGCGCGCTGATACTCAACACTATCGGAATGAAAATCGCGACAATACCAGTGGAGCTCATCACGGAGCCTATCACCGCGACAGAAACCATCAGGAAAACGAGGAGTTTGGTTTCGCTGCCGGAGGCCTTTTTCAAGATCCAGTCGCCCACGCCGTGCGATACGCCGGTCCTCACGAGCCCCTCGCCCACCACGAACATGAGGGCAATCAGGATTATGCTCGGGTCGCTGAAACCGCGCAGCGCGTCTGGAAAGCTCACGATGCCCAAAAGCGGAAGCACGACGAGCGCAAGCAGCGCCACGATGTCGAGGCGGGGCTTGTTTATCACGAAGAAAAAAACGCAGACGCCCAATAGCGCCAGCACCAATGTAAGGCCGCCGTTCATAAACAGGTATCAATGCTTCATTACTGCGACAACGTTGCAACACCAAAGTTGCCATTTATTTTTTTGCCACACGGGAATTTTGCGTGTCTTAAGAAATATGGACACACGACGAAGCTTCAAAGACGCCGTTGCGCGAAGGCGCAGCTATTATTCAATAACCGACAAAAGTCCGATAAGCGACGCGGAAATAGAAGACATCGTGAAGTTTGCGGCGACGAACATCCCGTCGGCGTTCAACTCGCAGTCGGCAAGGCTCGTGCTGCTTCTGGGGCGCGAAAACAAAAAATTCTGGGACATCGTAAAAGACGCCCTGAAAGACAAACTTGGAGAGGGCGAAAGGTTCGCGCAGACCGAAAAAAAGATAGACGGTTCGTTCTCATGCGGTTACGGCACAATCCTGTTTTTTGAGGACCGTTCGGTGGTCGAAAACCTTCAGGACAATTTTCCGAGCTACAGCGACAGGTTTCCGGATTGGTCGCACCATACCTCGGCCATGCACCAGTTCGCGCTCTGGACGATGCTTGAAGACGCAGGCTTCGGCGCGTCTTTGCAGCACTACAACCCCCTTATCGACGAAAAGGTTCGCGAGGAATGGAAGCTTCCGGAATCTTGGAAGCTCGTTGCCGAAATGCCCTTCGGCGAGCCCTCGGGCGACCCCGGCGTAAAGGAGATGAACCCGCTCGAAGAGCGCGTGAAGGTTTTCAAATCTTAAAAACGTATAAAAATGCAGTTTAACTAATATGGACGCGCCCTCGGCGCGTCTTTTTCATTGATAAATATGCTAATAGTTAATAGTTTATGGAACAATAAGTTTAATCGTTCCCATGAATACAAAATCCACCTTTTTTTGCATCGCAACAGCGGCCGTTTTTCTCAACGCGTCCTACGCCCAAGACTATGACAAAACCATAGACGGAAGCGCCGGCCCCGTCGATGCCCACAGCGCGGCCGACCTCACGGGCCCCAGTGGACTGCTTTCAAAACTCGACCTCGGCAGTACCGACGCCGCAAACCCGGCAATCATAAACATTCTGGACGATATCACGTTCGCCGCGACAGAGGGAACGGCGGACCAGAGGCTGGCAAACAACTGGTATTACAGCAGACATGCGGAAATCAGAGTTGCCGACGGCAAAACACTGACATTCACCGGGAACAGCCTGTTACATCCAGACCCCGACCACGGAAGCTCGATAAGCGGAAGCGCCTTATCATGGTACGGCGATTATTTCGCGCCCAATGTGAATGCCACTCTCTATATAGGGGCTATGGGCGGCGGAGAAAACTCCGGAAGGATCGTATTCAGCAACAATATAAACAGCGCTTCTAACGGCGGCGCAATATATGTCGGAAATTCGTCTTTGGTCATTTCCAATGCAGATTTCATATCAAACTCCTGCACCAGGGAGGACGCATATGGCGCTGGAGGCGCGATTTTCTCGGATAGCAAGCTGGAAATACGCAATTCGAGTTTTGAAAACAACACAAGCGCTTTCCGCGAGGGAGGAGCTATCTTTGCGAATCGAAGCACCGTAATAAAAGACAGCCAATTCAAAAACAATAAGGCAAATATGGGCGGAAGCGCAATCAGCAGCAATTACGGCCTCTTCATCGAAAACTCAACCTTTTGCGACAATTCAGGAAGCATTTCGGGAGGTGCCATAATAAACTTCGGCGGCATAAAAGTCGTCGGAAGCTTTTTTGAGAACAATACAGGAGGTGCCCAGGGCGGCGCAATTCTATTTTTAGGAGCATCTCCGAATTATGCGGAAGCAACAAGACAGTTGGAAATAAATGAAAGCAGCTTCAGGAACAATACAGGAGACTTTGGCGGAGCGATTTTCTCCCAGGGAACGACCATCATCGAGAATTCCACTTTTGACAGCAATTCCGCATACACAAAGGGAGGCGCACTTCATATAAATACTCCGCTGACTGAGGATGAATATAATGCATATGTTTTCATAAACAACTCTTCTTTCACAAACAACAAGGCAACCGGAAACGCCGATGGCAACAGTTATGGCGGAGCTTTCTCATATGACTATATTGATGATAGAATGAATCCGTCATTCAATGGTTCCCCAAAAGAAATTAACGGAACGATAAAGGACACATCATTCATTGGGAACTCCGCAAAAACTGGAGGCGCATTATACGTAAGCGGCCCCGGAAAATTTGTTTTTGAGGTTTCGGAAGGAAAACACCTTGAATCTTACGGGAACGAGGCGGAAAAAGGAGGATTTTTGTATGCCAATTGCCAGCAACGTATGAAAATTGAAGAAGATACCATGTATTTCGTATATACGGCTGCACCTGAAGTAGTTTTTGCAATATCCTCAGGCGCAACGTATGTTGTTGGGAAAGAAGATGACAAAGCAAAAGACACGATTTACGGCGAAGCCCTGCTTCACAAAACAGGCAAAGGAGAATTGATTTTAAACGGAAACAGTAACGGGTTCTACGGGAAAACCGTCGTTGACGAAGGCAAGCTCACCATAAACGGAATGCTTGGCGGAACCGGGAAAAAATATACCATTGACAATCAAATTGAAGAAATAACTTCAAGCATGACAGTCAACAACGGCGGCACACTCGGCGGCTCGGGGAAAATATCGGGCGAAACCACCGTCAACGCGGGCGGCGTTATAGCGCCCGGCAACAGCCCCGGAACAATCACTTTCGACAAGCTGATCCTCAATGACGGCGCGATTCTCGACATCGAAAAGGGCGACCTCATCGTAGCCGACGAGCTCGACCTAAGCAACATCGTAAACGGCGTGGAACTGAACTTCACGGGCTTTTCCCAAGGCGACACTGTCAGATTTTTGGAAATCAGGGACATAATAGGCATAGACCTTGAAACCGAAAATTTGAACGACTATTTTATCGCCAACGGCTTCGACTTCTATTTCGACGCAGACACAAACAGCATCATAGCCAATTATGTCGTGCCTGAACCGGCGACAGCGGCCGCAATACTCGGCGTCTTCGCACTGGCGTTCGCCGCGTACAAACGTAGAAAATAGCGGAAATAAGCGCACAAAAAAAGGCCGTCGATAAGACGGCCTTTTTTTTTGCGTATTTGCCGTTCAAATCAAGTTACCAGCCCCAGCCGGATTTCTCCTGCTGCTTGGTTATCTGCTTCTGGCCTTCCCAGAGGGCGAGGCCGTTGCTGCTGTTGATGGAAAGCATAAAAACGTAGGTCACTTCGTTGGTGTCGCCGATCGATTCGCGGTCTTCGACGATTTTGCCCGACATCGTGATTTTGGGCGTCGGCACGCCGCCGTTTTCAAAGGCCTGCGCCTGCGCGAGGTCCTTGGTGTATTCGTCCTCGGACATAGTCAGCACGTTGCCCGACTTGTTCAGCGTTATGCTTATCTGCTTCGTGAGCAGGTCGGTGTCGATGGCTTCGCTGGTACGGTTGACGATGCGGCTAACCTTCATGACGACGGGCTTTTCATACCTGTCGAGCACTCCGGAGGCCAGCATGTCGTCCACAAGCGCGGAGGCCGCGCTGTTCCAGTCGGCAATGTTTACCTTTTTCGTGGAAATCAGCGAGCGCGTGCCGCCCGACTCCACATAGCGAGCGTTGGTTTCGCCGCAGCCCTGCACAAGGAACGCCGCGGCGCAGACCGCCAGTATTGCAAGTATTCTGTTTTTCATAAATTAATCCCTAACGTTCGGAAAAAGTTTGAGCCTGAAGTCCGCAACGTTCGCGCTGGGCGCGACACCCGTAACATACCTTCGCTCTCCGCCTTCAAGCGTCAAGTCTTTCCACGGGGAGGAGGGGCTTTCGACAAGCATTCCGTTTTTGTCGAACCACTCAAACCTGTAGTTGACGTTTTTATAGTCGGAGGTCGTGTTGGCGATTTCCGCCTGTATGCGCAAAAGACCCTGCGGAGTCCTGCTCTCGTTAATGGCGGAGACGAACGCGTACTGGTCGAGCGCAGTGTCGGTTATTATCCGCTTGTCGGCCACGATATTCGGAACCGCCTTGGAATCGCGCGGCTCGACGGTGTTCATGGTGTCGCATCCGGCAATAAACGCCGCGACCGCCGCAATAAGCATTGTTTTTTTCATCGTCTTGAGTTGTTAAAGTTAAACGTCCTTATTATTAGAGCGCCGCCGGCCGTCATTTGTTTCACAAGAATGACATTTGTTCCGGCTGTGTCCACTTTTATTTCGCTGCCGTTTATGCGGATTATCCCGTCCACGGGGGTGTCGAGCTTGGCTATGGATATCTGTTTGGGCAGCGTCGTCCATGTGCGCAGGTCGGCGTCGTTGAGCAGCCCCTGGAATATCGAGCCGCCTATGGCCACGAGAATCTTCCAGTCGCCGTCTACCGCCTGCTGGGCCGCGTACTGCGCCCCCGCCTTTATGGCCGACGAAAGCACGGTTTTGAGAATCACCCCCGGGAGCCTGTCGTTGAACTCCCTGCGGATGATGTCGTCCATGTCCGCAATCTTTTCGGTGTTCACCGCGACTCCCCCGCCCTCCGCGCGCAAATATGGCGTGTAGGAGTCTATGGGCTGCAGGTACGGGAAATTAACGCCGACATAGGGGATGTCTTTGGAAAAAATAAAGAGCGGAAGATCGAGCCTGAACTGCTTTCTTATCGGGGCGGAGCCGGATTCAAAAATGATGTAGGTCACATTGCCGAAATTTGCGATTTTGCCGTTGGCGAGGTCTTCGGCCATCCGCATGTCAGAGGCTATGACATGCGATGCCTTGCCGCCGCTTTCGTAGGCCAGCCTGAAAAATGTGGCGGCCCTTTCCCTGTCGGCGGCGTCCTCGTATTTGTTGGCGAAAAACAGCCCGGCGATCCAGTAGGCGAACGGGTTTACATAAAGCGCGCGCGCCTCGGCGGCGGGCACGCCGTTCATGAAGTCCGCGCCGTAATATTTTTCAAGCCCGGCCTTTACGCCTGGGCTGGCGAGGGTTTTTTCGACATTGTAGGTTCCCCCGCCCTTGCGCTCGTTCGCCTTGCGTATTTCCTCGGCCTCGGCGGCTATGCGCTCGGCGTTGAGCCGCTCGGCGTCCTGCTGGTAAAATTCGAGCCGCTTAAGATAAACCGCCGCCATCTCGTAATTCCCGGCCTCCATATAATTGAGGGCCTGGTATACCGCCGCCATTATCTTGTCGTAATTGTAGCCCCTGTAGGTTTCGTAGCTCTGGTTGAGGAGCACGCCCGCGGTCTCGTTCGAAACGCTTGCGGAGGGCTCTGAGTCGAATTTTTGAATCTTCGAATTGGCCCTTTCAAAGGTGCTTATGCTCAAATTCAAATCGTTGTTGGCGCGCGTGACGGCCCCCTCCTCCAGAAGCCAGACGAGCTCGTCCGTAGGGCCGGATTCGTTTGCGAGGGGCACCACCCTCGCCTGCGCGGCCTGCGTATTGCCGGCGTACCATGCCGAACGCATCGAGGCCGTCTCACTCTCGTGCGTCGCGCAGCCCGACAAAAGGGCGGCGAAAAGCGGAGCACACACAAGCGCGCGCCTCACCAAACTTGCGCCTTTTGCCGACGGGGTCATTTTTATTTGAAGTCGAGCGGCAAAATTTCAACCCAGTAGCCGTCGGGGTCTGATATGAAATAGATGCCCATGTCGTGGTTTTCGAAGCACACGGCGCCCATCCCCTTGTGGAATGCCCGAACGGCGTCGTAGTCTCCCGGGACGCGGAAGCACAGGTGGCTTTCATTGTCGCCGAGGTTGTATGGCTCGCTTCCGTGCGTCTTCAGCCACGTGAGCTCAAGCAGGAACGGTGACTTTCCGTCGCCCAGATAAACGAGGATGTACGAGCCGTCCTGAGCAGTCACCCTGCGAACCTCTTTGAGCCCGAGGGCCTTTCCGTAAAACGCGACGCTCTTGTCCAGATCGCACACCGTTATGTTGAAATGGTCGAATACTCCCTTGATTTCCATGGAGAACATTTAGCCGTTTCGCGTGTCAAATTGCAAAGGTAAAGTACTGTTTTTTTTCGGCCTTTCGCATCTCAAAGGAGTCGGTCAATGGAAATGAAGGGACACAATCACGAAGGCCACATGCACGGCATGCATGAAGGCCACATGCACGGCGGCATAAAAGGCATGAACCACGGCGGCGGCATGGGGCACATGATGCATATGGGCAACCTCAAACGGAAGTTCTGGGTGTCGCTCGCACTTTCCATACCCGTTATAATACTCTCGCCGATGATGGGAATGAGGCTTCCCTTCCAGTTCACTTTTGAAGGCTCGCAATGGGTTGTACTCATACTTTCCTGCATTCTGTTTTTCTACGGCGGCGCGCCCTTTCTCATCGGGGCGAAAAACGAACTGAAAGCCAAAAGCCCCGCCATGATGACGCTTATAGCCATGGGCATATGCGTGTCGTTTTTCTACAGCCTGTACGCGTTCGCGGCGAACAATATCTTCCACACCGCGGAACACAAGATGGACTATTTCTGGGAGCTTTCCACGCTGATAGTGATAATGCTGCTCGGCCACTGGATAGAGATGAAGGCCGTCGGCCGCGCGGGCGGCGCGCTTAAAGCCATAGCGGCCCTCCTGCCCGATACGGCGCACCTCGTCGAAGACGGTCAAACCAAAGACATTCCCGTAAGCGGATTGAAAATCGGCGACAGCGTGCTGGTGAAGGCCGGAGAGAAAATCCCGGCGGACGGCGCGGTCGTATCCGGCGAATCGGCCGTGAACGAATCGATGATAACCGGAGAGTCGAAACGCGTTTTGAAAAAGGGCGGCGACAAGGTTTTCGGCGGCTCGGTGAACGGCGACGGCACGATAACCGTGAAAATCAGCGGAACTGGCGAGTCGGGATACCTCACGCGGATGATGAGGCTCGTGCAGTCGGCGCAGGACGAAAAATCCGCAACCGAAACGCTCGCGGACAAAGTTGCGAAAGCATTGTTTTACGTCGCGCTGGCTGCCGGCATATGCGCGTTCGTCGCGTGGCTTGCCGTGACCAAAGACATCAACACCGCGATAACGCGCATGGTGACGGTATTCATCATCGCCTGCCCCCACGCGCTGGGGCTGGCCATTCCGCTGGTGGTTGCGCGGTCGATATCGCTTGGCGCGGCGGCGGGAATACTGGTGAAAAACAGGAACGCCTTTGAAAAGTCCAAAAAGCTTTCGGTCGCCTGCATGGACAAAACCGGAACAATAACCGAGGGCAGCTTCCAAGTTGTCGCGCTAAAAAGCCTGTCGGACGAAATGAAAGACGCCAAGGCCGCAGCGGTTATGGCGGCTATGGAAGGCTCGTCGTCGCATCCTCTCGCACGCGGAATTGTCGATTACGCAAAAAAGCTGAATATCGAAATTCCAAAAGCCGAAAACGTGAAGGCCATAAACGGCATAGGACTTGACGGAACGGTCGAAGGCAAAAACTACAAAATAGTGTCGCGCGCGTATTTGGGCGCGCATAAAATTGAAATCGGCAAAGATGAGAATCCGCCCGCAGACGCCTCCGTAAGCTACCTCGTAAGCGGCAACAAGGCTGTCGGTTACGTGGCGCAAAACGATATTGTGAAACCGCAGGCGCGCGAAGCCGTCGCGGACATTAAAGAATTGGGGGTAACCCCCGTCATGCTTACGGGCGACAACAAAAGCGCCGCCGCGGCTGTCGCAAAGAAAGTCGGCATAAACGACGTGCGCGCAGAACTCTCACCCGAGAACAAGGAAAAAATAGTAAGCGCGCTCCGAAACGAAGGCAAAACGGTGATGATGGTGGGCGACGGCATAAACGACGCCCCCTCTTTGGCGCGCGCCGACATAGGCATGGCCATAGGCGCGGGGACGGACGTCGCCATAGAGTCGGCCGACGTGGTGCTTGTAAACAGCTACCCCATGGACATTGTGGGATTCATACGCCTCGCCCGGAACACGGGCTCGAAGATGGTGCAGAACCTCTGGTGGGCGGTCGGCTACAATATTTTTGCGATACCGCTCGCCGCGGGCGTACTGGCCCCCATCGGCATAACGCTCAGCCCCGCAGTGGGCGCGCTTCTGATGTCGGCAAGCACGGTGATAGTGGCCGTAAACGCGATGATGCTGAAAGCGAAATAAACAAGCACTTTGCGCGCGCAAAAAAGGCGGAGGGCTTTCCATGCCTCCGCCTTTTGCGATAAATATCTGAAGCCTTATTCGGCCTCAATGCTGTATTCGCCCGGGCCAAACTTGAGCGTAAGCTTTTCGGGATGCTTGAACTCGCTGCCGGAGGCATACTCCGTAAGGCTTTCGGAGGCGTTTACCTTTATTTTCTTGTCTTTCGTAAACTCGGGCATGTAAACCATGGCGGTCGTGTCGGCCGGAACGCTGATCGTCAGGCGGAACTTGTCGCCGTCAACCACGAAGGCCGACTTCACCGTGCCCTTGACCGTAGGAACGCTTATCGAGGCGTTCTTGAAACCGGCGGGATGCGGCTCTATCCTGAAGGTTTTCCAGCCCGGTTCGAGCGGCGAAAGGCCGCAGAGATACTGTGCAAGAACCGTGAGCGTGCCGCCGCTCCATGCGTGGTTTGTTGAGCCGCCGCCAAATCCGCCGACATCCCAGCCCTCGAACAGCGTGGTGTATTTCTTGTCGTTTACCATTTTTTCGAAGCGGCGCTTCGTGCGGTCGAGCGCGTATTCGCCGTGGCCCATTTGGAAAAGGGCTTCCATAACGTATTTTTCCATGTAGGGGCTGGCGTGGTACTGCGTCTGAAAGAGGCTGAATATGGCGTCCATCTTGTCGGCGCCCGCAATGCCGCTTATAACGGCAAGGGCCTGAACGCGGTCGTCCGTAGCGCCCTGGTATTCGGGATGCCTGTAGGCGTTGCCCGTCCAGCACTTGTTGTAGCCCGCCTTGACCTTTTCCATAGTCGCGCGGTACGCCTTGGCATCTTCGGGAAGCCCAAGGGCGTCGGCCATGTCGGCGGCGGCTTCAAGGGCCAGATAGTGCCAGCCGGCAAAGATAAGGCGGATGTCGCGGTTGTCGCCCCAGTCGCCCCATGTCCAGTCGCCCTTGCGGAACGCGGTCAGGCCGGTGTCGTCAAGCTTCCAAAGGCCGAGGTACCTCTTCACGCCGGGATAGACCTCCCTGATGGTGTCGAAGTCTCCGGTGTTCATGTAATAGTTCCAGAAGCCGTATTTGCCAATGCTGGCGAGCATCTGCCCGGGAAGCTCCTCATAGTGGTTGCCGGACGGAATCGGCGAGTATATCGCGCCGTCGGGCTTGGCCCAGTTGACGAGCTCCTTCATGGCCTTGCTCATGAGGGCGTGCGTCGAAGTAGAGAACGTGTAGAAGCTTTCGCCCATCAGCACGACAGTGTCGCCCCACCATTGGGCGCGCTCGCGGTCGGGGCAGTCGAAAAAGGTGTCGCGCATATTGATGTAAAGCGTGCGCAGGCCCTTTTTCCAGAACTCCATGTAAAACTCGTTGTCGCAGGAAAACTCTCCGGACGGCTCCGCGTCATAGCCCGACTCCCTGTATTCGACCTTTTCAATTGTGACGTTTTTGGGGACGTCCAGAAGAATGTTCTGGCCGTTGAGCCATCCGAGCGATTCATAAGTCTGCACTCCCTTTTTCGTGACGCACTCGGCGCGAAGGTTCGTATCGCCGCCGGCGAAAGTGTGGTCTGTTATGATGCCCACGATGTTCCCGCCGTCGGGGTCGTTGATAGTGATGATGGGCGTCATCTGCATGTTGTAAGGCAGCGCGGCCTGCACGACATCCCTCTCGGGGCCTTCGGTGCGCGTAAGCTTGGCCTCTTTCACGGGATAAAGCTTCCACTGCGGTATCGGGCGCTTCTGGTGTTCGCCCCACGGGGCGGCGCCCCATTCGCCGAGCTCGACGGAAGCGGCAAAGCCGTTTTTGCCGGCGTCTTCAAGACTCATCTCCTGCCAGCCGTCAATTTCCTTGTCCGCGAAAAAGCGTATGTTCGATTCCGGCAGACGATAGTTCGGGCCAGGCGCGTCGGTTGTTCCGTAGGCCGGATGTACCCTCGACAGCCATGAGGAGTCGGACGCGATTTTCACGTCGCCGGAGTCGACTTCAAAGAACATGCCGTTCTTTCCGCTGCTCTTGTGTGAAAAACCGTTTTTGCCGAAGTACCACACGAGCATGGCGATCCGGTTGTCGCCCTCTTTCAGGAAGGGGGCGAGGTCGACTTCGTCGTAATAGCCCTCCTGAGGGTTCGGGCCGCGCTTGAGCGAGCCTTCGAACACGACCAGCTTGCCGTTTATCCAGAGCCAGTATTTGCTGTCGGCAGCGATTTTCGCCACGGCATGCTCCGGCACCCTGTCTATATTGACGTCTTTTCGGAACGCCACCCAAGTGTTGATTTCGTCCTTGTTATCCGCGGAGCTTATCCATTTCGCGCCTTCGGCATAAACCAGAGAACAAAGCGCAAGATATGCGGTTATGATTGCAGTGTATAGTGTTTTCATAAATCGATAATTAAAATATCCCGGTCGGTTTACCCAGGAGTCTGCAAATAAGCCCAAAGTATTCAATAATATTTTGAGACAAATCCGGAACGCGCCGCCCCGCACCTCGTCGGGCGGCTAGTATCCCCGTGTGCGCGCAAAAATGTATTGACGCGAAAAGCCAAAAAACCTAGCTTGTTGCGCTTTCAAAGGAGAGATGGCAGAGTGGCCGATCGCGGCGGTCTTGAAAACCGTTGACCCGCAAGGGTCCGGGGGTTCGAATCCCTCTCTCTCCGTTTAAAATTTAACGCAACAAGCCCATTTTCAGTGTATCCGGCCAAAAGGTTTGAGGAAAAATGCCACACGTTTGAGAAAACTCGGCCGGTTTCGGGTAAAAGTTAAAGCCCCCTGCAAGGTTTTTGCAGGGGGCCTTAATTTGCGTTGCAGGCTATCTGCAGCGGGTGTATTTGACCGTTTTTTTATACATGGTGTAGACATCCTCCAATTCCGGGTCTGTCGCGATCACTTCCTCACGGTTGGCTATCATTTCCTTCCATGTGCCAATATTCGGCGTTGTCGCCAAATTTATTATATCCACCTCCAGCCCGGTTGAATCGACAGGAGTGAATCTTTCCTCCATTTCCGGAACTTCGTAATGGTAGGTTATTTCATTGCGCAGCGCCACTTTAACGTTGCCCGCCGCGCGGCTTGAAATGTCCCTTGAAACGGTAAAAGTCCCGTCCCACCACCATGTCTCCGTCCTGTTGAGCTTTTTGAGCATGTTTGCGGGAGATATGCTGTTGCCGGACTTTGAATAGGTAGGCTGGAAGTCCGGAACTTCGATTGTCGTGTCCGAAACTTTATAGACTGCCACAGGCTTTGCGATGACATTGCTCCAGTTTGCAATGTCTTTTGTCAAACCGAATATGGTCACCATGTCTCCGACACGGAAATTTCCCGCTTTTTCGCCCAAATTAATGGTATACCTTTCCCAGCTTGCATTATACGAGTTGCCTGAGGCTACAACAGTTTCCGTAATGGCTCCGGCCGGGTCTTCTGTGCCAAAACGCGGAATCGCCTCGTTTGTGTACTTTATGAACTTCATGTCGGGCGCGTAGCCGTAGAGCTCCGTAACCTTGTAGACGGCCTCATTGTTGGAGGCTATCGTTTTGGCCGCATTTATCAGGCGGTAGCCCCTTGAGGAAATAGCCTCCCTCTCGTCCGCGCTTATGTCGCGGAATATGGGCCTTCCCATTGCGTCCTTTATGTCCACGTCAAGCTCGGTTCCGTAAGGGTGCCGTTCGGCCTCCCATGCGTCGCGCATTATGTAATAGTCGAGCTCCAGCCAGTAGTGCTCTTGGTTTTTATATTGCTCAAATTCCCAGTTGCGGCGGAATGTGTCCGCATAAACCGGGCTGTTGAAGTTTATGCCTTTTGAATCGTCCAACATAATCAGTTCTTTTTAAGTGCCAATGCGTCTGTCGAGGATTTGATGCTAGCCAAGTCCTCATTGCTTTTTTCCAGCTTGCTTGAGATGTCTTTCAGGGTTTCCGAAAGGTTTTTCTGGAAGGCCGTTTCCTTTTCAACGCCCTTGTCGCCCAATGCTTTTGCCAGCGGATTGCCCGCATCCGTCCCTTGAGTCTGCGCCGCCGCTGCCCCCGGGGCCTTCGGCGCGCTGCGAGGCTCCGCGCTTACGGTTCCCGCAAGCCTTGCAGCCGTCGCCCCGGCTTGGCTTACAATCCCCTTTGCGCTGACATTTTCCCTGCGGGAAGAAAGGCTGCCGAGAAGCCGCTCGCCGGGGCTCATAGCATTGATCCTGTCGCGCTCCTTGGCTCGGTCAGCTTTTTTGTTGGCCTTGTCTGTCTGTTCGGCGTCATAACGGGCATTGGCCTCCTCCCACGTTTCGCCCTGCCTGCGCGACGGCGCACTGTTGCGTCGGCTTCGCGGTGCGGCAGGCCCTGTGGGGGGAGTCGGCGCGCCGCCGCCGCGAATGGAGTTTTTCTGTGCGTCATCTATCGAAGGGCCACGAGCGGCGGCAGAATACCCGCCCGATCGCCCGCCGGAGGGCTGCTGCTTATCGCGGTATGCAAAGGTGTCGCGCAGCGCCTTTTCGACCTCCTTTTTGGAATCTCCGGAAAGCCCCTCCATGCCCGCAAGCGTGCGCTTTATCTCGCGCTCCTGTTCGACCTGCTTGGCCTCGGTGTACTTGCCCGCGGCTTTCAGGCGTTCGATTTCGCGCGTTATGAGTATGTCCTCAATCTGCGCCTGCGCGTTCTTGGCCAAGTTCTGCCGCTGTACTTCGTCGGTGACGGCCTTTTCGAGACCGTAACGCTCCTTGGCCTGCTGTGTTGCCTTGTCCTTCAGCGCGGCGAGCTCTTGGGCGCTCATGTTTTCCTTGCGCGAGTACTCGAAGATTTCCGAGGCGATTTGAGAAATGCGCAGCTCTTTCTGCAGCTTGTCTCCAAGCGCCGTATCCCCTGCCGCCTGCGCCTTCAGAATATCGAGCTCGAGACCGCGCTGCATGTTCTTTGACTGCTCAAGATAGGCGTTGAGCCACTTTTCGGTGTTTGCCTTTTCGGCCGCCGCAGCCGCCGCTTTCCGTTCGGTTTC
>CALXSL010000006.1 GCA_944391135.1 uncultured Opitutales bacterium
TTAATCTTTACAAACAATCAACAATATCTAAAAACATCTACCGTCAGTTATGCACTGGCGTTTTGAAAATAAAAAATAGTCATGGTAATAAACTCCGTTAAAATAAATAATCGCTTTTAAACTATGCCCTAAAATCGCCTAAAATATCAATATTTTTTTAACCAATAGCGGAAATTTTTCAACTAATATTCAAAATAACATTTTGCATATAAAACTTTTAAAGATAATGTTTTCTCCGTCTGCCTAAATTATGTTCATAAAAAAAGCCCTCAATACGAGGGCTTTTTTTGAAAACATTTTTTTGCTATTTCCTGCGGCTCGCGGCAAAAACGAGTGCCAGCGCCCCGAGAACGGCGGCAATAGCGGCGGGTTCGGGAATAGCGCCGACGACAACGTCGAGCGATGTGTTGTTCACCGTCCAAGAATCGATGGAATGCCCGACGCCGTTTATGAAGAGGCTCACCTTTCCGTCGGCGAACAGGCTGTCCAAAACGGCCTTGTTTTGGCTTTCGTAGGCGGAAGTCCACTCCAAGATTGAAGTGAGGACGTCGCCTTCGTCAACGGAGCCTTCAACAAATATGTTGAGGCTGTTTTCGACCGAGATTAGGCCGGCCATATTGATTACCGAATTGTCCGTTCCGTCTGCATAAACAAGCAGGCCGCCATTGTCCTTTATGTCGATATTGTTGACGTTCGCCCTGCCCGCAACTTCGACCGCGCCGTTGAAAGCGCCGACGCTTGCGGCGTCGGTAACCGCGCCGAACTTGCCGCCGCCGTAAACCTCGACATTTATAATCGTGCCTGTCGCGCTTCCGTTGCCAAGCAGGAACGCGCCGTTTTTCACGGTAATATCTCCCTTATGGTTCCACGCGGGAGCCCCGCCGGAGTAATTCTTGACGCGGAAAACCTGTTTGCCCGTTCCGTCCATGATCAAATTCAATTTAGCCGTATCGCCGTTGGAGCCGTAGGCAAAAAACGACGTGGTCATTTCCTGAGTGCTTTTATTGTTCAAAACATGCGTCACGACGTTGTCGCCGCCGTTGTTTTCAAAGACAAACCCCATGTTCTGCACCCCGCTTACGCCTTCCGTCCTTATGAACATCTTTCCGGCGTTGCCGGTGGTTGTGAAAAATTCGTTGTAGCCGTCGAGGCGCATCACGCCGCCAACATAAAAATTGGCGTTGTCGGCCGACGCCGTTCCGCCGTTTATACCGTCCACGGTATACGTGCGCAGACTGGAATTCGAGTCTATCCAAAAATCCCCGCCCGTTTTGAAATATCCCGCCGACTTCATTTCAAAACCCGCCGATTTTACCGTAAAAGAGCCCCCCACGTCGGCGCCGTTGCGCATGTAAAGGGTGCCGTTTACGCCGTCCACCTCGAAATTGCCCGTCATTTTCAGAGCGGACTCGTTCATCTCGACATTGTGTGTCACGGATTTTGCGTAAAAGTCGCCGTTGATAGTCATGACGTCGTTTGCGCCGAACCACAGGTAGCCGTCAATGTTTTCGGCGTAAAAATTGCCGCCTATGTTGATCTTCTTGTCGCCAATGAAAGACAAATCCAAGCTGCCCGAATTCTTATACGTGAAATTCTGTACAAAATTCACGCTGCCGGAGTTTTTGAACGTAACGAAAGCGAGATTGTCGCCGTAAAAATCGCCGCCGACGCTCACGCCTTCCCTTATATTGTTCATCTGGATTTCGCCGCCGTTGTTGGCTGTAAAATTCCCCGCGGTGGAAAGCTTGTTGTAATACTGGAACCTGACGTTCCGGTCCGTCCTGTTTTTATCGACGTCTATAAGTATGCTTCCGGCATTGAGCGTCAGCGAGTATGCGTCGGGGCTGTCGGCGCTGTTTCCGTAATTTACGGAGGATTTTATGGTAAGGGCGCCCGAAACGTTCAATACGGATTTGTCGGCGCTTCCCGTACCGCCGAACCACACCGCGGCCTTGTTGCCGCCGTAGGTTTCGCTGCCGTTCCAATTGTCGGCGACGGTGAAACTCTTTAAAAAGAACTCGCCTGCGGGCGCCAGAATGAAATTGGTGCCGGGATGCGTGCTGCCCGTATACTGGGCATCCATGATGAAATTGCAGTTTTCCCAGTCGATCTCGCCCTGGTTGAAATTGACCATGCCGCCGTCAACGAGACGCCCGAATTTGGGATCGTTGCCGAACGCATAGCCGCTGTTGTCCTGCGCGGTGTAATAAACGTCGCCCTGATACTGTGCCAAAGCGGAAAGCGCGCACGCGAAAGCGGATATAAACGCAACGGTTTTCATGCTGTTATGTTTTTTCATTTGGGGTGGGGAATTTTATAATTTGAAATCTAAAACAATAATTCGATTTTTATTATGAAACATATCCAACACTTGTCAATCTGAAATGAAATAGCTATCCCAAGAAAAGAGAAAAATATACAAGATTCTACAAGTTAAAAGCGCCTTGCAAATAAAACGCTATTCAACAAAATCAAAAACAATCCAAAGCAATAAAACAAATTCTTTACATCAGCCTTTTAAAATCTTATTCTTGTTTTCTTATTAAAACAGAAATAGGGGGATTATAAAAAACACATGAAAAGACTACCCATAGCCTTGATGGCAACCATGGCGGTATTGCCTTTGGCAAACGCCTACAACACCAAAGACCTTAAAAAAGACCCGATGGGGATTGAAAGGGTGGCGCAAAAAGCCCATCCCAAGGCCTATACGACGGGCGCGAAAAGCTCGCCCGACCACGAAGTGTCGCTCATAATAGACTTGGGGCACCCCCAGAAAATCGACGCGGTAAAAATCTTCCCCGTCATAGGCGACGGCTGGGACGCCTACTGGTACGAACAGTTCCCCGTAAGGTTCAAAATAGACGCGGCTGACGATTTTGAATTCTCCGAGCCGCAGTTGATAAGCGACCAAACCAAGCAGGACTACGAAATAAAGAATTTCGCGAAGATAGAATCGTTCTCGCCCGAAAAGCCCGTGACAGCGCGCTTTGTGCGCATCACCTTCACCAAGCTTAAAAAATACAGCGATAACATATACTCCGTAGACCTCTACAAGGTAAATGTGATGTCGGACGGTAAAAATATCGCGGAAAACCGCCCTCTATTCGACTCCGACCAAGGGTATCTGGGAAAACACCCCCTGCTTCGCCCCGACCGCCCCGAGGGCGAAGGCGTGGTCAAGGACCACCCCGAAAACGTCACCGATCCCAAGACATGGAACGCGCCCGAGGAAAAGGCGTCCGTCATGCGCAAGGGCATCGTCGTCGGCGACAAGAGCCTTTTTAAAACCGCGCTCGAAAGAAACGCCGAATACCTGAAGAACTCTTTCACGGTCGACGACATGCTTATAGAATTCCGCAGACGCGCCGGAAAGCCGCATGGGACGAACTCGCGGGGTCTCGACAACCCGTGGGTGAACATTCTCCCGGGCTCGGCGGCGGGCAGGTTCCTGATGGGCGCGGGCAACCAAGTCCGCTGGGAAAACGACCCCGAACTGCGCAAGCGAATCGACCAAATCGTGGACGGCATAGACGAATGCAAAGCGCCTAACGGCTGGATTATGGGCTACCCCGAAGACGAGGTTTTCTATTTTGAAAACGGCGCATACTGCCGCGCATGGCTCACCCACGGCCTCATCGAGGCGGGCTTTGCGGGCAACAAAAAGGCGTTTCCCATGCTGCGCAAATTCTACGACTATTTCGACGCATCCCCCTACCCGCGCGAACTCATGCGCCGCGGCGGCCAAGGCCGTCAGGGCGTAATCGGCTATACGCGCATGTACCACACGCCCGTCGGCAAGCCAATAGACATCCAGACCATGCAGCGCCACTATCAGGAAAACTTCTGGATGGATCAGCTCGCCGACAGGAATGTCGACGCCATTTGGCTATACCCCTACGACCGCGCACACAGCTACCTTCTGGTTTCGATGGACGCCTTCATGGACGTCTACAAGGCCACGGGCGACCAGAAATACCTCGACGCATCGCTAGGCGCGTGGGACATTTTCCACGACTACTTCCAGAATGTGGGCGGCGCGATAACGATATGCGAGCTTCACCCGCACCCGCCCAAATCGAACTGGCTAAACGCCAACGCCAACGAACTTTGCGGCAGCGTTTTCTGGATGTTCTTCAACCAGCGCCTCCACACGCTCTATCCCGAAGAGGAGAAGTACGCCGACGAAATCGAGAAGTCGATTTACAACTGCCTGCTTCCCGCGCAGGACGAAAAAGGGGCAATCAGGTACCACTCCAAGCTCGTCGGCCACAAGGAAGGCCCGCAGGACACCAACACGTGCTGCGAGGGCCAGGGAACGCGCGCTTACGGCGCCCTGCCAGAGTTCATCTACACCAAGGCCAAGGACGGCGTGTACGTTAACCTCTTCAACGAATCTAAGGTAGAATGGGAGCAAAACGGCAAAAAATTCGGCATGGAAATGCGCACAGACTTCCCCTACAGGCCCGGCGTAAAGCTCGTGATGACCGAAAGCGGCAAGAGCAACATACGCATACGCATTCCGCAGTGGGCCGACAAAAAGATGAACATACTCGTCAACGACAAGAAGGCCGCAGTCGGCAAGCCCGGCACATATGTGAGCATCGACCGCGACTGGAAAAAGGGCGACACGATAAGCTTCACGCTGCCCATGTCGCTCAAGACGGTAAAGTATGAAGGCATGGAGCCCGACTACAACAACCCCGACAACCACACGCACGCCGTAATGTACGGCCCCGTGCTCATGGCGATAACGGGCGACACCCTCGGCGACAACGGCAAAATCAGGCTCGACTTCCCGGCGTCGGAAATTAAGAAGCGCCTGAAAGCCGAAAAGGGCAAGCCGCTCACTTTCACAGTCGACGGCATGGACGGCGTGAAGTTTGAGCCATACTTCGAAATACAGGACGGCAAAATGAACTGCTTCCAGTTCTACAAGGCCGATTAATCCGCATTTTTGAGTTTTTAGAATCCTCCCGCAAAATGCGGGGGGATTTTTTTGTTTTCCATTTCGCATGCACAAAGCTCGTGCTGCGCTGGCATATCATCACCCTGTGAATTTTTTGTTTTTTTTGGGTTTTAATTATTGCGCGGCTCAAAAAAATTTATAATTCTATTTTATAGCTATTACGCCGTTTTCGGCACGGCACATTTTAAATCAGAAACAAAATCACCCTAACTATGACTACGAGCAAATCATTGATAACCATTTTTGCGGCCGCAATGGCGGCAACGGCGGCGTCCGCGTGCGACCAGTGCGCGCCCGACCTCTGGAACGGGCCCATGGGCGTCTACCGCGTCGGGCACAAAGGCAACGTGGGCCATTACCAGACGGCCTCGCAGGAATCGCCCGACTGCAACATCTGGTTTCAGGTGGACCTCGGCTCCGCCAAAAACATCGACGAGGTCATGGTTTACCCTACCGTATTCGACGGCTGGGACGTCTACCAAAGGCACAATTACCCCGCGCGCTTCAAGATAGAGGCGTCAAACGACTTTAATTTCAAAACTTCGACCGTCATCGTCGACAAGACAGGCGAGGACCAAGTTTACGACATTATCGAAAAAATCGACGTGTTCAAGCCCGCCGCCCCGGTAAAGGCCCGCTATGTGCGATTCACCGCCACCAAGCTGAACAACTTCATAAACAAGTACCACAACGACCCGACATACAGAATGCAGCTCTGGCGCTTTGAAGTTATATCGGGCGGCAAAATAGTCTCCGAAAACCGCCCGCTGTACGATAGCATCTCGGGGCACCTCGGCAAACACTCGCTGCTGCGCCCGCGCCGCCCCGAAGGTGAAGGCGCCATAAGGGACTATCCCGAAAACGTCACAGACCCCGCCACATGGCAGGCCGTAGACCTCAAGCTCGACGTTCCAAAAACAGGCGTGACGCTCGGCGAAAATTCGCTTTTCAAAACCGTCATGGAAAGGAACGCGCAGTACCTGCTCTCGTCCTTCACTGTGGACGACGTGCTCATCGAATTCCGCGACCGCGCCGGAAAGCCGCACGGCACGAACTCGCGCGGCCTCAACAACGAATGGGTAAACATCCTGCCAAGCTCCGCCGCGGGCCGCTACCTGATGGGCGCGGGCAACCACGTCCGCTGGCTCGAAAACGAACAGCTTAGCCAGAACATAAACGCGATAGTTGACGGCATAGAAGAATGCGCCGAAGACAACGGCTATATCCTCGGATATCCCGAAAACAAGATTTTCTATTTTGAAAACGGCGCATACTGCCGCGCGTGGCTTACCCACGGCCTGCTCGAAGCCCACTACGCGGGCAATACCAAGGCCCTGCCGATGCTTCGCAAATTCTACGACTGGTTCAACGCCTCGCCCTACCTTTCCGAGCTCCAGCGCCGCTCCGGCCAGGGCCGCCAGGGCGTTATAGCGAGCGCGCGCATGGCCGCCAGCGAAGTCGGCAAGCCCGCCGACATCCATACAATACAGCGGCACTATCAGGAAAACTTCTGGCTCGACCAGCTGACAAAACGCGACCCCGACGCCATCTTCGGCTATCCCTACGACCGCCCGCACTGCTACCTGCTCGTGTCCATGGAAACATTCATGGACATGTACTTCGTTACCGGAGACAAAAAGTACCTCGACGCCGACCTCGGCGCGTGGGACATCTGGACTGAATACTACCAGCACATCGGCGGCACCATAAGCATCTCCGAAAACGGATACTTCCCGCCCAAGTCTTACTACATCCACAACCGCACGGGCGAACTCTGCGGCAACGTGTTCTGGATTTTCTTCAACCAGCGCCTCCACAGGCTCTTCCCCGACGAGGAAAAATACGTGTTCCAAATCGAGCAGTCCATCTATAATTCCGGCATAGCCTGCCAGGACGAAAGCGGCAAAATCCGCTACCACGCCAAGCTCGCCGGCTACAAGGAAGGCGGACAGGACACCAACACCTGTTGCGAGGGCCAAGGCACGAGGCTCTACGGCGCGCTCCCCGAGTTCATCTACACACTCGCCGACGACGGCGTCTATGTTAATCTCTACGAACCGTCGTCAATCAAATGGGAGCAGAACGGCGGGCAGATGGGCCTCGCAATGGAAACCGAATTCCCCAAGAACAACGATGTTAAGCTCACCGTTTCCACCGGCACGCCCAACAACGCAAACATACGCGTGCGCGTTCCCCAGTGGGCGGCCTCCGACGTCACCATAAACGTCAACGGCAGCCCCGCCGCCACAAGCGTTCCCGGCAAAATCGTCAGCCTCAACCGCCAGTGGAGCGACGGCGACACAATCACCTTCACCCTCCCCGTCGAACTGAAAGCCAGAAAGTACACAGGACAGGAACCCACATTCCAGGACGCCGACAGGAACACCCACGCCATAGAATACGGCCCATTCCTGCTAGCCCTCACCGGCCCCACCCTCACGGACAACGGTTTCGCCTCCATGAACTTCCCTATATCAAAGCTCAAAGAGAAGCTCAAACCAGTCGCCGGCAACCCCGCGCACTTCACCGTGGACGGCATGGAAGACACCCTCCTCTTCAAGCCATACCATGCAGTACAGGGCGAAAAGATGACTTGCTTCCAATTCTACGAAGCCGAAACAAATTAACACAAAAAAGAGCCGAAAACATTCGGCTCTTTTTTCATACCCTTTTTATATGCGGGGCTCATTGACTCGCACCCCCTAACGGGGGCCGTTTGTGCTCGCTCGCACGGTAGTGCTCGTCTCGGCACTCGCTTTGCTCGGCTATTTGCCTACGGCAAATCCACTCACGGCGCCTTCGCGCCGTGAACGCCCTACGGGCAATTTTGCAAAGCAAAATTGTCGTATTGTACTCGCATTTTCAGCAGAAAATGTCTCGCCCTCCGGGTGGCGGCTGCGCCGCCATACTTCACCTTCGCCTTCGCTCGGTGTTCGCGCCTCCGGCTTGAATTGCCGCCGCCCTTTATATTTGGACGGCTAAAACTATATGCATGCATATAGTTTTACAATAAAGCCTCGGGGCGGTCTTTACACAATTCTACGAAGTGTATTCTCTAATCACTTTGCCTGTTAAGCGATTTTAATCACCTGCTCATTCACTAACGTTCTTTCGCATTGCTGTTGAGATAGGCTATAACGAACTCACCTTACAAAACACAAGCCTGTTGCATAACAAAAAATACAGTCAGTTCGCTTGCGCTCTATATCGCTTTAGCAACCATGGCGATCGCAATAGCGGTCGCCACATGATGCGCCGTTTATCGTGTGTGCATTGCACACCGATAAACGGTGAAGCTACCGTAAGCAGTTCGCGTTTCTCTGTGTATGCAAACAAGCAAATACAATAGCTACAAAGTATTCAGCCATTGCTTTAGCAATAGCGGAAGATTCATAAACAACCAACGTCAAGGAGGAACGGAGTTCCGAATTCAAGCCGGAGGCGCGAATGAGATTTTGCCGAAGGCAAAAGACCCGAAGGGCGAGATGGTTTGCGGCAGCAAACACGAGTCAAGTGCAGGCGCGCCTGCTAGCGGGGAGCTTGAGGGGCAGCAATGCGCCCCTCAATACTAAGCCGGCTATGAGCCCCGCGTTTAATAAAGGCGGCCTTGCCTAAGGGGCGAGGCGCTCTATATCCCAGCGGTCGTTGTTTTTGGTATATGCGAAGCGGTCGTGGAGGCGGTTTTCGCGGCCCTGCCAGAACTCGAAGCTTTCGGGTATAATTCTGAATCCGCCCCAGAAGTCCGGGAGGGGGATTTCGCCGCCGGCGAATTTGCGCTTCATTTTGTCGAACTGCATTTCGAGAAGGCTGCGCGAAGAGATGATGGAGCTTTGGTGTGAGACCCACGCACCGAGCCTGCTGCCGAAAGGGCGGCTTAGGAAGTAGCGGAGGGATTCGGCAGTCGAGACCTTTTCGGCCCTGCCGTTAATGCGCAGCTGTCGTTCGAGGTCGAACCATGTGAAAAGCGCGCAAACGTTCGGGTTGGCTTCGATGTCCTTTGCCTTATGGCTGGTGTAGTTAGTGTAGAACACAAAGCCCTTTTCGTCCCACGATTTCAGGAGCACGACGCGCGATGACGGCTTGCCTTCGGCGGAAACGGTGGATACCGAGAACGCGTTGGGTTCGAGAACCTTGCATTTTACGGCGTTGTCGAACCATTTTCCGAACTGTTCGAAGGGGCTGTCGCTTAGGTCTTTGCGCTCAAGCCCGTTTTTCAAATACTCGTTTCTAAATTCAAAAAGATCCATTATAAAATATCCTTAACCGTTTTTGAAGGAAGCGTAGAGTCGGCATAGTGCGAGAAAGACTCTAGGGCCTTTGCCACGGCGGGCTCTTCGCCCGAAAGCGTTTTCATTACGCACTCGTCGTCCTTGTTCACCGTCAGGATGTCGAAAAATCCGGAAAGCGAAACGGTGTCGGGCGAAACGGAGGGTTTGAAATAGATTTCGTCGTCGCCCTCCACAATGCTTTCGGTTGGGCTTACGAGGTTCTTTTCTTCAAGCCATTCTATGCACGCACGGATTACGACCTTCGGGAGCTTGAGCTTCATGCTGAGAGAATCGACTGTCGGGGCCTCGGAAGCGTCGTAGAACGCCTTGGAAACCTCGGCGAAAACGGCGAGGGCGCTAAGCTGCCTGGCGCGCTGCCCCATTTTGTTCCAAGACTCCTCGTTGGAGATAAAGTCAACATACTGCACGGCGTAGGCGATCTGACCGCCCATAAGGATCAGCATCCAGAAAATGTAGAGGCTGAACATGGCGACCGCCACGATTGCCAGATACCCGTAGAAGCTGCTCTGCTTGAGAATGTAGCTGATGTATATGAAAGACAGCTTGTTGTTGAGCATGAGCGCGAACATTATGATTACCGCGCCGATGAACGCGGCGTGCCATTTCACGCGGGTTGTCGGGATGAACTTGTAGAAGAAGGCGAGCACGCACGTCATGATGCCCATGCCGGCCGCGTACGTAACCCACGAGGCGTAATCTGAGATGAACGGGATGTCCTTCACGTAAGACGACAGCTGAGACGTCGCCAGAAATGTCATGCCGAACATGGTGCCCACCGAGCCGAAGAAAATCATGGAGAAATAGAAGACTATCCTGTCGACCCATTTTCTGCCCCGGGTGGCGCCCCAGATGAAGTTCATGGCGCTTTCCATATTTATGCAAAGAAGCAGGCATGTCATCAGCATCGCGGCAACGCCTATCGCGCCGCCTGCCTTGCTGCCCTGAAGAATTTTATTGATAAACCCGGTAACCGCGGGGTTTATCTTCGCCTTGTCGCCGTCTTCCTGCGCCTTGTCGCCGTCTTTGGCTGCCCCGTCGTGCGAGGAAGCGGCATCGGCCTCGGCCTGCCGCTGTTCAGCGGCCTTTTGCCTCTCCCTTTCGGTGAGGACGTCGATGTGCTGGAATGCCGGCATTACGAAACCGACGGCGTCAACTATCTTCTCGGAAATTACGTCCTCCTTGTCCCTGAAGAACATGCTAGAAAACAGGATTGTTATTGCGAGTATCGGGCCTATGGCAAGCAGCGTGGCGTACGAAAGCGAAGACGCCTGCACGAGTATGCGCTTTTTAAGTATCCCCGTGACGGTCGTGATTATGATGCGAAGAAGCGTAATGCCCTTCGCTTTCACGCCCACGATGTCGGACATCGAGACGTCCCAGATGTCGCTTGTCAGGTATCTTTTTACGCGTAAAAATAACGGAGTTTTTTTGTCGTCTGCCATGGTTTAAAAGAATTTGAGGTTGGCCAAAATTGAGAGCACCAGCGCCGCCACGCCCCATATCGCGACAAAGCGCGGGGCCATCGCCGCAGAAACAACGCCCACACACACCCACATCGCAACTGCGGCCCATTCTATATTTCCGAGGACGCTGTATGTCCAGTAGAGGAAGAAGCCGGCGCTTGCGAACGCCACAAAGCGCGTGAAGGCGAAAGGCGAAAGCCCGAAGGCGAACATCGCGACTATCGTCATATTGAGGAGCGTGGAAAGTCCGCAAGGGGTCGCATATATCATGTGAAGCGAGCCGTCCCAGAACTTAAAAAAGAAAAACAGGACGTTGCACAAAAGCGTCGCGCAGACAAGCCACTTGGCCAGCCTGTAAGACATGGACAAAGAACGCCCGTACTGCTCCGCGAGTTCGCGCTTCTCCTCTTGAGTCAGTTTTTTGCCGTCAACTTTCATTATGGCTGCTGGTGGCTGCGCGGGTCTTCCGCCCAGCCGAGTTTGCTCCTTAAAATGTCGAAATGCTTGTGCCCCTTTATCCTTATGAAATGCACGAAAGCGTCTGGCATGCACAGGTGGAATTCGTCGCCGGCCCCGAGCTCGGCCACGACGCGCCCGTCTGCCACGAGGGTGCAGGGCCCGCTTACGCACACCGCGCGAATGCGGGCGGCGGCGTCGAAAACAAGGCTCCTGTTTGAAAGCGTATGGGGGCAGATGGGGGTGAGCACGAAAGACTTCGCCTTGGGGTGCATGAGCGGGCCGCCCGCGGAAAGGTTGTAGGCGGTTGAGCCCGTGGGCGTGGAAAATATGATGCCGTCGCCCACGTAGCTTGCGATAAACTCGTCGTCGGCGTAAACGTGGAGCTCGGAAATTTCGGAACCGTGCGAGGCTTTTACGACAAAGTCGTTTAGCGCGAGGAATTTTTTGCCGCCGCATTCGGCCGAAAGGAGGGCCCGCTCAAGTATTCGGCCCTCGCAGCGCACGAGGGAAAGGAATTTTTCGTCGGAAAGATTGTCGGGATAGGATGCGAGAAAGCCAAGCTTGCCCAAGTTTATGCCGAACACGGGAATGTCGTACTTGGCCAGCGAGGGAACGCATGAGAGGATGGTGCCGTCGCCGCCGATGACGCAGCAGACGCTCTTGCCATCGAAGGCGGATTCGGGCACGGGGAAATCTTCGCATATCTGCGAGTGCATTCCGTGCGCAAGCGCAACGGCCGAAAGCTTCCTTGCGATGTCCTCCGCGGAAGGCTTGCTCTTGTTTACGACAAAAAGGATTTTTATTTTTTCATCCACGCGCACAATCCAACATTTTTTGCGCCGCTTCGCAACACTTTTAACGCGGCCTTGCGCGCAAACGGTTTTACGCGTCAAGCGCAGGCGACGCCAGCTTTTTTGGCGGCCTTTCGGATGCCCTTATGCAATGGAAGGCATCCTATTCTACAATCCACTCGTAATGGTATTCGGAAAGCAGCTCGGCGCCGTCTTTGCGGACGGCTACATTGTCTTCCATGCGGCAGCCGCCGAGGCCCCTGTAATAAAGCCCCGGTTCGACGGTGACAACCTGCCCCGCGCGCAGCACGCAGTCGCGAACGCTCAGCGACGGCGCCTCGTGCACGTCAAGCCCGAGGCCGTGCCCCGTTGAATGGAAGAAGCCGCTCCACACTCCGCGCTTCATTTCGGTCTTGTAGTTCGCGCGCCTGAAAACTTCCTCGACGGCCGCGTGGATGTCCGCTCCGTTTACGCCCGCGCACACGGACTCGAGCGCGACTTCCTGCGCGAGAAGCACGGTTTCGACTAGCTTTTTCTGCGCAGAAGACGCCTTGCCTTTGAGGAACGTGCGGGTCATGTCGCCAAAATACCCGCTCTCGCGAAGGCGCGGGAAAATGTCGATAACGATGAGGCTGTTGGGGGCTATCGGGCCGTGGCCGACCTCATGAGGGTCGCAAGCCTGGTCGCCCGCCGCGACAATTGTGTTCATTGCGTCGGCGCCAAGGGATATGGCGATTTTTTCAATCTCAGTGCGCAGCATTTCGCTCGTGAGAATTTCGCCGTCAACAACGAGCCTGTTCTTGACAATCTTCGCCTGCCTGAGCATTTCTTCGGCTACATGGAAGCCGGCGGCGGCAACGAGGTTCGCCGCGGCAATCTCTCCGAGCTCGTCCTTGGTCTTAATTTCGCGCTTTGGAAAAATTCCGCCTTCCGCGATTTCGACATCAAAGCCCTGCCCCCGGAAAAACTCAAGCTGGTACGCGGGAAAATTCCTCGGGACAAGCAGCGCGCGCACCTTGGCCTTTTTAAGGATATGCGCCGCAACCGCGCCGTCGCCGCGCAGGGATTCCTTCGCGCCGACGGATGTCAGGTCGAAAACCTCGTCGAGCTTTTTCGAGCGGCGCGCCCTGCCGATTTCAAGCGCGTTGATGAGGGCGCACTTTTTGCCTTTCAGCGTGAACGCGAAAAACGGGTCGGGTATCCGAAGCCCCGTGAAGTAGAGCATGTCGGAATTGCCGTTAGTGTCGCCGTATAAGAGAACTTCCCTTTTCATTGTTTTTTAATTAAAAATATTATACGTACGTTTGGATGGCGCGGTTTAAATCATTATAGAAAATTATTGCGCATCGGGGGCAAATGTACAGATTAAAAAACGATGCCTATTTTAAGACACACACCAAAGGTATTTCCGGCGCTGGCGGCCGCCGCGCTCGCGCTCATGCTGTGCGCCTGCAATGAAAAGACGCATAAAATTGAAAGCATGCCGTTTGCAACACACTTCGACATGGAAGTTGGCGGCAAGCCCTTCAAGGCGCAAGTTGCGGTCTACGACGACGAAAAGGCGCGAGGGCTCATGTTCCGCAGGGAGCTTGAAGAGGACTCGGGCATGTTCTTCATTTACGACGTTCCCGTGCAGGCGTCGTTCTGGATGAAAAACACGCTCATACCGCTCGACATCGGTTTTTTCGACGCCGACGGCACGCTGACCGAAGTGAAAAGCATGTACCCCAACAATCTGAATTCGGTAAGGTCGTCGCGTTCCGACATCGTTTACTGCCTCGAAATGAACGCGGGATGGTTCAAGGACAACGGGGTTTTCCCGCCCGCGAAGCTCGACATGCAAAAACTCAAGGACGCCGTTGAGGCGCGCAAGGCGAAATGAAGAAAAGGTATTCGGCAAAGCAGAAATTTTTCGTGCTGCTCTCTTCGGCCCTTGTCGGCCTGAGCGCGGGGCTTTTCGCGTACGCGTATTTCGCGTCGCAAATGACCGACTGGCAGCGCGAGCAGACCATAGATTTCGACACCCAGACGGGCGCGACAAAATTCAGGGCGATAATCAACGCGACCTCCGCGGGGGGAATCGCGTTCGGCGTATCCGCGATGTCGATAATCTTCGCCCACAGGCTTATGCAAAGGAAGAAATGAGCGACACGATTGCGGCACTTTCCACGCCCACGGGCGAATCGGCCGTGGCGCTCGTGCGCCTGAGCGGCGGCGAATGCCCCAGGCTTGCGCGCAAGATATTCGGCAGGAATGAAATTCCGCCGCGCGCCGCGCATTTCGGCAGGTACAGAAACATCGCCGGCAACATACTCGACGAGGCCGTGTTCACGCTCTTCGCCGCGCCCAATTCCTATACGGGCGAGGACATGCTCGAAATTTCCACGCACGGCAACCCCTTTATAGTGCAGAACATTCTGGAAGACCTTTTCGCGCGCGGCTGCCGCGCAGCGGAACCCGGCGAGTTCACCCGCCGCGCGTTCATGAACGACAAGATGGATTTGTCACAGGCCGAGGCCGTGTCGCTTCTAATTAGCGCGCGCAGCGGGCGCTCGCTGAAGGCCGCGCAAAAGCAGCTTTCGGGCGAACTTGGCGCGCGCATAAACGGCATCAGCGAAGAGCTCGTGAGCATCTCCGCGCTGACCGAAGCCTACATAGACTTTCCAGACGAAGACCTCCCGCCCGAAGACAAGGAAAACATCGCCAATACCGCGAAAAAATTGGTCGGCGAAATCCAAAGGCTGATTGACACTTCAAAGTACTCGCCGCTCGTGCACCAGGGCATAAACATGGTCATAGCCGGCGCGCCCAACGCGGGCAAGTCGTCGCTGCTCAACCGCCTGCTCGGGCAGAACCGCGCCATCGTAAGCCCCGTTGCGGGCACCACGCGCGACTTCATCAAAGAAAAAATCATACTCGGCCCCCACGCGGTCAACATAACCGACACCGCCGGCATACACAAGGCGGGCAGCAACATCGAGGCCCTCGGCATAGAAAAGGCCGTAGAGCGCATAGAGGCGTGCGACATCTGCCTGCTGGCCTTGGACACATCCGACGCCCTGCCCGACCTGCCCGAAGACGCCGTGAAAAACCTCGCGCCGCAAAACACCATACTGGTTTTGAACAAGTGCGACCTGCCCGGCTCGGACGCAGCAAAGTTCAGGGAAAAATTCAAAGGCTTTGCGGCCGTCGAAATTTCCTGCGCCGACGGAGCGGGCATTCCCGAGCTGCGCGAAGAAATCGTGCGGCTTATCGAAACGCACCACATTCAGGCGTCGGCAGACGACATTCTTGTGAGCACCCGCCACGTGCAGGCTTTGGAGCGCGCGAAGGCGGGCATACAATGCGCCGCCGAAAAAATCGCTGACAACCTTCCGAGCGAACTCGCGGCCTCCGACCTGCGCGACGCACTCGACGCGCTCGGCGATATTGTAGGCAAGACCGACAACGAGGCGGTTCTCGACAAAATATTTTCAACATTCTGCATAGGCAAATAGGCCGCCGCATATGACGCGCCGTCTGTTCTGCATACTTGCAAGCCCTTTTGTTCTTATGCACGCATTGAAACTTTCCGCCGGACATTTGGAATATTCCGGCATACAGGAATACGAAACGACGCTGTTTGACGCCGCAAGACAAAGACAGATTCCCGTGGCGGTATACTCGCCGCAAGATGAAGGCGGCTGCGGCGTCGTAATTTTCAGCCACGGCTACGGAGTCAACAAGGGCGGAGACTTCAAAAAGTACTCGCACATAACAAGGAGGCTGGCCCAAGCTGGATATTTCGTGATAAGCGTGCAACACGAACTGCCGACGGACGACCTGCTTTCAATGAAGGGCGACCTGTTTAAAACGCGGCTGCCCAACTGGGAGCGCGGTGTCGAGAACATCCTCTTCGTCATGGGCGAATTTAAAAAGTCCAAACCGAATACAGACTGGAAAAACGTCTCGCTCATGGGGCATTCGAACGGCGGAGACATGTCCATGCTCTTCGCCCAAAAACATCCCGAAATGATTGCGCGGGCAATCTCGCTCGACAACAGGCGCATGCCGCTTCCGCGCATGAAAGCGCCAAAAATCCGCACGCTGCGCGGCTGCGACTATCCGGCGGACGAAGGCGTTCTTCCATCCGACGAAGATCAGAAGGAATTCGGCATAAAAGTCGCATTTCTCAAAAACATAAAACACTCGGAAATGGACGACAAAGCTTCCGAAGAACAGAGCGAAGTCATAAACGGTCTCTTGCTCAAATTCCTGCGCGACTGATTTATAGCGGCCCCCGCCACGTCATTCGGGCTTTTTCTTGACCATGCGCAAAAAGCAACTATGTTGCAGGCATGAACTTGCACATTTCTTTCCCGAGCTTTGCCCGCCTTTTCAAGGCGGGGCTGGCTGTAATTTTCTCCGCGTGGATTGCCGCATGCGGATTCGCGAGCGAAGAAAAAAAGGCGCAAATCAACGTGGCCACGTTCAACATACGCCACTCCGGCGACAAAGGCAAGACGGCTTGGGAAGTGCGCGCGCCCAACATCAAGAAAATCATAGACAAATACGGCTTCGACATTTTCGGAATGCAGGAACCCAGAGCCGGCCAGCTTCAAGACCTGCTCAAGGACAATCCCGCTTACGCGGCCGTCGGCGAGGGGCGCGACGGCGGCGTAAAGGGCGAGTTCACGCCCATAATGTATAAAAAGGACAGGTTTGAAGTGATCGATTCGGGCAACTTCTGGCTCTCCGAAGACACGGACAAGCCCAACAAGGGATGGGACGGCGCCTGCAACAGAATCTGCACGTGGGCAAAAATGCGCGACAAGGCCAGCGGAAAGGAATTCTACTTTTTCAACACGCACTTCGACCACATAGGCCAAAAAGCGCGGGAGGAATCCGCAAAGCTCATTGTCGCTAAAGCGAAGGAAATCGCGCCCGAAAGCTCCACGATTATCCTTACCGGAGACTTCAACATGAACGACAAGGACAGTCGCATAAAGGGCATAATAGCCGAAGGGACTTTCTCGGACTCAAGGGCCATATCGGAAAGCGGGCCCAAAGGCACGTACGGCACATTCCACGGCTACAAGCTGGACGGCAAAACCAAGAACCGCATAGACTTTATTTTCGTGACCAAAGACGTGAAGGTAAAATCGTACGAGACGATAAACGACGACATCGAACTTAAGGCGTTTTCGTCAGACCACTTCCCCGTATTCATAAAGGCGGAATTCTAGAGCATTTTCTGTTTAAATGGCGACAAATCAGATTATTTTACAGTCACGTTTTCAACAAATTCGTTTTTGACAACGTCCGAAGCCTTGAGCTTTTCGCCGTTGATTTTCACGTTGTCGAAAGTCGCGCCGCTTACGGTGTGCGAGGCGTCAAAACCTTTAAGCTCCGCGCGCAAATCCTTTCCGCGCGCGTCGATGTCCTTGAACACAACATTGCGGATGTTCCCGCGTTCGCTGTCCTTCGTCCAGATGGCCTCGCCTATCCAAAGCGAGATGAATTTCGGAGGCGCGTCCTCAACCCTGATGTTTTCAAAGCGGACGTTTTCAACGGGCGCGGAATCGCAATGGTAGACGCGCAGCGTCCATTCCCTGCCGATGTCGTGCAGGACGTCGCAGTCTTCGAAAACCACGTTCGAAATCGGCCCCCTGATTTCCGCGCCCACGCTCAGCGCGTGCGCAACCTGGTTCCACAGAACGCATTTGCCCACATGAATATTTTTGCACTCGCGCCCCTTCACGAAATTCTTGACAACAACAAGGTCGTCGAGCGTCCTTATATAGCAGTTTTTTACGTCCACGTCTTCGCTCTGGCAGATGTCTATGCCGTCGGAATTCGCGCGGCGGCCGATGATTTTCACGTTGTCGATTGAGACGTTTTTGGAGTTGTCGACCACAAGCGTCCAAGTCGGAGAGTCCAGCAGGATTATGCCTTCGACGCTGATGTTTTCGCCGCTCATGTTGAGAGTCTGGCGCGAATGCGTGTGGCACAGGCCGCCGTCGATAACGCCGCGCCCGCGCACCTTTATGTTTTTGCCAACGAGATGCACGGAAGGCGCATACCATTTCACGCCCCTGTCCGTAACGCCGCCGGGCTTGTCGGCTTCCCCTATAGTGTTGCGTATTATAGCGCCGGGGGCTATGTAAAGCGTGGTGTTGTCGGGAACGAAAATCGTATGGAGCTCATGCACGCCGGGGCCGAAGTATATCACGTTCGGATCGCCGGGCTTGGGAACGTCCTTTTCCATCGGGTTGGCAAAAATCTGGAGCGACTCTATCCATTCTCCGTTGATTTCGACGACAACATTCTGCGGCCTGTCCAATTTGAACGTCAGCGAATTGCCGCGGATTTCCGGCACGATGCCCGCCGACTTCGGAAGGATTTTCGCGCTCTCTATTTTAGAGGCAGTCTCCACCTTGACAGATACCCCGCCGTCGAAGTCGAAATACGCGTATGCGGCCGTCGCAAAGTATTTGTGGGAGTCGGGCACGCTGTCCATCGCCTTGAAGCGGCCCTCGTCGCCTGGGGATACCTTGCAGTCGTACACGGGCACATTTTCGCCGTTTGCATACACCTTGTACCGCGCATTCAAAGGCTCTCCTTCGGGCGCCTTGTGCGCAGACACCTTCCCTGCACAATACGCGGACGCCGCACACGCTAAAAATACAAAAAATGTTTTTATAATACGTTCCATATAATCCCCTTCTTATCGGGGATGATTTGGAAAATTCCGACATAGTCAACACATTAATGCGGATGCGCGGGTGCGCTCTTTCCGATTTCCTTGACCGCACCCTGCCGAACTGCTAAGATGTTCAAACCTTTTATGTTATAAGGAAAATTTAACCGGTATAGCGATCGAACTTTAATCTATGAAAAACTGCCTAAGCCTCTGCGCGGCCCTGCTGGCCGCATCGTCCCTGGCCTCTTTCGGGGCGAATGCGGAAAAAACAAACTACCCCAACAACCGCGCCCCGCTCGTGGAAAAGCCTTATATAGCCCTGCCGCTCGGCGCGATAAAGCCGGAGGGCTGGCTGCTAGAAACGCTCAAAAGACAGAAGTCGGGCGCGACGGGCCACATGGAGGAGCTTTACCCGGCGGTAATGGGCGAACGAAACGGATGGCTCGGCGGCGACGGCGACCAATGGGAGCGCGGCCCCTACTGGATAGACGGCCTGCTGCCGCTGGCGTACATTTTAAACGACGACGAACTGAAGGCGAAGGCACAGCCGTGGGTTGAAAGCGCGCTCGCGAGCCAGCAGGAAAACGGCTTCTTCGGCCCCTCGCTCGACTTCCCTTACGAACCCGGCATACAGCGCGACAACGCCAAAGACTGGTGGCCGCGCATGGTGGTGCTCAAAATTCTCCAGCAGTATTACACGGCGACGGGCGACAGGCGCGTGCTCGACTTCTTCACAAAATACTTCCGCTATCAGCTGGAAACGCTCCCCAATCAAAAGCTCGGGAACTGGACTTTCTGGGCGGAGTTCCGCGCATGCGACAACCTCGCTATAGTTTACTGGCTCTACAACATCACGGGCGACAAGTTCCTGCTCGACCTTGGGAAACTTATCCACGAACAGCATTTCAATTTTGTGGACTTCATAAACAACGGCGAGATGGGCCGCACGAACTCCATACACTGCGTCAACCTCGCACAGGGCATAAAGGAGCCCGTGATTTTTTACCAGCAGAGCGGCGACAGGAGCCTTGTAGACACCGTCAAGCGCGGCTTCGGGGAGCTTAAGAAATATAACGGGCAGGCTCAGGGCATGTACGGCGGCGACGAAGCCCTGCACGGCAGCGACCCCACGCAGGGCGTCGAGCTTTGCGCGGTAGTCGAAATGATGTACTCGCTCGAACACATGACGGAAATAACGGGAGACGTTTTCTTCGCCGACCAGCTTGAGCGCATAGCCTTCAATGCCCTTCCCGCCCAAACCACCGACGATTTTAAATTCAAGCAGTACTACCAGCAGGCCAACCAGGTGATGGTATCGCGCCACCGCAGGAATTTCGACCAGGACCACGACGGCACCGACATCCTTTTCGGCACGCTCACGGGCTATCCGTGCTGCTTTTCGAACATGCACCAGGGCTGGCCGAAATTTGCGCAGAACCTCTGGTACGCTTCGGCCGACAACGGCCTCGCGGCGATGGTTTACGCGCCATCATCCGTGGAGGCGAAAGTAGCCAACGGCAAAACAGTGACAATAAAAGAGGAGACAAACTACCCGATGGACGGCAAGGTGCTCTTTACGATAGGCACGAAAGACGGCGCGGTGAAATTTCCGCTGCGCTTAAGAATTCCGTCATGGTGCGAAAATGCCTCTGTCATGGTGAACGGCAAAAGCGTCATGACGCCCAAGGGCGGCGAAGTCGTGAAAGTCGAGCGCAAGTGGAAAAACGGCGACAAGGTCGAACTGACGCTTCCCATGAAAGTGAGGGTTGTAACATGGAACGGGCAAAATTCCATTTCCGTCGAGCGCGGCCCGCTTGTCTACGCGCTTAAGATGGACGAGAACTGGGAACGCGTGAAGTTCCGCGACGAAAACGACGCCAAGAATTTCGGCGGCGAGGCGTGGCAGGTCACGTCCGATTCCCCGTGGAACTACGGAATCGAAGACTTCGACAGAAACAATCCCGAAGCCGCGTTCACGGTCTCTGTGGACGAAACCAAGCTGAAGTCCGACTATCCTTGGAACCAGAAAAACGCGCCGATAACCATAAAGACGAAGGCCAAGCGCATTCCGTACTGGGGCCTCTACAACGAGTCCGCGGGGCCGCTTCCATACGGCTGGGCGTACTGGCACGGGATGGAAAACCAGGCGACCGAGGAAATAACGCTGATTCCCTACGGCTGCACTACGCTGAGAATTTCACAATTCCCGATAGTTCCGAAGCACTGACGCGGCGCGGAAGGTTTCCGCGCCCACTGTACGCATGGAGATTTCTCCAAGGGCAAAAGCGCGTCCATATTACAGCGCGCCGAAGTCCAAGTCAATGTATACCGGCCTGTGGTCGCTGGCGTCCAAATGCCAGCCGATTTTTGAACCGATTATGTATTTTTGGATTCCGGGCGTAGCCAGAAAAAAGTCGTAAAGATAATGGGTGTCGCCCTTCTGCCAATAGTACGTATATGCCCTGCCGCCGCCCTCGGGGACGGACTCCACAAAGCGAAACGGCATCTTTTTAAAATTTCGCAAAAGAGCCGCCGAAGGCTCGTCGTTAAAGTCGCCCGCAATGACAGCGGCGGCGTCCGCGCCTACAGCATTGAAAACGGCCTCGTCTATGCCGCGTATTTCGGCGAATCGGAATGGTATGAAAGCCTCGTCGCGCTTCCGCGCGCCCTGCTTGCTTTTCAGATGCAGCGCGAACGCGCACCATTTCACGCCGCCGCTTTCAAACTCCGCGCCAAGCGCGCCGCGCGGCGACATCCTGTTTTCGCCCTGCACCTCTATTTTGATGCTGCTGAAATCCATGAAGCGCCCCGGCCTTATCTTCGACATTATCGCGAGCCTTGAAGGCGAGTTGTATTTTGTGACGGCGCAATATGGATACACGACGCCTTCGCGGGCGAGGTCCGCGCGAAGCTCGTCGAGGAATGCCATGTCGCCCATTTCCTGAATCAGCAGGACATCGGGCTTGAGCGCGGCCACAACTTTGCGAAGCTGCGCCTTTTCCTCCTCGGGCTTTGGATATTCGCGCCACTTGCCCTTCACATAGCGGTTCGAAACGTTGTAGTTCTTCACATTCCACGAACACACGCGCACCTTCAGAGGGTCGGCCGGAGGCGAGCCAGCCTCCATGCGCGAAAGCTGGAGCTCGGCCGTATCGCCGTCACCGACATCTGAAACGGCAAAAACGGAAAGCAGAAACCAGAGAACGAGCACAATGGCGGCATAGCCGAATTTCTTCGACTTCAAAAGTTTCGCGGTCAGCCGTTCAAACTGCCTGTCTGTAGTTTTTCGCTTCAATTCAAATTATTTGAAACCATATCGCCAAATTCCATTCGACAGCTCCAGCGCGCCAAACGGGGGAGCGTACGGTGGTTATTTGCGGAGCAAATGCCGCACCTGGGGGCGGAGCCCCCTCTATGCCCGGCGAGGCTCTCGCCTCGCCTATGGCTGATAGGGGGATTTGTCGCGGTTGCCGAGGGCAATCTTCTCAACATACTTGGCTAGAAGGTCGAACTCAAGGTTCACATATTTGCCGGCCCTGCACTCGCAAAGGTTGGTGACTTCCAAAGTGTGCGGAATGAGCCAAACCGCGAGTCCGTCGTCAAGCGCCTCAGCGATGGTAAGCGATATGCCGTCAATGGAAATGCTGCCCTTGTAGACAACATACTTGGAAAATTCCTGAGGAACGGCAACCTTGAGGTAGTAGTTCTTGCCGCGCCGCTCGAATATTTCAACCTTGCTGCGCACGTCCACATGGCCGCTTACAAAGTGTCCTCCGAGGCGAGCGTTCGCCGCCAGCGGACGCTCAAGGTTTATGAGCGAACCGGGCCTTATGCCCTCAAAGCTCGTCAGGCGTATGGTTTCCTCCAAAAGCTCGAAGCCGACAACATTGCCTTCTTTCGAAATCAGCGTGAGGCAGCAGCCGTTGCACGCGAGCGAGTCTCCGTCGGCGAGGCTCTCGGCTATTTCCCGCGGAACTTCGAGCTTCAGCAGCCACGCCGCCTTGCCCTCTTCAAACGACACCACTTTGCCCGTGGCTTCAACAATTCCTGTAAACATGGCAATTCCTATTCTTGTGTATATTATTCGTAAATTGAAAAACAGGCTAGCGCCGGAACTAAAATGCGTCAAGCGCATGATTGAATTTTGCGGTTAAAAAGAGCCTTTCCGTTTTCCGAGATAATATTTGCATTCCGCCCCGATATTTTGCATATTGGCGGGAAACCCGTTCCGTTGCGCATGAAAAGAATCGTCCGACTGTTTTTTGCATTCCTTCTCGCAATTGCCGCGCATTGCGGCGCAGCCTACTCCCCGCAGCCGAGCTTTTCCGCCAAAAAAGGCGTGAACATAAGCCACTGGCTTTCGCAAAGCGGCCAAAGGGGCGAGGCGAGGAAGAATTACTTCACGCGCGGCGACGTAAAGGACATAGCTTCGCTCGGCTTCGACCACGTGCGCATACCGATAGACGAGGAGCAGATGTTTAAGGAAAACGGCGAAAAGGACGCCGAAGCCTTCGCCCTTCTGCACGACGCGATAGGCTGGTGCGAAGAATACGGACTGAAGGCGCTCGTCGACCTTCACATACTGCGCTCGCACCATTTCGACGCCAAGGAAAAGCCGCTTTTTACAGACGAAACCGCTCAGGAAAAATTTTACGGCCTCTGGCGCGCGCTTTCGGGCGAACTCAAAAAATACCCGAACGATCTGGTAGCCTACGAACTCATGAACGAGCCGGTTGCGGACGACGACGATACATGGAACAAAATCGTCAACCGCTGCCACGCGGCGGTCAGGGATCTCGAGCCGGAGCGCACGGTTTTCATAGGCTCAAACAGGTGGCAGAATTTCTCAACTGTAAAAAACCTGCGCCTGCCAAAAAGCGACAAAAACATTGTGATAAGTTTCCACTACTATGAGCCCTTCCCCCTGACGCATTACCGGGCCTCATGGACATATCTCAAAGACTACGCGGGGCCTATCCATTATCCGGGCCGGCTTGTCTCAAAGGAGGAAATGGATGCCCAGCCGGAAGACATACAAAAACGCTTCGGCTTCCTCGTTTCGGTATTCCACGACAGGGAGAAGATCGCCAAAGACTTTCAGGAGGTTGCCGATATCGCGAAGGCGCACGGGCTAGCCGTTTACTGCGGGGAATTCGGCGTCAACGTAAACGCCCCCGTTGCCGACCGCGACAGGTGGTACGCCGACATGGGGGCTCTGTTCAAAGAATTCGGCTTCGGCTTTGCCGCTTGGGATTTCAAAGGGGGGTTCGGCATAAAAAGGGACGGCCAATGGGTCGAATCCATAACAAGGCCGCTGACGGGAGAATCCAAACCTTAGGTTTTTTTACGCGTGCGGCATACTGTACTTTTTCTGCATGCGGCTACCGCAAAAAACGTTTGAGGATTCTAAAAGCATTTCCCATGCGAATAGTATTGCGGGAAAATTCTTTGCCGCCGCCCCCTACACCACATGAAAATTTGTGCATATTCTTCTAATTCATAAGAAATTACAAATATGATCCCATACGTGAAAACCATTCGAACAGGGCAATTTCCGCGGCACGCAACCTCAAGGGTGCAAAACAAACCTAGGCATAATTAACAGGCATTCATTGAGCAAATATTGAGCAATCTTGAGGAAAATAAATCAACAAATTTCAATTTATATCCTATATTTACGCTGTACATTTTCATTCAAACGTTTGAGATTTTTATTGACAATCTGTGAAAAGCCTATTGTCTGGCATAATATAAAAGGCAACCAATTGAACAAGCAAAGACATGACCGAACAATAAAGGCGCTTGCAATGGCTTCACGACGCATTGCAGGCACTTTTAAATTCCCCTTTCGAACGGATTTGAGGCGCCAACAATATCCCAAATCCAAATGCGGTCTGACTACCCCGGAAACCGACGTTTTCCAACATACGCAAGCAATGGCGGCGGCGCGCGCATATTTTTTTACAATACAAATTGCAAAGGCACGCAGCGCGTTTGCGCAGTGTGCCTTTTTTCCCTTCAAAAACAAAAAAACTTAATGATTAGTGAAATGAAAAAGAAAATACTCCCAATACTTGCCGCAATGACAAACACTGGCCTACTCCGCCGATGAAGTAAATTTTTCCGGCATGGGCATAATGATATACAACGGTTCGTGGATAGACACGCAGAAATTTTCGAACGGCCTTCCCGGTGCAGACAAGGACTTTTTCCAAGACGCCATGTGGTCGCGCATACTCGGGAACTCCACCTTTGAAGTGAACAACTTTTCCATCAATGCGGGATGCTCCATTTTCACCGTATCAAACGGAGCCAGCGGCACAAACGATGACGAGGGCCAGATACAGGCCGGCACTTTCGACATGCCCGCATATGTAGCCCCCTCTATAATCGCGCATGGAAACTTCAGCGTGAGCAGCGGCACCGGAGACGTATATATAGGGTCGGCCAACTACAGGGCGGGATTCAACCAGATTACAATAGGGGGCGACCTTGATTTGGGACAGGCCAGAGACGTCCGATTCGGATGGGATCCCAATACGACCTACAGCAAAGACCATTACGCGCTCGACGTGGGCTGCGTTGTAAAAATGCACAAGAACGACAGCCAGTTCCTCACAATAAACAGATTCGGCGGCACAGAAAGCAATGCGCATTATTCGTCTTACACCAAGGAAATTTACGCGCGGTTCGGAGGACTTGACGGACAGGGGGTGATCTGCAACAACGACCCCGGCGCAATAGGCACAACCATAGTGTTCCAAGCCCAGGACGGCAAAAAGTTTCAGGGCGGCGACTGGACGGGGAAAATCCTGTCGTACTATGTAGGCGGGCACACCGAAATGAAATTCGTAATGGACGACCGCTCAAACGGGGGAAGCGCCCAAATTCTCCGCATAAATGACGGACACACCAACGCGAACAATACGAACATACCCGCCTTGAATTTTGAAATTATCAACGGCACGCTCGGCCTCGCCAACACATACGCGTTCAAGGCCGGCAACATCATTCTTGCGGGAGGCACGCTGGAAATATATTCAATGGTTATCGGAGACGACATGGGGTACGGCGAAATTTACGCCGAAAATATGGAGATTACCGGCGGAGAAATAATTTTCAACGCGTCTAATAAATATTCGCAAACGAGCGACCATATAGAAGTGGACAATATTTCCGGTCAGAACGGGACTTTTGTCATAAACCTCGATTCCGAAAGCTTCTCGTGGGGAGACACGATAAACCTGCAAGAGCTTTCCCTGTTCAGGTCGATTTCGGAAAACAGCTACGACTGGGAAAGCTCCACGCTCAAAGTGGTTTTCAAAGGGGTGGACATAACCAAATTCCTTGACAACGTCGCCCTTCGCACGGACACGTCCAGCGCCATGGCCGACATTTCGGGCACAATAGTGCCCGAACCCGCAACATTAGCCGCTATTCTTGGCCTGATTTCACTTTCTTTTGCGGCATTCCGCAGAAGAAAGTAGCTTCCGCCGCAGAAGAAAAAAGGCGGGGCCGCATTTGCGGCCCCTCGCCTGTTTGAAAAACATGACGGCGCAACTCCAAAGCCGCAGACAAAAATCGGGCGCCGTTTTCACAAATGCGATGGTTCTTTACAAACCCGAGGCAGCCAAATAAAATTCTTAACATAAAACACCCGCAAAATGATTAAAGATTTCACGCCTGCAAAGACGCGCAAAATTTCGGGCGCTAACGCAATGAAACGGGCGGCCTCCGTCTTTGCCGCCCTTTGCGCCGCAACGGCGGCGGCTTCGGCGGGGGCGGATCTGCTGCCGCTTACGTGGTCGCGCGGCATCTGCGTTCCGTCACGTTTTTCCGCAAACAGCTCCGGGGAAATGCGCGTTTGCGCGGACGGGGAAAACGCCGTGCGCTTCGACGTGAAATTTGCGCAAGGGGCGGACTTCTGGGCATATCCCATCTTCCGTTTCCAAAGCCATGAAAACTTCGCGGACGCAGAGGCTGTGCGCTTCGAAATCAAGGCGAATGCCCCAAACGGCTTCAAGCACGCCAACCTCATGGTCAACGGCAGGCCGCCCTATAAGGAAATCCCATTCCCCACCGGAGAATACAAAACGGTTACGATAGATGTCGGAAGCCTCGGCATCAACCCGGCGAAAGTTTCCGAAATCCGCATAGGCGTCAACCCCGTTGATTCGGAAATAAGCTATTCAATACGCAATCTGGAATTCCTGTCGTCAAAAAAAATCGAGGCGGTTTTCGAAGCGTCCGACGCCGTGGCGGCCGGCGCCCCCGGATCTGTTTTCATCCAGGGCGAGCCCTTGAAATTCACCCTGAAGCCGTATGCGGCGGCGGAAACGCAATGGATTCTGCGCAACTGGAAGGGCGAGAAAATACGCAGCGGCGAATGGCCCTGCTGCGGTAAAAGCCCGCTGATTCTCGACGCCATTCCCAACGGCTACTACAAGCTGGAACTGGAATCCGCCGAAGCCAAATTCACGGGCTTCAGGAGCTTCGCCGTCGTCCCCGACCCTGCCGGGCGCCCCGCAAACCGCAACACCTTTTTCGCAATGGATTCGGCCCAAAGCTGGCTGGCCGGCCCCGACGGCAATAATCCCCGGCGCCCCGAAAACGCCTATGAAATAGTCTCAGAAGTCGCCCGGCGGTCGGGAATGCGCATGGTGCGCGAACGCCTAAGCTGGGCCGGAACGGAAATGGAGGAGGGCAAATTCGACTGGCGGCAGTACAAGACCAACGCCGACCTTTTGTCGAGCCGGGGAATAAAAATACTCGGCGTTTACCACGACGCCCCGCCCTGGGCGAAAAACACATCGCACCTCCCGTGCGACTTGGCCGCCACATACCGCTATGCAAAAAAGGCCGCAGAAACATTCAAAGGGCAAATGGCGGTATGGGAATTCTGGAACGAGCAGGACATAGGCTTCACCTCCGAATCCGCATGGGACTACGCCTCCGCCCTGAAGGCGGCCTATCTGGGTTTCAAGGCGGCCGACCCTAAAATTCCGGTTGCCGTCGGCGGATACGCCATAGTGCCCATACTCAATTACAACGACGTGGTTCTGAAAAGCGGCACGGGCGAATATTTCGACATATTCAGCGTGCACACCTATCTGGCGATAAAAGACTATCCCGAAATTGTCAAAAACGTCCGGGAACACATGGAGCGCAACGGCATAGCCGACAAACCCGTATGGTTTACCGAAAACGGGTCGCGCATGGAGGGCTCCGGGCGCATGGACAGCCACATTCCGGGGATAAGGATGCACTCCCCCGATCAGGAAATGATCATCGCCGAATTTATCCCCAAAATGATGGTCAACATGCAGATGCTCGGCGTAGACCGCGACTTCTTTTTCGTGCTCCCCCCGTACAGCGAAGGCGGAGGCAGCAAGGACTGGGGCCTGATGCGCCGCGACTTTACCGTAAAGCCGGGATATGTCGCCTTTGCAACCCTCATAGACAAACTGGGCAACGCAAAACTCGAGGGAGAGGCAGACCTTGGCGAAGGAGTGCGCGGGTTTCTTTACAAGCAAAAAGACGGCTCCAAAACGCTGATTTACTGGAGCATATCGGAGATCGACGACGGCCCGATAAGGCCCGACCTTTCGCCCGCAGACAGACTGGAAAGGCCTTTCCGGATTCCGGCGGGAGGGACATACAGGGGCGTAGACATCTTCGGCATGCCGTTCAAAACAGACGGAAGCGAGGCCGTCGCAACGCGCTATCCGGCGATTCTGGAAAACGTGAAAGGCGTCGGGCTTTCCGTACCGTTCAAAAAATATGCTGCGAAAAAATCAAAGGCCCAGTCCATTGACAAAACGGTTGTATTCAGAACGGAGCTTTCCGAAGACTTCACCCTTTCGGCCGGCAAGGACTGCGTGAGCGTGGGAAGGGACGGAGCCAAATTCAAGCTTCAGATCTGGAACCTTTCCGACGAAGACAAGAGCGGAAGCGTTTCCATTTCCGGCGGGAAAGTGCCGGGGCTCCCCGGGGAAATCACCGTGGCCCCATTTGAAAAAGCCGAGCTTGAGCTCGCCATAACGCCCGAACTGGATAAAAGCTTCAAAGGGGAAATGCGCATAGAGGGGGTTTTCAACGGCAAAAAAACCTCCCCCCATGTCGTGGTTCTCCAAGACCTCGGCAAGATGAAGGATTCGGGCCTGTGCGTGGAAATGCGGCAGATGCTCGACCCGGCCAACTGGCGCAAAAATGCGTCCGGACAAATGGATATAAGTTATGACGGATCAGAGCAGGCCATACGCTTCGGAACGAAATTTCCGCCGTCCGTGGACAGATGGGTCTATCCGGAATACACGTTACAGCTTCCTCAGGAATCACTGAAGGGCGCCATCGGCCTTGAATTTGAAATGAAAGTCTCCGACAAAAACGCCGTCAGCCAAATGCTTGTCATGCCCGTGTCAAAGGATAGCGACAGAATCCACATTGCGCCCCCCGAGGCAATAGGAAGCGAATGGCAAAAAAACTTCTTCCAGTTTCCTGACGGAGTGCCGCCGGAAAATTTCGTCGCGCTCAGGATAGGCCTCAACTCAAAAAGCGACGACATCACATATTGGGTGCGCAACATAAAGATATACTACGCGCGATAGCGCCGCGGCAATTATTTCTTGAACGCCGAGTGCGCCGCGGTAGAATATCGCATATATGATGAAACTTTTATTTGCCATAACGGGGGTATTTTTTATTGCGCTCTGCGCATGCGCACAAACGGCGTACTATGTCAGCTCGAGCAGCGGCGACGACTCCAATGCGGGAACAAAACCCGACGCGCCGTGGAAGACGCTCGAAAAAATGTCGAAAACAGAATTGAAGCCCGGCGACAGCGTGCTGCTCAAAGCGGGCGACACATGGAGAGAATCTTTCTTTCCGAAAGGAAGCGGAACGCCCGAAAAGCCAATACTCATATCGTCGTACGGCGAAGGCGCAAAGCCGCATATCGCGCCGGGAAGGGAAAATATTTACGGCATACGCATAGTAAACGCGGGCGGCTACAAGATATACGGCCTTGAATTTTCCGACTGCTACGGGGGAATCGTAACATGGACCGAGCAAAGCTACGACCACAAATACCTGTGGATTGAAGACTGCCATTTCCACGACATCACCGGCAAGGACACGGGCTTCTCCGTTTTGGGAGGCGCGCCGCTGCCAGTAGACCTGCTCTACGGCATGGGGGTGAGCATATGCGGCTCGGACGAATTCGGCGGCCGGACGATCCTTTCCGACATCACGATAAAAAACTGCAAGTTCGACAAGTGCGACGTCGGCATCGAAGTCATCGGGCGCGACTACGACCCCTCCGGCGAGTGGAAGGAGCACGGGCACAAAAAAATCTCTAACCAGGCTTTCAAAAACGTCAACATAATCGACTGCGAGATACGCCGCTCATACCGCACGGGCGGCGTCATGCTCTACTGCACCGACGGCGGAACGGCCAGAAACGTGCTCATCGACGAAACGGGCTACGAGGACGTCGGCATGTGGTGGGGCGTCGCGGCGTTCCAATGCGCGCGTGTCGCAAACTACCTTGTGGAAGACTGCACATTTTCAAACACCATAAAAGGCAACAGCCCCGACGGACAGGGTTTCGACTTCGAGGCCGACTGCCAGAACATAACGCTGCGCAACTGCAAATTCATCGATAACGACGGCCCGGCAATCCTGTGGTTTGGCGGCACATGGGCGGGCTCAAACCGCGGCAACGTTGTTGAAAACTGCGTGTTCGAGGGCAACAACCGCCGGCGCGTCTATGACGACCAGATTTTCATGGTCTGGCACCCGGACAACGAAGGCGTCATAAGAAACTCCACGATACGCCAGCTCAACGAATTCCAGACATTTTCGTCGTACCCCATAAAATTCGAAGCGTCCAACAAGATATATTCGCCAGACGGGAAACTCATTTGCGGCGGACGCAAGACGGAGTTCGAGGACGATTTTTCAAACGGACTCGGCAACTGGGAGCTTGGCGCGAATTCCGAGAGTATCAATGCAAAAGACGGCAAGCTTGCCCTGCCCGCAGGCTCCGCCGCCATTATGAAAAAATCCCCTTCCGGCGGATATTTTTTTGAAGCCGACATCACCCTTGGCAAATCAGGCGACGAGGCGGGAATAATATTCCGCGCGAAATACCCCGAAAAATATTTTCTGGCCAAACTCGTGCAAAAGGACGGCTTTGAAAGTTTTCTTGAAATAGTAAAACATGAAAGCGGCAACGAAACCGGCTTGCGAAAAATAACATGTGTCGGCGTAAAGCCGGGCGAAAAAAACAGGCTTGCAATAGAACTCGCCGGAAACTTCGTCAAAGTGCGCCTTGACGGCAACCTTGTATGCGAATTTCAGGACGATTCATCGCCCAAGGGCAAAATCGGCCTGTGGGGCGGAAACGCCGGGGCGGTTTTCGAAAACGTTAAATTAGGAAGAGCCTCCCTGCTTCCATGGGAGAAAGCCGACACCAAGCCCAATTATGCAAAAGGCGCTACGGTCACGGCGACTTCCGAACACCCCGAACATCCCGCGCAAAACGCCGCAGACCGGAAAATCACAACCTTTTACAGGAGCGCGGGAACGCCATCCGACGACCCTCAAACCATATATCTGGAAATGCCCAAGGCGAACACGCTAAATAAAATTGTCCTTTACCCCGCCAAAGAATTTTTCCCGATGGATTTTGAAATCGCGCTTTCTGGCGATGGAGAAAGCTGGGAAAGCGTCGTCAGCGAACAGGACTTCCCCGTGCCGCAGACACGCGAAGTTGCGTTCAAATTCAACGATACAAAAGCAAAATACGTCCGCCTGAGCGCCACCAAGCTGCGCTTCGCAAACAACCAGTGGACGGACAACAAAAACGTCTACATATTTCAGATCGCTGAAATCGCCCTTACAAAAGAGTAAAAAAGCGCCCGAATTCTCTAGATTGCATGCAAAACTGCGTTCAAAAATACAAAACGCGAACGTTTTATAAAAATTGACAAAATACGCCCGCGGCTATTTGATTAAAAACCTAAAAATGGAGAATTTACACGCATACTGGCGCATGCCCTACATCAAGGCTCCAAAAGAGCGCGACGACACGGGCAAAAAGGGGGGAAATCCCTTTCTGGAAATGGGCAAAACCGACGACTTCAGGAAGTTCCACATCCTCTGGCGCGGCAAACACTCGTTCATCGTTATGAACAAATTCCCCTACAACGTGGGGCATCTGCTCGTGCTGCCCATACGCGAGGTGGCAGACCTGGAGGCCCTTGAAGGCGACGAGAAAACGGAATTTTTCGACGCCATAATACGCGCCAAGCGCATTCTTCGCAAGGCGGTCGGCCCCGACGGCTACAATGTCGGCTTCAATCTGGGCTCGAAAGCGGGCGCGGGCATCCCGCAGCACCTGCACTGCCACGTGGTGCCACGCTGGGACGGCGACACCAACTTCATGCCGGTAATTTCCAACACGCGCGTGCTGCCCGAAGCCATCGACAGCCTCTGGGAAACCCTCGTAAAACACGCCGAAGACTAATTTTACAAAAACATGGAAAAAACCCTCAACTTCGAAACGGCGCACCAGGTCGTAGAGACCTACAGCAACAGATACGAAAACGTGGAACTGGCCGAGGAAAAATTCGGCGTAAAAATAGTCACCCGCGACAACTGGATGAAATTCGAGGGCGAAGCCCCGAACGTCGAGCTCGCCGCGAAATTTTTTGAGACCATGGGAAGCGCGCGCAAGCAGGGCATGCGCATAAGCAACTCCGACTTCATCAACATGATCACGCGCGCGGGCGCGGGCAAGATGGACGAAATCACGCAGGTGTTCGAAGACCCGATCGTGATGAACCTCAAGCGCAAGAGCATAGTCCCAAAAAACATCAACCAGAAGCGCTATTTAAAATTCATCCAGAAAAACGACATAGTATTTGGCATAGGCCCCGCCGGAACGGGCAAAACCTATCTGGCCGTAGCCGCCGCGCTCAAGCTTTTGCAGGACAAGGCCGTCGAAAAGGTCATCCTAACGCGCCCCGCGGTCGAGGCGGGCGAGGCCCTCGGCTTCCTGCCGGGCGACCTTCAGGAAAAACTCCTGCCCTACCTGCGCCCGCTCTACGACGCCATGTACGACATGATAGGCCCCGAGGAAACCGCGAGGCTCATGGAGCGCCAGATAATTGAGATTGCCCCGCTCGCCTACATGCGCGGCCGCACGCTCTCCAACGCTTTTATAATACTTGACGAAGCCCAAAACACGACGATGGAACAGATGATGATGTTCCTCACGCGCCTCGGCGAAAACTCGCGCATGATTGTCACGGGCGACATAACCCAGATAGACCTTCCCAGAAACAAGAAGTCGGGCCTCAAGGGCGCGGTTGAAATTCTGGACGGCATAGAGGGCATAAAGCTTTTCCACTTCGACGCGGGCGACGTTGTCCGCCATCCGCTCGTCACGAAAATCGTGAACGCATACGAAAAATCCAATTTGACAGATGCTTCATAAAATAAAGAACTACAGGGCCGACCGCGCACGGCGCAAGCTCATTGAGCCCAACAAGACCAAATCGTCGTTCAGAAAATGGCGGTACTTGGCCATAGGCGCTGCCATACTCGTGATGGCTGTCATAATATTCATGATATGCTTTGCGCACAGGACGCCGCTTACCCACCCGATACTCTCGGGCCAGGCGGCCTCCATGCACATAGCCTCGCCCTTCGAATTCACCTACGAGAGCGAAATACTCACGTCCAAGGAGCGCGACAACGTGGCCGACAGCATTCCGCCCGTGTACAACGTCAACATGGACGTCTACACCGCCGCCGAGACGCGCATAAACTCTTTTGTCTCATACCTCAACGAAAACCAGAAGGCATACGATACGGCCGTGGAAAGCGGCGCTGACGAAAGCTCCTTCTTCGACAGGATATCGTCGGGCGCGCGACGCGTGAGTTCGCTTAAAGTAATCCCCGAAGACATACGCATAATCTACAAAAACACCTCGATTACAAACCGCGAAAAAGTTTTCGGCAACGCGCTGTACTTCATGAAAGACATCATGAAGGACGGCGTTTACAGGGACGGCGATTCACTGTTCACCAAAAGCGCCGAAGGCAGCGTGATAAACATAGAAGGATCGGGCGAAAAGCTCGACACATCCCGCGCGCGCGAAAGGCTCCTTTCCGAAATCAAGACTCTCGGCATCGGCGAAGAGCTAAGCTACGCAATTTACAGGACGATGTACCAGGAGCTTATGCCAAACATAGTCTTCAACGAGGCGCGGACAAAGGAAAGGCGCGAAGAGGCGCGCAAGCAGGTAAGCCCCGTAATCGTGAAGGTCCGCGAGAACGAAACCATCATAGACGCCAGCACCCCGCACACGCCCATCGTGCAGGAAAAGATAAAGGCCCTGAACATGGAAAGCATAAAGCGCGGCGAGGCGCAGGCCGCCAACCTTTCCAAGTACATCGAGTTTATTTCGTGCATACTTCTCGTGCTTTCGGCCACGCTATTCATAGTGATAAGCAAGTCGCAGCGCAACAAGCAGCCGCGCACGGTCGTGATATTCTGCTTCCTGCTGCTAATGAGCCTCGTGTTCGAGCGCATCATAATACACTTAAGCAACACGCAGGTGTGGGACGCCGACATCACCCTGCTTCAGATTTTCGCGTTCGGCACGCCGATAATGCTCGGCCCCATAATCATGGTGCTACTGTTCGGCTCGTACACCGGATTCGTAATGGCCATCCTCATCGCCGCGCTCGCAACGATGATGGTTGGCGAATCCATAGTGTTCTTCATTCTGCTGCTCGCGTCCGCGATGGTCGCCATCTACTTCTGCTCCAACGCCAACAGCAGGTACAGGGTGATTATGGGCGGCGTGATATACGGCCTGTTCATCGCGTTTTTCTCGTTCACAATCGGCCTTCTCACCGACAAGCCCCTCGACATCCTCTGGAGACAGTCGCTGCTGGCCATAGTTGCGGGCGCGCTGACCGGCATTTTCGCCCTCGTGCTCCTGCCCATAGTCGAACGCATATTTAAGACCTACTCAAACATCGCCCTGCTCGACTACACCGACTTCAACAACCCGCTGCTGCGCCGCCTCCAGATAGAGGCGCCCGGCACTTACCATCACAGCGTCATGGTATCATACCTCGCCGAGGCCGCGGCCGCGACCGTCGGCGCAAACCCCATGATATGCAGGATTGGCGCGCTCTTCCACGACATCGGCAAAATTACCAAGCCCGAATTTTTCTCGGAAAACCAGAAGAACGGCCGCAACCTGCACGACGAGCAGAACCCCTCGATGAGCGCGCTTATCATACGCAACCACGTGCGCGAGGGCATAGAGCTGGCCAAGGCCGCTAAGCTGCCCCAGCAGGCCATAGACTCCATACACCAGCACCACGGCACCACGATAATAGCGTATTTCTACAACAAGGCCATGAAGCTCGCCGAGGGCGCGGAACAAAGCGTTGACCCGGCGCAGGCCCTGCGCGACGCCGGCATAGAGGAAAGCACTTTCCGCCACGACGGCCGCAAGCCGCAAACAGTGGAAAACGCTATACTCATGCTCGCCGACTCCTGCGAGGCCGCCTCGCGCTCGCTCAAAAAGATAACCAAGCACGGCATTGAAGACCTCGTAAACGTGATTGTCCGCTCGAAAATGAACGACGGACAGTTCGACGAGTGCCCGATAACCGTAAAACAGCTTTCGAAAATCAAGCAGAGCTTCGTTTTCACGATGCTCAACATGATGCACACAAGGGTGCAGTACAACGACGACAAGAAACAATGAAATATCCCCTCAAAGAAGTAATCAAACTTTTCGACAATCCCGAAATCGAAGGCAACGCCGACGTCGAGCTCGGCGCGATAGCCAGCCTTGAAAAGGCCAAAGAAGGCGACCTCTCCTTTCTGGGAAACAAAAAATACGCGCACGAAGTGCCGAACACCAAGGCCTCGGCCGTCCTACTGCCGCGCAACTACAAGGGCGAACTGCCCAAGAACGCCGCGATAGTCCGCGTCGACAACCCCTCGGCGGAACTAGCCAAAATCGGCGCGATAATCGAAAAGGCCCTCTGGCCCGCCCCAAAGCCCGGCACCCACTGCACCGCCGCGATAGACCCGACCGCGAAAATCGGCAGGGACGTTTTCATCGGGCCCAACGTTTCCATCTGCGAGGGCGCGGAAATAGGCGACGGCGTCGTCCTTCAGGGCAACAATTATGTGGGCAGGTTCGCCAAAATCGGCTCCCTCTCAGCCCTCATGCCCGGCGCGATTGTCATGGACTACTGCGAGCTCGGCAAGCGTGTGCGCCTCCAGCCCGGCGCCGTAATCGGCTCCGACGGCTACGGCTACGAATTTGTTGACGGCAGGCATGTAAAGGTTCCGCAGGTAGGCAAGGTCATCCTTGAGGACGACGTTGAAATCGGCGCGAATACCTGCATAGACCGCGCCCGCTTCGACAAGACCCTGGTCTCCCAGGGCACAAAAATAGACAACCTCGTCCAGATTGGCCACAACGTCGAAATCGGCCAATGCGCCCTGCTCGTGTCGCAAGTCGGCATTTCCGGCAGCACGAAAATCGGCAACGGCTGCGTACTCGGCGGACAGGTCGGCGTCGCCGGCCACCTCAAAATCGGCGACGGCGCAATGCTCGGCGGACAAAGCGGCGTCAACGGCGACATCCCCCCGAAGTCCTACATGCGCGGCACCCCGCCCCGCCCCTACATGCGCGCCCACAAGCTCGAAATCCTCCTCGACCACCTCCATGAGCTCTACGACCGCGTAAAAGAACTCGAAGCCCTCCAAGGAATCCAAAAGAAAACCATCACCAAAAATGAACGCAAAAGCTGAACAAAAAAGCGGGGAATTTTCCCCGCTTTTTTGATAAATACAAGGTGCGTTGCGCCTATGACCTTATTTTTAAATGCGGGGCTCATAGCCGCCCCGCTCCCCGCCTAGGAAGCAAAGCTTCCATTCATACTGACCTTGTTTCGTTCGTATCTTTCGCCCATTACTTTCAGTAATGGGCTGATTTATTTATAGCTCACGTTTTCTTTTATAAGAAAAATATGATGAAATGCGACCTGTCCTCAGCTACAAGTCTTTATTGCCGGGCGAGAGCCTCACCGGGCATTGTGGGGCTACGCCCCAACAGGCGGATTTGCTCCGCAAATTTCCCGCCTTCCCCCATTTCACCCGGGCAGGTTAAAACTATATGCATGCATATAGTTTTACAATAAAGCCTCGGGGCGGTCTTTACACGATTCTACGAAGCTCAACTTCTAATCACTTTGCTTGTTAAGCGGTTTTAATCACCTGCTCATTCACTAGCGTTCTTTCGCACTGCTGTTGAGATAGGCTATAACGAACTCACCTTACAAAGCACAAGCCTGTTGCATAACAAAAAAATACAGTCAGTTCGCTTGCGCTCTATATCGCTTTAGCAACCATGGCGATCGCAATAGCGGTCGCCACATGATGCGCCGTTTATCGCGTGTGCATTGCACACCGATAAACGGTGAAGCTACCGTAGGCAGTTCGCGTTTCTTTCTGTATGCAAACAAGCAAAAACAACAACTACAAAGCATTCAGCCATTGCTTTAGCAATAGCGGAAGATTCATAAACAACCAACGTCAAGGAGGAACGGAGTTCCGAATTCAAGCCGGAGGCGCGAATGAGATTTTGCCGAAGGCAAAAGACCCGAAGGGCGAGATGGTTTGCGGCAGCAAACACGAGTCAAGTGCAGGCGCGCCTGCTAGCGGGGTGCTTGAGGGGCAGCAATGCGCCCCTCAATTCCAAGCCGGCTGTGAGCCCCGCTTTCTATGCATTCCAAGCTTTGCAGACGTCTACCCAACCGGCGGAATTGGAGTATTTTTCGAGCTCGGGGATGGATAGTTCTATGGCGCTGTTGGAGCTGCCGCACGCGGGGAAAACGGTTTTGAACCTTTTAAGGGAAAGGTCTAAGTATACGGGCACGTTGTCGTTTATGGCGAATGGGCACACGCCGCCGACGGCGTGGCCGACGAGTTTTTCGGCGTCATCGGGGGAGAGCATTTTGGCTTTCGTCCTAAAGCGGGCCTTGTATTTCTGGTTGTCGATCTTTGCATCGCCAGCCGTGACGACAATGAGGGCTCCGCCGTCTATTTCAAACGAGAGGCTTTTGGCGATTCTCGCGGGATCGCAGGAGAGGGCCTTTGCGGCGAGCTCTACGGTGGCGCTGGATGCGTCGAATTCCATTATGCGCCCGGCAACGCCTAACGCCTCAAAATAAGTTCTTACCTTTTCTATGGACATGTAAAAAAACTTTCCGGAAAAACATCAAAAAAGGCGGGCATTTCCGCCCGCCGTTTGTGGAAAACTTCCGATTTACCTCGACTCGTAGTAGTCGTTGATTTTCTTGGCGACGTCGCGGTAGGAAATGTCGGACGAATAGATTTCCTTGTATTCGTTGAACGCCAAATCCTTTTTGCCCATGAGTTCATAAGAGCTCGCGAGCTCGTAAATGATTTCCTTTTTGGCTTCGTTCATGAGCTTCGACTCCTTTTTCGCGGTTTCGAGCTGGTCGACCGCGAGGTCGTACTTCTTGCCCATCGCGAACGCGCGGCCGAGGCCGAGGAGCGACTGTATGCGCACCTTGGGGTTGCGCTGGGAAATCTGGAACTGCATGATGGCGTCGTCGAGCCTGCCGTCGTCGAAGAGCAGCTTGCCGTAGATGTAGCGGTAGTTGAAGTCGTTGGGGTAGCGTTCTACCATGACGCGCGCGTTTTCGAGGCGCATGTCGTGCTCGTCTTTCTTGAGCTTTTCGAGTTCCGCCGCGAGCTCCTTGTTGCCGGGGTTGGCTTCGACTTCCTTTGCGAGCTTCGAGATCTTCTGGTCCATGGACGCTATAATGAAGTCGTTCTCCATCTTTTCGAAAGTGGTGTCGCCTTTGCCGAGGGGCTGCTCGCGGGCCTTGCGCGTGTATTCGAGGGCGTCGTCGTAGCGCTGGAGAGTGCGGAGGTTGCCTATGATTTCGCGGTAAAGGTTGATGTTTTCCGGGTCGGTCTCAATCTGCGCCTTGAGCTTTTCGACAAGGCGGTTGAGGGTTTCCTCGTCGCTGACGGAACTCGTCTGCTTTTCGCGTTCGAGGGCCTCTGCGCTGTCCTTGAGCTTGTCTTTGAAGTCCTTGTCCTGGTCTTCCCAGTTGCCCTTGTTCATCGTCTTGATGACGGACGCGCTTCTGGCGAGCTCCTGGGCGTCGCCGTTGGAAGGGTTCTTGCGCAAAATGGAGTCGGCTACCTGCATGGCCTCGTCGGCCTGCTTGTTCTTTACATAGGCCCTGCCGAGGGTAATCATGTTCTTTACGTTGTTTGGCTGGAACTGCGCTATTGCCTGGTAGGCCGCCGCCGCCGTGCCCAGATAGCCCGCGCCTTCGGCCGCCTTGGCGAGGGTCTGTAAAACCGGAACGTTGTAGGGGTATGATGTAAGAAGCTTTTCGGCGTCGTCAATCACCGCGAGGTATTCGCCCTTTTTGAGCTTTGAGCCGGCCGTCATAGAGAATATCGCGCCCTGTATGGAGGCGATGGCGCCCTTGACGGCGTTGTACTTTCCAGCGTGCTTGAACTGCGCCTGGCGCAGTATCTTGCGCACCTCTACCGCCGACGGGTGCTTCATTAGGATTGTGCTGCAAATGTCGATGACGTAGGCGGGGTTTTTGTCTATCGATTTTTCAGCCGTTTCCAGCTGCTTTATAAACCTGGGGTCCAGATCCTTGATTTGCTCTTCGGTAACTTCGGGGGTATTTGTTTCTTCTTCAGCCATATGAAATGCCTATGCTTAAAATTAGTTGAAAATAAATTAAGGAAAAAATTCCACTACTTCAAGTCTAATTCGACCGCCTCGCAAAGTATTTGCATGCATTTGTCCACATTTTCGCGGTTTTTGCCTTCCGCGAGCAGGCGGATTTTCTTTTCGGTGCCGGAATAGCGCACCAGTATCCTGCCCTCTTGCCCAAGGATTTTTTCGCATTCGGCGACCGCCTTTGAAAGGTGCGCCGTCTCTTCAATGGGAGTTTTGCGCTCGACGGGCACAGCCTTTGAGGCCACCGGGTAAAGTTCTATGCCGCCGCGCAGCTGGGAAAGCTTTTTGCCGTTTGAGGCCATAACCGACAAAACGGAAAGCGCCGCCGCGAGTCCGTCGCCGCACGGGGAAACTTCCGAAAAAATGAAGTGTCCGGAGTTTTCGCCGCCTATCGAACAGCCGCGGGCGAGCATCTCGCGCATAACGAGCCTGTCTCCAATTCCGCTGCGGTAAACCCCGACGCCGCGCGCCTTCAAAGACTCGTCCATGCCGAGGTTGCTCTGTATTGTGGTCACAATCGCGTTTCCAGGAAGTTTTCCCCTTGAAAGCGCGTCGAAAGCTATAAGCCCGAGAACCTCCTCGCCCTCTAGTACGAAACCCGTTTCGTCGCAGACAACAACCCTGTCGCCGTCGCCGTCGTGCGCGAACGCGGCGTCCGCGCCAACCTCTTTGCAAAGGGCGGCGATCTTTTCCGGATGCTGGCTGCCCACACCCTCGTTTATATTGAAGCCGTCGGGCTTGTCGCCCATCGCGACGACCTCCGCGCCGTAGCCTGCGAGAACCAGCGACGATACGCCGCTGGTCGCGCCGTTTGCCATGTCCATGGCGATTTTCACGCCCTTCAAAAAGTCTTTCGGGAATATCCCAAGCATCTTGCCCGCGTATTCCTCCAATGCAAACCGCCCGACCTTTATGCCGCGCCTTTCAAATTTTTTCGGCTCGTAGCCGCCGAGACCCTTGAAAAACTTCTCGAGCTTTTCCTCGAGCGCCAGCTGCACACCGTCCTCAATCTTGCGCGCGTCCGCGTCGAAAAACTTTATGCCGTTGTCGCAGTAGGGGTTGTGCGAGGCCGTTATCATCGCACCCATCTTCGCGCCGTGCGCGGTTACGCCGTACGCCAGCGCGGGAGTAGGAAGAATGCCCAAATCTTCGACAGTCGCGCCGCCCTCGGCGAGGCCGCCGATAAACGCCGCCTTAAGCGCGTCGGTGGACGCGCGCGTGTCGCCGCCCACGACTATCTTTCCGCCGCCCGACTCTTCATTCAAATACTCTGCGACCGCCCTGCCCAACGCATGGAAAAAAGGCTCGCTTACTTCCACGTCCCCATATTTCCCGCGTATTCCGTCCGTCCCAAAATATTTTATAGTTTTTTCCGGCGCACTACGTGCTTTGTTTTTTCCTATTTCCGACGGCGCACTGCGTGCTTTGTTTTTTGCAGCTTCTTCCGGCGCGCTATGCGCTTTGTCTGTTTCTTTTCCCATATAAAATTCCAAACTTCCGGCGCGCTTCGCGCCCTGTTTTATCAATATAAATTCTGCGTTTTCAAAACGCCTCCCTGCCTATCTTGGCGGAATGTTCTTTCTGATGATGTCCGAAAGCTCCCTGGGAGAAGCCTCTTCAAGCTCCTTGCCCTTGCGCTTCAAATCCTCAAAGGTTTTCATGAGCGTCTCGGTCATGCGGTCGTGCGTGTCCTCGGTGCCGCCTATCACGGAAAACTTGTCGGCCTCGGTTATGCGCTTGTGCCCGTCGCCATCAAGGCCCAGGCCGAACAGATGCGATTTCTTTTTAGCCATTGAAAAATTCCTCGGGTTGTTTATTGGGTTTGCGCCGCTATTCCCCGGCGGCGTCATCCGGTTCCTCGTCTTCGCCTTCCGGATTTTCCACGGCGCCCTCCATGGCGGCGCGCCTTTCCTCCGGAATCTTCTCGCAGTAAATCTCCTCGAAATTGTCCGACTGCGTCAGGCGCAGGCGGTGCAGACGCGTGAGCTCCAAGACGGCGATGAAGGTCGCCATTATTGTTACCACGCCTATTTTTTTATTCTGGAAAAGCGAACTGAACGTGAACACCGGCTCCTGAATGGAAAGCACGTATTCCATGCGGTCGGCCACAGTCACGTTCTCGGCCTGTATCTCGCCCTCGACGAGCTTTTCCGCAAGGCGGCGCAAAATCAGATTGAACGTCGTCCAGATTTCCATCCTGTCGGAGGGCTTGAGCGGGCGCTCCGCCGCAGCGAGATCCTTGGCAATCCTGCGCTCGCCGAAATTCTGTCGGCTGTCAATCATGTCTTCGAGCGCATGCGAGGCCTGCTTGACTTTCTTGTATTCGAGTAGCTGTTCGACGAGCTGCCAGCGCGGGTCAATGTCGGCGTCGTCCTCCTCGCCCGCCTGCTCTATCCGCTCGTCCGTGGGCAGGAGCATGCGGCTTTTGATGTACATGAGGGTGGCGGCCATGACGAAAAACTCTCCGGCCACATCGAGCGAGAGCTTTTTCATCGAGCGCAGCACGTCCATGTACTGGCGCGTGACCTCCACAATCGGGATGTCGTAAATGTCTATCTCGTTTTTGCGTATGAGGAACAGGAGCAGGTCGAGCGGCCCCTCAAACACGTTGAGTTTGATGGACATCTCGAAGCCGCCCGCGAGGGCGTCCTCCATGTTTGGGATTTCCTCCGGCATCTCAAAGCTTCTCCAGTGAATGTGGTTTATCTGCGAACACTTGGATACGCCCTAGAAAATGAACATGTTCAGGCGCACGCTGAACGAGAAGTTGTTCTGGCGGGAGGCGCCCGAACGGTTCGATATTATGTAGTCCACAACCCAGCTGTTGCTCAGGCGGTGCGAAAGCGCGTAGGCCTGTTCGGTGAGCTTGCTTAGCTTATAGTCGTAGTGCCAGTTGCCGTAAACCTTGAAGCGCTCGCTTATCCTGTAGTCGGCGTACAGCGAATACTGCGTAAGCATGCCGCGCATGTAGGTTGACACGAAATAGACGGAGCATTCGTCGCCGTCGAGAAGGCCTATGTAGCCGTTGACTTCGGGGATGTCCACGTAGTCCAAATTGGCGCGCACGTACGAGCCGATAGTCAGCCATCTCGCGGGCGACACCGACGCGTTTATGTAAAGGTCGGAGAAAGACCTGTCGCCGTCGGCCTGACGAAGCGGGCGCGGGTCGAAATTGACGTCCTGATAAAGATCGAAGCGGGCGATTTCGCGCGACCCCCACTCCTCGTCGCGGGTTTCGAAAATGTTCTGCAGGCCGAAGCGCATTGTGTTCGTCTTCACCATCTGGTCCACGTTCCTCATCACGCCGAGGTCGAGGATCGGCGGGTACGTGGTGTAGTAGAATTCGTCGATAACGGGCATGCGGTCGGACCCCTGCGTCGCGTCGTGGATGTAGCGGTAGCTTATCTGCGGAATCATGTGGTGGCGTATTCCGTCTATGCCCATGGTTTCCATCTTGACGTCAAAAGTCCCCCAAATGTCCATCTGCGCGTCGAAGCCAACCTGCCCCAAGAAGCGCGTATAGTCGCCCGACTTGCCCTGCGCGTCGCCGTAATATGTAACCCTGCCCCCGAGCACGGGGGTTATCTTGCTCCAGTCGCTGAGCTGTATCGGGCGCGTGAGGCCGTAGTAGGCGTCGGCGCGGTTGCTGGTAATGCGGCCGGCGTGCTCGAACTTGTTGAGGTCGCTCATGTAGGCGTAAGACGCAAAGGCGTTCTGGTAAATGCCCGTCTTGAAAATCTCGACAGGCTGGAGGTCTACGCGCACCTCGGGCAGGCGCTGCTGGACGGCCTCCCAGTCGTTCGGCGCGAAGCGCGTGAACACGGAGGTTGTGAAATAGTTGCCGTAGTAGATTGCCTCGCCGAAGTTGTCGGGCGTCTGGTTGTCATAGAAGAATTCGGGGCGGAAGTCGCGCGTGACGGCGTCGTCGCTCCACCAGCTCAGGTTGCCCGTAAGCCCGATCCTGTCGGCGATAATCTGGTTGTGGCGCCATTCGATAAAGAACCTGTCGTTGCCGCTGATGCGCCTGCCGAGGCTGTCGTAGCCGAGCACTTCGGGACTGCCGTGGTCGTTGATGTACGCGCCCTGCAGGAAGCCTTTAAGCGCGGTTTCCATTCCGGCGTAGTCGTATTCCATTGCGGGGCCGAAGAGCACGGAACGCTTCGTGTAGTAGTCGAGCAGCATTCCCAGCGAAACGTCCTTGAGGCCGTTGTACATCATGGTGCTGCGCACGTAAAAGCCGTAGTCGTCGTTCATGCCCGCGCCGAACTGCGCATCAAAGGGCGGCTTGTCGAGTCCGTGCTGTGAATAGTAGGGGACGTAAAAGAAGGGAACGGGGCCGAGCCACAGCGTGACGTCGTCGATTTCCAGAAGGTCGGTGTCGCCGTCGTACCTTACCTCCGAGCCGCTCGCGCTCATAGTGAGCCAGTCGGGCTCGCCGAAGTATACCTTGGCGTTTTCGATTTTCACCTTGGTCTTGTCGGCGTCGAACTTGTCGCCCTCCACAAAAACGGGGGCCTTGCCGAAGCGTATGTAGCCAGACTTCATGGAATCCTCGGCCATGTTGACGCGGGCGTCGTCTGTCACGATTCGCGAGCCGTCCGCAGAGGCCACCACATTGCCCTTCAGGTTGGCATAGCCGTCTTTCTGCGAATACTCGAGGGTGTCGGAATGCACTTCAAAATGTTTGTCTACGATTGCCGCGTTGCCGGAAGCCACCAGCTTGTCCGCGTCGCCTTCACCCGTACCGTAGTCGAACTTGTCGGCCGAGAGCTTTGGCGCGCTGCCGCGGGAAATCTTCGAGACGAGCCCGCCGCCGGCGGGGGCTTCCTCTTCGGGCCCCACGTACGTGCCGTTAGCCTGCGCCTCAAGCTTGCGCTGGTGCGCGAGCGAAACCCAAGGCGCGTCCCTGCGCCTGGACTTGTCCGCCTGCCCTTCGGCGGCACAAAGCCCCGACGACGCAAAAAAAATGCACGCCAGTGCCGAGGCGCCCGCAAAAAAGTTCTTTCTAAATTTCACGCCGTACATTCATAATTTCCGGCAGTCTGAAAACAAGCTTTTTTTGACCGCGCCGTCACAAATGCTCTTATATATAAATAGCAAAAGGCGTTGCGCATATAAAAACCGAATTTGCATTTAAAAACCCTCGACATTTTTGAGTCGAGTTGCAATTATTTGGTTTTCGCCGTATTTGGCGGCGATTTCCAACAGAATTTACCCCGGTTCAAACAGACAACTATAATAATACAACAAACTTAACATGAAGAAATCATTGAAACATCTCATACCCGCGCTGTTCGTTGCGGCCGCGGGCAGTTCGTGGGCGGCGGATTCCGGCGCGAACCTTGAAGAGGCATTCAAGAATCCCGAGGACGTCACTACATCCGTCTACTGGTACTGGGTATCCGACAACATTTCGGCCGAAGGCGCCGCAAAAGACCTGCGCGCCATGAAGGAACAGGGCATAAACCGCGCCTTTATCGGCAACATCGGCCTAAGCGACGCCCCGAACGACACTCCCGTGGGCAACGTAAAGTTCCAGAGCGAGGAATGGTGGAACGCCATCCACACGGCGCTGAAAACCGCCACGGAAATCGGCGTGGAAATAGGCATTTTCAACTCCCCCGGCTGGAGCCAGTCGGGCGGCCCCTGGGTTCAGCCCGGGCAGTCAATGCGCTACCTTAAGTCGCTTCGCGCGGACGTAGAAGGCGGCAAACAGGTGGACATCACCATACCCGCACCCAAGGACTTTCAGGACGTCAAGGTTGTCGCCTACCCGTCCATGAGCGTGCAGGAAAAGCTGATCACGCCCGACAACGCAACGATCAAGACGACCCCCGCCTACGACAATCCGCAAGTACTGCTGGACGGCAGCAAGGACTCCCAGCTTAATCTCGGCGTGCTCAACAACGAGGACGTTGTTTTCGACGTCACGACCAAGGAGCCCTTCACCCTGCGCTCGCTCACAATCTCGATAGCGGCAACCCCCATCAACTGCATGGGCAAGCTCTACGCGACGGTCGACGGCAAGGAAACCCTGCTTTCAACTTTCAAGGTAAACCGCTACAACTTCGGCGTCGGCGTCGGCTTCGAGCCCCTCGCGCCGATAGTCATATCCGTCCCCGCCACTACTTCCAACAATTTCAAGCTCGTGTTTGAAAAGGTGCAGAACCACGGGGTCATGGTAAGCGACCTCAAATTCTCGTCGCTTCCCTACGTGGAACGCTACGCGGAAAAGACCCTCGCAAAGATGTTCCAGGAGCCCCTCCCTATGTGGGACGAATACCTCTGGCCCGACCAGCCCAAGGTCAACGACCCCGCGCTGGTCATCCAGCCGCAGAGCGTAATAGATATTTCCGACTACCGCGACGGCGACCGCATCGTTTGGGACGCCCCCGACGGCAACTGGACGATCCTGCGCACGGGCATGCTTCCCACGGGCGCGCAGAACGGCCCCGCCCGTCCGCCCGCAGTCGGCCTCGAAACCGACAAAATGAGCAAAAAGCACATCGAGGCGCACTTCGAAAACTACATGGGCGAATTCATCCGCCGCATCCCCGAAGCCGACCGCAAGGCGTGGAAAGTAGTCGTGCAGGACAGCTATGAAACCGGCGGCCAGAACTTCACCGACGACTTCATGAACATCTTCGCCGACCGCTACGGCTACGAAATGACCCCATTCCTCCCCGTGTTCAGCGGACAGGTTGTGGGCAGCGAAGACTTCTCCGACCGCTTCCTTTGGGACCTCAGAAGGCTCATAGCCGACAAGGTTTCCTACGACTACGTTGGCGGCCTGCGCGACGTTTCGCACAAGTACGGCCTGACCACGTGGCTTGAATGCTACGGCCACTGGGGCTTCCCCGGCGAATTCCTGCAGTACGGCGGCCAGTCCGACGAAATCGCCGGCGAATTCTGGAGCGAAGGCTCGCTTGGCGACATTGAAAACCGCGCGGCATCGTCCTGCGGCCATATCTACGGCAAGACCAAGATTTCCGCGGAATCTTTCACCAGCGGCTTCAAGGAATACCAGCGCTATCCCTATCTCTACAAGCAGCGCGGCGACCGCTTCTTCTCTGAAGGCATTAACAACACCCTTCTGCACCTCTACCTGCACCAGCCCTACGAGGACAAGAACCCCGGCATAAACGCGTGGTTCGGTAACGAATTCAACCGCAAGAACACGTGGTTCAGCCACATGGGCCTGTTCTCCGACTATCTCAAGCGCGTCAACCTCATGCTCCAGCAGGGGCTCAATGTGGCAGACGTCGCATACTTCATCGGCGAAGACGCCCCCAAGATGACGGGCGCCACAAACCCGCCGCTTCCCAAGGGCTACCAGTTCGACTACATGAACGGCGAAGTGCTCGAAAAGAACATGACGGTGAAAGACCGCAAGCTCACCCTGCCCCACGGCACGCAGTACAGGATGATGGTCCTTCCCCCGCTTGACACCATGCGCCCCGAAATCCTCAAGAAAATCAAGGAGCTCGTGGAAGACGGCGGCATCGTGATGGGCAACCCGCCCTCGCGCTCTCCAAGCTTCGAGAACTATCCCGACTGCGACCAGGAAGTACAGGAAATTGCCGCCGAAATGTGGGAGGGCCTCGACGGCACGACCACAAAGTCCAAAAAAATCGGCAAGGGATTCCTGCTTCGCGGCATGACAATGCAGGAGGCGCTCGATTTCATCAAATGCCCGCCCGATGTGAAAATCGAAGAGTATGAACCCGTGCTCTACGGCCACCGCACGACCGACGACGCGGAAATCTACTTCATCAGCAACCAGTCGGAAACCGACATGGTCTTCGCGCCCGAATTCCGCGTGACAGGCAAGCAGCCCGAACACTGGGACGCCGTGCACGGCACGATGCGCGATCTGAAGTCGTTCAAATTCACCAAGACCGGCACTATAGTGCCCCTCAAGCTTGCCCCTCTCGAAAGCGCGTTCATAGTGTTCAGGAAAGACGCCGAAGGCGACACGCAGCTCGACGTCGAGGCCAACTTCCCGGAAATGAAAACCATAACGGAAGTTACCGGCCCGTGGACCGCCACGTTCACAGGCATGAAGGCCCCCAAGCCTCTCGTAATGGACAAGCTTCTCGACCTCACCGCGATCAGCGACTTCGACACGAGGCACTTCTCCGGCAGGATAAACTACGAAAGCAAGTTCAACCTCACGGACACCAAGGGTCCCATATTCGTCGACCTCGGCCAGTTCGGCGTCATGGCGAAAGTCAAGGTAAACGGCAAGTACGCCGGCGGCGCCTGGACCCCGCCCTACCGCGTGGACATCACCGACTTCGTAAAGAGCGGTGAAAACAAGATTGAAGTCGACGTGGCCACAACATGGCGCAATAGGATTATCGGCGACCTCAACCTGCCCGAAAACGAGCGCGAAATTTCGGTCTCGGTGTTTGACGGCAACAAGGACTCTCCGCTGCAGCCCTCCGGCCTGACGGGCCCCGTCCTCATCCAGACGACGGTACAATAAGTTTACATGCCAAACCAAAAGCCCCGCAAAACCGCGGGGCTTTTTTTGCGCCGGAACGCGGCGCACGGGTTGGAGATTTCCACACGTGGCAAGTGAAATAGTCTAGCAAGCGGACCATTGGGAGCGTTTGATTCTCGGGGCCATTTGCCTTGTCACTCAAAAAAAGCAGCCTCCCTGAGCCATAAAGCCTCTAAAAAAGCCCGTCAAAAAACGGGCTTTTTTTGTTTTTTTTTGCAAAATCCCTTGACACGCCCCATTTAATCTTTACAGATATTTGAAGAGTTTAACTACATGCAACTTTGACAAAGCTATGAAATTCATTACCCCAATGTATAAAAATGCCGCAATTTTCGCCCTCGTGTCATGCGCGGCGATAATTTCGGCAAGTGCCCAAACAACCCCCTATGCGGAAGACGTCTACTGGACGCAGCAGAACAACGACGACACCAGCGGAGACCCCAGCAAGTGGGGCATATCCATAAACAATGACACCCTCTATTCCCCCGGCGACGGCACAAACGTCGGCGATGCCTTTAAGGAAGGCGAGATAGACTGGGCCAACAGCAACATATATATCGACGCCAGGTTCACCGGCAATATAGGCGGCTTCGGCGTAAATCACGTCATCGGCATCAACCCCAACCATTTGGGCGACGACAAAACTTTCACTGTCAAAAACTTTACCATAGCCGACAACTGGGACAGCAGCATCTCGGAAAATAAGCACAGCTACTGGTGGGACGGCAATAACGCGGATGACAACGTAACGCTCAAAATCAAGGAAAACTTCAACATCTATTCCGCGATAAACGGCGGCGGAAAAAACATACACCTCGACGTTCCGACGATCAATATCGACATATCGGAGAAAATGCCTAGCAACCCTGAAAAAAACAGGGCCTACCGTAATGTTAACCTTGAATGGTTATTATCGCTCAATGTTGATACCATCGATATTAGAGATGCAAGCTATGTAAATTTCTCAAACGGAAAAAATCTTAACATAAAAGAAATAAACGTAAGCAAGCTGGGCGACAACCTTTACTTCAACGGCACGAAAGGCCTCAGGATAGACACCCTGAACATGTACACCGAAGATCAGACAAACTCAAAAATCCACGGGTTTCATCTGGACGGCGCGTCGGACGCTGTAATAAACAATGTAAACGTAACGGGCATGTCTTCCGACTTCACCGCCAATAATTCCACCAATATCACTTTTGGAGATATACACCTGACGGACAGCTATTGGCTGGTATTCCATGGAAGCACAAACGTCACAACCGGCTCAATCTACCTGACCCGCACAAACGGATTCACCGGCGTCGATTCCAGCATACATGTTAAAGGCGACTTTATTGTTGTAACGAAATACCTCGAAAACTTCGGTATACATTCATGGACGATGAAAGAAGAGGGGTTCGTGGTTGACGGTGAATTTTCCGTGTCAGGCACAGGCTTTTCGGAGATGTACTTTGACGGCGCAAAAAAATTTATCGTGGGCGGTAACGTGTCTTTCAACAAGCAGATGGAAATGAGAGATGAAGTATATGCGCAAATTGGCGGAGACTTAAACCTCTCTAGTGGCGCTCTCTTAAAATACGCCACATGGCGCAACAAGGACGGCACAAGAGGCACGAGCGCAGACAATGTGGGCATGCTTATCGGCGGAATGCTCAACGTTGAAGCCGGCGCCAATATGAGCGTAGAGTTTTACAAGCCCTCGTACAGCGGCAACGTAAACGATTACCACATGGCGGCCAAGGGAATTGAAACAAACGATTCAACATTTACTATTGATATGACCTATTATACAACCGATGGAAACAAAACTCCCACCGGAGGCAATTTTTCGCACACGTTTGTTTTGAACACCGACAGTAGCGTAAACGCAATAGCCAATTTAAGCATAAAAAACCATGGGAAGAGCACGCTTAACGACCCGAACATCAGGCTTAACTTCATACTGAACGGCGGCGGCAAGCAACAGTTGATAGTGGACTCCTTATCGGCTTGGGCTGGCGAAATAACGGTAAACAACGGCACACTCCAGCTGTTTAATAGTGAATATACTGACGGCGATCCCCGCACGAAAGTTGATGTGACGGTAGGCTCGAACGGCAAGTTCGGCACAATCAAGAGCAATATGAGCAATGAATCGGAAGACAGATCCTGCATAAACGATCTTTCCACTCTGGACGGCGCCACCCTGCTCTACAGCAGTTCTGATTTTGCGCTAATAGTTCAGGGCGCTATAAGCATAGAGGGCCTGCTGACGTTCGAATACACCGAAGCGGCAGCGGAAGATATGCTGATTGAAAACTTCTTGGAATGGACCTCCGTATTCGACGCCCAGAACATGGCGGCATTGACCGACGCGTTCAACGACGGACGCATGCAGGTACGCGACATAAACGGCACGCTTTACGCCGTAAAGGGAATACAAACGGACAACCAAATGCTTGACCTCATAGTAGGCGCCGTAATACCTGAACCCGCTACGGTAGCAGCGGTACTAGGCGGCCTCGCCCTCGCGTTCGCGGCTTACCGCAGAAGGAAATAATCCCCTTTCATTTAAAGTTATTAAAGCCCCGCTGAATTGGCGGGGCTTTTTTTGCGGCATCGTCGATCTGCAACCCTTAAAATCGAATTTTACTTTGTTTGTTATTGATAAAACATGCAATAATTCTACTGTACAATGTTTAAAATTCGATGCTTCACATACCTGAGACTGGGAAAAAACGCAATTCTGACCCGCACCGCAAATACGGGTTTGCATTGGTGTTGTCTCTTGTCCTGATGGCGTTCCTTTCACTTTTTGTAATAACCCTCGCCGCATTGGTCGGCCTGCAGCTGAGGATGCAGCGCACCGCGTTAAGCGAGGTAAAGGCGAAACAGGCGGCGCGGTATGCGGCATTTCAGGCGCTGGCGCAGATACAGAAATCGATGGGGCCCGACCAGCGCATATCGGCCAACGCAATGATTTTCGACGACGAGATTTCATCGGAAATAACTTTTCTCGAAAACGACAATAATTACGACTGGTGGAGCTCCCCCGCAAAAATCAGCCGCGAAGACGCGCAAAGGGTGGACGATCCGAATATTTCAAGAAACAGGCACTGGGTCGGCGTATGGGATTCCCGAAACGCGCACGCACCAAAGAAAATCGGCAGGGACCAGCCGCGCTCCGACTATGTCGAACGGACGATAAACTCGGCTGTAACATGGCTGGTTTCCGGCAATACCGCAGCATCCGGCGACGACAGGCGTGAAAAGCACCGCCACAGCCCCGCCGACAATCCGGAAGATGGCGAATATGTGAAGGCGGTTTCACGCAACTCCGCAGGCGGCGACTTGAAAGGACATGTCTACGTTCCGATTGTCAAGATGGAGAGCGGCGAAGGCGGCCGCGCATCCGGCATGGAGACCAGAATCGCATGGTGGGTTTCGGACGAAAGCCAAAAGGCGCCCGTTAACGCGGTCGCCCCTCAGGAACTTGTGGAGCGCGCGAAATCAGCGCCTTACAGGATGCAGAGCCTTCCCTTTTACTCCGGCATTCACTCCATATCAATTTCCGACGGCCGGGGATGTTTTTCCCAAAAAGCCTTCGAATTGGATTTTGACGAGGAGTCCCTTGACAAAATCAGAGGACTCGACGAAATCGGTGACCTGGACCTGCTCACAAACAGGCGCGACGGAAATGAAGCCGGCGCTTCGAAATCGCTGTTCCACGATGTGGCTTTCAATACAAAGGGAATACTGGTCAACGTTCGCGACGGCGGCCTGAAAAAAGACCTGTCATTGGGCCTCCTGCGCATGGACAGAGGAAACGAGCCGGAAATCCTCGGCAAGGACGAAACGGTATCACCCAAATATTTCCCACGCCCCTTCGGAACCGCCGGATACGAATACAAGACGTCCGCCTATCCGCTGCTTGCGCAGTCGATGTCAAAAGCCCCCTTTTCCCGGCGCATCCCAAATGCGGGCGGCAGACTTCTCAAAGGACGCGGTCACATCTTCGGTCCGCAAATGTACGGCCGCGAGGAAGACGCCTTTAAAAACGGATCCTTCGAGGCTGCGTCGGCGGTGAAAATCGCGAGCGAAGCCTTCGACGACAAATACGCGTGGAAAGATCCCGGCGGGCCGCTATGGGACCAGCTGCGCTCGTATTACAACCTTAGAACTGAAGACTCCCCCAACCGTGGGAGCATCGACGCGCGCGTTCAGACTGACGACCGCGCCGGCTTCAAACCGATAGTCAAGCGTTTTCAGGTTTTCTACGTTCCGGCCTTCGTTGATTACGGCGCGGGACGCTACGGGCTGAGGCTCCACATAATTCCCCTGCTGGTACTGTGGAATCCGTTCGATGCGAAAATATCGGGCGACACATATTACGCAATACGCCTTTCCGGATCGCAATTCCACCAGCCGGGAATGTTTCGTTTCGCCATAGGCTATGAAGACAGCACAAACCATTTCCAGTGCCTGAGGGATTTGCGCGCCGAGATGATTCCGTCCTTAAGCGAAAAATCAGTCCAGACGCCGAATTCATACCAGGGGTTCTTTTTTCCTTTGTCAGAAAAGGGCACATGGAACGGCAGTCCTGCGGAGGAACTCGCTAAAATCCAGGGAACGGGTTCAATATTAGACGTTGACGAATTCATCTCGAAAAAGACATGGTTTTACAGCGCGCCGACTAAAAACGGGCAGAAAATCCTTCCGCTGGGATACGGAACAATCGCGCCGAACGAATACGCAGACTCCAATAGCGGCGAAAACTGGCATGAAATCGTCGCCGAAGGCAACCTGTATCCCGACTTCGAAACGGCGAAGCGGATTGCAAAAAACAACAGCTGGAGTGCAAGGGTGGCCGCGGTTCCGCTATACCTCAACAACCTCACCGTATCCATCAACCACGGATTCTTTGAGACGTCGGCGGCGCAGACCGGCCTGTTCAAAGCGCAGCGCAACATATGCGCATACAGGCCGCTGAATTCTAAGATAAAGTTTCTCGGCACGCAGCCTTCCGCATCGGGCGGAACAGCGAAAGAGCCGCACTCACACTCGCTGACATCGGACATCCACTTCATGGCCTACGACCCCAGCGGCATCGACGCAGGCACGGCCAAAATTTTCGCCATGCAGAGGATTGTCAACTACCTTGGCAACCAGCTGGCGACGGACGGCTCCAAAAACAGCAACGGCCCCAACGGCGACATCGAAGGAACCGGCGACAAAAGCATGTACGAACGCAAAAAGGCGATGATGCTTCCGCTGGACGAAGGAGGCGTTCTCGGAGGATGCTTCTATCTGGACGTCCCACACCCCGAGGCGGAACACGCGTACAAACACGGCAGGAGTCCCCATCCTGTTGAAAATGACCCCGAACTAAGAAACGTGCTCTTCGACCTGAACGAGATTTCCAAGTATGGGATACGCGACCTTTACGGTACGCCGCCGCAAAGCATAGGCTCGTACTTCATCGACATGCAGGACATTGTCGGCCTCGCCCCCGTGGACAACAGGCGCCCGTTAGCATCCCTGCCCAACCAGACGCCGATGCACTACGCGCAGATGATTTATTCGCCCGACTATTTCGCAAGCGAAACGTCCGCCGCCTCATCCGTCTTCAGTCAGGAAAGAAATCCGGAGCGCTATGAAAACCTCTACCTGACCGTATGGATATGGAACAGGGAGGGATTTAAATTCAGAAAATTTTCCGCAGAAACCGAGAACGGAGAAATAGGCGACACGGGCCTCTCCCCGGTCCCCGAAGCTGGCCCAGTGCTTCTGCACGCCGAAGGCAAAAGATTTGTCATGGGGCAGTCGCGGCAAAGCTTCCCGGACCCTTCCATTTATTTTTCCCCGAAACAAAAGGACAGAAGCGGCGAAAAGAACTACCACGGCAACGGTATTTTGAAGGCATTCACGGACTATGCGTCCCTAGACAATACCGCCCTGCCCGAAAGCTTCAAAGAAGAGTACGGAAACGTGGACGGCGAAGAATCACTTGGAAACACCCCGGAATTCCGCGCGCGCTATTTCATAAACTGGCTCGGCATAAATCCGCGCCGGCATTCGCTGAATCGCTGGAAGAGATACGGCGGGCCGGGCAACGACATCGCGGACCTCGCGCCGCAGGCGGTTCGGGGCAACTTTGTCGAAATAAAAAGCGGGAACTTCGGATACGAGAGGCTCCTGCACCAGGCGCTTACGACCAACGGTTCGCCGGCACCCTACGGATTCGTTTACTCGCAGCCGTATGCCGAAAACAAAATAGGATCCCAGCCTTTCTTCAACAGGCGCATTTTTACCGGCGGAAACCTTCAGGCTTCTGTCATCGGCAAAGACTACAATGCGCGCAATTCCGGGGGCAGTTCGGAAGACGTCCAAATGTCCGCGGTATTCGCCGGCATGCCAAAGACGGTGCAGTCCATCACGCAGGCGAGGGGAACTTTCAACGACGGGTTAAGCGACACCGGCTACAACGTGACTTCGCCGGACGGCATACACGCCCGCACGGGACTTTGCGAAGACGCGGGAACCATAATCGCCCCGGTTTTCCACGCCCTTCGAAAGACCGAAGTGGTTTCCAATCCCGCCGCACTCGCCTCCGCAAACCTTACCTTCGGCTCGGGAGTGGCATATTACGACGACATTTCCGACGGCTACTTTGACAAATCATACGGGGTCGAAAGCCCCGAGGCGCTGCAGCCCTCTTTTGCCATAGGAAACTCCCTTTGCCCGGCAAGAATGTCGCCCAACCGCGCATACCAGATAATGTGGCTCGACGGCGGCAGGGACGGACACGACTTCAATACGGCCGAATTCAACGGCATTAAAAACGGAGTACGCGACAAATCTTTTGCCGAGGATAAATCCGTTTTGTATGACATGTCCTGGCTCCTCAACAATGCGCTGTGGGACGAATATTTCTTTTCAACCTTGCCCTACCGCGACGACGAGCGCAAATCTGCGGCGGACGGCCCAACAGCATATCCGCAAAATCCGCGCATCAAATACTGCGTCCCCGAAGGGGAGACTCCAACCGCCGGGAGCCTTTCGCCCGACGACGAGGATCAGTTTGAAACTAACGCCTCCAAGCTGTGGATAAACGGCCCGTTCAATGTCAATTCTACAAGCGTGGACGCATGGAAGACGGTGCTCGCCACATATTACCGCGTGCCCGTACGGGGCTACGACGGCACGGAAAACGAAAACTATGCGGGCGCTCCTCTGCTGCGTTGGGAGGCCCCGTACACGGCAAAGGCATTCACGTCCGGCAACACCGCGTCGGACGAGGACGCGGCCATGCAGGGCTACAGGTCGCTCAGCGACGAAGAGCTTGAGGAGCTCGCCGTGTCTATAGTCGAGCACGTCAAGGACAGGGGGCCCTTTTATTCTATGTCGCATTTTGTAAACAGGGTTGTTCCGGACTTTTCCGCGGAGGAACGCTATACCGATCTTTTCACGGACAAAAAACTTTTGCCTCGCCCGGCGCGCGGGGCCGACAGAAAAAACCTTGAAAGCGAATATGCGGGCGCGCTCGACCACAAGATTACGCACATGCAGAAAGGCGTTTTGCAGGCTGCCATAGATTCAACCTCCATCAACCGGGGCTTTCATACGGACGACAGTCTCGTCATATCGGCCGCAAACGGAAGGCATTTGAGCGAGATGGCAAGCAATTCAAAACACTTCGACATGTACCGAGACCCGCGCGGCACGTGGGAAAACTGGCGCGGGGCGGTCGGGCCGCAGGCAGCGGGCGCGCCCGCATACCTTATGCAGCAGGATATACTGGCGCGTCTGGGATCGTTCCTCACGGTACGCTCCGACACGTTCAAGATACGCGCCTACGGCGAAGTACGCAATCCGCTGTCGGGAGCGGTTGAAGGAAAGGCTTGGTGCGAAATGACGGTCCAAAGATTCCCCGAATACATAGACCGAGACACGCCCGACCAGGAGCCGTGGAAAATCCACGGGCGCGAAGTGGAAATCGGGTCTCAGAACGCCCTGTCCTACAGGGGAAAACTCTACGACGGCCATGTCTCCGACGAGCTCAGCGCGGTAAACAGGGAGCTCGGCAGGCGCTTCAAAATAGTCTCGTTCAGATGGCTCAACGAAAAAGAAATCTGAAAATTTAATTGCGCCGCGCGCGCGCGGCGGCATTAATGTTTCCATGAAACACGCCATAGGAACATTAGCCTCATTCGCGCTTTTTGCGGCATTCTCATTCGGCGCGGAAATGCTGTCGGACACCGGCTTTGAAAACGGCTTCAACCTGACCGCGACAAGCACCACCGCAAACCCGCTCATAATTGCCAAACTTTTTCCGAACGAAAAAAAAGACCCGGTTTGGCGCATGGCCCAGTGGGGCAGCAATTTTTCGCTCGCCGATGCCGACATGAAAAGAGACGGCAATATTTCGTACTACGAAAACGACGGCAAAAAGGTTTCCATAGACAGGAAAGCCCCGAAAACGGCAATAGGTTTTGAGGTGCGCGCGATAAGGGAATACGAAAAAGAGCGCGACAACTCGCACGGCTGGCCGCACCTGCTTATCGAACAGGAAATAACAAGCCTTCCGAAAATTTCCGAACTGAAGTCGCTCATTGTTTCGTTTGAAGTGAAAATACCGAAGCCCAAAACTCTCAAGGGCTTCAAATACGACGACAACAGGCATACGGCGCAGTACGTCATGTATCTGGCCGTGCAGAACCGCAACCAGGCATCCGAAGGCTTCGGCGACTACCTTTGGTTCGGCATCCCCATTTTCGACGTCCGCCACGAAGTCACCCCGCCCCACATGGCCCCGGACGCGGGCAAGGACGACGCCACGGGCAAATACATTTATTCGGTGGCGGGCGGAGAGTTCTGGAAGAAAAGCGTCGCGAACGGCAAATGGCAGAAGTTCAGGCACGACATGCTGCCATACATTGTCAAAGCCTTCAACGACGCCAAAGGCAAGGGTTATTTAAAGACCTCAAATTTTGAGGACATGGTTGTGGCAAACACCAATACGGGGTGGGAGGTGACGGGCCCCTACGATGCGAAATCGGAGCTGCGCGGCTATTCCATAGACGCGGAATTTAAGGAATAAAATAGCGCGCCCCCCTGCGGGATTTAAATCATTTGCCCATTTTTTCGTATATCTTCCATTCCCACAGCCCAAACCTCGGGCTGTCCGTTTTTGATATCTTCATGCGGACAAAGCGCGCCTTGATTTTCCTGTCGATTTCGACGGGCCATTCCGACGCTTCCGCATTGTTTCCCGAGTAATATTTTTTCCAGTTTACGACGTTTCCGCTCTTGGGGCTGGTGGAATTCGCCTCGCTGGAATATTCTATTTCATATTCGTGCGCCCCCTTTATTTCGTCGAAATACGCCTCCATGCCGGCTATTGAAACGGGCCTGCCGAAATCGGCGAATATCCAATGCACGCCGCCAGGCTCCGGCGCCCACAGCGTTCCGAACCGCGAATCGAAGGCGTTTTCGGCCGCGTAAGCGTCTCCGCGCGACGAAGAGGCCTCTACACGCACGGGCTTGTGCACAATGCGCCTGTCGGGCTTTTTTATGAAGTCCAGCGCAATGCCGCCGTCGGTGGGTTTTATGGGGAGAATGTTGCCTTCATCATCGAAATCCATTTTGTCGATGCAGATCTGCCTGTGCTGCTCGTAAATGGGCATCTCGTGCTTGTGGTATACTATGTACATTTGGCCGCCCGCCTCGAACGTGAAATTGTGCCCCGGGCCATGCACCTTGCTTTTTTCGTCCGACACCAGAATGGGGCTGTTTTTACCCTCCACAAACGGCCCCATGGGAGAGTAGGAGACCGCGTAGCGAACCTTGTAAGAATCGTCCATAAACACGCCGTCGGAATACATGAGGTAGTACCTGCCGCCGCGCTTGAACATGTGCGGCGCTTCGAAATAACCCTGGGGGGTTATGTCTTTCGGGGCTTCTGCGAACGATGCCATGTCGGCGTTCAAAGGCGCGGCTGCGCAAACGCCGTCCTTGAAGCCCCAGCCGGAACCCCAGTAGAGATAGGCTCGGCCGTCGTCGTCGACAAAGCAGTCGGCGTCTATCGAGTGGATTTTTGGCGGGAAAAATTCCTTGTCCTTTATAAAGGGCTGTTCGTCGGGCATCAAATTGCGGAAGGGGCCCATCGGGTGCTCCGCCACGCCTACGTAAATCTGCGATTTAAGCGTATAATAAAGGTAGAACTTGCCGTCCGCTCCGCGCGCGACGCCGGGCGCCCACATGCCGCCGGTCTTGAGAGACGTGGGCCAGTTGAGCTCGGTGAGCTTCCAATTGGTGAAATCTTTCGTTCGCCACACATTGGCGTCATTCTGCCGCGTGATGTAAATATACCACCATCCGTCATGATATATGATGGCCGGATCGGCGTAATCGCCCGGAAAAACAGGGTTGCCGGAATACGTCACATTCTTCTGGGCAGACGCCGAAAACGCGGCGGCGCACGCCAAAAGAACAAACAGCAGTTTTTTCATGAGACATTTCATACCGGAAAAATTCATAGAGAAACGCGGCGTCACGCTCAACATAAAAAGGGCGCCATTCGACGAAACGCAAAAATACACGCCTTCATGCGAATTTTCGTTTAGCAAAAAACGAGCGTCCTGCGGCAAAACAAAAAACGCGGCCAATGACCGCGCTTTTTCATTTAATAAAAACAGGTTCACTTCCTTCTGCGGTATGCCGCAAAAGCCAGCGCAAGCGCGCCGAAAAGCGCAGCAACGGCGGCGGGCTCCGGCACGGCGGCATACATGAATTCATAACCGCCCTGCACTTGCTCAAACCACCCGTAATAGCGGTTGTAGGCGTCGCTTATCAGAAACTTCGATATCTGGTAGTCGGAAAGGCTGCCTACATTGAAAAAGTCTGATATTCTCAAACCGGCCAAATCATCCCAGTCGCCGGCGTAATTGAACACGAATTCAAACACGTCCGCAGAGCCGCTCAAAGTGTCGGCAAAAATCACGTCGATGTTCGACAGGCTTTCTATGTCCACGAGGATTTTACCGCCGTTCCATTCGATGTTGTTGAAATAGGCGTCGCCTATGTCCAAGCCCGAAACGGGGGCGTCGGAAGCGGCCGCGCCGAAATTGCCGCCGTTCATCACGAGGTTGTTATGGTCGGCGTCTTTGCGCAGATAGTCGGCGTTGCCGTAAAACAAAGTTCCGCTGCAAACGGTTACGTTGCCGGTAAATCCTGCGTCGCCGTTCATGCCGAGGCGCAAAGTCTGCACGCCCGTGGCGGCGTTGCGGATTTCGATGTCGACCGTGTCCGTAGTATCCATCGGGGTGTAGTTTGCGCTCTCCGCGTTTATCACCCCTTTGAAGTCGAAGTTTTGCCCCGCCGCGACATTGAACGCAAAGACGGTTTTGGATTCGCTTGTGTATCCGCTTGAGACTATATTGCCCGCCCCTTTAAGGCCGCCGAGTTTGATGTAAGTCTGCATCCCGAAACTGCGGACGTCTCCGCCGGATATCCACGAGTTGTTATAGACCCAGCACTTTTCGCCCGAGTTTCCGAAATCGACATAGCCGCCGATGTCGAGGTCGGGATTGTCGAAAGTGCCCATTTGGGCGTCCTCGCTTCCCCCGCCCTGATACTTCCTTTGCCCGACGGCGGTATAGAAAGCGGCGTAGTCGCCCTTAAGCTCCACATTTCCGGCGATAGTCGCCTTGCCCGGAGTTTTTACATCTGGAAAATTCGTGCCAAGCCAGCCCGCGCAGTTTTCCACAACAAAATTTCCGCCGACATTGACGGACTTTATATTGCATCCCAGCCAAATATTGGCGCCGTAATTCTTCGAGCCGTCCTCATTAAGCCAGTAGTTGTCTTTGTTGGTTATGTCGCCAACCGTGTTGATCACAATGGTATCTTTGTCGTCGTAAGTCAGGAAACGGTGCCAATTGCCGTTGTCGTAGCCCGTGAAAGTGAGGGCCCCGAGCGTATAGGAGTCGGCCGTGCGGCCCCACTGCGCCGAGAGGTCGTTGCCCATTTTGTAATTGTTGAATATGATATTATACCCCGCCAGCGCTTCGGGCGAATTGTCCGTAATCCTGTTTGTCAAGCCGCTGTCGGAATAAAGCGGGATGGCGCTTTGCGTGGGAGTGTCGGCCTCCCAGTCGCCCGGACCGAAATAAACGTCAGTCAAGGCGAAAAGCGGCGAAAGAGGAATTAGCGCCGCAACAAATGTTTTGCTGAATGTGTTCATAATGTATGTTTGGATTTGAAACCTTATCTATAATAAAAAAGACAAACAAAGTCAAGAAAAAAAGCGGCTTTATCAGCCGCCTTTTTCAAGTGCAGCGAGTTTATTTCACAATATAGCAGATTTCCACGCCGGGGCCGTGCACGCCCTCGACAAGCACGCCCTCGATGTCGGACGTCTTGGACGGCGCGCCGATGAATATCGAATACGCGTTGTCTATTATGCCGTCGAGGCCGTCGGAAAGGGTCGAAACGATGTCGCTTTCCTTGAGCACCGCCACGTGAACCCACGGGGCGACGGTCGTGAGGCGGTCGTCGGTATCCTTGTCCTTGAGGATCATGGAGCCGCTTTCGCCTATGGCCTTCGACGCAATGCTGACGCCGAAATGGTATGCGTCGGGAATGTTGCGGTCGAACTCGCGCGTGATTTCAAAGTGCTTTTCAAGACCGAGCGTGCTGTCCATCTTCGCGTCGACCACGCCGATTTTGCAGCCATTGTCCTTGAGCACCCTGACGAGCGCGTCAAAATCTTCTACCACAATGCCGTGGTTTGAGGTGAAATTCTTGACGAACGCGTCTTTCGCGCCGCCTTCGAGCATCGCGGAAACCACGCCGCAGTCGAGCTTCGGGGTTTCGACAACCTTGCGGTTCTTCGAGGCCTCGCGCACCCTCTTCAAAAAGTCGTTCTTATCCATTTTTCTTAAACCAGTTTCTAAAGTTGCCCCCGTTTATCCTCGGGATTGTCCTGCTCTTGAACCAGCGTCCGGCCGGGCCGAACTTGATCCAGCTGAGCGGCAGGAAGTTCGCCGCCTTGCTCATCGCCATTGCGCTTTTCCACATCCACGGGGTCGTGGCGAGAAGCTTGAAGGGCCAGAAGTTGATGTCGTTGGGCACATGGATATGCTGTTTCTTGACCTTGTCGCGGTTTTTCAGAATGAGGTCGGGCAGCGGGATTTTCGCAGGGCAGACTTCGCCGCACGCGCCGCAAAGCGAGCACGCCTTGGGAAGGTCCGCGAGGGTCGCGAGCTTGTCGCCGGCGAGAAGCGGCGAAAGCACGATTCCCAGCGGCCCCGGATACGTCGCGCGGTACGCATGGCCGCCCACAAGGCGGAACACGGGGCACCTGTTCATGCACGCGCCGCAGCGTATGCACTTCAAAATTTCGGCGGATTCGCTGGCGAGGATGTCGCTGCGGCCGTTGTCGAGGAACACGAGGAACATTTCCTTCGGGCTGTTTTTCGACTTGCCCGGCCCCGCGACAAAGTCGGTGTAGGCAGTGCTGGTCTGCCCCGTCGCGCTGCGCGCGAGGAGGTTGAGGAACACCGCAAGCTCCTTGGCCGAAGGGATAACCTTTTCAAAGCCGACGAGCGCGATGTGCGTCTTGGCTCCGGCCATCGAGAAGCGGGAGTTGCCCTCGTTCGTGCAGAGCACTATCGCGCCCTCTTCGGCGAGCACATAGTTCGCGCCGCTGACAACCACGTCGGCGGCGAAGTATTTTTCGCGCAGATATTTTCTGGCGGCCAGCGTGAGATGGTTGGGGTTGTCGTCGTACTTTTCGGCAATGTTGTGCTTTACGAAAGATTCGGCGATGTCCCCGCGCGTGCGGTGGATGGCCGGCTTTACGATATGCGAGGGCTTTTCGTTTTCAATCTGGATGATGAGTTCGCCGAGGTCGGTTTCGACCACGTCCATACCCTTTTCCTGCAGGAAGTGGTTGAGCTCGATTTCCTCGGTGGTCATGCTCTTGATTTTGACGACGTTCTTGGCTTCGCGCTCCTTGATGATATTGTAAATGATGTCGCGCGCCTCGGCGCCGTCCTTGGCGAAGAGAACGGTTATGCCGTTCCTTTCGAGCGAGGCAACGGCTTTCTCTAGGTTTCCGGCGAGGTCGCCGCCCTTGATGGCGTTGGCGAGCGAACGCAGGTGATCCGTCTTGTCTCCGGGATAGTCGCGCTCAAGAATCGCCTTCTGGGCGTTCGTGCTGCCCACGCTCGCGGCGGTTATCGCTTTCTTGACATGCGGGTCGAGCGTTTCGCAAAAGTGGTCTATGGGTTGCAGCGCCATTATATGAGCCCTCCGTTTTTCATCGCTTCATAAAAAAGCTGCGCGACGTGCTTTGCGGGGTATTTGATTCCGTGCTTGTCGGCTATGCCCTTCTGGTGCATGAGGCACGAAGTGTCGGCCGCGGTTATGAGGTCGGGGTTCTTGGCGGTTATCGCCTTGACCTTGGCCTCGCCCATCTCCGCGGAAAGCTCGGGCATGACGACAGAGAAGGTGCCCCCAAAGCCGCAGCAGTCATCTGAGCCGTCGAAGTCCACAAGCTCCAGGCCCTCGATGGTTGTCAAAAGTTTCTTCATGGCCTCGGGAGTGCCGCTGCCCTTGCTGTGGCAGGAGTTGTGCACGGCGACTTTCGCCTTGAACTTGCCGCCTATCTTCTCGACGCCGAGTACGTTGACGAGGTAGTCGCAGAATTCCCAGATTCTGTCGGCGAATTTGTCGACCTCTTTGCGTTTGGCCTCGTCCGCGTCGCGGAACGCGATTTTCGACGAGTGGAAAAGCATGGCCGCGCACGAGCCGCTCGGGATGACTATCGGGTAGTCGTTGGCCCCGAACACCTTCATCGTGTGCTCTATCACAGCGCGGGCGCTTGCGAAGTCGCCGCTGTTGAAAGCAGGCTGGCCGCAGCAGGTCTGGTTTGAAAGGAATTCGACTTCCGCGCCGAACTTCTTCAAAAGTTCTACCGAGTTTATCGCCGCCTTGTCGAATATGGCGTCGCAAAGGCAGGTGGCCATGAAGTTGACCTTTTTGCCTTTGATTCTGTTTTCTGGAGGTACAAACATAGTGTTAGACTGTCTAAATAATCACTTCCCCGACTATTTACGAGAAAGTCTAAAAAAAACGCAAGTTTTCCCAAATGTAAAGTTAATAATGAGATTTGAAAGGCTTACCGATGCGCATATTTTTTTGCGCAAAAAATCTCCCGCGCAAAAGCGGAGAAGCAATCGTCGGATATTGTTGGATATGCCTCATCACTCAAACCAATGAAGCATGAATTTTTTCCGCGCAGAATAAATCTGCGCCAGTAGGCGACATCCGGAGCAACTGTCATCATTTTTGAATCATGCCGCAACGCAGATACGCCTAAAAAAAGTATTTTGGAAAACTCCGGAAAGAGCCCCCCATAAAAATTTTATCCGAGCAAAGGCAAAGGAAGCCATTCTTTTCGAAACTCACTTGAAAGCACACTCAATTTCCTGACAACTTTGTCAAATTTTTGGATAAAAATTCCCAAAAAAACAAAAAGTTTACGATTTATGAATTTCGATCAAGAAAAGAACCATTTCCGCAGAACTGCAAACGACTAATTTTTGAAAAACATTCGAATATTCGAAGCGGCACAGACATTCTGCAAAACAAATCCGCTGTTTATGCGGGAAAAAAGACATCGCGTGTCAATGCGGCCTAAAGAAATCCGCGCAAATCCGCTGCGGAAACCGGCTTAAATTTCAACTGAACAAAATTTGACATAACGCGCATTGCAAGCGAAATACTATTAATAAATACGAAAATAATTTAGAATTAAATACAGGCAAGTTCACGTTGTTATATATTTAAATTTCAACAATTTACATCACAGCAGCAAGTGTACTTTTTATAGGTGCGCTATATAAATTTTACATATTTTTTGACTTTCTTTAGAAAAAAGTTGACTTTTGTGGGAATATGTCGTTCATTGTATGAGAAGATGAGGAAAATTTTTTTGAAAAATATTGTTTATTTTTTGGAAAAAACACTTTTAATAGATTCCCCAGTAAGTCTTTAACAGACGCAACAGAATGCCATTATCTATGAATTTCACTAAAGACACGCCTAAGAGCTCAATCGAGCACGCCATCAGGGAGATGGTCTACAGGGAAATGGGATTGAAGGTGCCGTTTCAGGCACAGGGACCCAACCCCCTTCTTGTCAACGTCAGCGCGCGTCACGCGCACCTCACCAAAGAGGCGGTGGAAGCGCTTTTCGGCAAGGGCTACGAGCTTACAGTACATAAGTGGCTCTATCAGGAAGGCCAGTTCGCGGCCAAGGAAACCGTGACGCTCATCGGCCCCCGCAAAAAGATAATTTCCAACCTGCGCATTCTCGGACCCTGCCGTCCCGAAGACCAGGTTGAGCTCGCGCTCACCGACGCGCGCGCCCTCGGCTTCGACCTTCCCATACGCAACAGCGGTGACGTGAAGAACACGCCCGGCTGCATGCTTATGGGCCCTGCGGGCTTCTATGAGATGCCCTACGGCGTCATCCGCGCGGCGCGCCACGCCCACATGAGCCCCGAAGACGCCGAATTCTACGGAGTCAAGGACAAGCAGATGATGAAGCTGCGCGTGCTGGGCCAGAACGCCATAGTGTTTGAAAACGTGCTCTGCCGCGTGGCCAAGGGCCTGCGCCTGGAAGTACACATCGACACCGACGAAGGCAACGCCTGCGACCTCGGGCCGAAATCGGTCTGCGAGCTTTTGAAGTAACTTTTGCGGCGCACAAAAAACGGAAATCCTCACGGAAAGCTTCTTTAACATGAGACAAGACAGAGGCCGCGGCTAATGCGGTTTCAGCAAGATGAGAAAAATCAGAGGCCATTGCCGCAGGCAATAGCCGAACAGCAAAAACTATAAAATATTTAGATACAAAACAGATAAAATTCTAAAATCAGGAAAGGCAAAAAATGAGTCAATCAATAGGAATGATCGAAACAAAGGGCTTCACCGGATGCGTTGAAGCCACTGACGCAATGATTAAAGCAGCAGACGTTGAGTTTGTAAAGCAGGTTCAGATCGGCGGCGGCTTTATCACCGTCATCGTTCAGGGCGACGTGGGCAGCGTAAAGGCGGCGGTTGAAGCCGGCAAGAACGCGGCGCAGGCCGTCGGCGAACTCTCGGGCGCAAACATCATCGCGCGTCCGCACCCGCTGCTCGTCGAAAAGATGGGCCTCTAATCGCAACACTTTAATATAGGAAAGAAATTATATGAAACAAGCATTGGCAATGATTGAAACCAAGGGTTTTGTTCCGGCTATGGAAGCCGCCGACGCCGCAATGAAGGCGGCCGACGTTGAACTGCTCGGATGGAGAAAAGTCGGCAGCGGCCTGGTAGCGGTATTCTTTACCGGAGACGTCGCAAGCGCGAAGGCGGCGGTCGAAGCCGCGGCTGAAGCCGCAGGCAGGGTCGGCTCCGTATCGGCGGTCGACGTTATCGCACGCCCCCACGAAGACCTCTCCAAGCTGGGCGCATTCTAATCTAGCCCGGTTTCTTTTAGGAATTACGCAAAAAAACAAATCCCGAAAATAAAAAACAAAATCCACAGCGAACACAATCGCGGCGGATAAAGAAACAAAAAATCCGAAGCGCATTGCGAAGGCAGTCGCGACGGATACGGAAACAAAAAACCAGAGCGCATTGCGCAAGCAGTCGCGACGGATGAAACTATAAAAGATGAAGAAAATTCTGATAGCAAACGTTGGCTCGACAAGCTACAAGTACACGCTTTTTGACATTGACGCGAACGGCGCCAGCACGGAACTAGTGCGCGGCGGCATCGAGCGCGTCACAGACTACGTTTCGGCTATTGAAGAATCTTTGCAGGACCTCAAGGGCAAGGGCTACGAATCGTCGGCAATCGACGCAGTGGCGTTCAAGACGGTTCTGGGCAAAGACGTTTCGGGATTGAGGGAGGCGGACGACACCGTTCTGAAGGCGCTTGAAGACATGGCGTTCGTTGCGCCGGCGCACAACCCGCCGTACGCGAGCGCCATCAGGGCTTTCGGCAAGGTTCTGCCCGCCGCAAGAAAGATAGCGCTGTTTGAAACGTCCTTCTACCAGTGGGCGCAGCCCGGATGGAAACGCTACGCGGTTCCGGAAAGCTGGGACAAGGCGGGAATCCGCAGGAACGGCTTCCACGGAGCAAGCCACAAGTACGCGGCCGAAAGGGTCGCGGAACTCTGCGGCGAACCCGAGGCGGCCGAAAGCGCAAAGATGCTCTATATCGACAACGGGCCCAAGAAGCTGGCCAAGCCTTTCAGGGTAATCAACTGCCATCTCGGCGGCTCCAGTTCGGTTTGCGGCATCCTCAACGGCGCGGCCATCGGCGCGAGCATGGGCTTCAGCCCGCAGAGCGGCCTGCCCCAGAACAACCGCGTCGGCGACCTCGACGTTATGGCAGTACCCTTCGCGATGGACGCGCTGGGCATTTCCATGGAGGAGGCCGTAAAGCAGCTTTCGAAAGAGGGCGGGCTTCTGGGCATCAGCGGGGTTTCAAACGACATGCGCGACATCTTCGAGGCGGCGAACAAGGGCGACGAACGGGCGAAGCTCGCAATCGAAGTCCAGACATGGACGGCGCGCTCGTACATCGGGCAGTTTATGGCGCAGCTCGGCGGAGTGGACGCCATAAGCTTCAGCGGCGGCATGGGCGAAAACAACCCGTGGCTTCGCAAGGAGATCCTCAAGACGTTCGAAAGCTTCGGCCTGAAGCTCGACGACGACAAAAACAACGCATGCACGCGCAAGAAGGAAGGCATAATCTCGGCGGACGACTCCAAAATAAAGGTCGTCACCGTGGTGGCCGACGAGGAAATCGTGATTGCGCGCGAGGCGGCGAAATTCCTGAGCAAATAAAGAAACCGGAACGCGGGCGCAAGGCGGCCGCGAATAAAACAAAAAAATTTAAAGGTAAAAATTCAAAGAAAGTAATAAAATGGCAAACGCAATTGGTATATTGGAAACTAAAGGTTTGGTGGCGCTCGTAAAGGGCGTCGACGCTATGCTGAAGGCCGCGAACGTGAATCTCGCAGCCCAGTACAAGGACGTCGGCAGCGCGTACATGAGCGCGACAATCACGGGCGACGTGGCAAGCGTGAAGGCCGCCGTTGACGCGGGCGCGAACGCAGCAGGCGAAGTCGGCACGGTCGTAAGCGTACACGTTATCGCCCGCCCCGCCGAACAGCTCACATCGTCTTTCTCCGCACCGAAGGCTGCCGCCAAGAAATAAGGCGGTTGTAACGCAATGTTTCTGGCCAAGGTAATAGGACAGGTTGTAGCCACGCAGAAGGACTCCAAGCTGACGGGAAGCAGGCTCGTAATCCTACGCCCCCTTCAAATAGAGGACGGAAAAGAGGCGAAGCTTGTCGATGGTAAAAACACCATCGTGGCAGTCGACGCCAGCGGCGCCGGCGTGGGTCAGGTGGTGCTGTTCTGCCAGGGGTCAAGCGCCCGGCAGACCAGCGGCATGAAAGAGCTGCCCATCGACGCCGCGGTTATAGGACTGGTCGACCATGTCGAAGCCCTTTCCAAGGAGCTTTACAAGGCCGGCAAATAACCTTAACGGGTTCCCCGCGAACCCAACGGAGAAAATCAAATGAGTTTTAACATAGACGAAGAATCTTTGCGCAACATAGTGCGCGGAGTACTGCAGCAGATGGGCGGATCGGCGGCCGCGCCGGCACAGGTGTCGGCCCCCGCAATCGTCGGCTCTTCGGCGCTAGGCAAAGGCATATTCAACGACGTCAACCAGGCCGCCGCGGCGGCGTACGACGGCTTCAAGCAGCTCCAGGCGGGCGGCTTCGAGGCGCGCAAGAAGGTTATCGACATAGTCAAGGCCATGGTCGCGGCGAAGGCGCGGGAATGGGGCACCTTCGAGTACAACGAGACGAAAATAGGGCGCCTCGCCGACAAAATCGGCAAGCTCGAAATCGTCAAGCTCGTGCCCGGGGTAGAATGGATACGCCCCGACGCGTACAGCGGCGACAATGGCATCATGCTCGAAGAATACGCCCCCTACGGCGTTATCGGCGCGATAACCCCCGTGACGCACTCGGTTCCCACAATCTGCGGCAACATCATCAACATGGTTGCGGCCGGCAACGCAATGGTCATTAACCCGCACCCCGGCGGCGCCAAGAGCGCGGTCATGGCGGTGTCGGCGTTCAACGAGGCCATCGAGCGAGAAACGGGCATCAGAAACCTTATCTGCTGCATCGGCAACCCGACACTCGACTCCTTCGACCAGATCTGCCAGAACGAGCTTATCCCCCTCATGTGCATCACCGGCGGCCCCGCGGTCGTCAAGGCGGCGATGCGCTCGGGCAAGAAGGCAATCTGCGCTGGCCCCGGCAACCCCCCGGTAATCGTGGACGACACGGTAGACCTGAACAAGGCGGCGCGCGACATCATCGCGGGCGGCGCGTTCGACAACAACCTGCTGTGCATCGGCGAAAAGCAGATTTTCGTGCTTGAAAACGTTTTCGACAGGTTCATGAACGCGCTGGCCGACAACGGCGGCGTGCGCCTAAGCAGCAACGAAATCGACAGGCTTTCGAACGTCGTGTTCGACAAGAAGGACGGCCACTACGTGCTCAAGCGCGAGCTGGTCGGCAAGGACCCCAGCGTGATAGCGCAGGCCTGCGGAGCCTTCGCGTGCGACAAGGCGCAGATACTCTTCGCCCAGACCGACGCGAACCATCCCTTCGTAATCGAAGAGCAGATGATGCCGGTGCTTCCCGTGGTTGCGGTAAAGTCTTTTGCCGAAGCCGTGGAAGGCGCGAAGAAGTCGGAACACGGCTTCAAGCACAGCGCCATCATCCACTCGATGGACGTTTCAAGGATGACCGAAATGGGACGCGAGCTCAACACGACACTGTTCGTGAAGAACGGCCCCTCGACAACCGGCCTCGGGCTGGGCGGCGAAGGCTACCTCTCGTACTCGATCGCCACGACAACCGGCGAAGGCATCACTAACCCCAAGACGTTTACTCGTCGCCGCAGGTGCGTGATGGTCGAGAACCTCAACATCATCTAGGCGTTTTCCTTTCCCCGCCCTTCCCAACGGAAGGCGCGGGCCGAGGGGAACTTCTTAAGCGAACGAGGCCGCAGGGCTTCAAAATGAGAAAAAGCAGAGGCCATTAAAAGCCTTCAAGCGGACAAGAAAAAGACAGAGGCCGCCGCGAACGCGGCAGCCGAACGGAAAAAACTGCAAATGACACTGGCACGGATAGTCGGAAACATGGTTACAAGCTGCGCTCACAGGAGTGTGGCGGGCAATTCGCTGTTCCTGTGCCAGCCGATAGACGAAAACGGCAAGGACGCGGGCGACATCATCATAGCCATAAGCCCCTTCGGCGGCGGCATGGGTTCGACCGTTCTGGTGTCGAGCGACGGAATGGCGTCGCAGGGGTATGTCGGCGACGACAAAAGCCCGCTGAGAAACGCGATTGTCGCGGTTATCGACTGAACTGACTGAACTTTACAGAACAGAAGCCATTAAAAAGCTTCGGGATAGAAAAATCAGAGGCCATTGCCAAAGGTCTCAAGACAGAACAAAACAGAGGCCGCCGCGAACGCGGCAGCCGAACGGAAAAAACTACAAAAAAATGAAACTTGCAAAGGTGATAGGCAGAGTGACGCTCTCGCGAAAGGACGAACGCCTCAAAGGCGCGCGCCTGATCATCGCCGCGCCCGTGGATAAGGCGCAGATAGCAAGCAGGGACTTTTCAGGCTTCCCGGCAAGCCGGGCCAATTTCGTCCTTTACGACGGGCTCGGCGCCGAAGAGGGCGACATCATAGGCTACGTTGAGGGGGCCGAGGCTACGGCGCCCTTTGACCATCCCATTCCGATAGACTCGTACAACGTATGCATAATGGAGCGGGTCAACTACAACCCCAACGCCTAAAGAATTTACAATAACAGAACACGGGAAATTTAAAAAAAGAAAACACAATGAAAAGAGTATACACACTGAAAGACATTGAAGGGCTCAAGGCGGCCGGCGGCTCCATACCCGCGGACGCAATCCTCACGCCCCAGGCGAAAGAGGCTCTCAGGGACGGTCTGGTTTCCGTCGCAACGGGCGCGGCCCCCGCGCAGAACAAGGGCGGCGACCCCTATCCGGTTCCGGACAAGGAAATCTACTGGACCCCCGGGTCGGACCCCAAGACGCCCGAAGAAATCCAGAAATTCTTTTTCTCGCCCAAGATGCAGGCGCTCAAGGCTCTTATTGTCGACCTCGGCCTGCGTTCGTACAACAAGAACTACAACGACGGCAACGGCGGCAACTTCTCGGTGCGCGTAGGCGAAAACCTCGTGCTCTGCACGCCCACGATGATTTCCAAGGGCAGGATGAGCGTTGAAGACATGTGCCTCGTCGACATGGAAGGCAAGCAGCTTGCCGGCAACAGGAAGCGCACTTCAGAAGTTCTCGCGCACATCGCCATCATGAAGCGCCAGCCCAAGGCCAAGGCCTGCTGCCACGCGCATCCTCCGCACGCCACGGCCTTCGCCATTACCGGCAAGACCCCGCCCCGCTGCGTCAACCCCGAAACCGAAATCTTTATCGCCCAGGTCGGCATCGCCGACTATGGCACGCCCGGCACGCAGGCCATGGCCGACAAGGTCGGCGAAGTGGGCAAAGACCACGACTGCGTGTTCATGCTAAACCACGGCGTCATCACATGGGCCAACGAAATCGAAACGGCTTTCTGGAAGATGGAAAACGTCGAGGCCCACTGCTACACTTCGATGCTCGCGTTCCAGATCGGCGGCCCCCGCCAGTTCAGCGACGCCGACGCGGAAAAGCTCATGGAAATCCGCCGCGCGCTCGGCATGATTGACCAGCCCAAGAACGACAAGTTCAGGGAATGCAACCTCTGCGACACCCCGGACGAGCTTCGTCCCGGTTGCGTATGCTCCTCGATAGCCCAGACGGACGTCAAGGGCACGCCCCCCAACGCGGGCTTCGACAGCAAGGCTGAAGACATTGTCGCGAAGATAACACAAATGATAATCTCAGAACTTAACAAATAATGAAAGTTTCAATCATAGGCGGCGGCGGCAGGGTCGGTTCGTGCGCGGCATTCGCGCTCGAATGCATGGGACTCGTGTCGGAAATCCAAATCATGGACGCAAACCAGGCGATGGCCGAAGGCGAAGCCCTCGACCTACTGCACGGCGCAAGCGTCTACAGCGGCCAGCGCATATACACGGGCTGCTACAAGCGCGCGGCGAACTCGGACATCTTCATCATCACGGCGGGACTGCGCCGCAAGCCCGACGAAAGCAGGCTCGACCTAATCAACAGGAACGTCTCGCTCTTCCGCTCGATTCTAAACGACATCAAGCAGGGCGGCTATAGGAAAGACGCCATGATTTTCGTGGTTTCCAACCCCGTGGACGTTCTAACGTACCTCGCGGCGACCGAGCTCGACCTGCCCGTCAACAGGGTTTTCGGCCTCGGTACAATGCTCGACACCGCCCGCTTCCGCTCGCTCATCGCGAAGGAGCTCAAGGTGCCCGCAACGCAGGTCAACGCGACAATCCTCGGCGAACACGGCGACTCGATGTTCCCCGTGTGGAGCAGCGCGTGCGTCAACGGCCTGCCCATCAAGGGCTATGAAGGCTACAACGCCATGTTCCAGAACAAGATTTTCGAACGCACCCAGAAGAGCGGCGCGGAAGTCATCAGCAAAAAGGGCGGCGCGGGCTACGCGGTTGGCGCGACAATCGCCCAGACTGTGCGCGCGGTAGTGCTCGACACGCGCGAAGTGCTTCCGGTGTCCTCCGTGGTCAACGGCGCTTACGGCATCAGGGACGTCGCTATAAGCATTCCCACGATAGTCGGCAAGAACGGCGTTGAAAAGCACGTGGAAATAGAGCTGTGGCCCAAGGAACAGCAGGCGCTGATGAACTCGGCCGCCGCGCTTAAAGCCACAATCGCCAAGTGCAAATAAGATTCTTTTGATTCGCCAAAAATCCCCGTCCGAGCGGACGGGGATTTTTTTTGCGCTTAAAAAACAAGAATGCATAGCCCCGATTTACGCATTCGCGAGGCAAGGCCACGCCGAACTCAGAGAACAAAGACAAAACATTTGCATAAGGTAAGCCGCAGCCCCCACACACAAAAGCGGCACCCTGAACGGGGCGCCGCTTTTGTGTGTATTTTTCCAGTCAAATTGCCGCGGCCTTATATGGCGGATTTTCCGTCGAGGCAGCGGTTAACAAAGGCGCCGAAGTTTTCGAGGTTGTTCTTGGCCTTCTCGTCGCCCGCGTCCGCACCGAGTTTGAGCACGAACTTGGCGTGTTCGGGGTCTTCCACGGAATCGGAAGCGCGTATGTAGCGCGCCGCAATGTGGCTGTACGGGGGATAGGCAAGCTCCGAAAGCTTTTCGAGCCATTCGGCCTCCTTGGCCGCGTCCTTTTCAACGCCCGCGCCGCTGCCGTAAATATATGCCAGCATTTCAATGGCGTAGGGGTTGAATTTTTCAGCCGACTTTTCAAGCAGGGCGATTCCCTTTTCAACGTCTTTGTCGCGGCCAATGCCGAAAACATTATAGACTCCGGTGCGGTGCTGCGACCACATCGAATCGCCCCAGTATTTGGCGTGCTCGTCGGCGTACTCCGAAGCCTTGCGCCAGTCGCGGTTCTGCGGGATTACGCTGTAATAGTCGCAGAGACTGCCGATGCCGCGCATGTAGGGGCGCACGCTCACATACCAGTCTATCCAGCCCTTGCGCGCCTTGGCATCGGGACCCAACTCAAAAAATACGTCTGATGCGTAAGCGTCGACTACCGGCCACACCAAATCACGCGTATTTGTTTCTTTCGCGATTCTCTTCATTTCGTCGCGCATTTTCATCGCGCCGTCGGGGTCGGCCTCGCAGCCTATGCCCTTTTCCATGCATCTGGCAATTCCCTCTTTTGCCTTGAAGGCGTTGCCAAGCAAGGGGTCTGCAGAAGCCTTTTTAAAGTACTTGAGCGCGAGTTCGCCGTTCTGTTCGGTACCGACGCCGTTCATGTAGGCACAGCCCAGCATGTACATAACGTCGTTCATGCGCCTCGACGATTCGGGAAGCCCGAGCGCCTCGAATTACTTGAGGTACTTGAAATGCTTTTCGGCGTCGCGGTATTTCCAGCTGTTTTCATAGAAATTGGCCATTTCATAGGCCGCTTCGGGCGAATTCTTGTACATTTTTTCAAGATACCCGAGCGCCTTGGTGTGGTCCTTGGGAAGCCCGCTCGCGCCAAACATGAACATCTGGTACAGCTCGCCGATTTTCGCAATGTCGTCAGTGTTTTCGTCGACATAGCGGAGGATTTCCCCCTTTACCTGCGGCGCAAACCTGTCGTTGAACATCCAGCGGACGGAATCCCTTTCCACTTTGGCGCGCAGTTCGGCGGCCTTTTCGGCGTTCTTTTCTACGCCTATGCCGCGCAGGACCATGAACACATATGAGAGCGAGTCGTAGCGCTTGGCGTTGTAGATTTTCTTCGCGTATTCGGCGGCCTTCGCATAGTCAACCGAACCGTCGCTGTTCGTATAGACGCCAACCATCATAGAGTCTTTTTCGGAACCGTCCGGAAGCGCCTCGATTTCGGCTATGGCCCCGGCAATTTCGGCCTTTTTGTTTTCGTCGACCGAATCCCTGTACAAACCCAGCAGCTCTTCAACGGAACGCGCGTTCAGGGTCGGCTTGCTATTGAAGCCCTGCAGAAGCTTCAGATAAACGTCGGACCTGTCGCCGAACGCCGAGTAGATGCTGCTGCGCATGTCATAATAGTCGTAGCCGTCGTCGCCGTAGGAGTTGTTTGAAGTCTCGTTCAGAATCATCTGCAGCATGGCCATAGCCTTGCCTTCGTCCTTTTCTACGCCTTTCCCAGTCAAATAGCACCCGTATATGACGGCATCGGCGTTTTTGTAGCCCAAATCGGAGGCCTTTCTGAACGATTCGAATGCCCCGCCCCAATCGCCGCCTTTGACATGCCGCACTCCCCGCATGTTTTCAACGCATCCGCAGCCGGGCATTTCCGCGGCCAAAATTTCGAGCTCGCCATATCCGGCCAGTTCGAAATAGCGGTTTAAAAAGAAAGTGTTGCGGGGCTCGTAGTTCAAAGCCTTTTTTGAAAATTTTATTGCCTTGGGAATATTCATAAAATTCCCGCTACGGTATTCGTTCGCCAGCTTTATATAAAACTCGCCGAGCATTTTCCCGCAAAGTTTTGAGGCAAGAGCCTCGGCTTTTTTTCGTCCTTTTTTATGCCGTCCTTGCCCAAATGCATGTTTACGGCCAAATTGACGGTTTCCCATGCATCGTCCACGCTCCGAGATTCCGCTATGGAAACCAAATTTGAAAGGGAAATCGCCGCGGCCATGCAAACAAGAAAAGATACACTCTTCATAAAATTACCCTGACAATCTGATTTTCATCAGTCAATATCAATAGCGCTTACGCATTGGATACGCAAACCGGCATCCATTGGCAATAAAACGCTTGCGCGCGCCCTTTATTACAACTTTACTGAAAAAAACTTAACAATCGCATATGGCAAAATTTGAAACCGAACTTTTGAGGAGACTGCCGGAATACCGGGCCGGGGGCGTCCTAGACGAGGCCAACGCCGGACGCCTTGAGGCGCATCTGAAAAACCTTGCGGCGACCCCGCAAAACTCGATTTTCAAAAACGCGCTTTACCTGCTGGGAACGGCGCTAATCTGCCTAGGGCTGATTCTGGCTGTCGCGTATAATTGGGACGGCCTGCCGCGCGCGGCGCGCATTGCGCTGGCTTTTGCGCCCATTTCAATATCGGCGGCGGTGTCGCTTTATACCGCAGCGCGGAACAAAAGCGCGGCGTGGCGCGAAGTTTCCGCCGTATTGAACATTGCCGGGGTCATCGCGATGATTTCCCTGCTCTCGCAGATTTTCCAGATTATGGGGGATTTGAGGCTGTTCCTCCTGTCCATAATGGGGCTCGCGGCGCTGCCGATGATTGTCGTTATGCGCTCGTACTCAGCCGCGATAATTTTGGCAATTTTCGCGTCGATTTACTCGTTTCCCATGGACTCGCAAACGCCGATGAGCTTCACACTGGCAATCGGCGCGTTCGCTGCCGCGCTGGGCTTTTCCTTTTACAGGTACAAGTCGGCGGGCTGGCTCCAACTGGGGGCGGTATGCGCCATATGCGCAATGTCGGCCATATTCATTCCCGTAGCCGTGGGCGGAAGCGTAATGCTGGAAGAGCTTGCGGTTCCGATATTTTTCGGCATGTGCGCATCGCTGTCGCTTCTGGCGGCGACCAAATACTTCAACGACTCGCCTAAGCTCCCCGTATCGCTCATGGGCATAATCGGATTTTTGTCGGCGGCCGCCATGCTTAATTTCGACGCGACATGGATTTTCACCAGATTTCCCGACATCAACAGGTACGGCTTTTTCAACGCCCCCGCGATAATCTTCTTTGGGGTGTGCGCCCTGTGGCTCGCTTTTTTTATCGCCGCAGTCCTCAACGGGAGGCGCAACTTCGGCCTGATATCCTCCGCCCTGTTTTTTCCCTACATACTGCTGTTCATGTCGGCACCCGAATACAGGCTCGGGCACATACCGGTGTCCAACCTGATAACATTCGCCTGCGGGTTCCTGTTCTTCGCGAAAGGCTTTAGGGACCAAAGCGCGCGCGTGATGAACTTGGGGCTTCTGATAATCATGTTTTTGGCGGGCGTCAAATTCGCATCCGACGACCTGCCCATTCTTGTGCGCGCCGCAATGCTTGCGGGCGCAGGCGCTTTCCTGATAGCGGCAAACATGTTCCTCGGCAAAAGAAAGGCGGTCGCATGAAAAGCAAAATATTTCTCATACTCCTTATAATAGCGCTTCTCGTCCAGTTCGGGGTCGGGCTGAACATAGTAAAAAAGCACACGGCGATACTCGACGAAGGCGTCGCGCTGAAATTCAAATGCCGCCCCTTGGATCCCTACGACATTTTCAGGGGCAGGTACGTACAGCTCAACATGGCTCCGGTGGAGGCCGAATACGAAAGGCCCATACCGCAAGTGGAGCTTAGGCTCACGGAAGTGTCTGACGGCTACTTTCCGCTGTACTTCGGCGACGGCGTGTACAAGCGAACGAAATACTTTGTAGAGCTTGAAGCCGACGAAAACGGCTTCGCGAAAGTCAAAGCCTACGCCCCGGAAAACGAATTCGACTCCGACACGGTAATGGAGATGAACCTCGAACGCTACGACGAACTTGAACAGTACAAGGCCGACAAGCTGCGCTTCGTGTATTTCCAGCCGCCTTTCGACAAGTTTTTCATGAACGAAAAGGACGCGCCCGCCGCGGAAACCGCAATGCTAGGCTTCAACAACAGGACGCTGGCGCGCGAAATAGACGATACATACCTGCTGGTAAAATTCAAGGACGGCAAACACACCGTGGCCGACCTTATTATAAACGGCAAGCCCGCTAAGGAGTTTGCAAGCGAAGTGATCGCGGAGGAACAGGAAAAAATCAGGGCGAGAAAAGAGGAAGCCAAAGCCGCCGAAGCGGAAAAAGAAGCGCAATAGACTTCAATATCGCCGACAATACGTTTTGGGCTGTGGCTTTTACTCCCCAAAATATTTTGAATTGTCTGCCCCCAAAACCGAAGAAAAACAATCGCACGCTATATATGCACGCACATGCCCCGCATATGCTCACTTCTCCGGGGCGCGTCAAAATGCGCCTCAGGCGAGGCTTTGAAATAGGGTTACGGTGGGAGTGTACTTTAGTCCAGTGTCACCCTATTTTAAAACGAAGCATCAGGCGTATTTTCACGCGCCCATCTCGCGCTTGAGGGCGAAGAAGGTTTTTATGAGCTCCAAACACTCGTCATAGAGGACGCCCTCTTCAACCTCAACCGAATGGTTGAGAGTCGGCACGTCGTGGAACTTCATCACGCCGCCCATGAAGCCCATCTTTTTGTCCGGCACGGAAAACACGACGCGCGAAATGCGCCCCATAACGGCCGCCCCCGAGCACATAGGGCAAGGCTCTTTGGTGACATATAAAGTGGATCCGTTAAGCCGCCAGTCGCCCAGCTTTGCGGCGGCCTGCGTGATGGCTAGAACCTCCGCATGTGCGGTAGGGTCTTTGGTCTGCTCGACCATGTTGTGCGCCTGCGCGATGATTTCCCCGCCATACTCGATGACGGCGCCCACGGGCACTTCGCCCTCCTTCCACGCCTTCAGCGCCTGATTGTAGGCCAGTTTCATGAAGAAAGCGTCGTCGCGCACAAGGTACGACGGGTGCAGCGGCGCAAAGGGGCACGGCGGCACGGATTTTTCTTTTCTTTCGGAAAATTCTTCGGGCATTTTTCCATCAAAACATAGCGCGGCGTTTTTTACAGCAAAAATTTCAGTTGACCGGGAATACATTGGAATCCATAAATTTCATGTCCCATATGCATTTTGCATAAGGGCGGCTACAAACGGAGGAAATATGAACTGCAATGCTTTACACGCAATAGGCGCGGCGTGCGTGCTGTCGTTTTTTATCATGTCATCTAGTTCCGGAGCGTTCGCGCAAAGCGAATACGCGCCCAAAGAAGGGCCGCTGATGACCAAATGGGCGAAAGACGTCGATCCCGCCATGCCGCACCCGGAATATCCGCGCCCGCAGATGGAGCGCGGCGAATGGCTGAACCTCAACGGGGTATGGGAATTTGAATTCACCGGCGAGGGCGCCGCGCCAAAATTCGGCGAAAGCCTTTCGAGAAAAATCCTGGTGCCATTCCCGCCAGAATCCGCGCTGTCGGGCATAATGGAGCACGGCGACCGCGCGCTGTACCGCCGCACATTTGAAATTCCCGAGAACTGGGCCGGCAAAGACGTTCTGCTCAATTTCGGCGCGGTCGACTACGAGGCGGAAGTTTTTGTGAACGGCAAGAGCGTCGGCACGCACAAGGGCGGCTACCTTCCCTTCTCTTTCAATGTGACCGAATTTCTGAAACCCGGCGAAAACGAGCTAATCGTGCGCGTTTTCGACCCCACGGAAAAGGGCGGCCAGCCGCACGGCAAGCAGACGACAAACCCGACGGGCATAATCTACACGCCGACAAGCGGTATCTGGCAAACTGTGTGGCTGGAGCCCGTCTCAAAGGCGCACATAAGCAGCCTGAAAATAACCCCGGACGTCGACAAAGGCGAAGTTAGCGTGACAGCCCTCAGTAAAGCGAACGGCGCGGACGTATCCGTGGAAATTTCCGGCCCCGGTTTAGACAAAAAAATATCCGCCGTAGGCAAAACCAACGAACCCATAATCATTAAAATCGACAATCCAAGGCTTTGGTCGCCCGGCGACCCGTACTTGTACGACATGGAAGTGTCCCTTTCGGACGGTAAAGAAAAGCCCGACGCGGTGAAGTCATATTTCGGCATGCGCAAAATTTCAGTCGGCAGTGACGGCAAATTCAAGCGCATCTTTTTAAACAACAAGGAAGTGTTTATGGTCGGCCCGCTCGACCAGGGCTTCTGGCCCGACGGCATATACACGGCCCCGACCGACGAGGCCCTGCGCTATGACATCGAGGAAACCATCAAATGCGGTTTCAACTTCGCCAGAAAGCACATCAAAATCGAGCCCGCGCGCTGGTACTACTGGGCCGACAAACTCGGGCTCATGGTCTGGCAGGACATGCCGTCGATAAACTCGTATGTGTCTCCGGTTCCGATCGACAAGGAGTCTTTCGAAAGCCAGCTCAGGGGTGCTCTGGAATTCCTGCACAACTCCCCGGCAGTAGTGATGTGGGTGATTTTCAACGAGGGCTGCGGCCAGCACGACACCGAAAAATACGCGGCCCTCGCGAAAGAGCTCGACCCAACACGCCTCGTAAACGACGCAAGCGGCGGCCACAGCACGGGAACGGGCGACATGCACGACATCCACAGCTACCCCGCCCCGAGAGTATCCGACAGCGAAACGCAGGTGCGCGTCTGCGGCGAGTTCGGCGGCATCGGCTATTATATCCCCAAGCATTCGTGGAACTCCGCCGAGGGCTTTTCGTACATCGGCACGGAATCGCCCGACGGCCTGCTGTTCAAGTACGCGAACTATTTTGACGCTGTAAGGAAGATGCGCGAAGAACAGGGCTTAAGCGCGGTAGTATATACGCAGACCACCGACGTCGAAAACGAGATCAACGGGCTGTACACTTACGACAGAATCCCCAAGGTATCCCCGGCGAGCCTCAAAAAGATAAACACGTTCAACTTCACACCGCCGAAAATGGAGCCGCTGCTTGAAACGTCTGAAACCTCCCCGAGCGAATGGAAGTTTGTCACTGACGCCCCCGCCGGCGGCTGGGAAAAACCCGGCTTCGACGACTCCTCGTGGAACACCGCCCCGGCCGGCTTCGGCGACGCCGCCGCGACAAAGGGCAACACGCCGTGGCACACCAGCGACATCTGGATAAGAAAAAGCTTCACGCTCCCCAAGCTCGATGCGGAAACGAAGAAAAAACTTTTCTGGAAGCTGTTCCACGACGAGGACGTCGAAATTTACATAAACGGCGTGCGCGCTTTCAGCCGCGGAGGCTTTGTGACCGACTACGAATACTTCCAGATGGACGGGGCTGCCGCCGACGCGCTCAAGGAGGGCGAAAACACAATCGCCATACACTGCCGCCAGACAACGGGCGGCCAGTATATAGACGCCGGAATATGCGTTTTGAAGGAATGGGGGTTCTGACGCAAAAGCCCCCTCAAGCCGCATTTTACGGCTTGACAGCGGCATTTGGCGGTTCCATTATTTCAGCTTTATTTTTCGGAAAAACTCCTCATTAAAAACAAAACTAATTGAATGTCAGACAGCGTAGAAGTAGAAGGTAAGGTAATTTCGGTTCTCCCCGGAACAATGTTTCGCGTGGAACTCGCAAACGGGCACCAGGTCCTTGCGCACATATCGGGCAAGCTCCGCAAAAACTTTATCAAGCTGACGGTCGGCGACAGGGTCAAAATGGAAATGACCCCGCAGGACCTCGACAAGGCGCGCATAGTCTACCGCCTGAAGAATTCCGACGCGCCCCGCCCCGTTCCGAGGCGCAGCTTCGGCCCGAGGCGCCGCTAGCAAAACCGACAGCCCGGCGTGCAATGCGAAATATGCAAAAAATTGACGCGCGCAGGACGCCGAACGCAAAGACAGCCGGAAAAGCAAAGCTGTACGCCGCTTTTCTGGCTTTGCTGTTTTTGGGCCTCGCGACGCTCTCCCTATGCACAGGCAGCGGCAATGTCGGGCTTTCCGACATCGCGGCCTATTTTACATCTTCAAATTCAGACGAAACCGCAAAGCTCATAATAGAGCATATACGCCTGCCGCGCCTTTGCGCCGGAATTATCGCGGGCGTAAGTCTCGCCCTTGCGGGCGCGGGGCTGCAAAGCCTTTTCAGAAACCCGCTCGCCGACCCCTCCATAACGGGCGTGTCGTCGGGCGCGTCGCTCGGAGCGGTTGTCGCAATCAGTTTTTTCTCGTCCGTCTGGGCCCTGCAAATCGGCGCGCTCGCATTCGGCGTTTTGGCCGCCGTGGCCGTGTGCGTTATAGGCAGGATAGACGGCAAAATTTCCATAGTATCCACGCTCCTCGCGGGCATCGCCGTCAACGCGTTCTGCGGCGCAATCATAGGCTACTGCATGTACACCGTGCGCGATGCGGGGCTCAAAGGCTTCATCTTCTGGACGCTCGGCTCAATAGACCGCGCCGACTGGAGCGGAATAGCGCTGTCGGCGGCCATTTGCATTCCCGCATGGCTCGTCATTCTGCTTTCGTACAAAAGCCTTAACATAGTATCCCTCGGCCGCCAGCAGGCCTTTCACGCGGGCGCGAACGTCGGCATGATATGGATTGTGACGGGCTTCGCATCAGTCGCCATGACCGCCGCGTCGGTCGCCATTTGCGGCATAATAGGCTTCGTCGGCCTCGTCGTGCCGCACATCATCAGGCTGCTCGTCGGCCCCGACAACAAAAGGCTTCTGCCGCTCAGCGCGTTCGGCGGCGCGTGCCTCGTGATTTTTTCAGACATCGTTTCCAGAACCGTTTCTCCGACCGACCCCGTGCCGATAGGCGTGATTACCGCCCTGATCGGCGCGCCATTCTTCGTCGCGCTGCTAAGGCGCAAAGGAGGCGAAAATGATTGAAGCCAAAAACATTTCCTTCCGCTACGGCAGCCGCTCCGCCCTAGACGGAGTTTCGCTAAAAGTGGAAGACGGCGAATTCGCCGCTATTCTCGGCGCAAACGGCGCGGGCAAAAGCACCCTGCTCAAAGTTATGAGCGGCTACCTTAAGCCGTCCCCGGGCGAAATACTAATCAACGGCTGCCCCGCCTCAAAAATGTCCCCCGCAAAGCTCGCCAAAGAGCGCGCAGTCCTCGAACAGGAAAGCCTGCTCAGCTCCGACTACACCGTGCTCGAAACCGTCCTGCTCGGCCGCTATGCCTTTTCCCCATTCGCCGCCGACGACGCCGAGGGCCGCACCATCGCCCTTGCCGCGATAAAATCCGCCGGCCTCGAAGGCTTTGAAGACCGCCTTTACACCCAGCTTTCCGGAGGCGAAAAGCGCCGCGTGCAGCTCGCCCGCGCAATCTGCCAGATAGGCAAGGACCCATGCAAAAAAATCCTCTTTCTCGACGAGCCCTCCGCCGGCCTCGACCCCGCCCACGCCCACGCCGCCATGGCCGCCGCAAAAAAACTTTCGCAAAATGGATGTTCGATAGTCGCCATTCTCCACGACGCAAACCTCGCCGCCGAGTATGCCGACAAAATCGCACTGCTAAAAAGCGGCGAAATTCTCGCCTTCGGCGCGCCCGAAAATATCATAACGGCCGAACTCATGGAAAAAACCTACTCCGCCAGATGCGAAATAATCAAAAACGGCAAAAACAAATTCGTCCACTTTCCCAAAGCGTAGACTTTTAGATGCGGAGCTCATGGCGCATATTCCGCTTTTATAGTGAACGGCGCATATGCGCCTTGCCTTTTTATAAAGCGGGGCTCATAGCCGCCCCGCACCCGCCTAGGAAGCGCAGCTTCCATTCCTGATGCTATCGCATCGCTATGGATGACGGTTGTTCCCCTGCCTGCCAGCCTATGGTCTGGTGCGGTTTTGCCGCAATTTGAAGCATTGCCGTTCTTGACTCGCACCCCCTAGCGGGGGCCGTCTCGCCCTCCGGGCAATTTTGCGAAGCAAAATTGTCGTATTCGCGCCTCCGGCTTGAATTCCTTCGCGCAAAGCGCTCCTCGGAACTTCGGCAACCCTCCGGGCTAAAGTGCTTCAAATTGCGGCAAAAAAACACAGGGCATCGTTTTAAACACGAACACTGTTTGTATCTAGGGTTTGATTAACAGAGCGCGCCATCGGGCGCGCGGTGACTTTAGAATATAAGCTAACAAAGGTTCGTTTTAATACCGTTGCGAAGCCAACGAATACAAAGAGCATAGTGTAAACCGAAAGTATTCCCTTTTGCGGCATCGCGCTGACACACTGCAACCATAAGCGCGCAAGCGATTATGAAGAGAGAGAAAGGTTTATTCGTAAAAATGCCCTACGGGCATTTTTAGGGCATGTCCGCGCATCAGCGGGCTTGCCCGGCGTATAAACATTTCTAACGAGACTTGGCTTGTTCGTCATTACATCCAGTACCGCAACACTCGGATATCCGCAAATCAGCCATTGCGCAAGCAAGGCGGAAGATACGCCGAATATAACGTCACTATGCCACGGCGCAGCTTGCGCCTAGCGGGGGTATTAGGGGGCAGCAATGCGCCCCCTATCTTATAAGCTGACCGCAACAAGCGGCCATGAGCCCCGCCATATAAAAACAAAAAAGGGCGCATATATGCGCCCTGTAATTTAAAAAAGCTTTACGTCCAGGTCTTCGAGCATTTCGGCGGTTAGGCGGTCGGCTTCTTCGATGGTTTTGCCTTTTGCCAGGAGGACTGCCATGCGCCGGTGCCCGTCTACTTCTGGTTTGCCGAATATGCGCATGTCGGTGTTCGGGCGGGAAAGCACGAGGTCGATATTGCGGTATTCGAGCATTCCGCTTTTGCCTTCGACGACGACGGCGCGGCTTGCGGAGGGGGCGTACTGTTCGATGTTGGCGATCGGTATGCCGAGGATTGCGCGCGCGTGGAGGGCGAACTGGGAGAGGTTTTGGGAGATCATCGTGACCATGCCGGTGTCGTGCGGACGCGGGGAGACCTCGCTGAAAATCACGTCGTCGCCCTTGATGAACATTTCGACGCCGAATATGCCGAAGCCGCCAAGGGCGTCGGTTATTTTCTTCGCGTATTCCTGCGCGCGCTCGAGGGCCTTTTCGCCCATCGGATGCGGCTGCCAGCTTCTGCGGTAGTCGCCGTCAACCTGCTGGTGGCCGATGGGGGCGCAGAAGGATGTGCCGCCGCTGTGGCGAACGGTTAGGAGGGTTATCTCGTAGTCAAAATCCACAAAGCCCTCGACGATTACCCTGCCGTTGCCGGAGCGTCCGCCGGACTGTGAGTAGTCCCACGCATGGCTGATGTCTTCTGGCTTGCGCACGACGCTCTGGCCGTGTCCGGAGGAGCTCATGATGGGCTTGACCACGCAGGGCATTCCGATTTTTTCGATTGCGGCGCGGAACTCGTCTTCTGTGTCGGCAAAAACGTACTTTGAAGTTTTCATACCGAGCTTTTCGGCGGCGAGTGTGCGGATGCCCTCGCGGTTCATGGTGAAGTTGACGGCAGTGGCAGTAGGTACGACCCTGAAGCCCTTGCTTTCAAGCTCGACGAGCTTCTTTGTGGCTATGGCCTCGACCTCGGGGATTATGAGCGCGGGCTTTTCCTTCAAAATGATTTCCTCAAGCTTTGCGGCGTCGAGCATGGAGACCACGTACGAGCGGTCGGCTATCTGCATGGCGGGGGCGTCGGCGTATTTGTCAACGGCGATTACTTCGATGCCGAGCCTTTTGAGCTCTATTGCAACTTCCCTGCCGAGCTCGCCGCTGCCAAGCAGCATGGCCTTTGTTGAGTTCGGCTTAAAAACTGTTCCTATGTTTGTCATTGTAAAATCCTGCGGTAAAATGCGTTGTTCGTGTTTTAATACTGCCAAAATCAAAGCGAATTTGCAATCAGATTAAGCGCGGCGTCGGCGACCTTGTCGGGGTCTATTTTGTCGACTGGCGCGCCGCCCTGCGGCGGGCAGTCGTCGGGAAGAATTTCCGTCTTTGGGGAATCGAATACGAGGCCGCGGCGAATGGGGTTCGTCGGGCCGTAGAGCGCAACGAGCTTCACGCCCATGGCATTTGCCAGGTGCGCCAGCTTGCAGTCGGTGGCTATGGCTATGTCGCTTTGGGCAATTTCCCGCGCGGCGGAACTTATGCCCTGCCTTCCGGCGGCTGTTTTTATCTCGACGTGCTCAAGGTTCTTTTCAATTTCATAGGCGAGGCGCGAGTCGGCCTCGTCGCCGAAAAAGTGGAATTCTGCGCCGGGAATGTTGGCGTTGAGAACTTTCACGAGGCGCGTCCATTTGTCGGCGCCCCACGAGTGCTCGCCGCTTCCGCCGCAAATCAGCGCGACTTTGAAAATGTCGGGCGACTTTTCGACGTCGGCTGTGAACGGGGAAAAATCCAACTCTCCGACAAGCCCGAAATGCCTGAACATATTTTCGTAGCCCTGCCCGACATGCTCGGCAGACTGCGCGGCGTCGGGCTTGTAAACGTCGGTCAGCAGCCTGCGCTTGCGGCCGTCCTCAATGCCGAAGCGGTACGGCGCGCCCATCACGCGCGACTCAAGGTCGGCCAAAGGCGTGTTTTCAAGAACAACATGGATGTCGGGGTAAAGCGCGTACATGCGTTTGAAAAAGTTCAGGCGGCGCAGCTTCCCTTTGGACATGGGGGGAAGCTCGATGATTTCGGCGGGAACGTCGAGCGCGCGAAGAGCGGAGGCTTGGTCCTTCTCGCAAAGCAGGGTGATGTTGGCGTCGTAGCGCGACTTTCTCAAAAGGCGCAGCAGGGGCAGAAACACGATGGTGTCCCTGAAAGACGACGGGCATGTTATGAAAATCCTGAATATGCGCGGAAGTTCTTCCAGCCCCTTTTTTTGCATGGTGTATTCCAGTATGCTTTTCCTGTCGGGAATCCGGAAGGCCGTACGGGGGTCGGAGTTGAAGCGCCAGCGGCGGTGCAGCCAGAGCCAGTCGAAACGCGCGGTTTCGTCCTCGATGAGTTTTTTTTCAAGCCAGTCGTTCGCCGCAATGGTGACGTCTTCGATGGTTTTCGCCTCTATGCGCACGCCCTTTACCTCGGAGCGCCAGAAGCCCGTGCGCGTAGCGTAGAAAATGCCCGCGTCGGCCTTTTCATTTTCAATAAGTATGCCGGGAAGCTGGGAGGTGACGCATATGCCCTTGAAGAACAGCGACTGCACTCCGGCACTGAGCGTATTCTGGTCGAAGAGCACGGCGACCACGCCGTTTTCGCGGAGAAATTTCACCGCGCCCATGATGCCCTTTTTTCTGGAAATAAGCTCTATGCCGAAACGCTCGCGGCTGCTTTTCACCCAGCTTTCGAGGCCGGGCGCGTCAAAGGGCCTGTAAAACACGCCCGTATGCGGCGTGGGCACGTCGGCTATAAGCGGAAACATAGTGATGGTTTCCATCATTGCGAAATGCGGGATCATCAGGACGATTGGGTGCGGGTTCTCCGCGTTGCTTTTAAGCTCCTGCAGAACGTAGTCGCTGATTTTGATGCGCTTCTTGAGGTTCTCCTTCGAGAGGTGCGGGCTGGCCACCACGAACAGCGCCATCTCCACCATTCTTCGGCACGACTCGTAAGCGATGTGCCGCCTCTGCTTTTCCGTCATTTCAGGAAAGCAGTGGCTCAAATTAGAATACGCCACCCTTATGCGCCTGTTTGGAAAATTGCATATGAGCCAGCCGACGCCCTTGCAGAGGCCGTCCATCAAAAACTCGGGCAGGTGCGCGAAAACAAAACCCAATGTCCACAAAATATATTTCATTTATATTCCGGAAAAAGCTAACGCATTCGGCGGCAAATGCAAATTCTTTATAAGACACTTTTGGCGGGCGCGCCGCCATCCCTCTCGAAGCTTGGCAGCACCCAGATTACCGCGATGAAAAAATAACAGAACGCGGAAACGTACACATTTGCAAATGCCAGCGGGATTGCCGCGAAATACACGGCAACCGAAACAAGCTCCCTGAGCCTCGATTTTTGCGCCCTCGCCAGAAGCTCTTGCGTGGGCGCGTATTTGACCAGCGACATTTCGAGAATCTTGTATGCCACCAAGCACATGAGAAGCGCGCCGCCGTAGAATGCCATCGGTATGGAGTCTATGTGGTTTTCTCCGACCCAGCTTGTAGTGAACGGAATGAGCGAAAGCCAGAAAAGCAGGTTGAGGTTCGCCCAGAGTATCCTGCCGTTTATCTTGTCGGCCGACTGAATGATGTTGTGGTGGTTTATCCAGTAGATGCCCACGTACACGAAGCTAAGCACATAGCTTATCAGCACCGGAACGGAGGGAAGCAGCGAGGCGATATTGGTGTGGTCGGGCGCTTTCATTTCAAGCACCATGATGGTTATTATAATCGCCAGCACCCCGTCGCTGAACGCCTCAAGTCTTCCCTTGTTCATGATAAAAAATATTGCCGCAAAGGTAATACCCGTGCGGCAACATTGCAAACGTTTTATATAATGAAGATTCTAGCGCTGCATTTGCGACGCGAGCGAGGATATGAATTCACCCGCAGCGTCGAGCGCGGCGTCCTCGCCCTGCTCCATATAGGTCTTGTGCGCCAAATCGACAAAGCGGCTGCCAACGACTACCGCGTCGGCGTCGAGCGCCGCGCTGCGCGCCATCTCGGGCGTCGATATGCCGAAGCCCGCCGCGACGGGAAGCGAAGACACCTTGCGGACCTCCCTGAGGCGTTCGGCAAAATGCGCGGGCAAAGCCTTGCGCGCGCCCGTGACGCCGGACACCGTTATGTAATAGAGGAAGCCCGAGCCGTTGGCGGCGATTTTCGCAATGCGTTCAAGCGGCGTGGTGGGCGCGGCAAGCGGTATGAAGTCCAAACCGTTGGGCTTTGTCACTTCGAGGATTTCCGCGCTTTCCTCCAGCGGGGCGTCGACGACCAGCCATGCGTTCACACCGCACTCTTTGCTGAGCTTCGCGATGCGCTCCTTGCCCGCCACAAAAATCGGGTTGTAATAGGAGAACAGAACGAAGGGATTCTTCACGCCGTCTTTGCGCAGGCGCGCGACCATTTCAATGATAGATACGATGTTCGTCCCGGAGCGCAGCGCGCGAAGGCTGGCCGCCTGAATGGTCGGGCCGTCGGCCATCGGGTCGGAGAACGGCACGCCGAGCTCCACGATGTCGCTTCCCGACTCGCAGACCCTTTTCACAAGTTTTTCCGTGAAAGCGAGATTGGGGTCGCCGCAGCTTATGAACGTGACGAGCGCCGCGCGGTTTTCCTTTGAGAGTTTTTCAAAGAGTTCTTTCAACATGATTCAAAACCTTACTTCCTTAAATATTCCATGACCGAGTTCATGTCCTTGTCGCCGCGCCCCGAAAGGCTGACCACAATGATCTTGTCTTTCGAAAGGTTCTTGGCGTTTTCCATGGCGAGCGCCACGGCGTGCGAAGACTCGAGCGCGGGGATTATGCCCTCGAGCCTGCAAAGCGTCCGGAAGGCGTGCACCGCCTGCGCGTCGTTTATCGGCACGTATGTGGCGCGGCCCGTGTCTTTCATATACGCGTGTTCGGGGCCGACGCCGGGATAGTCCAAGCCAGCCGACACCGAGTATGTGTCCATAATCTGGCCGTACTCGTCCTGCAGCAGGTAGGTTTTGTTGCCGTGCAGCACGCCGACCGAGCCGCCCTGCATGCTTGCCGAATGCTTGCCCGTCTCGATGCCCTGCCCGGCGGCTTCCGCGCCGTAAATAGCCACGCCCTTTTCGTCGATGAAAGGCGCGTAGAGGCCGATGGCGTTGCTGCCGCCGCCCACGCAAGCCACAACCTGGTCGGGAAGCCTGCCGCATTTTTCCATGAGCTGCGCCTTCGCCTCCCTGCCTATGATGGACTGGAATTCCTTGACCATCGTGGGGTAAGGGTGCGGGCCCGCCGCGGTGCCGATTACGTAGAAAGTGTTTTCGACGGTCGCAACCCAGTCGCGCAGGGCTTCGTTCATCGCGTCTTTCAAGGTGGCCTCGCCGTTTTCAATTTCGACGGCGGTGAGCTTGGCGCCTAGCATGTCCATGCGCGCGGCGTTCTGCGCCTGCCTGCGTATGTCTTCCGCGCCCATGAAAACCTCGCACTCCATGCCGAACAGCGCGGCGACGGTTGCTGTGGCCACGCCGTGCATGCCCGCTCCCGTTTCGGCTATAAGCCTGCGCTTGCCCATGCGGCGGGCGAGAAGCGCCTGGCCTATCGTGTTGTTTACCTTGTGCGCGCCCGTGTGGTTTAGGTCTTCGCGCTTGAGCCATATCTGCGCGCCCCCGCAGTGTTCGGTGAGCCTGCGCGCAAAATAGAGCGGGGTTTCCCTGCCCACATAGTCGCGCAAAATGCCGCGGTACTCGTCTTGGAAATCGGCGTCGCCCATAGCCCTGTAAAATTCGCGCTCCAATTCCTGCAGCGCTGGCATGAGCGTCTCGGCGACATACTGGCCGCCGTAAACGCCGAATTTTCCGTTGGATTTCATCTGTGTGTTTTCCATCTCTTTCAAATTTTCAAACAGTTGCTTTATCTTTAAATGGTTCTTTTTGCGCGGAGAATCCTCCACCATGCTGTTGACGTCCACCGCGCACGGACAAACTGCATTGACGGCTTCGCGCACATTTTCCGGCGATATGCCGCCCGCAAGAATTACCTTGCGTTTTTTTGCGAGCCTCGCGGCGAGCTCCCAGTTCGCGCGCTTGCCCGTGCCGCCGACGGAGCCTCCCGATTTTGAATCTACGAGAATCCTGTCGGCCTCGAACGCTTCCGCCTCCGCAAGGTCGGATTCGTTTTCGAGCCATACGACCTTCCAGATTTCCGCGTCCAACGCACCGAGCGATTTCACAAATTCCGCATTCTGCCCCCCGTGAAGCTGGACGGCGAAAAGGTTCTGCTTTTTCGCGGCGTCTTTGATGAAGTCGGCCGTCTGCGAAACGAACACGCCGACGAGCTTCGCCCTGCCGCCCACAGCCTTTGCAATTTCTTCCGCCTGTTTAGGCGTGACGGCGCGCGGGCTTTTCGGCTCGAATATCAGCCCGAGAAACTCCGCGCCGCAACCGAGCGCCGCGAGAGCGTCTTCGGCGGAACTTATGCCGCATATTTTTACAGAAGCCTTCATGCCCTGCCCAAAAGTTTTTCAAGTTCAAGCGCGGGGTTTTCCTTCGACATCAGCGCGGTGCCGATCAGCGCGGCGTCCGCGCCCGCCCTGCCCGCGCGCACCAGGTCTTCGCGCGAACGCATCGCACTTTCGGAAACCTTGACGATTCCATCGGGAATGCGCGCCAGAAGCTTTTCGGCGAGCGCCGAATCGGTGTCGAAAGTTTTCAGGTTGCGGCAGTTTACGCCCACAATGTCCGCGCCGCACGCCAGAAGCATGTCGATTTCCTCCGCGTCGTGCGCCTCGGCGAGAACGTCGAGCCTGAGCCCTTTGGCAATATTGTAGAGCCACGCAAATTCTTCGGGCGTGAGCATTGCCGCAATCAGCAGGATTGCGCTCGCGCCCCATATCTTGGCCTCGCAAATCTGATACTGGTTGAAGATAAAATCCTTTCGGATAACAGGAATCTTAACCAGCGACACGGCGTCTTTGAGATAGCCGGGAGTCCCCAAGAAAAAGTTGCGCTCGGTAAGAACCGAAAGGGCCGACGCGCCCGCCGCCTCGAGCTGGACTGCGAGCGTTTTGTGGTCGAAGTTTTCGCGGATCACCCCCGCGGAAGGAGAGGCCTTTTTCAGCTCCGCTATCACGGCCGGAGTGTCGCCGTTCTTTTTCAGAGCGGCTTTGAAAGACGGCCCGTCGGGCGCGTTCCGGGCGAGTTCAAAAATCTCGGCGAACGGCATTTTTTCTTTCGCCGCCTTCAGCTCTTCGCGTTTTTTTTCGCAGATTTTGTCAAGGATTGTATAACGCTTCCCGCTCATTGCTTTGAAAATTCTATTAATGTTTGTAGTTTGTGCATGGCCGCGCCGCTGTCGATGGATTCCTCGGCCATCTTCATGGCCTCCTCAAAGCTTTGCGCCTTGTCGTCCACGAGGATTCCCGCGGCGGAGTTGAGCACGCATATGTCGCGCGCCGCGCCGCGCCTTTTGCCCGAAAGGATTTCGAGCGTTATTTCGGCGTTTTCCTGCGGCGTGCCGCCGACGACCTCCGAAAAATCCCCGAGGCGCGGCAGGTATTTGCGCGGGTTGAACTCGTAGGTTTTTATCGAGCCGTTGCGAAGCTCGCTGATGCGCGTGGGCGATGTCGCCGAAATCTCGTCCAGCCCCTCGTTGCCGTGCACCACGAACGCGCGGCGCGAGCCGAGCTTGCGCAGGCACTCGGCCATCACTTCGGTATAATACATTCCAAAAACGCCGACAACCTGCTTTGTGGCGCCTGCGGGATTGAGCAGGGGCCCGAGCATGTTGAAAACCGTCCTAAAGCCGAGGGCCTTTCTCACGGGTGCGGCAAAGCGCATCGCCGGGTGCATTTTGGCGGCAAACAAAAACGCGATTCCGTTTTCCTGAAGGCAGTGCTCCATCACGGCCGGACGAACGTCGAGGTTGAAGCCGAGCGCAGCAAGCACGTCGGCCGAGCCGCTCTTGCTGGTGGCGGCCCTGTTGCCGTGCTTGGCAATGCTCACGCCCGCGCCCGCGACAATGAAAGTGGAAGTCGTGGAAATGTTGAAGGTGCCAAGCTCGTCGCCGCCCGTGCCCACAATGTCGATGGGCGACTGCGTTCCGGCGTTGATGAATGTGGCCTTGCGGCGCATGGCAGACGCCGCTCCCACAATCTCGTCGATAGTCTCACCCTTCATTTTGAGTGCGGTAAGAAAGGCCGCGAGAATGGACGCGTCAACCTCGCCCTCGACAATTTCGTCGAACACGCGCAGGCTTTCGTCGAAGCCCATGTTTTCGCGGCCGTCGGCAATCTTCTTTAGCGCCGCATGCGTGAGCTCGCCGTTCATATGGCGCCAGCCTCCGAAAGAAAGTTCGCCAGCAGCCTCTTGCCGCCGAAACTCATTATTGATTCGGGATGGAACTGCACGCCCTCAATAAAATACTCCTTGTGACGCAGGCCCATGATTTCGCCGTCATCCGACTTCGCAGTAACCTCGAGGCATTCGGGCAGCGTACTTTCCTCGACCGCGAGCGAATGGTAGCGCACGACCGTCATGGGCGAGCCCATCCCCTTGAAGGCGCCTTTGCCGTTGTGGTCTATGGGGCTGGTCTTGCCGTGCATCATCTTTTTTGCGAGCACCACTTTTCCGCCGAAAGCCTGCCCTATCGACTGCATGCCCAAACACACGCCGAACATCGGAACCTTGCCTGCGAATTTCTTGATGAACTCCAGCGTCACCCCCGCGTTGTCGGGGCAGCTCGGGCCGGGCGAGAGCACGACCGCCTGCGGGCCCAGCGCGAACATTTCGTCGGCGGTCATGGCGTCGTTGCGGACAACCTTGACGTCCGCGCCGAGCGTTTCCATATAGTGCACGAGGTTGTATGTGAAAGAGTCGTAATTGTCTATTAAAAGCACCATGATGTTTTACTTTCCCATGTTGTTTACGTCGAGCGTGTCGAGGCTGTCGGCGGCCTCTATGGCCTTTGCCACCGCGCGCGCCTTCATCTTGGTTTCCTCGAATTCCGACTGCGGGTTGGAGTCGGCCACTATTCCCGCGCCAGCCTGCACCGACGTCACGCCGTCGCCTATCTGGAGCGTGCGGATTGTGATGGCCAAATCCATGTTGCCGCCGTAGCCGAGGTAGCCCGCCGCGCCGCCGTAGGGGCCGCGCCTCTCGGGCTCAAGCTCGTTGATTATCTCCATCGCGCGGATTTTCGGCGCGCCCGAAAGCGTCCCAGCCGGGAACGCCGCCGCGAGGGCGTCGAAGGCGTCAACGCCGCGCTTGGCCTCGCCGGAAATATCGGAAACCAAATGCATGACGTGCGAGTAGCGCTCGACCGACATGAAATCCGTCACCTGCACGCTGCCCGACTCGCAGAAGCGCGACAGGTCGTTGCGCCCCAAATCCACGAGCATCAGGTGTTCGGCGCGCTCCTTTTCGTCGGAGAGAAGCTCGTCGGCTAAGCGCATGTCCTCGTTTTCGTCCGCGCCCCTGCGCCTTGTTCCCGCTATGGGTCTGAGTTCCGCTTTGCCGCCGCCAAAGCGCAACAGGGTTTCGGGCGACGAACCCACGAGATGACGCGACCCCATCTTCAGGCAGAAAAGGTAAGGCGATGGGTTTATGAGCCTAAGGGCGCGGTATGCGGAAATCGGGTCTATCTCCTGGTCCGTGGAAAACTTCTGCGAGGGCACAACCTGTATTATCTCGCCATGCCTTATGTAGTTCTTGGCTTTCTCGACCATCTCTATGAAACGGTCCTGGCTCATGTTGCTTTTCATTTTGATTTCGCCCACCGACTTGTGTTCGGGCTCGGGCTTGCGCGGTGACTTGAATATTTTAACAAGCTTCCCGACGCGCGAAACGGCGGCCTCGTACGCGGCGGCGGGGGATTCGTGCTCGTCGATGTGCGCGCACGAAACTATCTTCGCGGTGTGGCGCAGGTTGTCGAAAATGATGATGTCGTCGTAAAGCGCAAAATGCGCGTCGTCCCACTTGCGCTCGCCCTTGGGCTCGGGGAGCCTTTCAAAGAGGCGCACGCACTCGTAGCCGAAATACCCGACCGCGCCGCCCACGAAACGCGGCAGCGACTTGAGGCCGGCAAGCTTCCTGCCCGCAAGATATTCGCGCAGCGGGGCGAGCGGCCCGAGGCCGTCCTCCGAGGACGATTCCACAGTCCCGCCGTCGGCGAACTTCAGCACGCCTTTTTTGCCGTTTAGCGCAAACACCGCCTTGGCGTTGCAGCCGATGAAAGAGTAGCGGCCCCAGTTGTCGACGTTCTCGGCGCTTTCGAGGAGAAAGCATTCGTCAAAGCCTTCCAGCTTTGAATACGTCGACACGGGCGTTTCCATGTCGGCGAGCAGCTCGGTGTATACGGGCACCACGTTTGCGGTTGCCGCGTACTTTATGAATTGTTCTTTGTTTGGTGTCATTTTTATAGGCCAAAAAAAAGCGGCCAGACAAAAGGCCGCCAAAAGTTTAAAGCTGTTTTAAACCCTATGCGACCTCAAGACTGTACCACCAGTTGTTCATTTATTTTTAAATATATCGGCACATTCGCGCCTAATAAAAAAATGTCAAGATTTTTTTGGGCTACAGTTCAGCATTGATAAAAAAAAGGGGATAATAACGGCAATTAACACTCTTAAACCTTGACAAAACAGGCAAAGCAAAGATTCTTTTTGAAAATCCAACTCAAAAATGCAGGACGACAACACCCAAACTGAAATTGTAAGCGACGAACCTATGGGCGCACAGGGCCCCCAGCCCGGCATGGCCGGAATGCCCGCTCCTCACGTGAGCAACCACCTTGTTCTCGCAATCCTCACAACCCTCTGCTGCTGCCTGCCCTTCGGCGTGGTATCTATCGTCTATGCGGTGCAGGTAAACAATGCGCTCGCCATGGGCAACTACCAGCTGGCGTTCGACAATTCCAAAAAGGCGAGATTCTGGGGGCTGCTGGGTTTGGGCATAGGGCTCGCAGTGCAAGTCGCCTATTTTGGCGCCGCCCTTGTTTACGGCATCTTTGCCGGGGTCGCCGCGCAAAACGGCGGATATTGATTTTTCAACACAAATACGAAACCTAACTGATAAAATATGAACGACACACTGGTAAAAATAGAAAACGCGCTCGACAAGTTTGCAAGCAAGCTTCCCAAAGTGCCTATGATCGGCGGCAACCCGCTTATCCTTGCAATCCTTACGACGCTGTTCTGCTGCCTGCCCTTCGGCGTGGTATCCATAATATACGCGGTCAACGCCGGCAGCGCCACAGACGAGGCCGCCAAGAAGCTCAATACGGAAAAATCCGTGAAGTGGGCCAACTACGCGGTATGGATCGGTATCGCGTGGCTCGTGATCGTCATAGTTCTCAACATCCTTCTCGGAGTTCTCGGCGCGGCCGCGGCCTAAGAAGCATGAACAATTTAAAATCCGCCCCCGCTCGCGCGCGGGCGGATTTTTTATATCCGCGCACAGTTTAATAAAATGAAGAAATTCGACGACGGCAGAAGGCTTTGCCTTATAACGTTTTTCCTGCTGGGAAATTATTTTGCCGTATTCGGACTCCGCCACAGCGAAAAGGCCTTCATGCTGCATATGCGCGGCGAGGACGCCCGCGCGCAGGCGGAAACGGCAAAGGCGCGCAAATGGGCGCTCTGGGGGCTAGTTCCGTCAACCATTATAAACTTGGCAATAATAGCCGCCTTCGTATTCTTCGTCGTGAAAGTGATGCTTCCGCTGTTCAAACTGCCCGCATACTGACCAATGCTAGAGCACTCAAAAAAAGACCTCATAACATACGCGGTTCTCGGCTTCGCCGGGCTGGCGATGCTGGCGCTCCTTTATTTCGACGACCCGTCCCGGGAGGGCACGATTTTCCCGCCCTGCCCGACACATTATATAAGCGACATCTACTGCCCCGGCTGCGGCTCGCTCAGGGCGATGCACGCGCTTGTCCACGGAAATTTTGCCGAAGCCGCCTCGCAAAATATCCTCACGCTGGTATTTCTGCCCATACTGGTTCTGATGGTTTTGTTCCCGAAAGCGTTTGCACACAAGCGCTTCCCGCTGGCGGTGCTTGTAATTATCGCCGTATTCACCGTGCTTAGAAATTTCGAGGCGTTTTCATTCCTCGCACCGCACTAAAATTTAACGCAGCATGCCAATAGAAGACAGCAAATCAGACGACGGCAGACGCCACTCCTCAAGACGCCGCCACAGTTCGCATTCCCATCGTTCGTCGGACGACAAAAGTCCGGGCGAATCTTCGCGCCGCCGAAGCTCGGGATCATCGTCCGGCCGCAGGCATTCATCCTCGCGCGAGAGCGGATCGGAACGCAAAAGCGAAAGCACCCGCAAAGACCCGAAAGAAATCCAAAAGAGGCACGGGCGCGACATTATAGGCGTGTCGCGGGAACATTCGGGCAGAAGCCACTCGTCGTCTTCCCGGTCGATGTCATCTTCGAAATCCTCCTCATCCTCGGGGCACAGAAGGTCTTCAAGCAGACATTCCATTTCGAAAATTTCGTCGCCGAAAATTTCCCGCTCCAGCGAGAATATTTCGAGCCACATAGTGCTTGCGATACTTTCCACGCTGTTCTGCTGCGTTCCCACGGGAATCGTCGCGATATATTTTGCGGCAAAGGTCGATTCACTCGCATTGGCGGGCAACAGGCACCTTGCGAGGGAGTACTCCGACAAGGCCAAAGTCTGGTCGATAGTCTCGATATCGCTCGGCTTGTGCTTTATGGCGTTCTATTTTGCCATGGCAGTCATAGGCACCGTGTTCCATTGACATAAAAAAAGCCCCGCCATTTTCCGGGGCTTTTTTTGGCGCGCATGAACGGCCGCGCGCTTATTTTCGCCTGCGATATGCGGCAAAGGCCAACGCAAAAGCTCCGATTATTGCCGCCCACTCGGCCGGCTCCGGAACGGCTATGCCGTTAAGTTCCAGCCAAACGCCGTCGGTTTCATAACTTACAATAAAATCGTAAATGCCGGAGGAGTAAAAGTCGCCGTCGTCGAGGTCCTTGAAGTAGCCTCCGAAATTCCCGCTCTGGTCTTCCAGCAATTGGAATCTTCTTCCGATGTCGACAATCTCAAACGCACCGTCGGCAACTTTCACGTCGAGCTCGGCCCCTTCAATCGAAAGATATGTTCCGCTGTAAAACACGCCGCCGTCCCAGTCGATAAGGCTGAGAGTTGAGGCGGGTTCGCCGTAGTTATACATGGTAAGGCTCGTGCTTCCCATCCAATTTATGCCGGAGTTAAGAACAAGGGTGTTGCCATTGTAAATGTTTATGCCGCCGGAAACCGTCGCGCCGCTTTCAATTTCCACGGTCAAATTGCCGTCAGAAACGCTCAGCAGAGAGCTGCTTCCCAAAACCGACGCGCCGGAGGCGATAGTCAGCGTACCCGAGCCCATACTGCCGACAGAAATTGCCGTGCCCGCACTTATGGCGCCTCCGCTTATGAGTATGTCGGCAACTTTGGACGCCCCAAGGTTTAGCCCTGTGGAACTGTTGGCGGCGCCGGTTATGTTTCCGGTATTGGTGAACTTGAGTGTTCCGTTAGACGATTCCGCACTGATTGCCGTGCGCGAATACGCCGCCCCGGTTATGCTTCCCGAATTGACTATTGTAACGTTTCCATACCCCCTGAGCATAATGCCGTCGTTGTAGGCTCCGTAATTCAGGTTGGCGGCATTGTTTAGCGTCATAGATCCGGTTTGTCCGAAATGCGACATGCTTACAAGGGAGCTGGTCTAGGAGACAGTTCCGCTTCTGAAATCAAGGTCAATATAGCCCTGCGCGGAGGCATCCCAATTCATGGAAGATATGGGGCCTGCAAGCGACCATTGAGCGCCGGGCGCGGCGGGATCCGCATCATAGGTTATTTTTATGAAGCCGTCAGACTCCCTGTCGAGAGAGGTGCTGACCGGAGTTCCGGCGGCGCCGACATAGTTGTATTCCCCCGCGTATGCCGACTGCCACGCAATCAGCCCAAAGAGAATGGAGGCCAAACATGCGGGCCTAAGCTTTTTCATGTTTTTCATTTTGGGTAGCGATAATGTTAGAGAACTGCGAGCCTGATGCAATATCCGCCCGCTTTACAGTTAATATAAACGCCAGATGCCGCCTAAGTCAAGATTATTGCCCCTCGCTGAAAATGGATCCAAATATGCAAAACAAAAAGGAAGCCCCAAAAGGCTTCCTTTTTTTTGACGATTATAAAAGAGATTCGCTTATTCCGCAAAAATGATGTCGGGGTCTAGCGACAGCGTCAGGCGGTACTGCACGCCGGGGCGCAGAACCATCGGGTGGTTGCGCGCGTAAACCTGCAGATAGTGGATGTTGCCCCAATACGAGCGGTATTCGGGATTTTCGGTAACAACTTCGGTGTCGAGCCAGTTGGCCTGGAAGTCGTCCTTTTCGATGCCGACGCCGAGGCCGTTGGGGCCTATCGCGAAAGACATGGGAACGTGGTATTCCGTGTGGGGAGAGCCTATCGCCACGACGAGGCGGAGCTTGTCGAGCGTTACCTGCGCGGGAACGGTGTATATGAAGTCTCCGGTAATCTTGTTGCCGCTGAAAGTCCACGAAACCTTACAGGAGCCGAGCCCCTTGGCGATTTCGCCGTCCTTGGTGACGAGCTCGGGCTGTTCATAGCGGAAGAAGTACGAGTTGCGAAGCCCGAGACCCGTTGTGCAGCGCTTGCCGTAGAACGAGGGGGTCGTGACCTTGTCGCCGAAAGTGAGCTCGGGAATGAGGACAGGCAGGTATTTGTCGGCCGGCCAGTCGAAAACGCCGGGCATGTGCGGGAACGCGAGCGACGAGGAGCTGTCCTTTTCGCCGGGCGCGATGAGCGGCAGGTGCATGTGCAGACCCGATTCCGCGTTCTGGTAGACAAAGATGCCCTGCTCCTTGCGTCCGGAGTTGTCGAAGGAAATGTATTTGCCGAGGCTCCTGGGTGTTGAAGCCTTGGGCTGCATCTGCCTGCCGACCGTCTTGGCGAGGCGCGACCACTGGCACAGGTAGCGCGCGGCGTCGAAGTTGGCCATGCGCGTCGAGCACGAGCTGGAAGCGTTGCGCTCGCCGTCGCGGATGACGAGGAAGCCCTGCTCCTGGTCGAGATAGGTCATAAAGAAGAACTGGAAGAGGCGGCAGAGGATGTCCATGTATTCGGGCATCTTGTCGTCGGCGATCCAGTTGTCGCGCATGGCCTGCAGGATCATCGAAATGCAGTGCATCTGGCCGTATGCGCCGAGGTTGCGGCCGAAAGCCCAGCCGAGGCCGTCTGAACGGACGAGGTCCGGGAGAAGGCGCAGGTATTTTTCGGCGAAAGTGCGAAGGCTGGGAATTTTCCTGTCGCGCAGGTGCATGTTGGCGTGCAGCTGGAGCGACTGCCTTATAAATACAAAAGAGATGACGCCGTAGATATCGAAAACCCCGTCGAGGCCCTCCGTCGGCTTGTCGTCGAAATAGTTGCCCGAGGAGGTCTGCTGGATGCGCTCGAGGAACCTGTCGATGAGCTTGCCGGTTTCGTCCTTCTTGCTCAGCCCCATGCTGAAGCGGGCCACGGCTTTTGCGATGTTGAAAATCTGGAAGTGGTCGTCATAGTCGGTGCGCGAAAGCAGGCGCTTGTCGAGGTTCTTCTGGGTTTCCTCCAAAAGCCTGTCCCACACGACGTTTCTTTCCTTCGACGGGCCGAAAGATAGCAATCCGAGGGACGAATACGCAAGGCCGTCCTCGGTGTATTCCTTGTCGTTTGTCTGAGCCGTTATGCAGCGCGCGGTGAGGTCTACGATGTCGTAGCCGTCGATTTCCGTAAGGCCTGTTGCGCGGTAGAACTCGCCCAATGCGAGGGCCGCGTGCCCCGGTTCATAGTCGAGCGAAGCTTCGCCCTCGACTGGAGTTATGGAACCGTCCTCGTTAATGGCCCCGATGTTTTTGCCCAATATTGATCGGGCCATATCCATGCACTGCTCTGAAAAATTCAGCATCTAATAACTTAATTCGAGATTTTCTTGTAAAGCATCAAAATTGCGCCCGGCTTAATAATTGTCAACATTTTTGAGCCGCAATAACCGCAAAAATCAATATTTCAGCTTTTTCCGGCATTTTTCGCCCCTTTGCCCAAGGCCGATTCACTCCGCATAGAGCCGCTTTTGAATTGCACAACGGCGGCGGAAAAGTTAATTTCTAATTTTTATACGGGAGGGATTTATGAAAAAGCTGATTATTGCGGCGGGCGCACTCGCCATGCTTGTTTGCGCGGCAAACGCACGGGAGGTTATAAATCTGGACGGCACATGGGAAATATCCGAGGGCGGCATGAACGAAATGCCCGAACTGTTCCCGTCGAAAATCCCTGTTCCGGGGCTCGTCGACATGGCGGTGCCCGCGTTTGAGGAAGTCGGCGCGTTCGTGCCCCAAGAAACCCCGGGCGCAGCACCAAAATGGCTCAGCCCACATTTATGGCAGACGGGGAAATTTCCGCGGCAGCATACGCGTTGCGCGTGAAATGGGCGGTGGTATTTGCAGGTAGAAATAGACGCGCCCGCGACTCCGGGAAAATACGACATGCACGCCTCTCCGTTCAAAAAGGGCGCGTACAAAAAATCCACCGCAGCGTGAGGTATTTGAACGTTGATGGCGCCGACAGGAATTTTAAGCGCGCAGATTAAAACGAACCTGTGCGCGCAATGCAAATGCGTCTAAAGGCAGCCGGAAATTTTTATTGCCCACGCGTAATCGCAGGGGGAATTTTCGAGCGTAAGCGCGGGTATTTCCAATTTCAAAACATCGTCTGAATATTCGCACCCCACCGCGATATCCGTACCGAGTATTGACGCAGACGACGGGGCTTGCTCGATTCCTTTCAGCTCAAAGGATTCCGGCGGGATTTTTGTAAAAATAACATAGAGGTCTCCGCCTTTTGCCGTGTAATACACGGAATCTGCGGCGTTTTCCCGCGCCCCGCCCCACGGCCTTGTCCCGTATATGGCATCGCCGTTCACTTTGAGCCACTTGCCGATGTCGGCCAGCCGCTGCTGCATTATCACTGGTATGCGCCCGTCTGCGGTCGGCCCCACGTTGAGCAAAAAATTGCCGCCTTTCGCCACCTTTTCGACGAGCATATGGACGAGCTCTTCCGACGTAGAATAGTCCTCAAGACTTTCATTTTTGTTGTACCCGAACGAATGGCCTATTCCCCTGCACTCCTCCCACGGATGGGCTATTTGCGAGTCTTTGACGTTGTCGCTGTGCACGAGGTCGTACTCTGTCGTGTAAAAGCCGCCGTGCTTTCCGCGCGTCTCCTTTCCCCACCTGTCGTTTACGACGACAGTATCCTTCACGGGAGACTCGCCGTAAAGCCACGCTAGGAACTCCGGACTTTTCAGAGTTGAAGAAAGATGGTCCCACTCGCCGTCGGGCCAGAAAATTTCCGGCTCGTATTTTTCCACAAGCTCCCTCATTTGCGGCAGCATGTGGGTGTCCACGTATCTGCCGATGTCTTCTCGGTAAAGCGGGTTGTTCCATTCGAGCAGCGAATAGTAATAGCCCATCTTCAGCCCCTCGGCTTTTACGGCTTTTGTAATTTCGCCGAGAAGGTCGCGGCGCGGACCCGTATCGGAAGCGTTCCAGCCGGGGGAAAATTCGCTGGGCCACAAAGCGTATCCGTCGTGGTGCTTGGAAGTGAGCACCACGTATTTCGCGCCCGACTCCCTGAATATCTTCGCCCACTCTCCGGGCTTGAACATTTCGCATTTGAAGCTTTCCGCAAAATCGGGGTATTTGAAGTTTTCGCCGTAAGTCTCGCTGTGGTGCCTAACGAAAAGCGGGTTGCCGCTTTCGAGCCTGTTCCAGTAATGCTCGGAATAGCATTCGTAAATGTTCGCCGCGCCGTCTTTGGGCAATGGCCCCCACGCAGGAACGCTGTAAACGCCCCAATGGATGAATATGCCGAACTTCGCGTCCAAAAACCACTGCGGAACCGGACGGGCGTCGATAGCCTCCCATTCGGCCGGATGTTTTTCTTCGGCAAAGCCCGGCAGCGCAAAACATACAAAAACAGAAATGCCTAACAACAAACGCGACAACAGCAATTTCATAAAAACCTACATTGAAGTCCATGGGGCGGCAACGCGCGCCTTTTGGTTTGATTGTCCATTTCAGCGTGAACATGTCAACTCCATCCGAACGCCCCCAAAGGTTTAAAGGATACCTGCGGCAGGAATGTGTGTCTCAACTGAAAGAACACGCCGCAAAAATAAAAAATCTCAACAGCTAAAAGCCCATTGATATTTCCCGCAAAGTTTGGACAAATTTGCCCGCATGAAAACCGTCGCACACTGAATGGTGAACTTGAACGGAAAGGGGCATGTGCTTTTTCCCGTCTTGGTCAAAATGGCGCCCTATTGTAAAAATCGGCGCAAAATAAGGCGTATTTAAGTCCGCATTCAAATTGAAACTTGTAAAATCAATCCATGGCAAAGACGATATGGCAAACAAATTTTTGGGCATATCCCTTTGGGGAAACAATGTCCGGGCGTCCGTGTATGCTTCCATGTCCTTTGCGCAGGCGTCATAAAAAACAGCAAAGTCATCGTCGAACGTAGTAAAAACACAGCTGAAAGTTTCCGTCGATTTGTTGAAGACGGTATAACTCGGGTTCGCAATATCCCACCATCCAAGCCCGCCTTCGCCGTCCAAAGCCATTTTAAACTCTTTAAACAGGTTAACCGCTTTGGAAATTATATATATTTGCGCGGGATAAGTTTTCAGTTTCCGCGATTTTAATTTTTCCGCCAAGCTGCTGATATCAATGTTCAACGTAAAACTATAAGTGCAACGGACATTATTGAGGTAATGCTCATAATGTGTTTTTCGATCCCAAGTATTTATATCAATGGCATTAAACCGTGCGGGATTTTCCAAAATGTTTTTCATGAACTTACATTCTTTGAAAATGAATTATTTACAAGTTTTTAAGCATGGACGGCATTGCGTTTGATTTCCGATTTCACAATTAAATTATCGCCATTTTGCCGCCACTTTTCCTGCCTTTTTCTCCGCTCTTCGTCAAACTCAGTGGGATGAGGAAGAAAGAGGGGATAAGAGAAGAAGGAAAACGATTAGAAAAAGAGA